>WOYW01000009.1:31418-44882 GCA_011620605.1 Bacteroidales bacterium | reverse complement strand
GTCTTGATTTTTATTGGAACGGACGTAAAATCAACGAATTTTATGTAAGTTTGAGTGGCATAACTGACAATTACTTATGAAACTTAAAGTCGGTTTCTTCCTTGCGGTGATGACACTTCCTTTTATTCCCCTTAAAGCCCAGTACATCCAGGCGCAAGATCCGGGATTAAAATACAGCGAAAAAACGTTCGGCAACAAAATGCTCCGCGGTTCCGGTTACGCCCTGGGGTACAACACAGTGATTATGACTGCCCTGGTCTTATCCCCAGAATATATAAGCCAGTGGGACAGGAAAGAAGCATTCCTGGCTGCTTCCATGAAAGCGCAATACAAAAAGACATTCACAACCCCTCCCGTAAAAGACAAAGATCTGGCCGTGATAAATTACATTGGCCATCCCTACCAGGGAAGTTTTTACTTCAATGCCACCCGGTCACAGGGCTACACTGGCCATGCGAAAAAACGGGCTTCAATGGTACGAGATCATCGTGACCTGTATCATCAACCCGGCTTATGCCATAAACAACAGGTTCAAACGTCCAGCCTTCTGCGGTAATTGAAGGCAATGGCAATTGTAAAGCATACCAGTCCAAAAAGAACCATCATACCGCTTTCAGGCAGAATGGCTTTTACTCCGGCATCCAGCATAAACACCTCCAGGAAGCCGGAAAGGCCCCAGTGCATGGGAGAAAACATCCCTATAGTCCGCAAGGTGTCGGACATAATGAATGTCGGTATCCAAACCCCGCCTATGGCTGCCATAATAACAACGGATATAGCTCCAAATACAGCCGATTGATGAAAATTTTCGGCAATGTTTCCAATGGCTATTCCATATCCTATCGCAGCCAGAGCTGCCGATAGGGCCAAAATGATCAGTGCCAGTGGAGAACTGCCCAGATTCAGTGACTCCAATCCAAAAACGGGCAGTAGAAAAACTCCAATAAACAACATCAGCCCGAATTGGATCAAACAAACTATGGTAAAGACAATTGCCTTGCTCAATAAATATTCCGTATAGGAACAGGGCATGGTCAGCATTCTGGAAAAACTTCCGTCCTGGCGTTCCTTGATAATACTGGCAGAAAGGGATATGACAATGAAGAATATGGCGAACAAAGTCCAGGCAGGCACATTATGCTGTACCGGATTGGGCACCATATCTTTTCCTTCCAGCTTAGCATCCCGAATATCAATATATACCTGCTGACCTGCAAACCCGGCAGTGGAAATGGGAATGGGACTTATTTCATTGACCTGCCTGGTAATCTCTTTCATTATATAATCAAATTCAATTTTCTGCGTTTTCTCTTTTAACGTACTCATAATAGTCGTATAAAAGGACGCTTTGGTCGTCGGATCCACATAAATGACAAATCCCACACTATCCATGGCAGGCAGATCCACGGCTCCACTAAAGGTGGACAGCACATACCTGGCCACATTTTTTTGAATGTTTTCCGTTGTATTTTCCGGAATAAATATTCCCATGGTATAACGGCTGGATGCAATTTCTTTTTCGATTTCCCGCAAAGTGGGAACTTTTCCGTCAATAAGCCTGTCAATCTTGAAAACCCCCGAGGACTCAAGTTCCCTGTCAATGGATTTGCCGAGTTCACCTTTGTCATTGTTGATGAGGATAAGGGGAACCGAGGCGTCGGTTATTGCCCTGAAAGTGCTTTCCTGGAGCAATGTCATCAGGATCACCAGCACGACAGGCATCAGGAACATCAGCAGCAACCCGGCCACATCCCTTTTCAGCAAAAGATAATCTTTGTAAAGCAGGTACCTGAATATATTCATTGGTTGTCCCTCATTCTTTTTCCTGTAAGTAACAGGTACATGGATTCTATTGTTTCGCAGGATTTGTAGATATTCTTCAACTCGGAAGGACTTCCCTGGCAAATAATGGAGCCGTTATCCATAAAGGCTACTTCGCTGCAAATCTGTTCCGCTTCTTCCAGGTAATGAGATATGAACAGAATGGTCGTTCCGGAACGATTGATGTCTTTCAATTTTTCCAGGATCAGTCTCCGCGATTGTGCATCCACCCCCACAGTAGGTTCATCCAGGATCAATATTTTGGGAGAATGAAGCATTCCGGCGATCAGGTTAACACGACGGTTCATTCCTCCCGAGAAACGGTTGATAAAAGAATGGCGGCTTGCCGACAGATCAAAGAGTTCCAGGAGTTCGTCAATCCTTTTTTCCAAAAGCTCTTTTTTTATCCCGTATAAGCCTCCCAGGATTCTCAGGTTTTCGTAAGCCGTCATTGTGGGAAACAAGGCAATATCCTGCGGCACCAATCCAAGTAAGGGTTTTATGGGCTTCATACCGTCAGAGAGAAAATGGCCGTCCACTATAACCTCACCGCTATCGTACTTCCGAAGTCCACAAATTATGTTGATGGTAGTAGTTTTTCCGGCTCCGTTCGGGGCCAGTAATCCGAAAAGCGAACCGTAAGGGATCCTCAACGACAAACCGTTTAGGGTGGGATGAGCTTTCCCCTTATAGGTTTTGTTCAGCCCCCTTGTCTCTATAGCGTATTTAGTACCCACGTTTTACTGAATTTTCCAGTTTTCTGAAGACTTCTGTTTCCCGTGCAGAAATTATCTCCAGCTTATCGGCTATATCATCGTACGAAAGTATGATCCCTTCACGCTTTTTGAAGAAACGGGCCGCATGATAGGAAAAATCCCTCCAAAGATCCCCGACTTCTGTCAATTCCATGGACAATTGATTCCACTCGGGTTTGTTTAGAAATTCAGAGGCTTCCTGCAAAAAAGCGGCATACATAAACCTGAATCCCGCCCCTCCTGTACCGATCTCTTCCAGCATTCGGATAACTTGGGCCAGGTTCATTGCCGCACCGCGTTCACCATATAGTCTTTCCCACTTACGCATTCTTTTGGCCAGGTAAGCGATCCCTTTTGCCCCAAACATAGGGAAAGGGATCCCTAACATATCAGAACATGTTTTGAGAACTGCCCTGTTAAGCATATGGGCGTTTAACGGCTTGTAATGTTCCGTACTTTTAATGTAATACATCCGGCCTTCAGGAGGAGTGTTTCCCTTGGCAAAACGGACCTTCTTCAGATTTTCGGCGGAAAGACGGTTTTTGTTCATTCCTATGGGATCCGAAATAATATATTCGTCGCCCTCTTTGCCAATGACACAAAGGTTATGGGCATTAAAGTGCATACGGTATTCCTTGGGAAAATAAGCTAAGTGGTATACCCCTACCCTCAAACCCACAGGAGTCCCTTGGGCAAGCACTTCATCCAGTTTGGCCATGGCTTTGTCAGGATCTTTGAATTTATGCCACTGTACTTCAATCCCCAGTGCATGGGTAACTCTTGAAAAAATACTTCCCGGAAAAGGTCTGAAAGAAGTCATTGCCATCCCATTTAACCTGTAGAAGGGCATGTGAGAGAAAAAAATACCGGAACCCAATCCCAGGATCATCGGTTCGCTGAGTTTGATTCCGTAAAAATTCAGTAAATTTCTCACAACACCGTTCTCGCAATGGGCGGCGTGCCTGTGTTCAAAATTGATTTCCATATTTAATCGATAGAAGTAAGTTCTTCAACACTTATGTTCATGGCATCCGCAATACGGAAAAGCTCATCGGACTTTATGGAAGCAAAGTGTTTGGGTTTACAAAGTTTATGTATTTTTCGTTTTGATAAACCTGTATAATCTGCCAGGATCCGGGTTGTCATCACTAAGCGGATCATATGATACATCAGGGGACTGTATTTACCGGCAAGAACATCTTTACGAACCTCAAGAGCCTCTTCTCCCTTGTTACTTAAGGAAAATTTAATGGCTTCATTTTTAGGAGCCCATCCGGCACTGGGAACTTCACGGTACTTTCCTTCGTCATCCAGTGCATAAGTGCGATCTCTCAATAAAACATCACCATCGGGCTGCAAAAATTCATCATCCTGGGGAACATCTTTGACTTTCATGGTTCGAATATTTAGGTGCAAATATACTATTTTATACCCTTACTTTACAGTGGATTATCAATATTTACATTACTGAACACGTACGTTGTTATGTACCCTGATCTTTCCTGTACCGTCACTTCTTCCAACGCATATTTTGATTTGTCAAAACACAGATCTATTCTTACAAAGGAATTTTCTGACTTTTTGTTTGCGTTCCTGATACTTACACAGTGACCTTTATCGTCCAATATGTAGTTCAATTCGTAATTATCTCCCAATTCCTGTAAAAAACCTTTCATGCATAAATTCATGATCTGAGCCATTTCTGCCATTATATTTCTCTGGCCTTTAAAGGCATAGACTGTTGTTTTTTCTTCCGTTATGATCTCGACTTCTTTTTCTCTGACTACAATACTCATTTTTCGGGGAGTTACATAATCAAACCTTATATCGCGGTTTCTTACATACGTGAACGTACCCGTGGACACAATTTTTACATCAAGCGATCTGACTTCTTTTATCTGCGTGAACGATCCCGACAACGTTTCTATTTGGGAAGAGATTTTTGCCAATTGGGTGTAAAAATCTTTATCCTGCGCCGTTGTTTTACCAATTGGCATAATAAATAGTATGACCGGCAATAAAAAAAGGACTTTTTTCATTTCAAATCTCTGTTAATAAGGCTTGCAATTTAAGAATGGCTAACGATCCGTGCTTCATTTCCGCCTTAATTTTTTTATTGTCATTTATTATTTCCCATGAGATCCTCAGGAAAATCTTATCCGGACTTGCAGGATCTGCCATACCGGGAAATTTACAAAAATCTATCTGTTTATATTTTATTTCCGGCCCCAGAAAACGTTCCATGCATTCTCTGACCAGATAAAGCGAACAGACACCCGGTAAAACCGGTTTGCCGGGAAAATGCCCTGAAAAAACAGGATTGGTGCCATTGATACTCACAATGGCAGCAAGCGTGTTCTCACATTCTTTATTTATTGACTCAATATAGAAGAGATCCTTCAACATTATCCGGTTTGTTAATCAATACAGTCAATCTTAACCTGGGATGATCAATTTTTATGGTTTTAGGAAAACCCTCCTTGTAGTCCTTTGCTGTGATCACAGTCTTTAATGGCCCATGACCGGTCACCAGCATCAGGATATTTCCGTTTTCGTTGATCTTAAAATCTGTTTTTTTAAAGATCTGCGTGGAGAATAAAATTGAAAAATCATTCCATAACAGATCCAGTGCCCTTTTCCGGTCCAGGAAATCTACAACGTAAAGTATGCGGTATTCATTGGGTGTTCCTTCCAGATCGAAGAAAGACATGCCTATATGGGACGTAAGTACAAATCGCTGATTTTTCATATCATCCTTGTTTACCAGCAACCAGCCTTCTACATCATTCTTTCCGTAACTCAGATGAAAGTCGTACATTTTCACACCTTCCGATGTATCCAGCAAAGGTCTAACATTTTCCCTGGGAATTTTACCTGCAGTGCCGCAGGTAGTAAAAAAAACGACCAGTACCGCCAATGCAATGATCCTCATTCTGTCAGTCCATTAATTGTTACAACTTTTAATTCACCTTCTGCCACCAACCGGCTTTTTAAAAAAGTTTTCACTTCAATAACAGAAAACCCCGTGAATTTATGGATCTCTTTTATTGCAGTTATTATTTTATCACCGGCATGTACCGGAGCATAAAAATGATACTTGTTTACAGAACCCACAAATCCCGGGACGACTTCCCCGCCTTGTTCCAGGGTATCCACTCCTGCGGCAAGTGCCACAGACTGGGCAGCATGTTCAATAATACCTTCTTCCAGAAAAATGTCTCCGGGACAAAAAAGAGAATCCTTTATAGGAATATAACCCGTATAGGAAGCCTCTCCATCCCGCCCGTAATAAAAATCCATTAGGAAAACCGGTGGACGGTGCGGAATATATTTATGTAAAGATCTTCCGGATATTAATACGTTCTCAGGTATTTTCACAGAGCACGAAGATAGGAATTATTCTCATTACAAAAATTGTGTCTGTAATCATCCGGCTTTCATTTCTGACTATGAGAAGTTTATAGCGCTATGTAATGCTTCATGATATTCGTGTAAAAAATTTTCTCTGCCAAATCATTGTTTTTTTGGGTGATTTTACGTTATATTTACACATTACTTGTACTTAAAAGTTCAGAATTAGAAGTGAATCCGATCATTACAATTACAGAGGCGAAAATCTAAACTATGAGTTCACTTTAAAAAAAATCAGATAGCCTATTCATTACACAAGAAATATGGGATTAAATTAGTAACTTCGATACAGAAAAAGATGTAATAGAAATGTTTAGGAAATCAGATACATCACCGCAGTTAGATATGTTCACAGCGCCATCCATGCAGCTGGGCAAGTGTGCCTGCAAGAAATATGGCAACCGGTGGAGAATACCTTTTGATGGACCTTATCCATACCGATACTGCACAGAAGATGAGGTAAGGCGCTCAGAACTTCGAAGGCAGATAGAAAGCCTGCCTTTGGAAGAGCAGAGCAAGAGGAACAACGTAGAGGCTACAATGTTTCAGTACAGTTTTCATCCACGCAACAATAAGACTCGTTACCATGGTCTGATGAAGAATCGTATGCAAGCCTATGGACGATGCATGTGGATGAATCTCATGAGACTGGGGATAATCCAGATTTTAACATGCAAAAAACTAATTTTTGGCAATTTTAGAATTATAAAGAAGGTGCTTTTGCTCCTCGGAAGGTTTCTGGCTTCCGAATCTGAGAAACGGACTTTTTATCAGTCAATACCCGTAGGACTTGGAAAAAGGCCACAAAGTGATTATTTATTAGAAAATGCTACTTTTTAAAGTGGGCTCAAATATATATACACACACTAAAGATTTATTAACCTATCTAATTGATTTTGGATGAAACCAATTACCGAACTAGTTAAGGACCTTGCCGATCGGCACGGCAGAGAGCGACATAGTCTTTTGCCGATCCTCCAGGGAGTTGTAGAACAGGAAAAGTATCTCTCGGAATTTTCAATGCTCCAGATTGCCCGCGAACTAAATATGCCGGTAACTGAAGTATACGGGACTGCCACATTCTACTCTTTTCTGGAATGTAAAAAAATGGGGAAATACATAATCCGTGTTTGCAAAACCATTACATGTTCCATGAAAGGCCAGAAACAAATACTTCTGGCCATAGAGGATATGTTGAAGATCAAAGTGGGAGAAACCACCCAGGACGGGAAGTTCACCCTTTTGGAAACCAACTGCCTGGGATTTTGTCACAAAGCCCCGGCCATGTTGATCAACAACGAAGTTTACACAGAACTAACTCCGGAAAAGATCCGGGAAATTTTAACCAGTTACCTGAATGATAAAATCATAGGAGGTGAACATGTCAACTAGTCACATTCTAAAAAGAGCCGATTTCATTTTCAAAAACGAAAATGACTGGGAAGAAGTGCTTACAAAAAGTTTGGCGCGTACCCCCAACGAATTGATCAACGAATTGATAAGTTCCGAATTAAAAGGAAGAGGCGGAGCCGGCTTCCCCACTGGATTGAAATGGAAACTTACCTCTGAACTGAAATCAGATGAAAAGTATGTTATCTGCAACGCCGATGAAGGAGAACCGGGAACATTCAAGGACAGGGAGATCTTGTCCCGTGTACCTTTCAAGGTTTTGACATCCATAGCCATTTGTGGTTACGTGATTGGTGCCAAACAAGGGTTTATATACCTCCGTGGTGAATATTTCTTCCTCCAGCAGGAATTAAAAAAAGCGATCAGTGAATTCGAATTTTTCTGCAAAGAGATCAAATTTGATTTTAAGATCAACATATTTATGGGCAGCGGGGCTTATATATGCGGTGAGGAAACAGCCCTGTTTGAATCCATGGAAGGCAAACGGGGCGAACCCCGGAACAAACCTCCCTATCCCACTGCTTACGGCTACATGGGAAAGCCAACCGTTATCAATAATGTTGAAACACTATCCCATACCTACACCATTTTCAAATACGGATCCAAGCGGTTTTACGACCTGGGGGTTCAATTTTCCCGTGGAACCAAACTTTTCTCCGTTTCGGGTGACACACCAAAACCGGGAATTTATGAACTTGAACTTGGTATGAGTCTTACAGATTTTGTTGAAGAATTCGGTGACGATGATACCAAAGCGGTTCAGGTTGGCGGTGCTGCCGGATTCCTGGTCCCGCGTAAAAAATTCGCCGAGACAAGCATCGGATATGAAGGCAAACTTGTGGGCATCTCACTGCCTACCGGAGGATCCATGATGTTGTTCAACAGTTCCCGTTCCATGTTTAACGTACTGGACAATTACCTGAATTTCTTTGCCGAGGAATCATGTGGACAGTGTACCCCATGCCGCGTTGGTTGCCAGCAATTGCTCAAAGGCATTAAAGCGGTAAAACGTGGAGAGAAACCGGCTTCATACCTGGATAAACTCATGAGCCTGGCAGAAACCATGCAACTGACGGCAAAATGCGGCCTGGGACAATCCGTGGCAAATTCCTTCTCTTCCATTGTGGAGAATTTCAGAGAGGAGATGATTTACTAATCCAGAAAATTGACAGTAATGGGAAAAAAAATAAAAATTACCGTAAACGGACAACCCGTAGAAGTTGAAAAAGGCACTTCCGTACTGGATGCAGCCAATCAGATAGGGGTAATCATCCCCACTTTATGTTACCATAAAGACCTTTGTGTGGCAGGAAATTGTCGTGTCTGCGTAGTTGAAGTAGTAGGACAAAAACGTCTTGCCCCTGCCTGCGCAACTCCATGTGAAGACGGCATGGACATTCTGACTAACACCCACAAGGTCAGGAATTCCAGAAAACACATCATTGAACTGCTTCTATCAGAGCACAACGCCGAGTGTACAAGCTGTTACAAGAACGGCAATTGCGAATTGCAGCTTTTGGCCTCGGAATACAAGATCATGAGCCACGATTTCATACATCTTGTGCCTTTCCGGAATTACACCATTGACGACTTTTCGCCTTCCATCATTAAAGACGACAGCAAATGCATCCGTTGTCAGCGCTGCGTCAGGACATGTGCAGAGTTGCAGAGCGTCAACGCGCTGACCATGGCGCATAAAGGTGAATATGCCATGATCACCACTTTCTTTGAAAAATCCATGAACGATGTGATCTGCACCAACTGCGGACAATGCGTGAACCACTGCCCCACAGGTGCCCTGGTGGAAAAGAATTACATCGAGGAAGTCTGGTCGGCCATCTCGGACAAAGACAAATACGTGGTCATCCAGACGGCTCCCGCCGTGCGCGTGGGGCTGGGCGAAGAACTCGGCTTTGATCCGGGAAGCCGCTCCACAGGCAAAATGGTGGCAGCATTGAAACGTTTGGGATTTGATTCCGTGATGGACACCGATTTCACCGCCGATTTGACGATCATGGAGGAAGGCACGGAATTGCTTACCCGCCTGAAAAAGGCCCTTGCCGAGAACGACAAGACCATCAAATTCCCCATGGCCACTTCCTGTTCTCCCGGCTGGATCAAATTTATAGAACATCTTTATCCCGAGTTTCTGGACCATCTTTCCACCTGTAAATCACCCCAGCAAATGTTCGGTGCCCTGGTAAAAACGTACTATGCGAAAGCCCGCAAGCTGGATCCCGCAAAGATCGTATCGGTTTCTGTAATGCCATGTACCGCCAAAAAGTTTGAAGCGGCAAGGCCGGAAATGCACGACAGCGGATACCGTGACGTGGATTATGTACTTACCACCCGCGAGCTGGCTATCATGATCAAGCAGGCCGGGATAGACTTCAAAAAACTGGAAGACTCACACTTTGACCGTTTGATGGGTGAATCCACCGGGGCAGGCGTGATCTTCGGAGCTACAGGCGGCGTTATGGAAGCAGCTCTTCGTACTGCATATGAACTGGTTACCGGCAGGGAAGTGCCTTTTGAAAATCTGGCTATCACCCCTGTACGCGGTATGGAAGGTATTCGGGAAGCGAAAATCAAAATTGAAAAGCCGTTGAAGGAATGGGCCTTCCTGGACGGAGTGGAACTTAAATGCGCCGTTGCCCACGGTCTGACCAACGCCAAATACATGATGGATAAGGTCCGTGCCGGAAAAGCCGATTACCACTTCATAGAGTTCATGGCCTGTCCGGGCGGTTGCCTGGGCGGTGGCGGCCAGCCAATCCCCACCAATCCCGAAATACGTCAACGCCGGGCCGAGGCCATTTATGCCGAGGATGCAAGCATGCCGTTCAGAAAATCACACGAAAATCCCGAGATCATAAAGATCTACAAAGATTTTCTGGGACATCCCCTGAGCGAAGTGTCTCATCACTTGTTGCATACAAAATACACAGCCCGGAGAATGTAATTTCATTTTTTACATCAAAAAAACAAAAGTGGCCTTGTACCGGAGGTCACTTTTTTTTGTTAAATTTGGGTAATAGAATAAAAAACATAAAGCCATGAAGAATAAATTTTTGTCTGTAATAAACATCTTTCTTTACCTGGGAATGATCATAGTAAATGCGTTGGCCAACGTACTTCCAATAAATGGGATGACTACCGGGGAATTATCGGACAGTTATCCCAATTTATTTGTACCGGCAGGGATGACCTTTTCCATATGGGGCGTTATTTACGTCCTGTTGCTGATCCTGGTTATATATCAATTGGCGGCCGTTTACGGAAAAAAAGACCGTTTTGCCCTGAACACCAAACAGAACCTGGTTTTTTCCCTCACTTGTATATTGAACGCCGCCTGGATAATTACCTGGCATTACCAGCTCATCTTATGGTCGGTCGTCGTTATGATCGCCTTGCTTCTTAGCCTGATATCCCTCTACAATTCCCTCTTTAACGCCAACATTTCAACAGGGATGGGAAAATTCGCCTTCAGGGTCTCCACAGGTGTTTACCTGGGCTGGATCTCCGTGGCCACTATCGCTAATGTCAGCGCTCTGCTTGTATCCCGGAACTGGAACGGTTTTGGGCTGAGTGAAAACATATGGACCATAGCAGTAATAGTCGTGGGATGTATCCTGGCCATCCTGGTCACCTTGCGCAACCGGGACATTTTCTATTCCCTGGTAGTTATCTGGGCCTATTACGGCATCATAGTCAAACGTTCGGCAGACCTTGTACCTCACAAAGATATCATCATCACTGCCTGGATAGCCGTTGGCCTGATTGCCCTGTTAATAGTATACACACTAATAAGCTCCTGTGCCACCGGAAAAAGCAAAAGCCTGCTCTGCCGGGAATAAATCCACAAATCTCTGAAAATGCTGTCTCGTATCCGGTTGCCAAATGCGGTCCCTGCACCGGAAAGAGCCACCTGGATCTATGCCAGTGTAATCATATCCTATAGCGAAAAGCGGTCCCTGCACCGGTTAAGACCACAGATCTCTGCGTATGCCAGAAGGTATAGAACGGGAAAACCTCTTTGTGCCAAGGGAGTTATTCATTTGTGCTCCAAACACGCCATTTCCTCTTTAGGACCTCGGAGTTTATGATGTAAAAAAGTGTTGTTTTGACCCACTGTAGCGACAAATTATGGTCCGGCCTTGACAATGGAGTCTTTCTTATTAATCAGTATTTTCTTGACCTTTCCCGAAAGTGGTTTACATAAAATCAATAAAAAAGTAAACTTATAACAGGACAATTGAATTTCAGGTTAGTTTTTTTTAATCTCCAGTACAACCAGCCATATTTTGGCCTGAAACTCCTGTTTCGGTTCCTGTAGAATGGATAATCGATCTTCCAAAATAGATAATCGATCTCCCTGCGTATATGCTCACACTCTTTTTATGATATAATATTGTCCTGATAATTTTAAGGAGGTGAGGCCGGGACTGCATTGTGTTAACTTCCTATCCAATAAATAATTATTTTTGTATGCCTTCCCATTGTGGGGTTGATTAAACTGGAAGAATAATGGAAAAGGAAGATATGGGTGCTTCTGCGCCGGTTAGTCGTACGTTCTACGACAAAGAGAATCAAGGTGAATACTTATTTAATAAATCAGGTCCGTTCTGGCACCTGTGTACACCCGGCCATTTGACGGAGCTTTTGTTCACTAATGATGAGGAATTGGGATTTGGGATGAATCTGATGGGAATTTGCGCAGACAGGTTTCCCATGCTAAAGATCTACACTTTTGAGTTGATGAATAATCATCTTCACTGCATCCTTTCCGGCGAAAGGAAATGTTGTGAAGATATGTTTGACGTTTTTCAGACACGTCTGCAAAGGTATTTGGTCACAACGGGCAGAGAGGTAGATATGTCTGCTTTTAAGGCGTCACTTCTTCACATTCCTGATTTGCATGCTCTTAGGAATGAAATTGTATACGTTAATCGTAATGGTTATTTGGTAAAACCCTCATATACACCGTATTCATATTTATGGGGAGCAGGCTATCTGTATTTTAATCCCATTTACGAATTGATACCCTCTACTGCGTTCAACTCTTTAACATTAAGAGATAAAAGAAACATTTGTCGCAGCAGAGATGTGGCCATGTCAGAACATATAAGGGTATTAAATCATATCATTTTGCCGTCAAGCTTTTGCTGCATTAAAGAAGGTGAGCATTTCTTTAGAGATGCACATCATTACTTCAACCTGTTATCAAAGAACTTTGAAGCATACAGCGAAATCGCGAAAAAACTTAAAGATTCGGTATTTCTCAGCGATGAAGAGATGTATTCAGCGGTGCAATCTATGTGTTTAAAAGGCTATAATCTGAGCAAACCTGTTTTACTGCCGTCAGCCGCAAAAATTGATATTGCAAAGAAGATGCATTATGAGTACAACGCATCTAATAAGCAAATTAAAAGGATCCTTAGAATTGATACAGGGATCATAGAATCGCTCTTTCCGAAAGTTGTGTAAATGGCTAACAGCCATATTTATTAATTAATAATCAATATCAACATGAAAAAAGAAACTGAAAAGCGAATGAGGAAAATGTTGGAGGTCTCAATGGATTCGGATGGATTGCTTCACTTTAAAAGTGATCTCGACTTGTCAAAGAGGGGGGATATACGTATACTCGAGAATCTTATTCCAACAACAGTCCTCTCTATCCAGACATCATTATTTGGGGCAACCGAAAAATCAGTTACTGCTGTAATTAGGTCTTTGTCAATTGGAGAGATCAGTTGTTGCCAGGATGCTGAGATCATGCTCTCTCAATACAATAGAGCCGTTAAAGACTCAATTAAGGCAGTCAGAATGGCTAATGCAGAAATGATTAAATCCGGTAAGGCCAGGATGGTCCAGAATATGTCGGACGTGAAAACGATGAATTAAAACTTACTGCTTGACTACCAATCACTGAGTATCTGGTCGTGGATGGATGGCGGCATATCCAAGGTTTGTCCTCAAAAACGGGCCTATATGAGGATGGAAGGCTGAAAATCCAAGGTTTGTCCTCAAAAACAGCCTTATATGAGGATGGAAGGCTGAAAAT
>WOYW01000009.1:0-31318 GCA_011620605.1 Bacteroidales bacterium | reverse complement strand
AAATCCAAGGTTTGTCCTCAAAAACAGCCTTATATGAGGATGGAAGGCTGAAAATCCAAGGTTTGTCCTCAAAAACAGCTTTATATGAGGATGGATTGCGGTCTGGTGAGTTGATGGAGTTTCAGAAACCGTATTGCGCTTAGAAAAAAAGTAGCTTGCGCAGGAAGCGAAGAGGTGCAAAAAAGCAGGCCCCTACACCCGATTCTGTACCCAAAAAACAGGCATTCAATCCTACTTCTGTACAAAAAAACGCAGGCATTTCTACCTGCGTTTTTTGTACCCGGAGCCGGGGTCGAACCGGCACAGCCTTGAGGCCACTGGTGTTTGAGACCAGCGCGTCTACCGATTCCGCCATCCGGGCAACTTCTGGTAAACGGGGCAACAAATGTAGTTATTTTTTTTTAGTAATGAAACCGGAGGTTTTTTTTGACTTCCGGATGAAGCGAATTGGAGACAGGACAGGCCTTAGCAGCGGCTTCAATGATCCTTTTTTCACGGTCTCCGTAGGTGCTTCCGTCTGGGAAGTACATGTCTATGATAATTTCAGCTACCCGGCGGGGTGAAGCCGTCATGATCTTTTCTACTTCTGCCCAGGCTCCTGCCAGGGCAAATCCATGATCCCGGGCCGATATCCCCATGATGGTGATCATACAGGATGCCAGGGAAGTGGCAAAAAGATCGGTGGGCGAAAAAAGTGCTCCTTTTCCCTGGTTGTCAACGGGTGCATCTGTTTCAATTCGCGATCCGGAATCAAGATGAACGGCCTCAACATGAAGATCTCCCAGGTAGGTGGTTTTGATTTTTGTCATAATTTATTGGTTTTCTTTATCGATTATGCTTTCTAGTGTAGCTGCAGGTGCATGATTTCATGCCAACAATTTATTGGTTTTCATTAACGATTTCTCCTTTGAGGGTAGCGGCGGTACATGAAGTAACACGAACATGTACAGATTCGCCTACCTTACTGTCCGCTTTGGGAAAAACACATACTTTGTTGGTTCCGGTACGACCAAAGAACCAGTCATTCGACCTTTTGGATGCCCCCTCCACCAACACTTCAAACACTTTCCCTACATCGGCCCAGTTGCTTGCCAGGGATAAACGGTTCTGTAAGGCAATGATCTCGTTAAGGCGCCTGATCTTTACATCTTCAGGAACATCGTCCTTGTAATGACGGGCAGCCAGCGTATTTGGACGCTGTGAATAATGAAACATATAGGCCTGATCAAAACGAACTTCTTCCATCAAAGAAAGGGTTTGGGCATGGTCTTCCTCCGTTTCCGAGCAAAATCCGCTGATCATGTCCGAAGAAATGGTACATCCCGGTAAAATGCGGCGAATGGCCGCAATTCTTTCCAGGTATTCTTCCCGGGTATATCTCCGGTTCATTTTTTTCAACATATTGTTGCTGCCGCTCTGTACCGGAAGATGAATATGTTTGCAGATATTGGGGTGCCCGGCCATGGCATGCAGTACGTCGTCCTGCATATCCTTGGGATGTGAAGTGGTATATCGTACTCGTAACATTGGCGATATCCCGGCTACCCTTTCCAGCAACTGCGCAAAAGTTACCGGGACCTGTCCGTTTTCCGGTGTACGATGGTCAGTCTTATCATCCTGATCCGGCTCAAAACCACAACTATCCCTATCACTGTCCGGTGTCCAACAATAAGAATTGACATTCTGCCCCAGTAACGTAACTTCCCGGAAGCCCCCCGAGAGCAGGTCCCTGATCTCTTCTATAATAGAAAACGGATCCCGGCTCCTTTCCCTGCCGCGTACATAAGGCACGATGCAATAAGCACACATATTATTGCACCCCCTCATTATGGTCACAAAGGCCGAAATCCCGTGATTTACGCCCCGGAACGGTTTAATATCTGCATACGTTTCTGTCAGTGAAAGCTTGACTTCCATAGGAGCAGCCACCGAAGAACCCAGCATCCCGGGTAAATGCCTGTAACTGTCAGGTCCTACCACCCAGTCCACTGCCGGATGGGCAAGCAGTTGTTCCCGCAACCGGGTAGCCATACAACCCAGAACACCCACTTTCAGCCCCGGATCTTTTTTTTTCATCCTGGCAAAAAGGTCCAGCCTTCCCATAACCCGTTTTTCGGCATTTTCCCTTATAGAACATGTGTTTACAAATATGATGCGGGCGTCCTCAAGATGCTCGCATTTCCGGTAACCGTTATCTGACAGGAGTCTTGCCACCACTTCTGAATCACTCACATTCATCTGACAGCCGTAAGTTTCAATAAAAAATGGAATCATGGCACAAATATAGCATATTCACCCTAAATGTATACCTTTGCAACATGAACAGAAAAAGCGTTATCCTCTGTATACTGGTCGTTTTCGTTCTTTCGGGATGCTCCCGTTACCGGGAAGTTTCGCTGGAAAACATCTCCATCAGCCAATTCAACATGACAAGCCTGTCAACGGCACGGATGAAGATCAAAGCCACGCTGAACAATCCCACCGGGGGACGTCTGCATCTCACCGGAATGAATGGCACCCTGAACATGAAAAACAAGAAGCTTGCCGAGTTTTTCATGGACTCAACCCTTGTTTTTGCGCCGCGCAGCGTAACGACCAACGAAGGTATCATGTCGCTGAAGATCAGCGATATGTCCATTCTTTTTTCTGGATTGGCCGATTTGGACGAATCGTTGCTGGATGAGATAAAGCTTAATTTTGACGCCACTTTTAAAGCCGGAGGAATAAAACGAAAACTGCGTTTTAACAACATCTCGGCTAAAAAATTGCTGGAGTTATGAGAACGATTGCCTTTCCCTTGTTTTTATCATTTATTTTAACCGGCATGTTTGCTACAAAGGGCCTGTCCCAGGACATTGACTCTCTGATGATCAGTTACAATGTATTTGACCAATTCCGGGAACCCGGTCCGTACGGAAACCGGATGATCATTATCCAGTCAGAGACCGTGGAATACCTGGTCAACAGGGATATAGCAGAAAACCGACTTTCTCCTGGGAAGATGGAGGGTTTTCGCGTTCGGATCTTTTTTGATAACAAGCAGACAGCAAGGGCCGAATCCGAACAGATTGTGGAAGATTTTTCCGCAGCACATCCCGGGACAGGGATATACAGGATCTACGAAACCCCCTATTTTAAAGTTACTGTGGGAGATTTCAGGACAAAAAGCGAAGCCATAAGGTTTATGAACCGGATCCGGAACACATATCCCCAGGCTTTTATTACCCGGGAGATCATTCACTATCCGTCACTCTGATCACAGGGAGCTGCCGCAAAATTTTCGCGGTGCCACCATTTTAACATGACTTTCCCGGCAAAATTCCGCAAAGAATTCATGTGACGTTCCACCCGATCCGGATACATATCATTAATAGTTATCAGGATCCCCGTTTCTTCCACATCCCCGAAATGTTTATTCAACGTGGTACCAAAAACGCGCATATTGGGTGAAATACGCATATAGGAATTGATTAGCGGAGGAATCCGTTCCCCGTAGGATCGTATCTCCTGGATCAAAGACTTGTAATCCTCGTCGTATTGATTCGCCCGAAAAAGGTTTTTGTAATAAGGATTTTCCGCATTGAAATGCAGAGGATCAATGGCAGTGACCAGGTTGTCGGGATCCGGAAAGTACTTGTTCAGAAAAAACAGGAGGCAATTCCGTGCCTGTTGATTGTAGGAACGGTACATGGTCACTTTCCCGAAAAAATACTTCATACAGTGATGACGCACTATCAGGGCCCCCAACCCGTCCCATAAATTATCCAGGGCATAAAGTCCCGACCTGTTTTCGTTTGATGTCTGGTAATTTGGCTGGACAAATGACCTTCCCAGCTCTATGGTAAAAGGCAGGTAATCCTGTAGAAATGTATCCGAGAACCTAAAAATGGGATAAGTAGCCAGGTGCTTAGGCCGTATACCGGCTCCAATGATATACCTGTATCCTCCCAGTATCTCCTTCCTTTTTGGGTCCCAGACTATCAGCTGCCGGTAAGGAGCCTCGGGATTCACATCATAATGATCAATATCGGTAGCTTTTCCCGTTCCTCCACCGGCTGCCCTGAAAGCGATCTCACGCAAACGACCCACTTCCCGCATGGTGTTGGGGGCTTCATGAGCGTTAAAATCATACAATTTGTTTTCACCCCTGGAAGAATACCTTACCAGCTGGTCTTTTGTAAGTTCTTCTTCCAGCAAATGTCGTGAAACGGGAGGGATAATGGGTTCCATATGCCAGGATACAAGTTTTATTTTAGCAAAGTTACCTAAAAGAATGCAATTATGTATCTTTGTACCGAGCAACTGAATTTTTAATGTTATCTCAGTCACTACAACAAAAACTGCAGCTGAAACAGAAGTTATCACCCCTGCAGATACAAACCATCAAATTGCTGGAACTTCCGGCGCTTGAACTTGACCAGAGGGTTAGAAAAGAGCTGGAAGAGAATCCTGTATTGGAAACAAAGGAAACCGAAGAAGAAACTGACAATTCCAGTGAAGTATCCCTGAATGACTACTCCGGGAACGACGATTCCATACCTTCATATAAATTATACGTCAACAACCAGTCCCGGGACATTAAAAAAGATTTCCCCACATTTTCCGTCAAGGAAAGTTTTCACCAGCACCTGGAAGCCCAGCTGGGATTCAGGACACTGTCCGAAAAAGAACACAACATAGCTCTGTTCCTGATCGGCAGCCTGGATGATGACGGATACCTGAGAAGGGACCTGGATACGTTAAGCGACGATATGGCCTTTCGCCAGGGACTGGAAGCCGGGAAAGAAGAACTCACTCAGGCCTTGTCGGTTATCCAGGAGTTTGATCCTCCCGGTGTGGGTGCACGGGACCTGAGGGAATGCCTGCTCATACAGATCCGGAACAAAGAACAGAAGCCCCTTGTGGAACTGGCTGCCACAATCCTGGACAAATATTTCAACGAATTTACCAAGAAGCATTACGATAAGATCCTTTCCCGAATGAACATAACGGAAGAGGAATTGAAAGAGGCTATAGACGAAATCCTGAAACTGAATCCCAAACCCGGAGGCAATGTTGACGATTCCTATACGGACAGGGCACAACAGGTAGTTCCCGATTTTTTACTGGAAATAAAAGACGGCGAACCCGTATTGACCCTGCCCCGGTTTTCCGTCCCCGAACTGCGCATCAACAAACGCTATGCGGACATGCTCCTGAAGGCGGCAGACAAAAGCTCGCGGGAAAGCAAAGAAGCAGCTACCTTCGTAAAACAAAAACTCGATTCGGCAAAATGGTTCATAGAAGCATTGAAGCAGCGTCAGAATACTCTGCTCAACACCATGAAAGCCATCCTGGAATTCCAGGAAGAGTATTTTATTGAGGGAGATGAGACCAAGCTCAGACCAATGGTCTTAAAAAACATAGCAGAAAAGACAGGGCTTGACATATCCACTATATCCCGGGTAGTTAATTCCAAATATATCCAGACTCATTTTGGTATATACTCCCTGAAATATTTCTTTTCAGAGGGTTTGATGACAGAAAACGGAGAAGAAGTTTCCACCCGGGAGATCAAGAATATTCTGGCTGAAAGCATCCGTACGGAAGATAAGCGAAAACCCCTTACCGATGAAGAGCTGGTATCGTCTCTGAATGAAATAGGCTACAAAGTAGCCAGAAGAACCGTTGCCAAATACCGCGAACAGTTGAATATACCCATAGCACGGCTCCGGAAACAAATCTGACATGAAAACTCATATTTACTTTTTACTCGCCTTGGGAATAACCTTTTTTATTCCCTCCTCCTGCAGTACCCAAAAAACCGTTGATCTTGTAGTTTACAACGCAACCGTATACACCGTTGACCCGTCTTTTTCCCGTTGCGAAGCCTTTGCTGTAAATAACGGATTGTTCGTTTCTACAGGCACAACTGATCAGATCCGGGCAAATTACAAAGGCCGCCGGGAACTGGATCTGCAGGGGACTCCTGTTTACCCGGCCTTTAACGATGCACACGCTCATTTCATTCAGGTTGCCCAGGGCCTGCGACACGTTGATCTGAGAGGCTCTGCTTCTGTCGATGAAGTTATTGAACGCCTGCAAAAACATTACGATCTGTACAAACCTGCATTTTTGGTGGGTGACGGCTGGGATCAGACCTTGTGGGAAAACAAAGACCTCCCTTCCAACGACCTTCTGAACCGATCATTCCCCGATATCCCCGTTTATTTACGCCGAGTTGATTTTCATGCCCTCTGGGTAAATGAAAGTGCCATTCAACGGGCAGGACTCCGCCCCGGCGACAGTGCCATAGCCCCCGGGGAAGCCATCCTGACCGCCGACGGACATTTCGCCGGCGTTTTCCTGGAAAACACCTACGAGCGCATCAATGCCACCATCCCTCCCATGACAGACCACGCACTGACAGAATGCATCCTGGAAGCCCAGGAATTGTGCTTTTCCTATGGATTGGGATCCGTATCCGATGCCGGATTGCCTCTGCACCAAATACTGCTGCTGGATTCCCTGCAAAAAGCAGGCAGTTTAAAACTCAGAACGGATGTGTGGATGAATCCTTCGGAAGACAACTTTACCCGCTTCCCGAATACTTACTGGTCCGAAAGACTGGATATAAGCGCTGTTAAGCTATACATAGACGGCGCGTTGGGATCCAGCGGAGCCCTTTTATATGAACCTTATTCGGATGATCCCGACAATTCGGGAATGCAGGTAACTTCAGATGAATTCTTCACTCAAGTCTGTCAAAAAGCTATTCAGGGAGGATTCCAGGTAGCCACGCATGCAATAGGAGATAAAGGCGTGGGAAAAGTATTGGATCTGTATGAACCGTTTCTGTCACCCGGCAACGACCTTCGCTGGCGCGTTGAACATGCCCAGGTGGTAGCTCCCGGTGATTTTAAACGGTTTGGCACATTAAACGTAGTTCCTTCCATACAGCCTACACACGCTGCTTCCGACATGGGATGGGCAGGTGAACGTCTGGGACCGGAAAGGGTAAAAGGCGCTTATGCTTTTCAGGACCTCATAAATGCTGCCGGATGGGCTCCTTTCGGCACCGATGCACCTGTTGAAAGCATTGATCCTCTTTATACTTTTTTTGCAGCTGTTTCAAGAATGAACCGGAACTTTCAACCGATCGGAGGCTGGCAACCCGAAAACGCCATTTCGCGGGAAAACACCCTTCGCGGTATGACCGTATGGGCTGCCAAAGGTTCTTTCCGTGAAAAAGATAAAGGATCCGTTGAACCGGGGAAATGGGCCGATTTTGTGGTCTGGAGCGATGACTTAATGACTTTGCCAGTAGAAGAGATCCCGGCAACACATTGCAAAATGACCTTTATAGCAGGGGAAAACGTCTATCCCTGATTTTATTTTTCTCCGTATGCCAGATCTCCGGCATCCCCAAGTCCCGGAACTATATAGGATTTTGTGGTCAACTCTTCATCTATGGCTCCCAGCCATATTGAAACACCTTTTTGAGGCAGTTTTCGGCAAAGGTATTCGTATCCTTCCCGGGAGGCAATGGGAGATACTATATGACAATGTTTGGGCAATCCTTTTTGCTGGATCATTTCCTGGTATGCCAGAAAGATCGTTGACCCGGTGGCAAGCATGGGATCGGTCAGTATAAGTACTTTATTCTCCAGGTCCGGACTGGCCATATATTCCAATTCAATGGTAAATTTGTAATTCCTGCCATATTTCCTGTATGCGGCGATAAAGGCATTCTGGGCTTTGTCAAAGATCTTGAGCATCCCTTCATGAAGAGGTAATCCGGCACGTAATACCGTGGCCAGTACAATTTGATCTTCCAAAACCTTACAATTTGAGATACCCAGGGGTGTTTGAACTTCCTGCTCCCTGTATACAAGCGTTTTGCTGATCTCGTAAGCAAACAAATAACCCAGGCGTTCCAGGTTGAAGCGAAAGCGCATGGAATCCTTTTGAACGTTCACATCGCGCATTTCCGCAAGAATAGGATTGAAAAGCGAATCCTTTTCAGCAAAAACATAAGATATCATACCGGGATATTTTTGTCAAAGGTACAAAAGTCCGTGGATTTACAAGAGGCCTTCCTCGGCAAAACTGAAGTACCCGTCTCCCCCTATCACAATATGGTCTATCAGTTGCAGATCCACCATTCTCGCTGCCTCCTTCAGAGTGCGTGTCAGCAAACGATCCTGACGTCCCGGCTTTCTGTTTCCTGAAGGATGGTTGTGCACCAGGATAAGTTCACAGGAAAGTTTATCCAACGCCTTTTTCAGGATCATCCTGATATCCACTATAGTAGCGTTCAACCCCCCGCTGCTTATAAGTTCTTTTCCCAGGAACTTCCTTCCTCCGTCAAAGAACAGCACCCAGCAGGTTTCGTGGGTAAGGTCTTTCAGTAACGGGATCATAATATCTGCCACTTCCCGTGCAGAAGTTATGGATGCAGGCCTGACAACGGGCACCTGAGCCCTTCTGCCCAGTTCAAAAGCAGCGCACAGGCTTACGGCTTTGGCTCTTCCAATCCCGGGAACTCTGATCATTTTATCCACCGGCGCACGCACAAGCTCATTCAGACAGTTTTGGTGCGCGGCCAGCAATTCCCTTGCCAGTTCCAGAACGTTCTTCTTCTCGGTACCCGTCCTTAGAAGTATTGCCAACAACTCGGCATTTGTAAGAGCATCGGTCCCTTTTTCTAACAATCTTTCACGGGGTCTTTCCTCACTGGCCCAATCCCTGATCTTCAAATTCCCTTCCATATTGATAAACAAAAATGCTTCCCAAAATTTGGAAAGCATTCTGTTAAAAAGGGGACAATTCGTAAAAACCTATGCAAGCTTATTTACAAAAGCGGTCAGACCGCTTTTAAGGTTTCCGGCTTTATTGTCATGTATAACATTGATCTTTGCCAATTTATCTATCATAGCATAAACCTTGGGCAGCATAGCTGTGGCAGCTGCTTTATCGGTCGTGTTACGTATTGCCTTGATGGCGTTACGTGTAGTCCGTGCATAATACCTGTTATGAAGACGTCTTTTAAGATCTTGACGGTTGCGTTTTTTTGCTGATGCGTGATGAGCCATTATTGTCTGTTTTATTTTGTAGCCAGTAGGGGAATCGAACCCTTATTGCAAGAATGAAAATCTTGAGTCCTAACCGTTAGACGAACTGGCCGTTTTGGGAGCGCAAAGGTATAACGAATTTTCTTTCCTACAAATTTTTTTCCTCTTTTTGCCACTCAAAGGAATAGATTATTGATTCCACCTGGCGTAAATAATTTCTTTTGGGATACCTGGGTGCGTATACAAAAGCCTCCAGAACCACTACTTTCTGTTTGTCGCGGTCATAGAAACAATGACAAACAAACGGGCCGCCCATGAAATCGTTTTTCACATCCCACAATCCACGAATCTCGACGAATTCACGTTTATTGAAATTCACCCAACGGAAAGACGGCTCTATCAGGGAATTGGTAGTCATGTATGTATTATCCAGGGGGCCGGGGACTTCTTTCCCCAATTTCAGATTTCTCTCTGCAATAATGCGGGATAAGGTCAGATCGTCAGGATTTCTGTAGGGATACGTATAAATGAAGACCCCCTGGGTTGTGTAGGTGGTTTCGTAAGCTACCCAAATAAAACTATCCGTTTGTTTTTTGATGCGATACCCTGTAGGAAAATACGGGGATCCTCCCAGGAAATTTGTAATAGTCTGACGAATGGATTTTTCTTCAAATTTTTTTGAATTCCTGATGACCCTGTTTCGTTCTGCCTGTTCCATGGCGTTTCTCAACCGGTCACTGTTGTTGTCTAGAGATTCCTTAATACTTTCCTGGTCGGGACCGGAGACAGTGACCACTATCTGAGGTGCAGCCCATATATCTTCCTGAATGACCACTTGAGCTTCTTCCATCTCCGGATTGACATTGCAAATAATGATATTACGGTGTGTCTGAAAAATGGAAGAAAAAGCGTTGGTGTTTATGTTGAACAATGAAAAGAGCGGTTCACGTTGCGGTAAATGAGGAAAATCAACAGCCAGAATTGACCTGAGTGACTGACCCGGTCCAGACTCCCATATATTCTTGTCCATGACAACAATTACTTCTCCGGCTTTACCGCTGACATTCTGTTTTAACTGTGGTCCGTCGGAACATGACCATGCCATCAGGCCCAACAATCCGGTTAATAATACAATTCTTGACTTCATATCTTATCAGTTGCTTTTTATGTAAATAATCTGTATAAATCATTTCCGAAAGCCAGGAACATAAGACCCATCAGCAGGATCATGCCCGCAATCTGCGAATATTCCAGGAATTTCTGGGAAGGTTTACGTCTTGTGATCATCTCGTAAATGACCAAAACTATATGACCGCCATCCAAAGCCGGGATAGGCAGAAGGTTCAGAATGGCCAGCATAATGGAGAGCCAAGCTGTAATGTTCCAGAATATTTCCCAGTTCCAGGTCCCGGGAAAAATGTTGCCTATGGCAATAAAACTCCCAACAGATTTATAGGCCTCTGTTTGGGGAGTAAAGATCAGCCCCAGTTCCTGAATGTAATTGGCCCCGGTCTGGTATGCTTTTCTTATGCCTGCCGGGAAAGCCTCCAGGAAAGAATACTGTTTCACGGTAACCTTAATAAATTCCACCGGACTGACTACTCCAACCATGATCAGCCCGTCTGCGTTAACTTGCAGGGGAACGCTGGCCAGGCTGTCTCCTCTTTGCACACCGCCGTAAACAGTTCCACCCTTATTCTGTGCCAGTATTTCCTGAACATCCTGAAGGGCCGGAGTGGAAATGTCGTTTACCCTGACGATCTTGTCTCCCGGAACCAGGCCGGCAAGCACGTTGAGCGATGTGTCGGGAACGGAGGACACTACAAAAGGATAACGTAACGTGAACATATTCGGAGCGTTCAGCATTTCCCGAATATATCCCTGATCAAAACCGAAGCGAACGGTATCCGCACCCCTGAGAACCGTTATCACGGAGGGTCTGGTACGTATCAGATCAACCTGCAGGGTGTGGACCGGATCGTTGACAACAGAACGGTCATCAAATGCCAAAATGATATCTCCGTTTTGAAAACCTATCTCCCGGGCCAGGATACTACATTGGATCCCGTATGCGGCATCTTCCGTGCGAATGTATTCTTCTCCCCAGTTAAAAAGGATCATCCCGTAAAGTACGATAGCCAATATCATGTTGAAAAGAACACCTCCAAACATGACAAAAAAACGTTGCCATGCGGGTTTGCTCCTGAATTCCCAGGGTTTTGGTTTTTCGTTAAGCTGGTTTTTGTCCATGGATTCATCAACCATTCCTGAAATCTTACAATATCCTCCAAAAGGCAACCATCCAATCCCGTATTCGGTATGAGAATTTTTTGGTTTGAATTTCACAAGACTGAACCAGGGATCAAAGAACAGGTAAAACTTATCAACCCTGATCTTAAATAAGCGGGCAAAAAGAAAATGTCCTGATTCGTGAATCAGGATTAAAAAAGACAACGCCAGGATCACCTGGGCAATTTTGATCAATACCTCCATAAAATCAATAACTTGTCAACAAATTTTGTGCCACCAGCTGAGCTTCCCGGTGCGTATCCTCCAATTGAGAATAATCAGGATCAGAGATACGGGAAACGGTTTCCAGGGTTTTGCATATTATTTTGGGAATAGCAGTGAAGACCAGTTTGTTATTCAAAAAAGCATCCACTGCCACTTCGTTTGCAGCATTCAGGGCACAGGGTATATTCCCACCTTTTTGCATGGCTTGATAAGCTATTCCAAGGCACGGGAATCTTTCGAAAGGCGGTTCATGAAACTCCATGGAACAGAAATGGGACAGATCCATTCGTTTTACATCGGGAAATCCCAGCCTTTGGGGATACGCTAAGGCATAAAGTATGGGCAGACGCATATCCGGATTGCTCATTTGCGCCTTAATGGTTCCGTCGGAAAACTGAACCATGGAGTGGATCAGCGACTGGGGATGGATCATCACCTTAATGCGGGAGAGGGGCTGACCAAACAGCCAGTAAGCCTCAATCACTTCAAAACCTTTGTTCATTAATGTGGCCGAATCCACGGTAACTTTTACACCCATGTTCCAGGTAGGATGATCCAGGGCCTGATCCCGGGTAATTTTTTCCAAATCCCGGATGCTGTAGCCAAAAAAAGGCCCTCCCGAAGCGGTGAGTATTATTTTTTCAACAGTGGCCTGTTCTCCTCTCAGACACTGAAATATCGCAGAGTGTTCACTGTCAACGGGTAATATTTTATTTTTTGCAGATCCTGCCAAACGCATTACCAAATGACCTCCTGCAACCAGGCTTTCCTTATTGGCCAGGGCCAGTATCTTCCCATTTTGCAAAGCGGCCAGTGTAGGTGCCAGGCCGGCAAAACCCACCAGGGCGTTTAATACCATATCCACAGATTTCAATTGCAGGACTTCGGCAATGGCATCCCTTCCCGACAATACTTTGATGGAAGTCCCTTTTAAAGCATCTGAAACTTCTCCGTAAGCTTTTTCACAGGTAATCACAACAGCGGCCGGTTTGAATTCCAGTGCCTGACGGATAAGGAGACCAGAGGATGTCCTGGCTGTCAGGATTTCTGCTTTAAACAACCGCGGATACCTGCGAATTACATCCAGGGCCTGTCTTCCAATAGAACCCGTTGAACCAAGAAGTGCGATGCGTTTCAAAAAATCCATTTTAAAAATTGATGTAATCTACGGGATCCAGAGGTACTCCTTTGTGCCAGAGTTCAAAATGCAAGTGATAGCCGGTAGAATAAGTTCCCTCCTTTCCAATAACCGCTACAGCAGATCCCGCCGTAACAGGGTCTCCTGTTTTTTTGAATAATTGCGAGCAATGCTTGTATATGGACAATAAATTGTTTTCATGCTGTATTTGCAGCACGTATCCAAATTCTTCGGTCCATGATGCAAAACTTACGGTACCATCCAAAACCGCATAGATCACAGAACTCTCCGGAGCTACAATATCTACGGCAAAATGATTCTCTGCAGCACTGAATTTAGAGGTAACTAGCCCTTTAACCGGAGGAAAGAAGTGAAGTCCTTCTATCTGAATGTTGCGTCCCTGTATGTTCTCCTGGTATTCCTGCTCCCGTTGCTCGGTCTGCGCCCTTAACAAGGAATCTTCCCTGGACCTTCCCCCCACCGTTAATTCGGGTATCCCGGAAAAATGTCCCTTGGGCAGAATTTCTTCAGGAGTCAGGGGATCCTCATCGGCAAGTACTCTTTGCAGGTTTACCAAGTGGATTTCCCAAAGATGGATGACCTTTTCCAGGGAATCGGCCCTGAGGGCGTTGTTCATCATTACTTCCCGGGTTTGTGCATTGGGATATCCGGGGATCAGTTCCCGTAAAGGAGTGTATATAAATATCAAGACAACGCAGGTCACCAGGACCAGCAGGAGTCCCAAAACGCCTATAAGAAGATTAATCAGAGAAAATTTGACATTGATCACCTGTTTGTGGGATTCTATATCAAAGACTCCGAAGATATACCTTTCTCTGAGTGCTTTCTTCCTGGATTTGTTCGATGCCATAGGGTTGCTTTGGTATGACAAATGTACGAATCATTTTCCAAATTGTATTACCTTTGCAGCATGGGACGGATTTTGGGTATTGACTATGGCCAGAAACGCGTGGGACTGGCAGTTAGTGACCCTTTGAACATGTTTGCCACCCCCCTGGAAACTGTAACGGTAGAACAAGTAACCGACTTCCTGAAACAATATATTGCAGCCGAACCGGTAGATTTGTTCGTAGTGGGTTATCCAAGACACTTAAACAACACCCCGTCCCAGAACGCTCCGCGCGTAACAGCATTTGTAACCCATTTGAAAAGGACTTTCCCTGCCGTTCCGGTAATACTGGCCGATGAGCGTTATACTTCAAAAATGGCTTTTCAGGCTATGATAGACGGAGGTTTAAAAAAGAAAGCCCGCAGGGATAAAGCAACTGTTGATAAGATCAGTGCCGTACTCATATTGCAGGAGTACCTTCAAAATAACACATTATGATATTGCCGATATATATTTACGGATCTTCTGTACTTAAACAAAAAGCAAAGGAAATCACCCCGGATTATCCCAACCTGGACAAATTGATCAGTGATATGTGGGAAACCATGTATTATGCGGACGGGGTTGGACTGGCAGCCCCTCAAATTGGTCTTTCCATCCGTATGTTTGTGGTTGACGGAAAAGACCTTTCGGAAGACCGTCCGGAATTAAAAGATTTTAAAAGACTGGTTATCAACCCCATTCTTCTTGAAGAAAGTGAAGAAACGGTGGTTTACCAGGAAGGTTGTCTGAGCGTTCCCAAATTATATGCCGATATTGAACGTCCCATAAGCGTAAAACTGGCATATGTGAATGAGAATTTTGAACATGTGGAGGAATGGTTCCACGGTATGGCTGCCCGTATGGTTCAACATGAATTTTCACATCTGAAAGGAGAATTGTTCGTAGATCGCCTTCCGGCCATTCGCAAAAAGATGATCCATGGTAAATTACGTGCCATGACTCTGGGAGAAGTCAAAACTTTTTACAAAACAAAACTCGTCCAATAAATATGGGAGCTTTTCACGCTTATGACATTCGGGGCATCTACAATAAAGACTTGCTTCCCGGAGATGTGTATAAAATGGGGTTTTTTCTGCCCCAATTGCTCAAAACAAAACGGATCGCCGTCGGCCGGGATTGCCGGGAATCTTCTCCCAAAGTTTTTGAGAACCTTGTAAGGGGAATTTGCGATGCCGGAGCCGATGTCTTTGACCTGGGTCTGACAACTACGCCCATGGTGTATTATGTGACGGCTAAACATCATTTTGACGGTTCTGTACAAATCACGGCCTCTCACAACGGGGCTGAATACAACGGGCTGAAAGTGTCAGGACGCGAAGCCATGCCCATAGGGTATGAAAACGGACTCAATTTCCTGGAGGATTGCGTTTTGCATAAAGAGCCCCTAGCTGCTGAACAAAGAGGTAAAATGATCCCACTGGACCTGAAACGGGAATATTTTGACTATCTGTTTGCATATGTTCCGCATTTGGAAAATCTCAGGGTCGGGATTGACGTATCCAACGGAATGGCAGGATTGTTTGTTAAAAGACTACTGGGAACAGATAATATATTTTACATAAACGAAATACCGGACGGCCGTTTCCCTAACCATCCGCCTAACCCGCTTATCCCGGAAAACATCAGACAATTGCAACATCTGGTAAAAGAAAAAAAATGTGATATTGGGATTATCTTTGACGGGGATGCTGACCGGGTAATGTTTACCGATGAACAGGGAATTTTCATCTCGCCCGATCTGATCATTGCTCTTTTAGGGCATCATTTTCTGGACGGTTCTCCGGCACGGGTCCTACAGGACATTCGTTCGTCCAAGGCGGTGGGAGAATACCTGGCACCTATGGGGGCACAAATGCACACATGGCGCGTAGGTCGTGCTTTCGCAGCACCGCGGCTCAGGGAAATCGACGGCTTGTACGGTGGGGAGCTGGCCGGTCATTATTATTTCAGGGATTTCTTTTATTCGGACAGCGGGTTGCTGGCCGCACTGCTGGTGCTAGAAGTTCTGGTGAAATTAAACAAGCCCCTGTCCCGTATCATTGCGGATATCCGTAAATACGAGAATTCCGGTGAGATCAATTTCCGGATCGCCAAAAAACAGGAAGCAATGGATGCCCTGAAAGCATACTTTACCTCGCAGGAAAAACCGTCTGCCTTCTTTGATTTTGACGGATACCGTATTGAATTTCCCGAGTGGTGGTTCAACGTAAGGCCTTCCAACACAGAACCCTACCTGCGATTTATTGCTGAAGCTTCAGACGCAGCCATGCTTGACGAAAAACTGAATGATATGAGAACTGTTCTGGCTCCCTTTATACAGGAATCATGAAAAGGTTTATCAGCCTTGACATATTACGCGGACTGTCCATTTTCGGAATGGTTTTCTCGGCCATCATTCCTTATGGCGTGCTTCCGGCCTGGATGTATCATATCCAGAATCCTCCCCCGGAGCACACCTTGGACATGACCAGTTACGGACTGGGCTGGGTGGACCTCGTGTTCCCGATTTTCATATTTTGCATGGGAGCGGCCATCCCCTTTGCCTTCATGGCCAAATGGAAAAGATCCGGAAAGGACACGCGTCGCGATATGAAAGACATAGGAGAACGATTTCTCAGGTTACTGGCCTTTTCATTTTTATGCAACCTGTTGCAACCTTCTTTACCCGGATACTGGTCCAAATTCCTGATCCTGGCCGGTTTCGGAGCATTATGGCTCATTTATGTGAAGGGAGCGTCCTTAAGAACAAGGATCGCCGGGTGGGTTACGGCTCTTGCCCTGCTGGCGCTCTATGCCTTTGTATATGACGTGCAGATGACACTCTTCAGCAGGAACATCATTATCCTGCTGCTGGCATTTTTATACCTTTTCGGAGCCCTGATCTGGTATTTCACACGGGATAACGTAAAATGGAGGCTTGTTGCTTTTCTGTGGGTGATTGCTATAAGTCTTGTTTCAAGGTCTCTGGGATTTGACAACATGCTTTACGCCAATAAAAATTTCTCCTGGCTTTTGAACATGGAAGAGATCAACTTCCTGATTATCCTGATCCCGGCTACCTGGGTCGGGGACCGGCTGCTAACCATGCAGGAAGAACACGAATCGAAGATCCCGCGGGGCGGCTTTCTTACCCATCTTTTATTCTGGGGAATGATTCTTTTGGTTGTATGGATCTGTGTAAGCAGCTACAACCGGTGGTTACTGGGAGGTAAGATATTTACCGTTATTGCCCTATACGGGATGGTGTCCCTTATGAGAAAAAAGGCCCCTCAATACGTCCCTCTGTTATACCTGGGAGGATTACTCTTATTGACAGGTCTGTGGATAGAGGGTTTTGAACCGGGACTTACGAAAGTTCCATGCTCTTTTTCGTATTGTTTTGTAAGCGGAGGGGTTGCTATTCTGTTGTTGCTCTGGCTTCAATACCTTACTGATTTTTTACCACAGGGCTTCCTATCTAAAATATTTGCCGGAGCCGGAGCCAATCCGCTGATGAGTTACGTTGCCTATTCCATGTTTATTTCTCCCCTTATGGGGATCACTTTTTTAAATTTATTGTATAACCGGGCAAATCCGGAAGGCTATCCCTGGATAGGTGCATTGAGCGCTTTTCTGCTGGTATTGTTTACCATGTGGCTGGTTTCCCTGGTCTCCCGCAAAAAGATCTATTGGCGTGCCTGATCAGGGAAGAACATTAGCACTGGATAAGGAACATATCCCAAAACTTCTGTTCCGTTATGCCATGCCGGCCATCATCTCCATGACGGCTGCCAGCATATACAACATTGCCGATGTCATGTTCATTGGACGGGGTGTGAATGCCCTTGCCATCGCAGGCCTTTCACTGACTTTACCCCTTATGAATATCTCGGCAGCATTCGGGTCCATGATAGGGGTGGGTGCCTCAACGCTGATCGCTGTTAAGCTGGGTCAAAAGGATATGTCCACGGCAGAAGTGGCACTTGGCAATGCCGTAACCCTAAATGCTGTCATTGGTATTCTTTATTCCATTATTGCCCTGATCTTCCTGGATCCTACCCTCAGATTCTTCGGAGCCAGCGAACTTACGTTACCTTACGCACGGGAATATATGCAGATCATTCTCCTGGGCAACGTGATCACACACGTATATCATGGTCTAAATGACAACCTGCGGGCCAGCGGTTATCCCAAAAAGGCCATGTTTGCCACCCTTATGTCTGTAGCCGTGAATCTTGCACTGGATCCGTTGTTCATTTTCGGATTCGGCTGGGGCATCCGCGGGGCTGCACTGGCTACGGTACTGGCCCAGACAGTAGCCCTGAGTATCTTGCTGCGTCATTATTCCAGGCACGATTCCCTTTTGCATTTTAAAAAAGGGATATTTGCCATACGTAAAGGAATGCCCAGAAATATTATATCTGTGGGACTGGCGCCTTTCCTTATGAATGTGGTTAACAGCCTGGTGATCATTATTATCAACCGTTCATTTTTTGATTTTGGAGGAGATTTTGCCGTAGGGGCCTACGGGATCGCCAACCGGATTGTTTTTCTTTTTATTATGATCATGTTCGGATTCAACCAGGGAATGCAGCCCCTGGTAGGGTTCAATTACGGTGCTCAACAATATAAAAGGGTTACCGACATTTTCAAACTGACATTTTTATGTGCTTTATGTGTTAGTATCCTGGCATTTATTATTGCACAATTTTTTCCCGCAGCTGCGGTCAGTCTTTTTACCAACGACCCGACCCTGGCCCGCTTAACTATTGAAGGATTGCATATAGATCTTGCGGTATTCCCGCTTGTAGCGCTTTCTTTGGTTACTTCCAATTTCTTCCAGGCTATAAGAAAACCGGGGAAAGCCATCTTTTTATCACTTACCCGCCAGGTAATATTCCTGATCCCTGCCCTGCTGATTCTTCCCCGCTTTTTTGGTGTGACCGGTGTATGGGCAAGTATGCCCGTATCCGATGCAGCATCGTTCATAGTAGCTGCAATACTTATTACAAAACAATTGAAAGAATTCAGGAAACATTATGAACTCAAAGGATAGAATTGTTGTATCCCTGGGCCGCCAACTGGGTAGTGGCGGCTATTTTGTGGGAAAGATGATAGCCTCGGCCCTGGGTCTTTTTTTCTATGACAAGGAACTCTTGTATTATGCAGCCAAGGAAAGCGGAATGTGCGAAGAAATATTTGAAAAGGCCGATGAAAAAGTTTCTCAGGGGCTCTCAAGGGTCCTGAACGCGCATGATTTTCTGGGAGGAGCTTTTTTCGATCCCATGAATGCGACACTTTCGCGGGACAGGATCTTCGGTATTCAGTCAGAAGTGATCCGTAAGATATCCGGAGAACAGTCCTGTCTTTTTATTGGTCGGTGTTCGGATTACATTTTAAGGGACGATCCCCGTATGCGAAGCTTTTTCATCCATGCTCCCCTGTCCCTGCGCATTGCCAATGTTGCGGAAAGAAGAGGAATTTCCCGGGAAGAAGCCGAGGCTTTCATTGCCCGTGAAGAAAAAAAACGTGCTTCCTATTACAATTATTTCACCAATAAAGAATGGGGAAAAGCCGATTCCTACCATTGTACCCTGGACGCAGGTCTTCTGGGCGTCGAAGGTTGTGCCCGGGCGGCAGTAAGTCTTATTCGTGAAAGTATGGGTTGAAAAATCTTTTTCATGGTTTTTTTCGTTATCTTTAACAGTTAATATAACAGCCTGTATATGAAAAGATTTCACGTTATTCTCCTGCTGGTCATTCCGGGAATGATCGTCAGCGGGTGTACGGGGCTTTTCGGTTGGAAAAACTACGAAGGTTCGGAGCAGTTCCGGGAAGACGTAGCTGTTTTTGCCGATTTTGCCGTACGCAAACAAACCCTCACTCTATACTATCTGAAGGCCACTTCCGACGGATTTACCCGGGATATTCTGAAGGGTAGTGTCAACGCGGCGGAATACAACGAATTCTTTGGGATGGTTGCCGAAATGGCACCTTATATCAAGGAATACGAAAAGGCAATCAGTAACCTGGAAAAATCAGGTATCCTGACCTCGGTCAACACCAAAGGCTTTATCTCCTCAAGTACAAAATTTTTTTCCTGGATAACCGGTAGCGGAGAAAGGAGTCGTGAACGTGTCCTGAAAGTAGTTTCGAACATCTCGTCCTCCGACCGAACGGAACTATACAACAAACTCCGGCCCGAATGGAAAGCAAAAACCTCTAATGAAAGTGATTTTTGGAAAAAAATGGAAAAGGGCGATTTCGACCACCAGGCTTCACAGATGTTCAACGATTTCCAGCAGGACAACGAAGAATTCGGGACCACTTCGGTGGAACGCGGCCTCTCCATCCAGAATATATTCGTTGCCGAAGGAGCCAAAGGGGTGGAAACCGGAGCCGAGTTTATGGTAGATGCCATGCAAGCCACTACCTCTGGAGGTCTGGATGCCGGGGATGTCGGGGAATTAACCTTGGATATTTACAATTCCAGCTCAGAGGCCGATCCTTCACAGATAGCACAGGAGATCACAGCAGCGGTCAACTCCATGGATCCCGCGGATCCTACAGTAAAGGAAATGGGTGAGGGATACGCCACAAAAATGGCCGCCATCATCAAGGAAGTCGTGGATGTGGCCAAAACAGATACGGAAAACGTTTCGGTAACGAACCGGTCCTTTGTCTTTGTGGAAGACGACGACCCAGAGAAAAAAGCCGATATTGTGATCGCCCGGAATCCCGAAAGCACTTCCACTTCCATGGCCTCGATCTATGTGAGTATTGGCAATATCATAGATGAGGGCAGGCAATTCATATATACCATATTGAACAAAGGTAAATAGCTGATCACGGCCGTAGATCCGGACGGGAACAAATCCACCCGCCAGGTGGATGTCCCTGCAGGGGATGTCCTTGTGGTAACCCTGACCACAACACCTCCTGCAGAAGATTCTGAAGAAGAAACCGAAGATGACTTTAGCGACTGGAACGCATTGGTTGCGCAGTATCCCGTTTTGAATGCATATCCTGCATTTTCAGGCTCATTTACGTTCCTGGATTACACTACTGACAACATGTTTTATGAAGCAGTAAAGATCAGGGCCAGGACCAGTGATGCCGATAAATATATTAACACTATCAAGGGAAAAGGATACAAAAAGGAGGATGGTAAGGATATTATATCTTATATGAGCCCCAACAGGATAGGTGACTACTGGCGATATGTCCAGTTATTTGAATCCGGAGTATCAGGACAGACAGACGTAAGGTTCTTTAATTTAAAATAAAGCATTACAATCCCTCCGGCAAAACAAACTCAACGGACGTATTCCTGTGATTGATTTTACGGATGAAATCCTCATGAAAAGGCAACAAGGTACGCGTGCCGTCTTCGAATTCCAGTTCCAGACAGGGGTTCCCGGGATAATCAAAGAATCCGGAAACAGTTCCTTGGTAATTTTTGTTCGCCGGGGTTTTTGCAGTGAACGAATACCCCGTTAAAACTGATCCGTCATTAAGGGGTTGTTCATCTCCTGTTTTGAAGAGAATGGTTTGTCCGACCCATTCTTCAGCCAGTTTTTCGGAAAGGTAATTTTCAAAACAAACGATCGCCTTGTCATTCCCCTTGAACTGCAGGAAGGTTAAATAAAAAGGAACCGGTATGCCATCCACCAGGATGAATACCGGTTCTTTTTCGTTTAATTGGTCAATAATGTTTTGGGGAACATCGGGATGGATCTTAAGGATAAGCTCCCCTCCCTTTCCGAAGGTTTTCCTCACTGTCGCCAGTTTCAGAAACCTTTCCTTTCCCATATCATTATTCAGTTGCAGCTTTTTCCTCTTCTTCAGTTTCGGGAACGGCAGTTCCTTCAATTTCAGCGATGGTTTCTTCTGCTTTTGCAGCTGCCTGGGCGGCGGCTGCAGCCAGTCTGGCTGCTACTTCCTCACGTTTTGCCAATAAGGCGGCGGCACGCTCTTTATTAACCTTGGCTTCCTCTTCCAGTCGTTTTTTTGTTTCTTCGCGTGTCTCCTGTTCCAGTTTGCCTTTCTTTGCGGCTACTTTGGCATCTTTTTCCTGCATCCATGCTTCCCACTTTGCGTCTGCCTGTTCCTGCGTTAATGCTCCTTTTGCCACACCTTCCTGTAAATGTTTTTTCAGGAGTACTCCCCTGTATGAAAGGAGCCTGCGTGCGGTTAGTGTAGGCTGTGCCCCGGTACTGATCCAGTAAAGAGCTCTTTCCTGATCCAGGTTAATGGTAGCCGGATCGGTATTGGGATCATACGTTCCCAGGGTTTCTATTAACCGACCGTCACGGGGAGCGCGGGAATCTGCAACAACAATGTGAAAATAAGCGTGATTTTTCTTGCCATGGCGTGCAAGACGAATTTTTACTGCCATAAATCTGTTTTTAAGTTAATGAATTTTGTTAACTTCCTTATCTTCTCGAGAAAAGGTCCGCAAAGATATGTGTTTTTACGTGTTTGGCAAAATTTTTATCAGAAATGCGAATTTCTGCCGCTTCTGGAGGAACGGTTACCGTTGGGACGACCGGCGGGAGATTGACGGTTCCTTCCGTTATTGCCGGGAAGTGCTTCGTAAACTTTTTGCTGTTCTGGGGTAAGAAGGGCTTTCACCTGGTCGCGGTGGGCATCCCGGGCATTGAGCATTTGCTGACGAATATCCGTTTTCATACTTCCATCCCTGGTGGAACGGCGGCTGTTGCGTAACTGATCGATCTCAGCTTTATGGGCATTTTCGAGTGCGGTAATTTTCTGGATCTGGTCTTGAGTCAGGTCCGGAAGAGCATCCACACAAGTTTGGTAGTTGTTGTTGTAGGCAACATTTCTGTTACCCCTGCCTCTCTGTGCATACATAGTCAATGATGTAAGCAACATCAGTGATGTGATAAGAATGGTTGTTGTTTTCATGATTCTAATTTTTTAATGGTTTGTTTGCCTGTAAGACACCAACAACATCAAAAAACTTGCGTAGGGTATACTCTTTTTTTCAACAGGACTTCCTGTAACAATCCAGAAGTTTCTTCTGCAGATTTTGTTTTGCCCTGAATAATAACGACTCCACAGAAGAAACGGACAACTTCATTACCTGTGCAATTTCTTTATAAGAAAGATTCTCATATTTATTCAGGATAAATGCTTTTTTTTGCTTTTCGGGTAGCGAATCAATAGCCTGGTCAAGAATTTTCTTTTTTTCTTTATTTTGTAATATTTGGTCAGGTCCTTCTATAGCAACACTTCCGGACACTTCTGGATTTCGTTCGAAAGAGGAAAAGCGTGAAGGTTTATGTTTTCTGTTATCTCTTATATGGTTTAAAGATTTGTTCAGAGCTATTCTGTACAACCATGTGGAAATTTTTGAATCGGCACGGAACTTCCCTACAGATTGAAATACTTCAATAAACACCTCCTGGGTAACATCATCGGCATCCCGGGTATCATGCAACACCCCCATACAGGTACGAAACACTATCTGCTGGTAAGTTTCAACCAGTTCCCTGAACGCATTTTCGTCGCCCTTAAGTAATCTGTCTGTAATATTTGTGTCCAATGTTCTTTAAAAACAATATATTTGACACAGTAATGGGAAAATACTTGTGCTTTTTGTGATTTTTTTTGAAAAAGAACGCAAGTTTTTCCGTTAGTTTGTGTCAAACATACAAAATATATAAAATGGACTGCAAATCAACGGAAAAGAAACTGATATTCTTTATAGAAAACTCCCTGCCTAAGGAGGACGCCGTTCTTGTAGCCGATCATCTGGAACAATGTTCGGATTGCAAAGCAAAAATGGAGTTCCTTAAAAAAACGCTTGCCTGGCTCAATGCTGAAAAGGCCTTGCAAGTTAAACCTTTCTTGTTTACCCGCATAAAAGGTCGTATGCAACCTGCACAAGTTCCCGGGAAATTTAGAGTCCTGAAACCACTGGCTATTGGAACAGCTTTGATCATCGGTTTGTTTACAGGTCTTTTGCTGGGACAACTCACTAAAACACCTGACTATTCCGGCACAGAAACAGAAATAGCCGTTCTGTTCCAGGACGATCAGATTGAAAGTATAGAAACACTGCTCCTTGAAGACGGTTTTTAATCAATACAGTTTATGGGGAAATATTCAAAAACAGCATTAATCATCCTGGTAGTATTTCTGCTGGGGACCAATATTGCTGTAATCGTTACATACAGGGCACATCTTAATAAAGATCAGAAGGCAGTGGAACAAGTAAAGGATATCCCTCCCCGTCAATTTGGCAATTTCATTGCACAGGAATTGGATCTCGATGCTTCCCAACAGGAACAATTCAGGGATTTTCGTCGTATTTACAACCGTTCTGCCAAAAGGACCCTGATGGCCATGAACGGCGTCAGAAACAGGATGGCCTGGGAATTGCGATCCGTGGATCCCAACAGGGATCATCTGGACAAACTTGCCGGAGAACTCGGTGAAATGCACAAAACGTTGAAGATCCTGACCTTCGATTATTATTGCAATATGCAAAGTGTTCTCAGGCCGGAACAACAGGAAAAACTCTCGGTTTTGTTCCAATCCATGCTCTCACCTGTTCAGGGGTATGGCCGGAATCCGCGTGGTGAGAGAGGCCAGATGCGAAACTACTGAAACGGAAGCTCAAAAAGCCAATCGTAGCCTTATATAAATATTCCTGCCCGGTTCTACACTTATGCTCCCGCGGTTGGTGGAAAGATGGTTGGTGTACCGGTTATTGGTAATATTGTCAATTCCTGCAAAAAGCTGTAATCCTAAAGGCCCCATATACATTGTTTTTGTATTAAGGGCCGCATCCAGCCGATAGTATCCCGGTGTTTCCTGTTCTCCTTCGGCAATTTTATCCTGCTTTGCAGCGCCAAACACGGAAAACTCCAATGACCCCAGGCGTGAATTGGTATATCGTAATCCCATACGCCCGTTTAAAGGCGGAATGAGCGGAAGGTTCCCTTCTGTTTCCAAAGCCATCCCGCGTACATAGGCTCCGGAACCGAACAAGACAAAATCAGTACTGAAATTGTAGGCAAATTTCACGTCAAATCCGTACAACAACGCTTTTCTCACATTGTCATTGATCAGGGCCGGGATCGTTTCCTCTTTGGAGTCGGAAGTGAGCCTGTAGATAAATTCTCCGGGTCTTTCCACGATCATATTGGTGATCCGGTTCACAAAAACATCTGCCTGCAGGTTGAATCTAGATTTCCATATTCGTAATCCCAGGTCAGCGGAATAAGATTTTTCGGGTTCCAGTGACGGATCTCCAAGGCGAACAAAATTACCCAGGTCAATGTATTTGAAACGTTCTTCAAGCGACGGCGCCCTGAAAGCCCTGGCCAGATTAAGTGAAAGATCAACATCTTTAACAAGCCGGTAAAGTACGCCGGCATTGGCGCTCCAGGACATACTTTTTTCTTTTCCTGCCGGGAAAGTTATTCGTTGCGTGGGAGGATTATCGTTCCTTTCCCCGTTGATACTGATATAATCTACGTCTACACCCTGTTCGTTTTTGATCAGGATCCCGTCAAATCGGCCGCCCAGGATCATAGTCAGCCTGTCTTCCAGGAAACGTGTTTCATTCTGGAAAAACAAACCGGTACTGCTGAAACTCGATTCGGGGATAGGCGTTTCACCCCGAACCAGGTTGTTGGTCTTCAGGATATCACCGGCCGGATTCAGGACATCTACCCTGATGTGTTTTTCCCTTCCGGTAGTAAGTTTACGCCCCCACACATCCACGCCCGCTATAAGGACATTGTTGGCTGTCAGATCCCAGGTACTTTGCAGCTGAACTCCGTTTGTCAGGTGTTTTCCGAACGGGTAAAACACTTCCGGGGTCGTACGCTGAACATTTCCGTTAGGGAGGGTAGTATTGGTCACCGTATTGGGCTCAAGAGACACATCTCTGACTATATATTGGGTAAAATATTTCAATTCAAGGGCAGACAGTTTCTCTGTTATCCCGGTTATGGAATAACTGGCCGATAGCAGATGGCGTCCTATGTCGGTATAAGTGGCCTTCGCAGGACCGGGAAAAGCGCTCCCTCCGGGGATCCCGACGTCTTTTGACCAGTTTCGCTGGTACTGGATCATGAATAAATGATTGGCAAAAGGTTTTACCCCAAACTTTACCGAGATGTTGTCCGTGGTATAATGACTGTTGGGCAGTATGCCGTCCGGAGTGCGCAAATCGCCTGCTTTGGCATATGTCCCGCCGAGGCTCAAATACCATTTTTTGGAACCTGCATTGACAGAGGCATGGTTGGAAAACAACCTGTTTACCGAGGCAAAACCCGAGACAAAGTCTCCCTTAACATAAGGTTTTGAAGCAAAATGACCCTGTTTGGTAATTATATTAACGATGCCGCCCATGGCTCCGGTGCCGTAAAGGGAAGATTGTGCCCCTTTGATGATCTCAACGTGATCGACATCGTTCACATCTATCATGCTGAATGAAGCGGTCAGGTCCGTAGCCGTTTCCACCCGGTTCCCGTCAACAAGAATAACCAGCCTGTCTTCTCCGAATCCCCGGATATTGATATTTGTAGCCCAGACGCCGTCGCCTCCCCTGGATACGCCGGGTTCATCTTCCAGCACATTGGACAATGTAAGAGCTGAACGCTTCAGATACTGGGCGGAATCCACCATGGCCACGGATACAGGCAGGTCTTTAATGCGCCTGTCTATCCGCAGACTGGTTACTACAATTTCTCCAAGGTTAACCGGAATGGAATCGTTTTGATCCTGGCTGTAACCAGATGACAAAGACGCCATAGACAAAAAGATAGTGGCAAGAGTAATTGAAAATTTTTTCATTTTATATATTCTTCAAAAGTACCGACTTAACCTGTATCCCGTTCAAAAGGCCTAAACGGCCTGTCAGGGATCCGATCTGATCTGTTGTACCTTCAAGAATAAGGGAAATAAGACTTTTGCCGTTACTTCGCGGAAGACCCTGTCTTCCCAGAATAATGTCAGCATGCTGAGAGAGTATGTCGTTCAATAAGGCGACATTCTCGTGGCTGTTGATCTGAATGATTACGGTTCCTACTCTCTTTTCCATCAGAATACCTCCGGATTAGATCTTTTGATACGTGTCTTCCTTGACCGGGAAAAATCCCTTGTCTCAGTATGGACACATAATGATTATTTGTTGGCAAAGATAGAACATTTTTCAAAGCTGCCATAAAATGTTCTATTTTTGTTAAAATTTTCAGGCTATGCGAATTATACCTGTTTTGTGTATACTGTCCGTTTTCCTTTTTGAGAGTTGCGGTAATCGGTCAGAAAAAAAGGTTCATCAACCCGCATTCACAATAGCGACTCTTAAAGGTCCTTCGTCAATGGGCATGATCAAGTTTATTGACAGCCTTGACCATGTTGAAGAGGCGGAAATAAGAGTTGAGATCGTCAATGAACCCATCCAGGTCCGGAAAATGATGCTTGACAAAAAAGCTGACTTTGCGGTTCTTCCTACAACAATGGCTGCTATCACGTATAACAAAGGAATGGATTACAGGCTTATTGCGATCCCTGTCTGGGGGACTCTCTTTTTGTTCGGCAATGACAGCACCATTACCCGCTGGGAAGATCTCAGGTATAAAAAAGTCTACGTTATGGCGCGGGGAATGACTCCGGACGTTCTTTTTCAGTATCTGCTGCAAAAAAACGGCATCGATCCTCAAAAGGATATCATACTGGATTACAGTTTTCCCACGCATATTGACCTGGCCAATGCCGTTGCCGCAGGCAGGGCGGAACTCGGCGTAATCTCCGAACCTTTGGTCAGCCTGGTGATTCAGAAGAACAAACAGGTCAGTGCAATTTTTGACCTGAACAGGGAATGGGAAAAGATCCAGGGATCACCCATCGCCCAGACAGCCTTGTTGGTCAGGGCCGATATTATTGAAACCAATCCCCAATTGGTGGAAGAAGTCCTTAACAACTACGAAAGATCCTCTCTTTGGGTCAATCAAAACCCGGACAGTGCCGCTGTTTTAATTGCCTTATACGGCATCCTTCCAAACGCGGAAGTAGCGCTCAGTGCCATTTCCGGATCTGGCCTTAATTTTGTCAGGGCCAGGGATATTCGTTCGCAGATAGCAGATTACCTGAATGTGTTCTATAATATGAATCCTCTGATAATCGGAGAAAAAATGCCCGATGAAACGTTTTATTACTAAAAAAAGGATCCTCAACATAGCATCCGTGCTCTTCTTGCTGGCAGCATGGAAGATCCTGGCGCTTTATTTCCATTCTGCCTTTATTATCCCTCAGCCGGAAGATACATTTCTGACCGTACTACAGTTATTCACGGACAAAGATTTTCTTACAGTAGCCGGAAGCACGGTTATGAGGGGTATCATTGGGTTTGTGATATCTTTCTTTCTGGGACTTGCAACAGGGATTCTTGCAGGGATCAGCCCGGGGTTCAATGCATTTATTACTCCTATGCTTGTAACGGTTCGTTCCGTTCCTGTAATTTCGCTCATACTTTTGGCCCTGATCTGGTTTGATCCAGGAACGGTCCCCGTTTTTATAGCGTTGCTCACAATGTTTCCCTTTATTTGCACCAACGTTTCCGACGGGATCAGGAGTGTAGACCCGGGATTGGTCGAAATGGCCGTTTTTTATAAAGTGAACAAACGCAGAATCATCACCGGTGTATACCTGCCGGCCATCGTTCCTTTTATTATAAGCGGGGCCTCCAGTGCCATGGGAATTGGCTGGAGGGCCATCATAATCGGGGAAGTCCTCAGCCAGCCTGTATACGGTATTGGGACAAAAATGCAGACGGCACAAACGTTCTTGAACGTAGATGCCGTTATTGCCTGGACCCTGATTGCTATACTTATCAGCTTTATTTTTGAAAAATTGATACGCCGGGGAGAACGTAGCATTGAAAAATGGAGGGTCGGATTATGAGTCTGCAAATACGGAATCTTAACAAATCTTTTAAAGACACTGTTGTGCTGAGGGATTTTGACGTTACTTTTCCCGAAGATACCATAACCTGCCTGCTGGGCCCGTCGGGCTGCGGAAAAACCACTCTTTTAAACATTATCGGGAATCTGATCAAACCGGATTCGGGAGAATTGACCGGTTTTGAAAACAAGGTGTTGTCCTATATCTTCCAGGATCCACGCCTGTTGCCATGGAAAACGGTCAGGGGAAATATTGAATTTGTCTTAAGCAGGGAAATGCCTTCCAATGAACGAGAAAAGCATACTGAACAACTTATCAGGCAGGTTGAACTGGATGGATTTGCCGGTTTTTATCCCTCTCAGTTAAGCGGGGGTATGCGTCAACGTGTTTCCATTGCCCGCGCCTTTGCCTGTCCTTCTGATATCATCCTGATGGATGAACCTTTAAAGGGACTGGATACCGGGTTGAAAAAGATTCTGATCAATTGGTTCCTGAAACTCTGGGAAACCGACCGCCGCACCGTGATTTTCGTGACACACGACGTGGATGAAGCGCTCCTGCTGAGTGACCGGGTGATCGTGCTGAGCCAGCCTCCTACCCGGATCCTGACGCATATTAATATTGATCAACCGGCGGGAGAACGCGACCCCGGTTCCGGGTCATTACTGAAGATCAAGCAGGAATTGCTAAATGCCGTTACAGTCCGTTAAACTGCAATAAAAGCAGACCCGCGAGCAAACCCACCCCCATATTGATCAGTTTTACCCTGACAAAATCTTTCTTTGACTCGGCAAAAAGCGGCAGCATGCCGTGACCGTCCTGCACAATGCTGTTGGCCAGCAATATGCTGAAAGGTAAAAGACTTTGGGAAAACAGGGTGACAAAGATCATTTGAGGACCCGAATCCGGTATCAGTCCTATCAAAACGGCAAAAAGCAGAATGAGGTATATGTTGTTTTGCATCAGATTGGTCAGGGTCAGACTGGATTGTATAAAATAGAGCAGGATGAAAGCCCCCCAGGTCCACAGGAATATGCGCAACAAATGCTTTTTCAGCACGTGCCCGTACAGGTGTTCTTTCAAGAAATGCTCTGGCACTGTCAGAAAGACAAACAACAAAAAAGACAGTCCTGCCAGTAGGGTGATCCTCATCCAGTTCCATTCTTCAGGACCTATGACTCCCATGGCAAACAACACTATCAGCAATACCGTTGAAAGCAGAAGCACGGCTCGTTCAAACGTCATGTTTTTCAGCTGGGGAAGAATGATCTTCGTATTAAAACAACGGCAATAGTCTTTTTCGTGTATGATAAAACCGTGGGGAGAAAGTTCATTCTTCTTTCTGGTGATCAGATGCACCACCCACCCAACTCCTATGGCAAGAATGAACAATATTCCGTTTAGAAGAAAGGCTTTCCCGGGAAAAAGCGCAAACATTACAAAGGCCCCATCCCCCGAGGTGGCAATCATAACCGCCACAAGTCCGGCCAGCCCTATCATTCTGTGCGTGTATAATGAAACCACGGTAAAAGCACCCAGACAACCCGGAGTTATCCCAAGCAGTGCGGCAACTAAAATTTGCAAAAACGGGGAATCTTTTAGTTTGTCCGCCCAGTAATTCTTTGTCTGTACATTGATGTATTCAATGACCACCATCATTAGCAAAACAAAGACCGTGATCAATACCGATTCCCTAAGGGTAGATATCAGGATGTCATACATGTCGGTTATTGTTTGTGAAAAAGGCCGTAAAAAGTAAAGGATTTTCTTTTCCCGGAATGGAGGGTTAAATAACGGAACAGGTCATCAGGCGTAAAAATATCCCGGCTGACCGTTTTTGTTCTGTCACTTATGTGGATCCCAATGTCTTTTAGGGTGTGATACAGAAATTCCGAACAATAAATGGTTTGGGGATCTTCCGTGATCCAGTCGTAATCGTAATCCCGTCCTGTATAAATCAATGCGTTTTCAATAAATTTTTCTATTTGAAGGGTTTCGCCGTTGAAAGAAAAAGCCGCAAAATGGGTGAGATAGGATTTGTATTTCATATTGGAAAGTTCCTGGACAGGATGAACCCTTACCCCTTCCGAGTAACTGTCCAACACATATACAGCTGTTTGGTTCATGAGCGAATCCAATGCCTTAAAAAGAGTACCGGAAGTGTCGATCTGGGTGGCCACCCGATCTTTGGTGCCTAAAAAAATACCCGTATGCTTCCACTCTCCCGGAATAAATTCGCTTATGGCATAGTTACGTGTCTGTGTAAAGAAAATGCTGCCAACAGGCAGGTCTTTAACTATGGTTTTCAATTCTTCCAGTGAAATATCGGAATTCCCGTCATCCTCATCACTATCCGAAAAGGTTAATTGTGACATTTTGATCTGTCCCGCCCATTTAATGAGCGGTTTCTGGACAAACATCCTCATATTATCCACTACTCTGATCTCTCCCGGAAACAACAAAGAATAGACTATCGCTATTACAAAAAGGATGACAAGTACCCCCAAGATTCTTCTGAATGTTTTCATTTACTGTAAACTGACAGCTATAATGATGTAAAGATAAATATTTTGAAAACTTTCTGCAAGACAAGTCAGAAATAAGAGAGTCGGGGTGAAAGGACTCGAACCTTCGGCCTCCACGTCCCGAACGTGGCGCGCTAGCCAACTGCGCTACACCCCGATTGATCAAGGCTGCAAAGGTAAATAAAAAATTAATATCATTATATTTCCTCTATAAATCCTATTCTGTATTATCTGAAAACAGCTCTACGCGGAC
>WOYW01000014.1 GCA_011620605.1 Bacteroidales bacterium | reverse complement strand
GGCTCTTCATGTCCCTCCATAATGCCATGTCCGCGTAGAGCTGTTTTCAGATAATTTTTTCAGATAATACAGAATAGGATTTATAGAGGAAATATACAATACTTTGTCTGTAAACATGCGGAAAAAGTATGCTTTTTGCACGCAAAGAGTATCTTATTCTTATTTTGTAAGATTAGTAAACCAATTTGAATAAATTGGATACCCTGTCCCTTCCCGGATAAAGCTAATTTTGAGAAAAACACTATTCTATGGATATTGCAAAACGTTCAGAAAGTAATCCATTATTAAAACCTTCCGACCTGAAACCGGGTATAGAAGGAATGGAGATCACCTGTCTTCTGAATCCCGGAGTGTTCAGAATGAACGACAAAACCTGGCTCATTCTGCGCGTAGCTGAAAGGCCGTCCCAGGTACCCGGTAAGATCAGTTTCCCTGTATATAACAAACGCGGGGAAATTGAAGTGCTGCATTTTGACAAGGATGATCCTTTGCTGGATGCCTCTGACCCCCGCGTCATCAAATACAAAGGACAGAATTATCTGACCTCGTTATCTTATTTTAGGCTGGTGTGCAGTGAGGACGATATTAATTTCCGGGAAGACCCCGCATATCCGCCCGTTTTTGGAAAAGGATTTCTGGAATCTTTCGGAATTGAAGATTGTCGTGTAGCAACCATGGAAGATGGGTATTACCTCACTTTTACCCAGGTTTCACCTGTTGCCGTGGGGGTAGGTCTTATGGTAACCAAAGATTTTCGTTACTTTGAACACAAGGGAATGATCTTCCCTCCGCATAACAAAGACTGCGCGATCTTTGAGCAAAAGATCAACGGCAGGTATTATGCTTTTCACAGGCCGAGCAGCCCCGAGCTGGGCGGCAATTATATTTGGCTTGCCGAGTCTCCCGACCGCCTGCATTGGGGGGACCACAAATGCGTTGCCGTCACCCGCCCGGGAAGTTGGGATTCGGAGAGAGTGGGGGCCGGAGGTGCCCCGGTCAGGACCTCCGAAGGCTGGCTGGAGATCTATCACGGAGCCAACAGCGAGAACCGTTATTGCCTGGGAGCATTATTGCTAGACCTGAACGATCCTTCCAAGGTGCTGGCCCGCAGCAAAGAGCCTGTCATGGAACCGATTGCTCCTTATGAACAGACCGGATTTTTTGGCAACGTTGTTTTTACCAACGGATATTACCTTACGGGCGATACCCTTAAGGTATTTTACGGTGCCAGTGATGAAGTGATATGTGGAGCGACTTTTTCTATACATGAAATTTTTAATTCATTGAAATAAAGTGAGAAAGAATATATTCAAAGAATTCGCGTTTTTTCGCTCACAGTCTCTGAACATCAGGACTTTGCTTATAACCAATATGTTGTATGCATTGATCCTGCCCATAATCGAAATTTTTGTTGGGGCTTATATCATGCGAAATACCGGGATGCCTGCTTATGTCGCAATTTATCAGCTTTGCATGTATGCCGGGATAGTTTTCTCTTCTCTTTTAAACGGTTTTTTGTTGCGAAAGTTCAGTTCCAGTCTCCTGTATGGTTTCGGGATAATTCTATCGACAATAGTAATGGCAACCATGATGTTTGTCAACTCCATAGGTATTGTTGAGTTGGGAATAACCGGTCTGATCCTGGGATTCTCTACTGGTTTTTTCTGGACCAACCGCTATTTTTTGGCATTGAATGCGACTAACGACGCTAACCGCAATTATTTCTTTGGGTTGGAAACTTTTTTCTTTTCCATGTGGAGCATTCTGGTGCCGTTGATAGTAGGTGCTTTTTTGGGAACTATTGAGGAATCATCACTTTTTGGAAGATCTCTTAGTGTAAATACAGGTTATCAAATAGTTACGGTGATTGCGTTTTTAATATCCATTTGTGCATGTATTGTATTGGCCAGGGGAAAATTTAATAATCCGTCGCAAAAAAAATTTCTTTATGTCAAATTTCATATTCTGTGGCACAAATTGTTAGCTCTTGCCGGATTGAAAGGAATGGTGCAAGGTTTTTTAGTCACTACTCCTGCAATATTGGTTATGCGCCTGGTAGGAGACGAAGGCACCCTGGGACTGATACAGGGAATTAGCGGAGCATTGACGGCCATACTGGTGTATGTGTTGGGCCGCGTCACCAAACCCAGGCACAGAATGACTGTCTTTGGTTTTGGTCTTGTCATTTTCTTCATCGGTACTATGTTTAATGCGATCATGTTTTCCGCGACAGGTGTGATCATATTCATTTTCTTCAAGGTTATGTTTCAGCCCATACACGATCTGGCTTATTTTCCCACTATGATGAAAACCATTGATGCCGTTAAGAAGATTGAGAAAAGGAATGAATATACTTATATCATGAGTCATGAGATCGGTCTGTTTATTGGACGTGCCTTTGGCTTGCTGCTTTTCATCATGCTGTCCTATATGGTATCAGAAATGTTCGCCCTCAAGTATGCTTTAGTTATTGTGGGAACCATACAGCTGGTCTCGTTGCCTCTGGCCAAGCATATAATTAAGGAAATAGATACGAAATATACTTACTGATCATGAATAAAAGCTTTGTAATCACAGCATTGTTTTTCCTTTTGCTCCCGTTCTACAGTTGTTCTGACAGATACGGCAGCGAAGTAAAACAGGTTAATGTTGAACGTATTGAGCTCATGCCCAATATGCCACAACCGTACAAGATCATTGACTGGAAACAAAAAGCCATGGATTTTGATGACTATGTCTTTGATTTCAATGCCGGCCTTCCGGCTGGCACTATGATCTGGCTGGATGACAATCAACGCAATATTCCACAGTTCACATTTGGATTGTACACTGCCGTAAACGATGCCCGCCAGGGTCCTGACAAGAATAACGGAGAATTCCATGAGAGCATAAATTCTCTGGCAGCCATTTTGGGGGCCGGATTGATGGGCATAGATAAGACCAATCAGGAAGGGTATAATTATGTAAAGATGGTTCAGAATTATTTCAATTCAGATAACGGATGGAATATCATGATGAACAATACCAACCCCCATGTGGCCTTACTGGGAGGAGGTTACGGTCGTGACTGGTGGTACGATCTTTTACCCAACATCCTTTATTATAATATATGCGATATTTTTCCGTCAGTGGAGAATGCAGACAACATTCAGCAGATTATTGCAGAACAGTTATGTAAAGCCGATTCTGTGCTAAACGGGAATTACGACTACTCTTATTTTGATTATGCCCGTATGCAGGGCATGGTCAACAACATTCCACTCCAGCAGGATGCTGCCGGAGGTCACGGGTTCGTACTGTACTCGGCTTATATGAAATACGGTGATGCCCGTTACCTTAAACATGCCAAAAGTGCCATTCAGGTACTTAATGACCAAAAAGAGAGCCGTTTCTATGAAATTCTGCTGCCTATTGGCATCTATACTGCTGCCCGTCTGAATGCCGAAGAAGGGACAGTCTACGATGTTGCAAAAATGCTGGATTGGGTATTTGAAGGGAACCAGGATTCCCTTGGACGGAATGGGTGGGGAGTAATCGTAGGTAAATGGGGTCAATACGATGTAAGTGGTTTGCAGGGAAACATTATTGACGGAGGCGGTTATGCTTTCTTAATGAATAGTATCCTTATGGCGATGCCATTAGTACCCATGGTTAAATACCAACCGTCATTTGCCCGGGCAATAGGTAAGTGGATGCTGAACAATGTAAATGCATGCCGTCTGTTTTATCCTGACCAGATAGCAGATGAAAACCAGTGGTTGCCGGAAATGAAGGACTTTACCCGTTCCGTCATTGCTTATGAAGGACTCAGGTACGAGGACTGTTATGATAGTCCCCGTTTGAAAGACATCCATCCGGTAGCCTTGGGAGACGGACCCAAATGGCATCCCAACAACCCCAAAGAATCCATGTTCAGTCTCTATAGTACAGCACCTGTGGGCATCCTGGGAGCCATAACAGACACAACGGATGTGCCCGGCATTTTAAAACATGATTGCAATGTGACCGATTTTTATTCCTATCCGTCACATCCTGTTTTTTTACTCTTCAATCCGTATGAACAAGACCGGAGAGTTACCTATCAGGTATCCGGTCAGAAGGCAGATCTGTATGATATCCTTTCTGCTGGTTACCTGGCCACAGATGTAGAGGATCATGCCTTAATAACCATCCCGGCAGACCAGGCATGTCTGGTTGTGGAATTGCCCACCGGGAGCAGGATCAATAAAAACGCCATTTATAAAAAATAGATATGATGAAAAAAGCACTGTTGATCATTTTATTTGGTTGCATTGCCAATTTACTGCAGGCACAAACGCCTTTAGAAATCAGCGGAGTTGTAAAAGAGGCAGGTACAGGTGAGCCTCTCATAGGAGTTACTGTCCTTGTTGTTGGTACTGACAGCGGAACGACGACAGATATTGACGGAAAATTCAATCTGACCGTACCGCAGAACAGTACCCTGAGGATTTCATACATCGGTTTTACTGCCAAAGAAATCCTGGTGACAGAACAGACAACGCTGGATATTACTCTGGAGCAGGAATCCATGGTTATGGATGAACTGGTTGTGGTGGGTTACAGTGTACAGAAAAAACGCGATGTACTGGGAGCTATAAGTAAAGTGGAAGACAAGGACCTTACAAAAACACCGGTAGCCTCGGCCCAACAGGCATTGCAGGGTCGTGTGGCCGGTGTGAACGTAGCAACGCAAACAGGAGCCCCCGGATCGCCTATTGCCGTCAGGATCCGTGGTGTAGGCTCCATTAATGCCAGTAACGAACCTCTTTATATCGTGGACGGTATTCCCCAGGAAGGCGCCCTGAACAACATTTCCCCCAACGAAATTGAGAACATGACCGTGCTAAAAGATGCCTCTTCGGCAGCCATTTACGGTTCGCGTGCTTCCAACGGAGTAATTCTTATTACGACAAAAAGCGGAAGGACCGGAGAAGCCAGGATTAGTTACAATGCCCAATTGGGAAACCAGTTTCACGGCAGGCTAACACCCATGGCCAACACAGAGCAATACATCGAGTTATACAACCAGGCGGCAGCCACGGATAATGCCGCGTCTATTGTAAAACGGCAATTGATCCAGGGAGACTGGGTACAGGATTTTCCCGATGTGAATCACCTGGAAGAAATTTTCAGGGTTGCTCCCATTCATTCACACGAACTTTCATTCAGCGGTGGAAACGAAAGAACACAATACCTGATCTCCGGAACCCTTTTCAAGCAGGATGGGATCATCAAAGGAACGGATTACAACAGGTATAATATGCGTTCCAACGTTTCTTCAGATATGAAAGACTGGCTGAAAGTTAGTCTGAACGTAAGTGGCGGTTTTTCAAATAACCGTCTGGTTTCCAGTTCGGGAGACGGATATGCCGGCGAAGGGGGCAGTGTGGTCAGGTATGCCCTGTTTAGGAATCCGGCCATCCCCGTTTACGATGAAAACGAGAAGTTTGTGGATCTGCCTTCTGAATATTACGGCAATTCGGTATATAATTCGTTTTTCGGTGACGGTTACAGTCCCGAAGGATTGTGTGTCAACACTGACAGAACAAGAAAAATTAAATCCCTGCTTGTTTCAGGGAATGTACTTCTTACACTGCCAGCCAACTTCTTTGTTAAAGCAACGGCCGGTACCGACTACAACGATACCGAAATGAGGGTGTTTAACAAGACATGGGGAACAGCCAACAGGATCAATAGTACCAACAACCTGGATGTTTCCACGGTGAAACAGAACACCTGGACGGTTAATACCACCTTGAATCACAGCATTACAATTGGAGAGAGTCACAACATCACCTCGTTGCTGGGAGGTGAAGTCATAAGGAATACAGGTACGGGTTTGTACGCCAGTGAAAGCGAATTTACCAACGCAGATCCGAATTTCGTATACCTGGGTCTGGGAACTACTAAAAAGAACAATAACCAAACCGAATGGTCTTCCAGTCTCTTGTCATTTTTTGCCAATGTCAATTATAATTACAAGCAGAAATATTACCTGTCCGGGATCATTCGTCGGGACGGTTCTTCCCGGTTTAGCCAGGGAAACCGTTGGGGAACATTCTATTCTGTATCCGGGGGATGGAACATGGAAGAGGAAGAGTTCATGAAACAGGCAGATAACATTGACAAACTGAAGATCCGTGTTGGGTATGGTGCTATTGGGAACCAGAATATTCCACTTTATTCCTATCTGGACCGGTTTACTCCTAATTATTACTATACTTTTGGAGGGAACAGTTACGACGGTTTTGCCCAGTCCCTTCTTGGTAATGAAGATCTTAAATGGGAGACCAGCAGTCAATTCAATGCGGGGATAGACATGGAATTCTTTGGGAACACTTTTGGTATAACCCTGGATTATTATTATAAAACGACCAAAGACATGCTGTTGCCTGCATCATTGCCACCTTCTTCGGGTCTGGCAGGTCCTCCGTACCTCAACAGTACCGGAAACGTATTGAATACCGGGGTGGACCTGGAAATATTCTACCGCAGGCAATTCAATGACGGTGGGTTCAATATCTCGTTAAATGCCGGTTATTTATACAACCAGGTACGGGAGCTGGAATTTCCTTATTACGGTGGAAGGGTAGATACAGGTGTCTATGCTACAAAAACAGAATCTGGTTACCCCATAGGTTCCTTTTTCCTGTATGAAATGGCAGGGATCTTCCAAAACGAGATGGAAGTCCTGACCTCGGCCTACCAGGGAAAGAATATCAAGGCGGGTGACGTAAAATACGTTGATCAGGATGGCAACAACATCATCGATGCCAACGACCGGGTTTATGCAGGTAGTTCTATTCCTATGGTAACAACTGGTTTGAATATATCCGGAGATTATAAAGGATTTGACATTTCATTGTTTTTCCAGGGAGCATTCGGACAAAAGATCTTTTCGCAGGTGAATTATGATATTGAAGGATTCTACCGCGGATTCAATGTTACCCAAAGGTATTACAATGAGCACTGGACCGGTGAAGGTACATCCAATACCCAGCCGCGTGCATCCTGGGCAGCAAAGGCCAATAACGTAAGGGCTTCCACAAGATTCCTGGAAGACGGATCCTATTTCAGGCTTAAGAACGTTCAACTGGGTTATACCATTCCGAATACCAAGAAATGGCATATTAACAACATACGTTTATACCTGTCGGGAACAAACCTCTTCACGATTACCAATTATTCGGGGCTTGATCCTGAAATGACTGTGAGTACGAACTCTGCGGCTGAAGGTGATATTGCCAACGGCATTGACTGGGGAACGTATCCTGTTGCCAGGAGCGTCACCATTGGGTTAAATTTAACTTTTTAAAGACGATTGCATTATGAAAACAATAAAATCCATTTTGGCATTAACCGGTTTTGGTCTTCTGGCCGCTTCCTGTGGCGATTTTCTCCAGGCCGACCTGAAAGGACAATACACATCGGAAAGCTTTTTCATATCTGCCGAAAATGCGATCGCGGCGACTACAGGTGTATATAATTCACTTTACGGGAGTACGTTGTGGATATTCGGTGATGTCGCCTCGGACGACGCTGTCAAAGGTGGGAATGCCGGCGACCAGGCAGATATCAACTCCATAGACGATTTATCGGCAAAGGCAGATAACGGTGTTCTGAATACTTATTGGCAGAACACTTACGAAACGATAGCGCGTGCAAATAACGTAATAGCTTACGTGCCCGGTATTCAGATGGACGAAACACTTCAAAAACGTCTTATAGCCGAAGCTAAATTTCTGAGGGCATATGCCTATTTTAACCTGGTAAATATTTTTGGGGAGATTCCTTTGAAGCTGGCTCCTCAGAATACAAGTGAGACCATTTATGTGGAACTGAGCGATGTGCCGGCAATATATGCACAGATTGAAAAGGACCTGCGCGAAGCGGAAGCCGATTTGCCGGATTCCTACGACATGGATCAAGGACGTGTAACAAAAGGTGCTGCCTTGGGATTGTTGGCAAAAGTAGCATTGTACCAGAAAAAATACGAAGAGAGCCTGAATCATATACAGACGTTGGAGAGCTTGGGTAAATACGTCTTGGAGGATAACTATGAAGATCTCTTTAAAGCCGGTGCCGAAGACAGCCGTGAAGTTCTTTTTGGCATCCGTTACGTAGATAACGATCAGGTATCACTGGGCAATCATTTGAACGTTTGGTTTGCTCCTTCCATGGAGGGAGGTTACTATTTCAATGCCCCCACCCAGAGCTATGTAGATGCGTTTACAGAAAAAACAATTGATGGTCTGGACGATCCCCGTTTGGATGCTTCTATTGGCCGTGACGGTAAATCCTGGTTCAACGACACCACTTATTCGGCTGCATGGTCAGAAGCAACCGGTTATCTGGTAAAAAAATACAACGAGGACATGATTCCCGGCAAGGCCAAAGCCCAATCGGTGATTCCATACCATGCCATTCGTTATGCCGATATCCTGTTGATGAAAGCCGAGGCATTGAACGAAACAAACCAGACACAGGCTGCCATCACTGAAGTGAACAAAGTCAGAAACAGGGTTCATTTGTCTCCCCTGGTCTCGGCAAGCCAGTCTTTACTTCGTGAGGTTATCCGGAACGAACGCAGGAAAGAACTGGGATTTGAATTCCATCGTTTCTTTGATCTTATGCGCTGGGGCAGGGAAGTGGCCGAGGCTGCCCTGGCTCCCAATCTCAAATGGATAGGACCCCGGTTCTACTTCCCCATACCTCAATCCGAGATTGATACTAACCATGCCATACAATAAAAATTACAATCTAAACTACACTATTATGAAAAAAGTAAACTTAAAAAATGCTCTTATTGCATTGTTTGCATTCATCTTGCTGACAGGTTCTTTTACCGCTTGCGATAAAGATGATCCTGTTGTAGAAGAAGCTGACAAAACTGAGCTTAGTGCACTTGTTGATGAATGCGATGCACTGTTGAATTCTCCCACTTTATCTACCGATTTTCCTGCTGATGCCATTACTGCCTTTACAACTGTGGTAAATGCTGCCAAAACAATTATCAACGACAAAGAAGCCACTCAGGCACAAGTAAATGCAATAGTGGTACAGCTAACTCAGGCAAAAGAAACATTTTTAGCGTCTGAATACGGGCTAATTCCTGAAACTGCTCTTATAATGGGTATGACTTTTGATGAATCAGTGAGCAATAACCAGTTCGAAACAGCCGGTAAAGGCTGGACTGCAGAGCTCACAATGGGGCCGGCTGAAATATTTGGAGAGAATACGAATTTACCCAGTTTCAAGACAGGTAAAGTAGGGAACGCTATTTATTTTAACAACGGGTCACACCTGCGGATCAACGATTATACGGCCAACGACTTGTTGGGAAGTCAGTTGTCAATTTCGGCCTGGGTAAAACCCGATTCCACAAGGGCCGGTAATTACATTATGTCATTCAATTACTGGAATTCCTGGAAATTCCAGCTTCAGGAACAAAACAAACCGTTCTTTACCATTCACACCAATGAAGACGGATGGGTAGATGCAGACAACCAGATGGATTTCTCTGCTCCCAACGGTGAATGGACCCATTTGGTGGTAACCCTGAACATGAACACCAAGAAACTGGTGTTCTACGTGAACGGAGAAGCAACAATGGAATGGGACGAAACCACCAAGACCGGTCTTACCGGAACCGGCGCATTTAATTACGAAACTGTCTTGCCGTTAATGATAGGTGCATGTACAACATATGAAGAAGCAGATGCCGTATGGGATTGGGCCTGGTCACGCACTCCTGATGGCTGGGATGGTTTTGTAGGGTTAATAGATGAGTTGAAATTGTACAATATTGCATTGGATGCCGGACAGGTAGCCAAATTGTACAACGATGAAAAATAAACGATCTAGTGCAGAAACGGTCGTTTATTGACGGAAAAAGGGGGTTGTCTTTCAGCAAGCCCCTTTTTCATTTTTTACACCATCCTGTAAAAAACCAGGTTGTTTTCAAAAATACTGTATATTCGCTATAATTATGAACCAATTGCATTTTAAATACAAATTCTGGATCGAGGATCAGGATGGGGTCAGTATTTTCGGGGATGGGAAATACAAGCTGTTGAAAACCATAGAGGAAACCGGATCTTTTAAACATGCTGTTGTAAAGCTGGATCTGAGCTACCGGAAAACATGGGATAGGGTAAGAGCCATAGAGGAAAGATTGGGTTATCCTATCCTGGAAACAAAACAGGGAGGGCCTGCAGGAGGAACAACAACCCTAACCCCGCAAGGGGTGCAGTTGATGGAGACTTTCGAAAAATTACACGATCTGTGTGATCCGTTTTTATCAGAAATAACCCAAAAGATTTCTACAGGAAAATAGCAAAATCTTCCAAATCTTTTTTGAAAACATATGAACTTGTTAGCGAATTGCATAAATTTGCAATTCGCTAATTTTTAAAAGTACATATAATGAATAATGCTGTTTACAATTTTCCGTTACCTCAGAACGAACCCATTCTTGGCTATTTGGGAGGTAGTCCTGAAAGAATTCTTTTAGACAAAGAACTTGAAAGACAATCCCAAACTATTGTAGATATTCCCCTGATCATCGGAGGTAAGGAGATCCGGACCGGGAACCTGGGAGAGATCAGAATGCCCCATGATCACAACAAAGTAATTGCTAAATATCATAAAGCCGGAAAGGCCCAGGTAGAAATGGCCATCAGCGCAGCACTTGAAGCGCGGAAAACCTGGTCGGACATGACCTGGACCATCAGAGCCTCCATTTTGCTTAAGGCTGCCGAGTTGATCTCGTCCCGCTACCGTCCGGTGATCAACGCCGCCACCATGCTCGGCCAAAGCAAAAATATATATCAGTCCGAGATTGATGCCGTTTGCGAGGCCATCGACTTTTTGAAATACAACGTGGGTTTCGCGGGGCGTATTTACGAAATGCAGCCCAAATCTGCTTACAATCAGCTGAACCGTATGGAATACAGGGCCCTGGAAGGTTTTGTTCTGGCCGTTAGCCCGTTTAATTTCACATCCATAGCATCAAACCTGAACATGGCCCCTGTAATGATGGGCAATACTACTATTTGGAAGCCGGCCTCTACAGCTGTCCTGTCCAATTATTACCTGATGAAAGTCTTTATGGAAGCCGGATTGCCCGCTGGTGTCATCAACTTCTTACCCGGACAGGGATCCGTCATAGGCAACACATGCCTGGATTCCAAGGACCTGGCAGGCATTCATTTCACAGGCTCAAACGCCACCTTCAACGGATTATGGACTCGGGTCGGCACCAATCTTTCGGGGTACAAGTCTTATCCCCGCCTGGTTGGAGAAACCGGAGGGAAAGACTTCATTTTTGTCCACCCCTCGGCAAATACCAAAGATGTCTGCATCAATGCTATCCGCGGTGCTTTTGAGTACCAGGGTCAAAAGTGCAGTGCCGCTTCCCGCATGTACGTGCCCGGTTCTTTATGGGCAGGAATTAAGAAATGCATGTGTGATCTTGCCGGGGATATTAAGATGGGCGATGTGAAAGATGCCGGTAATTTCATGAATGCCATAATTGACGAAAAAGCATTTGACAATATCAAATCCTACATTGATTATGCCCGGAATTCCCCTGAAGCAGAAATCATTGCCGGCGGTCAATGCGATAAATCAACCGGATATTTTATTCGTCCTACGATCGTGGTAACTACCAACCCCCGTTTTAAATTGATGGAAGAAGAAATCTTCGGCCCGGTACTATGTGTCTATGTATATGAAGACTCCAAATTGGAAGAAACCCTGGAACTTTGTGATACCACATCGCCCTACGGGCTGACAGGAGCCGTCTTTTCCACCGACCGCATTGCCGCTGCACATATGTGTGAAAAGCTCAGGTACGCCGCCGGGAACTTCTACATCAACGACAAACCAACGGGAGCTATTGTGGGATTGCAACCCTTTGGAGGATCCCGGGCATCCGGAACCAACGATAAGGCCGGTGGCGAATACAACCTCATACGCTGGGTCAATCCCAGAACCATTAAGGAAACCTTCGTCAGCCCGGATGATTATCGGTATCCGTATATGATGTAATGCGGATAATGCAGGAGAGCGTTTTTTACGTAGAAGGATTCACGAAAAATGTTGGTCCGTCTAAAATTACTGTTCCCCGTACATGTCTTTTTACCAAGGAGAGAGTACATATATTGCTGATCACTACCCGCAGCTCCAAGCCACAAACACCTCCGTATCTGTTCATTGGTGACTACTTTCCGTATATGTATTCATTGCCAATCACTGACCCGCAGTTCAGAGCCACAAACACCTCCGGATCTGTTCTTCGTTAACCGCTTTCTGTTTCAGTATCCTGACTATGGAGTTTCGTTCATGGTTGTTTAGGAAGTGGAAGCTCTTGCGGCCGGCCTGGGCCGAGAAGTCATCAATGATCCTGCAAACATCAATGTCGCTGTATCCTGCAATCCTGATGTCAAGATTATCGGCCCTGATGATCTCTTTTCTGGCATCTGTCTGATTCTTATTGATGTCGAACATAAACGACTTGACATTGTTATTCCAGAATGTTCGGACCCTTGCGGTATTAATGTATGATGAGGGTAGGATCATGTTGTTATCCAATACCAGCCAGTTGTCAGGAACTTCATCCAGACCTACCAGGCGTCTCTTTTGACGGTAGTTCAATTCGCAGATCTTTGAAATTCGGGCATTTAAAGCATCAACGAAAACCGGGGGGATAAGGCTGTCAATAAATACATACGAGACACTTGAATAGGGGTAAGCAAAGGGATATGAGGCCACGTAATGGTGGACCTGGTTTTTCATAACGTATCTCAATTCGTTCACAATAGATTCCATGCCCGATATCTCAAGTTTGGAGACTTTGAAAGAATCGCCAATGGAATAGCCATATTTAGCCGAATAGTAAAGAGAGTAAGCTTTGCGGAGTTTTAGGATGAGATCATCAACCGCTTTTTCGTCTGCAGTTTCCAACATAGAGTGAAAATGCGTAGACATAGTCGTTTCTGCCAAAGCCTGCAACTGGAAAGTGTAAATTGAAGAAGCAAACTTGTTGTTGAAGAAAACATAGTCACCATTCTCCCTGAACAGCACATTTTCTCCTTCACTGAATACGTGATACATTTTGTTCATAACTAAAAAATTTAATTACTAGGGGCATAACTAAAGTCAGACGGCCCCTGATGGGGTTGTTATTAGGTTGACCAGGTACGAAAACAGGGCAAAAGTGCTCCTGGCGGGTAGGGTTTGAGTTTCACCAGGGGCAAAAACACTGGGAAACTGCCCCTGGTGGGTATGTTTTAGGCCCCACCATGTGCAAAAACCCCACAAAACTGCCCCTGGTGGGGTTGTTTTGAGCCCCACCAGGGGCAAAAACACGGGAATATTGCCCCTGGTGGCTCTCTGGCTTTCCAAAGTTAGGAAAAATGAGGTGTGATCGAAAGTTAAATTATGAATTTTTTACTTTACTTACCTATACAGAAGCGCCCGAAAATCTCACCCAGTATGTCGTCAGGGGTGATCTCACCCACTATGCTGCCGACGTGGTGCAGCGCCTGGCGCAGGTCGGGGGTGAGCAGGTCGCCGCTAAGGCTGGCTTCCAGGCCCTCGCGAACGCGTTCCAGGGCTTCCCGGGCAGCGCTAAGTTCCTGGTAGTGACGCAGGTTAGTGAGCATAACGGTATTTTCATCCAGTACAGGCCGGATCATCCCAACTAAAGCTTGTTTAATAGCTTCAATACCATCGTTATTGGCCGCTGATACCGGCAATATGGAATACTGCCCGTTGTTAATAGCCGCATTTTCACTTGGCCTGACTTCCCCATAAACATTCAAATTCAAACTATTTGTAACAATATAGTTACGCAAAGTATTCATAAAATGCTCCAATGCAACATCTTTGTTGTCCACTAGGTCAATTTTATTGATTACAAACAAGATATGTTCTTTCTTGTATTTCCGTAAAGATTGCAGGCCTTCCGGTTGGCTCCCTAAGGGAGTTCCCGGTTGGTTCCCTAAGGGAGTTCCCGGTTGGCTCCCTAAGAAGGATCCTGGCTGTATCACCGGATGTGCTTTGCCCAACAGGTCGTTAATTCGGACAGATTGCAGGCTTTCCGTGTAGGTATCGGGCCTGGAGGCGTCCATAACCAGCATCAAAACGGCCGCCGAGCGTATGGTTTCCAGGGAACGTGCCACGCCAAGCTTCTCAATATGTTCCTGTGACAACTCATCCACATCACCAATGAAACGCAACCCGGCCGTATCTATGAACCGGAACGGGATCCCGTCCACTACAAGTACGTCTTCTATGATATCGCGCGTAGTGCCGGCCACAGGTGTAACCAGCGCTTTTTCTTCACCCAGCAGTGCGTTCAATAGCGTTGATTTCCCGGCATTTACAACCCCGGCAATAGCTATCGGTACACCTTTTTTCATGACATTACCCATCCGGAACGAATCGCATAGCTTCCCGATGCGTTCCAGCAGTGACCCCACAAGGCGGTGCAATTCGGTCTTATCCGCAAACTCCACATCCTCCTCGGCAAAATCCAATTCCAGTTCCATCAAAGAAGCCAGTTCCAGGAGGCGGGACCGCAATAAGGACAGTTCCTGCGAAAAGACGCCGCGCATCTGGTCCATGGCCAGTTTGTGGGAGGTTCGGTTTTCCGAGGCGATCAGGTCGGCAACGGCCTCGGCCTGGGCCAGATCCATCTTGCCGTTCATGAAGGCACGTTGCGAGAATTCCCCGGGACCGGCCATCAACGCGCCGTTTTCCACCAGGGTGCGCAGCAGGGTATCCTGGATGTACAGCGATCCGTGGCACGAGATCTCCACGCTGTCCTCGCCGGTGAATGAGTGGGGGGCGCGGAAAACGCTCAGTAGCACCTGGTCCAGCAGTTCCCCTGCCGAGTCGGTCACACGCCCGAAGTAGGTGCGGTAGCCTTCGCTTTGGGTCAGGTCCGGGCAGGCTGCCGAATGGAACACTTTCCCGGCAATCTCCAGCGCTTGCTGCCCGCTCATGCGGATCAGGGCCAGTGCCCCAACGGCGTGCGGGGTGGCCGGAGCGCAGATGGTGGTGGCCGGAGCGCAAATGGTGGTGGCCGGCTCGCTATTCGTGCCGGAGGTGCCGTTGATGCCGGTTATTGATGCTTCTGTGTTCATGACGTATGCAAGTGGTTAACAAACAATGTGCTGCAGTAGAAACCTGTGGAGATTTTCGTGGCAGTACATATTATTTTTTTTCAACAACAACAATATTTTCAACATGGTGCGTGTGTGGAAACATATCAAAGGGCTGCACGTGCGTGATCCGGTAGGCGGGTTGCAGCAGGGCCAGGTCGCGCGCCTGGGTAGCGGGGTTGCAGCTCACGTAGATGATCTTTTCCGGGGCCGTCTCCAGGAGCACTTTCAGCACGTTTTCGTGCACCCCTGCGCGCGGCGGATCCAGCACCACCACACGGGGATGGCCTTCTGCAGCAATGAAATCCGGCGTCAGCACATCCTTCATGTCCCCGGCATAAAAACGTACGTTTTCAATGTTATTTGCCGAGGCGTTTTTCCGTGCATCGTCGATGGCTTCCGGGACGTATTCAATGCCTGTCACCCGGCGGCAATGCCGGGCCAGGAACAGGGCGATGGTCCCTGTTCCCGTGTAGAAGTCGTAAACGGTCTCATCTCCCTGAAGATCTGCATATTCCCTGATCTTTTGGTACATACGCAGGGCCTGCCGGCTGTTGGTCTGGTAGAAGGATTTTGGGCCGATGCGGAATTCCAGGTCTTCCATGGTTTCCACAATATAGGGTTTTCCGGCGTAATGGATCACTTCCTGGTCCGGAAGGCTGTCGTTGCGTTTGGTATTGATCACATAATGTAGGGATGTGATCTGCGGAAACGCTTGTTTCAGATAGTCCAGCAACGCAAAACGCGCCGTATCGTCTTCCCTGGCATCGGGTTTGTCGTGGGCAAATACCACAACTACCATTACTTCACCGGTCAGGGTTATGCGGATCATCAGGGTGCGCAGGAAACCGGTCTGTTGCCGCAGGTCAAAGAAGGACAGACCTTTTTCAATGGCATAATCCCTGACCGCCACGCGGATGGCATTGGACGGTTCTTCCTGCAAATGGCATGTTTCAATGTCCAGCACCTTGTCAAACCGGCCCCGGACGTGGAATCCCAAAGCAGGGGACTGAGACGCCAGCGGCGGAAGCAGGGGTGGGGGCAGGGGAGCGCTACCGGGTGCCGCTGCCTGAGCGGACTCGGACCTCGTGAAGGAAGTGGCCCCGGGTGCAGTATCCGGTGCAGATTGGGAACCCGGCAGGGGAGCGGCCCCGGGTGCTGGGGTTTTTGCAGACAGGGATCCCGGCAGGGGAGCACCAGCTTCCTGCCGGAGCTCTTCAAACGGCACCCAACGGCTATTGGAGAAGGTGAATTCCAGCTTGTTGCGGTACCTGATGGTTTTTTTCGAGCCCATAATGGGTGCTGCCGGGGGAAGCTCCAGTTTGCCTATGCGGGTCAGCTGATCTATGACTTGCTGTTGCTTGAATTCCAACTGTTTATTATAAGGTATGGGCTGCCAGCGGCAACCTCCGCAATCCCCAAAGTGGCTGCAGAACGGTTCCAGGCGCATGGAGGAAGGGCTTACCATTTCCAGAATATATCCTTCCATATAATTCTTTTTCTTGTGCGTGACCTGTACGTTCACAATATCTCCCGGAACGGCCATAGGTACAAACAGCGCTTTACCGTTGACATGAGCCAGCGCGTTACCCTCGGCGGCCACCGTTTCTATTAGTACATTCTCCAGAATTTCCCTGTCTCGTTTTCCCATAAGATTCTTTTACAAATGGCAAAAATGCGAAAAAAAAGCGTATTTTAGAGGAATGTATAAAACAGCCCAGATATGAAAACGAACATTATCACAAAAAATACAGTCAAAGTGCTGATAATGAGCATTTTGTTTGTAGCAGGAGCTGTATTTTCAATGAGAGCCCAGGAGAATACGCTCAGCATCTCCGGAACGGTCATAGATGCCGGAACTAAACGTCCGATGGTTTTTGCCTCGGTCAGTATACAAGATATAGGTATAAGCATAGTAACTAACGGGGAAGGATATTTTACCCTGAAATTTCCCCGTGCTTATGCAGATAAGACATTAATTATTAGTTATTTGGGTTATCACACCGCTTCAATTCCAATAAGCAGCTTTCTGGATTCCAACAAGCCTTTGACCATAGGCCTTATCCAGGCGGCGTTGCCTATACCCATGACCACTATAAGGCCATTGGACCCGCTGGTAATTGTAAAAGAAGCCGTTAGCAATATCAAACACAATTACCCGCAGGAGCGGATGCAGATGACGGGATTTTACCGGGAAATGATCCGCAAGGGAAATACGTATGTAACACTTTCAGAGGCTGTTATAGACGTTCACAAATCCCCGTATACACCCAGTTTTGCCATAGACCAGGTGGGTATTTACAAGGGCCGCGGAAGTATTGACTGGCGGCGTATTGATACGGTATTTGTGAAATTCCAGGGAGGGATCCGTTCCGCACTGGATATTGATATTGTAAACAATCTTTTCCTGGGTGTGAATGTCACAGAGATAGAACAGTATTACGATTTTACCATGGAACATCCGGTACAGATGAACGAAAGGATCAATTACGTGATCTCTTTTGATCAGAAGCCGTTCCTGGACGAGATCCTGTTCCGGGGTAAAATGTATATTGACCGGGAGAGCATGGCCATCACACGCGTGGAATTCAACATGAACATTGAAGACAAAGAAAATGCTACGTCCTTATTTATTCGCCGGAAACCCTTCGGGTTGAAAGCCCGTGTGGAATATGCTGCTTATATGGTGCAATACAGGCAAATTCCGGAAGGTCTGTGGGTTTTTGATTATTCCAGGACTGATCTCAAGTTCAATGCCAAATGGGACCGTAAACTGTTCAGACAGAATTATACCATCAGTTCGGAAATGGCCATGACCGAGTACAGCCGGGAAACGTACAAGATCCCGAGGGAGAGCCGTGTGAAAACTACGGACATTACACTTGACCGGGTAGCCGATTTTGAAGACCCCGGATTCTGGGAGGACTACAACGTGATAGAACCCGAGTCTTCCATGGAAAGTGTCATATCCCGTATTATACGCCAATTAAGACGCCGCGAGCGCTAAATACGATAAAAGGCACACAATTTATATTATGTTAAATAGCTTTTTGGCAATAGACATAGTTTAACCGGTATATGTTGAACAGCAGTATCCCCCTGGCCGAACGGATGCGTCCCACTACTTTTGCTGATTTTGTGGGACAGGAACACCTGGTGGCTCCCGATGCCGTACTACGGAAAATGATTGAAAGCCGGAACCTGTCTTCATTTATTCTCTGGGGACCTCCGGGCGTTGGAAAAACCACCCTGGCCCGTATCATAGCTCAGGATCTGGAACGTACCTTCTACAGTTTATCTGCGGTGAGTTCCGGTGTTAAGGACGTGCGGGATGTTATACAACGTTCCCGATCCAACAAAATGTTCCAGAAAAACCGGCCCATTCTCTTTATAGACGAGATCCACCGTTTCAGCAAATCCCAGCAGGATGCGCTGCTGGGTGCCGTAGAAGACGGTACCATAGTGCTTATTGGCGCCACTACAGAGAACCCGTCTTTTGAAGTGATCGCTCCCCTGCTTTCACGGTGCCAGGTATATGTTCTTAAAACACTGGGCGTCAATGATTTGAAAACATTATTTGAACGTGCGCTCAAAGAAGATGAATACATCAGTTCCCTGGATATCCGTGTAGAGGAAACAGAGGCATTGTTCCGCCTTTCGGGTGGAGATGCGCGTAAGTTATTGAATATTATAGAAATAGTTATTTCCAGCTACGATGAAGGTGAAACCATCCTGTTCAATAACGATGAAGTTCAGAAAAGACTGCAGAAAAACATAGTGCTGTACGATAAAAACGGCGAACAGCACTACGATATTATCTCGGCATTCATAAAAAGCATCCGCGGAAGCGATCCCAACGGGGCGGTTTACTGGCTGGCAAGGATGATCGCGGCCGGTGAGGATCCCCTGTTCATTGCCCGCAGGATGGTCATCCTGGCCTCGGAAGACATCGGGCTGGCCAATCCTAATGCCTTTTTAATGGCGAATGCCTGTTTTGACGCCGTGCACAAGATCGGGATGCCCGAGGGAAGGATCCCGCTTTCGCAGACGGCCGTATACCTGGCCACCAGCCCCAAAAGCAACTCGGCCTATATGGCTATCGATGCCGCCCTGGAAATGGTCCGGGACAAGGGAGATCTGAGCGTACCGCTTCATTTGCGCAACGCTCCTACCCAACTGATGAAAGAACTGGGCTACGCCAAAGACTACAAGTATGCCCACCAATATGAACAAAATTTCGTAGAGCAGGAATTTTTGCCTTCAGAGATCAGTGGCACACGCTTTTATACGCCAGGGGACAACCCGCGGGAAAGAGAGATCTCCAAATTTCTGGCACGCTGGAAAGGCAAATATGACAAAGGATAGGAAAAAATTGTAACTTTACAAATTAAATATTTGCATTATGGATCTCCAGGGTTTCTTCCTTATTTCCGGTCCCTGTGTCGTAGAATCTGAAAAGATCTGCATGGAAACGGCCGAAAAACTTTTACAAATTACCCAAAAGTACGGCATTCCTCTTATTTTTAAAGCTTCTTACCGGAAAGAAAACCGGACCCGAATAGATTCCTTTACCGGGATCGGTGACCGGAACGGGCTGGAAGTCCTGCAAAACATCCGAGAATACTTTGGCGTAGAGATCACAACGGACGTGCATACTCCCGACGAAGCCTTAATGGCAGCCGAGTACGATGTGGACATTATCCAGATACCGGCTTTTCTATGCCGGCAGACATCCCTGTTAAAGGCCGCTGCCCAGACGGGGAAAAAAGTCAACGTCAAAAAAGGACAATTCCTGGCTCCGGAACAGATGCGCTTTGTTGTGGAAAAATTGCTTCAGTTTGGGGCCATCCGGGAGAAGATCATGTTGACCGAAAGAGGCGCCCAGTTCGGTTATACTGACTTGATATTTGATGTGCGCAGTATCCCAATAATGCAAAAACTGCATGTGCCTGTGATACTGGATGTTACCCACTCCCTGCAGAAGCCCAACCAGACAAGAGGCATATCGGGCGGAGATCCGCAAATGATCTCAACGCTGGCAGCTGCCGGGGTTGCATCCGGTGCCGACGGTTTGTTCATAGAGACGCATCCCAATCCGGCGGAAGCACTGTCCGACGGAAGCAACATGCTACCCCTGAACCAAATGGAGGTTCTGGTCCGTAAAATAATTGCTTTCCGGCAAACTTACATAATCACAAAACAAGATATTCAGGAATAAATATGGCAGTGAACTACGATTTTAGCAGAAGGTACGAAAACTTACCTGTTTTTATTTATAATGACCAGTTGGAAGCATCCGGTTACCTGGTGGAAAACATCCTTACGTTACTCACACAAAAAGAATCACAGGGGAAAAAACTGGTGCTGGGGTTATCTTCCCGGCCTGCCATGATCCCCGTCTTCGAACTTTTTGCCAAGGCATACGAAAACGGGAGAAGTTTCAAGAATGTGGTGGTATTCGGCATCAATGAATATTACCCGCTGCATAAGGACGAAATACAATCTCACTACCGTTTTCTGAAAGAATACGTTTTTGACTTACTGGACATCCCCCCTACCCAGGTACATTACCTGGACGGAAACGTTCCCCGGTCCCAGGTTGCCCGTCATTGTACAGATTTTGAAAACAAGATAGCCTCTTACGGAGGCATAGACGTATTGATCACTGCGGGTATGGGCACAAACGAACCCGGTTCCCATTACAGTTCCCGGACCCGTTTGATCACACTCAATACCAATACCCGTATATCGGCTGCCAGTGAATTTTTTGGAGTGGATTACGTTCCCAATTATTCTCTTACCATGGGCATCCAAACCATACTGGAGAGCCGGTCCATTTATTACCTGGCCTGGGGAGAAGGAGAAGCCAAAGCCGTTAAGAAAATGGTGGAAGGCAAAGTGGACGAGACAAATCCGTCCAGTTACCTGCAAAACCATGCCCAGACAGAAGTGATCATAGACCAGGCCGCATCGGCTGAATTAACCCGTGTGGCAACACCCTGGCTTACAGGACCCTGCATTTGGACGGAAGAACTAACACGGAAAGCCGTATTCTGGCTGTGCCGTCACCTGGACAAGCCCATTTTGAAACTTACTGCGCGAGATTACAACGATAACGGGATGAGTGACCTGATCACCGAACGCGGACCTTTCAGTAAGATCAACATTGATACATTCAATTTCTTACAGCATTCCATTACCGGGTGGCCCGGGGGAAAACCCAATGCCGACGATTCTACCCGTCCGGAAAGAGCTCTGCCCTATCCCAAACGTGTGATCGTATTCAGTCCACACCCCGATGACGATGCGATCTCCATGGGAGGAACCGTGGCAAGGTTATCTGAGCAGGGACACATATTACATATAGCGTATCATACCTCAGGCAATATTGCCGTATTTGATCACGAAGTCACCCGTTTCCTGGATTTTCTGCACGAAATATCCCCTGTATACGGGCTGGATGAGGAAAAAACAAAAGCCATCTTCAAACAGGCCCGCAAGGATATGGCCAACAAAAAACCCGGGGAACCGGATACACTGGCCATTCGCCAGGTAAAGACCATGATCCGCCGGGGAGAAGCCAAATCTGCCTGTGATTACCTGGGAATAGAACCCGAGCACGTCCATTTCCTGGAAATGCCCTTCTACGAAACCGGAGGTGTCAAGAAAAAAGCATTGTCCCGGGAAGATATACAGATCATTTGCGATCTTTTGGAAAGTATCAAACCCCACCAGATCTTTGCTGCCGGTGACCTGAGCGACCCGCACGGGACGCACCGTGTTTGCTATATGGCTATTCTGGCAGCTATGGAAGAGCTCAGAGACAGGCCCTGGATGAAAGACTGCCGTTTGTGGCTGTACCGGGGTGCCTGGCAGGAATGGGACGTAGCCGATGTAGATATGGCCGTTCCCTTAAGTCCGGAGGAAGTGGTTATTAAACGAAATGCCATTTTCCGTCACCAGAGCCAGAAAGATCCGGCCATGTTCCCCGGGAACGACCCGCGCGAATTCTGGAAAAGGGCCGAGGAACGCAACCACAATACCGCCGTTCTATACGATAAACTGGGGATGGCCGAGTACCAGGCCATAGAGCTTTTCCGGGTTTACCGGGAAGGGATGAAACTCTAGAACGGGTATCCCACACCAAACTGGATCGTATAATTATCCCGCCTGAGCCATTGGGAAACGGGTACCCATGCCTGTTTCACCGGATCTCTTACTATCATGCCCATGTCCAGGCGCAGGATGACAAAATCCAAGTTAACACGGACCCCCAGGCCTGCATCCATGGCTATGCTTTTGTAAAAGTTATTGAACCGGAAAACGCCCGCTTCCGCTGCTTCTTCACGGGGCAATGTCCAGATATTCCCGGCATCGGCAAAGATCGCACTTTCCAGCTTCCAAAAGAGAGGGAACCGATACTCCAGGTTGACTTCCAGCCGGATGTCCCCGGCCTGGTTGGGAATGGTAAACGTGGAATCTACCGGCATGGACCCGGGACCTACCGTTCTAGCCTGCCAGCCGCGCAGGCTGTTGGCACCACCGGCAAAGAACATTTGCTCCAGGGGAAGTGTGGAAGCGTTTCCGTAGGGCACACCTATTCCGGCATAAAAACGTCCCGCCAGCTGATGCGCATTGCGGATAAATGTATATCCCGTGTTCAGTTCGGCCTTAATGTACCGGGAATAAGCGATCCCTCCTATCGTATGACTTCCGGTGGTATCGGTCCGCATCAGGGGATTGAAGGCACTCAGCAGGTTTCCGGCCGATTCAAGCCCTACCCTTACATAATGCCAGCTGTCGCGGTGAACAGTAACGTTATCGCTGGTGTAATAAAAAATGGAAGAAAATCCCAGGTCAAAGTGGTCCCTGTACGTATCTATTAAAAAAGGATCGTTCAGGGAAACCAAAAAACCGGGACTCATATTGTAGAGTTTTACCAGTTTCAGCCGCAGCGGATTCACCGTGTAGTGAAATCTGTCACCCATACTCCAGATATAACCGAATGTGGTGGAAACGATATTCCGCGTATATTCCGGACGCGATTGGAAATTGTAACTTGCCGAGACATCCGTGCGGGGAACACGTCCGCGGAAAATCCGCTGGCTTATGGGGAAAAGCATTTTGGGAAAAGAAAGGGACAAAGAGGCGCCCAATTCGGTGGCACGGGTGGGATCTTTCAGCTTAAACTGGAAATTTCCCATAAATCCCAACGTCAGCCACTCCCCTCCCCTGAATATGTTTTTGTGGTAATAGGACAAAGCCGGAGAGATCCCTATCAGGCCGTTCGAGTTGCTGGACGCTTCCAGGTTCAGCTTGTACCCCTGAGAATTTCCGGGGCTCAGGCGTATGGTACAATCTACCAGAGCAGTATCCAGTTGCCGTGACCCCGGGACTTCATCAAAAAGCAACGTAACTCCGTTAAAAAGACTGATATAGGAAAAACGGTCATAGGTCGTTTTGACTTTTGATTCGTCGTACAGTTCTCCCGGTCGTATGTAACTCATGTTTCTGATCACCCGCGGACGGATAGTGGGTTTGCCCTTTAAATGAAACACCATATCCCTGTAATTGAGGGTATCCATATGCAAAAAATAGGAAGAGTCCATAACAGCCTGCATGGGATCATAACCGGGGTACACATTGATCTCTCTTATGCGGTAAGGTTTTTGGGAGGTGTCTGCAGGTAAGACTACTTCCAGGGCTGCCGTCCCGTCCCGTTCCAGCGTATCTGCCCTGAACGACACCAGGCTCCTGTTAAAATTGTAATAGCCGTTGTTACGCATCACAGTGGTTATGCGGGCAGCTTCCTTTTCCAGCGTCAACGAAGACAGTCTGTCTCCTGTCTGAAGCAGTGACCCGTCCAGTTGACTGTCATACAACCGTGCCAGGTTGGTGTCAGCCCGGCTCAGGGCAATGGAATCCACCGTGTAAGTCCTGCCGGGTATGACGGTATAATGAACGGTGGCTTTTTGGTTATGGTACGTGACAGAATCTGTAAGGGTGTTGAAATAATACCCCAGCGATGTCAGGTAATTGTTCATATTCCGCTTGCTCAGATCTATCAGCAACGGATCAAAGATAACGGGAGGTTCTCCCAGTCTGCGCAGAAACCGGCTCCATCCGTTGTCTTTGTCCGGGCTCAGGCTGTAAATATTAAGGAATGCTTTCCATCCAAAAACAATGCTGGTATTGGGCTTTTGCCGGATATACGGAGTCAGGGCAGATACCGGTACGATCTTTTTTGGAACAACTTCAACCTTATTCTTTTTTAAAAGGTATTCTCCATCAGGAACGTAACGTGTTGCTGAACAACCAGATAACATAAAATTCAGCAATAAAGTGAAGGCTGATATGAAGAGAAATCCCCGGCTTTTGCGCATAATACAAAAGTAGAAAAAAAGGACAAATACTATACTACATGTAAATATTCCTTTATATTTGCAATCCGATTGGTTTACATTGGATAATTTTAGTAAAAGTAACTCACTTACATTACAAAGATGAAGAATAAGTACATTGATCTGATCCAGCAAAGTTTTGATTTTCCGCAGGAAGAATTTCGGGTTGAAGACGGGGAACTTTTGTTCCATGATATACCCGTAATGAATCTGATCCAGCAATACGGAACTCCTTTAAAGTTTTATTACCTGCCCCAGATAAGTAAACAGATACAAAAAGCAAAAAGGTTGTTCAACGTAGCCATGGCCAAGGTCGATTACGATGCGGAATACCATTACTGTTACTGTACAAAATCATCCCATTTTTCATTTGTACTGGAAGAAGCGTTAAAAAACGACATACATATTGAAACATCTTCGGCTTTTGACATTAACCTGATAGAGTCGCTTTACGAACAAAAGATCGTGGACAAGGACTTGTACGTGATCTGCAACGGGTATAAGAAACAGCAATATGTCGAAAACATTGCCAATCTTATGAATTCGGGCTGGAAAAACACCATTTCCATACTGGACAATATGCCTGAAATAGAAGCCCTGGACAAAACGGTAAATGATGAATGTAAAATAGGTATTCGCATAGCAGCGGAAGAAGAACCCAAATTTGAATTTTACACCAGCCGGCTGGGGATCCGTTACAGTGACATAGTCCCCTTTTACCACAAATACATCAAACGCAACCCCAAGTTCAAGCTCAAAATGCTCCATTTTTTCATCAATACGGGGATCCAGGACAATGCCTATTACTGGAACGAACTGGCCAAGTGCGTGAACGTATATTGCGACCTAAAGAATTTCTGCGAAGACCTGGACTCCCTGAACCTTGGCGGAGGGTTCCCGGTAAGAAATTCTCTTTCTTTTGATTACGATTATGAGTACATGACAGAAGAGATAATTGCCCAGATCAAAAGTATATGTGCCAGCCGTAATGTAAAAGAACCCGACATATTTACAGAATTCGGATCGTTCACGGTAGGCGAAAGCGGGGCAAATATTTACCAGGTTCTGGGAGACAAACAACAGAACGACCGGGAAAGGTGGTATATGATCGATTCTTCCTTTATGACTACTTTACCGGACACCTGGGGTATCAAACGGCGTTTCATACTGCTTCCCATCAACAAATGGGACGAACCCTATCAACGTGTTTTCCTGGGAGGTCTGACCTGTGATTCGCAGGACTACTACAATGCAGAAGCGCATGCCAATGCCGTCTTCCTTCCCAAAAATGAAAACGGGGAACCGCTTTATATTGGATTCTTCAATACGGGAGCTTACCAGGAATCCATATCCGGCTTCGGAGGCGTGCAGCATTGCCTGATGCCTGCCCCAAAAATGGTCATCATAGGTGAAGAAGACGGGGAATACTACACCAAATTGTTTTCCAAGGAGCAGACCTATAAATCTATGTTAAAGGTACTGGGGTATTGATACCATGTTGAGCAAAGCCGAAATAAAATACATTAAAGCCCTGAATCAGAAAAAATTCCGCCAGGAAAGGAAGGAATTTATAATAGAAGGGAAAAAAATGATTGCCGAGTTGCTGGCAGCGCCCGGACCGTTCGTCATCAAAAGACTGTTCCTGCAGGAAGGTGTTTTGGATGCCCGGAAAGCTCCGATCGCGGAATATGTATCTGCCTCGGAAATGGAACGCATCTCGGCTCAATCCACCCCCTCCGGAGCACTGGCCGTGGTTGGCATTCCGGACATCAAGCCGGCTGTTCCGCAAAAAGGGGATCTTTACCTGGCACTTGACGGGGTGCAGGATCCCGGGAATTTCGGGACCATACTGCGACTGGCCGACTGGTTTAACATTGCTGCCGTCTATGCTTCCCCGGACTGTGTGGAACTTTACAATCCCAAGACGGTTCAATCCACTATGGGTGCTATCCTGAGGGTCCCGGTTTATTATACGTCTCTTGAAACCCTCCTGAAAGAAACACAGCTCCCTGTATTGGGAACCGTTCTGCAGGGAGGCATGGATATCAACACACTTTCCCTGCCTTCAGACGGGATTGTCGTTATGGGAAACGAATCCAGGGGTGTCAGCCCCGGGTTGCCGGAATACATTCAGACACGTTTGTTTATTCCCGCTTACCGGGAAGGGTCGGAATCCCTGAACGTAGCTATTGCCGCCGCCATAGTTTGCGCAACTTTCCGTAGAAACCTTCCACCCCTGCCCAGGTAGCCAGGTATACCAAAAGAATTCCGGTATTTATCACCAGCTTGGGCAACAGGTCCATCCGGCTGAACAATTGTGAGAATAAATACAGTCCTACTCCTGCAGCAATATAAAAACCGTTCCTTGGCCAGTTGTAAGGTATGGGATAGCGTTTGCGCCCCATAAGAGCACATATAACGGTCATTGTCAGGTAGCTGGCCAGATGACCCCAGGCAGCGGCAATATACCCGTAACGGGGTAAGAACAGCAAGTTAACCAATAATGTCACGGCCAGGCCGGCCGATGTGATCAGCACGGCATAACCGGTTTTCCCGGACAATTTAAACCAGATGCTTATATTGAAATAGATACCCAGCATAACGTAAGCCAATGCCATGACAGGCACCACTACAATTCCTTCCCGGTAATTTTCACCCAGGATCAGTCCAAAAAGATCTATATAGAGCAGTATCCCCAGGTAGACAAGCATTGTAAACCCCGTAAAATAATCCAGGACACGGGAGTAAGTCCCCGGGGCATTCTTGTCCTCCGACTGTCCGAAAAAGAAGGGTTCGGCCGCGTAACGGAACATTTGAATAAACAAATTGATCAGAACGGCCAGCTTGATCCCGGCCTGGTATATCCCCATTTGGGCCCTCCAGGAAACATCTTCGGGTATCAGGAACCGGAACAGCAACCGATCGCTGAAATCGTTCAGGATCCCCGGCAATCCCGCGATCATCAAAGGCAGTGAATAGATCATCAGGCGGGACCAGAGTTTCCGGTCAAACAGAAAAGCATTTTTTCTGATCAGATCGGGAATAAAGAGCAACAGGGCTACTATGCAGGAAAGGAATATGGCAAACAGCACGTAATTGTAATCCGGAACTGAGGGGATAAAACGTTCCAGGAACGAACCCGGGTTTGCCTGCATAAATCCAGAAGCCCACAGGAAAAAGAGCAAATTGAATCCCAGTTCGCAACAGATCTTTATGGTTTTAAAGACGGCAAACTTCAGGGCTTTGTGTTCGTAACGCAGACGGGCGAATAAAATGGCCGTTATGCTGTCCAGTAGAAGGATCCCGGCAACGTACAAGATGCATTGCGGGTTGTTGCCGTACCCCAACGCTCCAGCAATGGGCTGCCTCCACAGAACAACTGCAGCAAAAAACAGACCGGCCACAAGGGTTACCGTAGTCAGCGAAGTAGAAAAAACACGCGATGCCCCCTCCCTGTCGTTCTTCTGCCCCGCCAGCGATGCGTACCGGAAACATCCGGTTTCCAGGCCCATGACCAGTAGCACCTGCAACACGGCGATGTAAGCCATAAACTCGGCAACCACCCCGTAAGCCGCCTGATCGGTAAGCACGCGGGTATACAGGGGAACCAGCAAAAAGTTCAAAACCCTGGCCAGGATGGTACTCATCCCGTAAACAGCGGTTTCCCCGGCCAAACGTTTTAAGGCATTATTCCGGAAAAGCATCATCTCACTTATTTATACGTTGCCTTACGGCTTCATACAATACAACGGTCGTAGCCGCAGATACGTTCAGGGACCCAATCTCTCCCAATTGCGGAATGGAAACCAGCTGGTCACACAATTGCATCACACCGTCCGAAATTCCCTTTCCCTCGGCCCCCATAATTATTGCCGCCGGGCGGCAGAAATCCGCCTGGTACATGGTGCGTTCTGCATCGGCTACCGTACCTGTAATGGTATAACCGGATTCTTTCAGATAATATATAGCCGTTTTCAGGTTGGGCACCTTGCAGGTGGGAATGCGCAGCAAAGCCCCTGCCGAAGTTTTGATGGCATCCTGGTTGACTGCAGCACCACCTTTGGCCGGCAGGATCAGGGCCCCTACCCCGGCACATTCGCAAGTGCGTGCTATCGCTCCGAAATTGCGCACATCGCTGACACCGTCCAGGAGCAGTACCGTTGGATAATTGCTTTTTGCCGAGGCTGCTTGCACAGCTTCTTCCAGCGAGACGTAATCCAGCTGCGCCAAAACGGCCACTACGCCCTGATGGGTTCTGTTTCCCGTCATGTGGTTGAGTTTTTCCTGCGGTACATACTGGACCGGAATGCTTTGCATTCTTGCCAGCTCCGTGATCTCAGCTGCGGCCGGACTGTCTATCCCCTTACGGATAAGTATTCTTTCCAGTTTTTTGTTTCCTGTCAGGGCTTCCCGGACAGGATGTATCCCGTAAATGCGATTTTCAGGCATCCACTTCTGTTTTAATAAATGTATCTAATTCATTATGAGCTTGTTCCCAAGCTGTCATAGCTTCATCAAGCGCCCTCTTTTCTTTGTCGTACAACTGGTAAAAAGCCGTACTGAACCCTTCGGCCGGGGGAGATAATAATTTTTCATCCATTATGGCCAGACCCTTTTCGTGTTGTTCTATCCGGTTTTCCCATCGCGTCACATTCTGTTGCAACCTGCGCAATACTTTATTACGCTCTTTTTTCAACCGGTAAAGTGTTTGGGCATCTTTTTCCTTATTTTCCTGTCCTGCCCGGCTATTGTTTTCTGCTGCCGTATTTTCTTCCAGTTCCCGGAGGGTTTCCAGTTTTCTTCTTGCCATGAAATCCATGATCCCTCCCAAATGTTCTTTTACCTTCCCGTCCCGGAATTCGTAGATCTTGTTTACCAGTCCGTCCAGAAAAGTCCTGTCATGGGAAACGACCACCAGCGTCCCGCTGTATTGCCGCAAGGCTTCTTTCATCACTTCCCGGGATCGGATATCCATGTGGTTGGTAGGTTCGTCAAGGGCCAGAACGTTGTAGGGCTGGAGCATCAGTTTGGCCATGGCCAGGCGGGACCGTTCACCACCGCTCAACACACCTGCTTTCTTATCTACCTCTTCTCCCCTGAACAGAAACGAAGCCAGAATATCCCGCAACCTGGTACGCACATCACCTACGGCAATTTCATCCAATGTCTGGTATACAGTCAGGGTATTATCCAGCAATTCGTCCTGGTTTTGTGCATAGTAGCCCAACAGTACATTGTAACCTGTTTCAAATTTGCCTTCCATAGCCGTTTTCTGCCCGGTCAGCAGTTTCATCATGGTTGTCTTTCCTTCCCCGTTCCTGCCCACAAACGCCACTTTTTCCCCGCGTTCCACTAGTATCTCTGCTCCCATAAAGATAGGACCTTTATCGTAACCCGCTGCCACGTTATGGCATTTGAATACAATTTTTCCGCTTCGTGGAACTTTGGGAAATGAGATCCGGATTTGTGCATTATCTATGGGCTCAATTTCTATGCGTTCCATCTTTTCCAACTGTTTGATACGGCTTTGTACCTGGTTGGATTTAGTGGGTTTGTAACGGAAACGTGCAATAAAATCTTCTGTCTTTTCTATGGTGCGTTGCTGGTTTTCCCAGGCTGCTGTTTGCTGTTCCAGACGTTCTTGACGCAGTTCAAGATATTGGGAATAAGGCGCTTTGTAATCGTATATTTTACCCAGTGATATCTCAATGGTCCTTTTGGTGACGTTATCCAGAAAGGTCCGGTCGTGCGAAATAACAAGCAGAGATCCGGGGAACGATTCCAGGTATTGTTCCAGCCACCGGAGGCTTTCAATGTCCAGATGATTGGTGGGTTCGTCCAGCAACAGCACATCGGGACGGGACAGCAGCAATTTTGCCAGCTCAATGCGCATGTTCCATCCTTCGGAAAAGGTGTGGGTGGGCCGGTCCAGTTCAGCGGGTTTAAAACCCAGGCCTACAAGCGTTTTCTCGGCATTCCCGCGGGGATTGTCAGAAGACAGGATATGCAAGCGGTCGGTAGCCTCGGTCAGGTCTACCATCAATTTTTTGTACGCATCGGAATCGTAATCTTCCCTCAGGGAAAGCTCTTTTGTGATCCTTTCCGTTTCCCGGCGAAGTTTCTCAACAGCCGCAAATACAGTCAGGGCTTCCTCCAGCACCGATTTGTCCCGGGCATGTGCCATTTGCTGGGGCAGGTAACCGATCTTCAGGTCCCCTGAACGTACTACCGTACCTGCGGTGGGTTCCTGGATCCCGGCCATGATCTTTAATAAAGTGGATTTCCCGGCCCCGTTTTTTCCTACCAAAGCCACCCTGTCCCGGCGATTCAACACAAAAGACACATCCGTCATCAGATCCAGATGTGCAAACGATACGGTTATATTGGAAAGAGATATCATTCTACTGTTCTCCCCTGTGTATCAATAGTATGTATCAATCCGTGGTAAACTGCCTGTGACCTGCCGTTTGAAAACCGTGTAACGGTATCGTACAGGAAAGGAATGACATTTTCCCCTTTTATGTTGATAAAACCCCAGGCACCGTTCAGGCGCATTCCTGCCAGCCCGTTGGAAAAGACTTTATGTCCGTCTTCATAGATGAAAGGAACTACGGTGTTGCCGTCTTTGTCAATAAATCCATATTGTTTCCTGATGCGTGATGTCATCAGGTTCAATTGTGCAGCCAGTGCAATGCCGTCGTGAAAATCATACAGTTCCACCAGTTTCAGGGAAAACGGGATGGTAAAGGTTCCTGTTTTGTCAATGACTCCGTATTGACTGTTATCATAAATTACCGCCAGGCCGCTGCTGTAGTGGCTTATGGAATCGTATTGCGGGATTACCGTAACGGTTCCGTCTTCAGACACAACACCGTACCCGTCTTCATTACGAACGACAGTCATACCTTCCCTGCATGGACCTACCATTTCAAAAAATTCCGAGGGATACGACAGGTCATTTGTATTGCGTAAGGCATAACGGTTGTGATTCCCCGTAACGATCCATTCATCTCCGTGATGAGCATATATCGTATCGTATACCGGCTCTATAAGTGTTGCCGCTTCCCGGTCCAGCAGTCCGTAATGATTGTCCAGGTAGACCCTGTAAGTATCCGGGGTGCAGACATCCACTTTTTCATATTTTGCAGGGATAAGCGGTTGGGTTTCGCCGGGAAAGTGAAATCCCTGCTGTCCATTACGGATCACTGTGAATAATTCCGGCTTATAGACAAACAGACTATCATAAATAACGGGTATGATCTCCGATCCGGTATTGTCCAGAACACCCCAAAGATCCTTTCTGCCCGCGAACAGGGTGTTGTCCCGGAAATAAAGACTGTCGTATAGGGCTGCCTCTGATCGTGTCCCTTTTGGATGGATAACGGAAAAAGACCCGTTCGTACCGTATCTCAACATGAAAGGCAATGCCTGTGAGTAATAGGTGTTTGAGATCTTTTCTTCCTGCAAAGGAATAAGGAAACGACCTTTGCGGCTTGTTATTCCGTACCTGTTGTCACGTTTTACTATGAGTACTTTTTCCTGAGTTATTACGGTATCGTATTCCGGAAGAATAACCCATTTTCCTTTGGGATTCAGCATTCCGTAACCCGATCCCGTTTTTACACGGGCAAGCCCTTTGCTGAAAGGTTCTGCCAGAAGGTAAAAATCACGAGTCAGAAGCAGTCCCAGTGAATCTTTGTAGTTGTATCCTTTTCCCGGTACATATACGAGGCCTGCCCGAAAATCACCTGGTTTGAATCCTCCGTTGTACTGATCAACGTGTTCGCGTAGGATATCAGCAGGAGCCGGGTTGTAAAAAGCGATGAGCCGGGCTTTGCCGTAACCGTTCATCCAATCGCTTTTCAACAGCCAAAAAACGGGCTGTTTCCAGAAAAAAGGCATTATAAGCAGGATCAGGCACAAAAGAACGATCGCGCCTGTGATCAGAAAAAAGGATTTACGCTTTGGAGGTTTCATCTTCTTCTGCCGACTTACTGTAACATACAAGTATACTTATTTCGTAGAGAAGATACAAGGGCAATGCTACGACGAACAATGTGAATGCATCCCCGCTTGGTGTTATGATGGCGGCCAGAACCAACAGAATAACGGCCGCATATTTCCTGTATTTTTTCAACAATTCCTTGGATATGATACCCATTCGGGATAAAACACGCAACAAAACAGGCATTTCAAACACAATTCCCATTATGATCACCAGCCAGGTAAACATGTGTACATAGGATTGCAGGGTGATCTGGTTTTCCACCAAGTCGCTTACCTGGTAACTGCCAAGGAAATTAATGGTCAGGGGAAAAACAAAAAGATACCCGACTACCACACCCAGAAAGAAAAGCAGGGAACACCAGGCAAAGGCTCCCACTACGGATTTTTTCTCGTTTGGATAAAGAGCGGGCTTAACAAAAAGCCAAAGCTGGTATAATAAAAAAGGAGTAGCCAACACAAAGGCTATACTGAAAGAAACACTTATATGGGTAAAGAACTGAGCGGAAAGCTCTATGTTTTGTAATTGAAGTTCAAAAGGTTCCGGTGTAAATGATGAAAACCCGGTCCATGCGGCCAGGGATCCAATCCACCTGTAAAGAATAAAATCGGATGTTCTGGGAGCAAAAATGACAGTCTCAAACACAAAGTTTTTATTCACAAAGACAATTACCATTAATAAAATCAGGGCAATTGCAGAGCGAAACAATACCTTGCGGAACTCATCCAGATGTTCCCAAAAGGTCATCTCAATCTTATCCCGGGAAGAATCGGCCACCTCTGCTACTTCAGCTCTTTCTTAATCTCATCATCTTCTTCTTTCAGGTCGTCTTCAATGCCCTTTACACCTTCTTTAAAACTTTTTACGCCTTTACCTATGCCTTTCATCAATTCGGGGATCTTGCGGCCTCCGAACAGAAGCAGAACGATCAGAGCAATGATGATGATTTCGGTGGCACCCAGAGTGCCAAACAACAATAATTTATTCATATCCCTTTAGTCTTGTTTTACAAATTTATGTATTTTTCCAATACTTCCGTTAAAAAACGGGGAGCCCTTACCGGTTTACCCCGGGAAACATCCACAAAAGCGAGTGTTACATAGCCCTTGGCCAGCAGCACGTTGTCCGGATTTAAGATGTTGTAACGGAACGTAATGCGTGAACGGGGCATTTCTTCCAGACGCGTTTCAACGGACAACACTTCCCCGTAACGTGCAGGATGTATGTAATCGCAGTGAACGGCATGCACCGGCATAATGATTCCGCGCGATTCGGTTTCGGTATATGGAACGCCGTAATGTTCCATCATTTCTTCACGTGCTGTTTCGAAATAACGGATGTAGTTTGAGTGATGCACTACTCCCATTTGGTCTGTTTCGTAATATCTGACTGTAATTTTTGAAGTATATTCCATCATAATTATTCCAATATTGTAGCCGTATCGCCGGGAAGGTAATAGATCAGTTTAAAATTGTCCACGATCAGCTTGCTCCCGTCGGCTCCCATGAATTCATCTCCCTTATAGGAAGAAGATATACGCACTACCAGGTGTGTCATTTTCAGGTTCTCTTTTCCGGGAACCTTATTAAAAACCATGCGGGCACGGGTCCACCCGGCGGTTCCTTCCGTCAGGATCTCGCTTTCGGCTATCAGGGTAGGACGGTTTTTCAGGTCGTATTCCCAGGCGCTTCCATCATTATAGTGTAATTCGGTAGCGATAACTCCTTTATCCGGTCCGGATACATTTACCGGATCTTTGAAAGCGGGAGTTGGAATACCAACAATATATTTCTTATAAGCTTTGGTGTATACCCGTTGGCCCCCGGATTGGTAATTGTAATCAATTTCAAAACCTACGGGATTTGAATCTGCCGTAAACGGGATCCCGAAATCGGACATACTGGTGGGATTCATTACGGCCTCCACATCTATACTAAAATTGAATTCGCCCAACATGACGGCTCCGGCTGCAAGGCTGGTCACCTTGAGATTCAGTAATTTGACCGTTCTGAGTTGGGTTAGCATCTGGGCAGCATAAGGACTGTCTTTTCCGGGTTCTCTTGTTGTCCCAATAACCTGGGTATTGTTGCCGGTAGTCCATCCGTTTCCGTTGGATGGCAGAATATTCTGGATACCGTCTACAGTACCCCATTCTTCATAACCGCTGTTGTACACCTGCGGGGCATATATAAGCTTTACCTGCCATTCCCTGACGGTTTCGTCCCTGGCCATGACACGGAAAACATAAGGCTCAGCAAAGGATAAGGCAAGCAGGGCTCCCGAGGTGATCCCCTGAAGCCTGGCTCCCTGGGAAACAGTGATCTGTGGTTTAATGGCCAGCAACGCATCCGGAGCTGGCCTTGTGCTTACCAACAGCGTGATGGTGCTGATAGAGGATTCCAAATATTTTTTGTCGAATTCAAAACCCGATGAAGGATTTCCGGTGAAAAATCCGGTCACTTCCGCTTCTGAACTCCTGGCGGGAGAACGATCTTCCAGCATCAGGGTCCAGACGGTAGTATTTGTGCGGCTTTCAGAAGTAACCGAAAATTCAAACATATCACCCACGGAATGGAAGACAACCTGGTGATCACAGGCATTAACCATTGTGCCTTCCAGGGTGGCGTTTTTGGAAATGTTCATGACCCCGTTAACGGTTACCGGCATTTTTGAGGACCAGTCGTTGATGATCAACGTCACGGTCCTGTTCAGGGTATCCACTACTCCCCACTCTTCCATGACTATGTTGTTGTTTGTTTCCGTAGTTCCCCGGTAACCTGCTATGCGATAATCCAGCACAAGAGCTTCCAGGTTCTCCGTACGTTCATCGGCCAACAGCAGTGTCCATTGCATGGTATCTCCGCTTTCAGCCACTACTGTCAAGGGGATAGCCTGATCGATCGTATGGAACACGATACCTTGCGAATAATCTTCCTGCAATACGGCGTTTTCAGAGATTTCCAGGTCAAAATTGTCAATGACAAGGGGAAAGTCATACCCGGCCTTAAGCACCAGCGTGAGGGTTTTATTATCCGAATCTATAGCAGCCCGGGTGGATTCCAGCTGCACCATGTTTTGTTCCGAGTGGTAACTTTCCGCTGTAAAAGACAATATATCAGTTCCTGTACTGAACCAGGGATCCAGTTTAAGCATCCATTGTTTTTCATTGCCCGACTGGGAGGTTACGGTAAAAGGGATTTCACTTTTGTAGGTTTCAAAAAATATTTGTTCCGGCATTTGGTATTTAGCACTGTCGGAAACCGTCATAATATATGAAGTGATCTGCAACGGAAAATCATTCCCGGATATCAGGGGAACACTTACAGATGAAGTCAGGGTATCTATCACGGGATCGCCCGGTTCCATCTGGTTTTGTGCCGAGTTGTATTCCAGAACAGCAAACGAGATCACCTTGTTTTCCGGGTTCAGCCACCTTTCCCAGATCAGGTCCCAGGCACGGGCCTGCAAAGACAATACATCCAAAAGATAGAACGTGTGTGTTTCTTCCCATCCCGAAACAGTGAAAACATCTCCAGGAGCTATCTCTACAGGCAAGATGTAGGGTTGCAGGCCATAATTCAGGGACACGTTCCAGGGGAAAGCCGTTCCCTGTTCACGTACACATACGATCATTTTCCCTGCGGAAGCATGGGCCCGTACACTTTCCGTCACAGGGCCTTCATTTTTGAAAGAAACCGTGTAAGGTCCCGCGGGTGCCATCCGCTCCCAAACATCGGGCTGAGTCTGCGAAAGATCTTCGACAGGTGTGATACCGGTTAAAACTACGGACCATGTTTCTTTTTTTCCGCTTTCAGCAGTAACGGTAAACGGGATCGCGGTATCGTAAGCATTTATGGTAAAGCTCTGAACTGCCTGCTGATCGTCCAGGTGCGCTCCCGGGCTGAGTTCCATCTGGAGAGATATGTTTATAGGTAATGTCTGTCCCGTAAGAGCATAAATTACCACATGGTTTTCAACCAAATCTATCATTACTTCACGGGCAAGCAAAAAGTTATCCGGCGTAAATTCCAGCAATGTGGCAGCCGATACGGAAGCCAGGTCGTTGCGTGGAGCCACTTCAATACGGATCTCATAAGTGCGTACAACGCCGCTCAGGGCTATAAGGTGTATTTTCCGGATTGTTCCTTCATTTTCAAATACGAGCGTATTGCTTTCGTCCATGCCCAGGATCTTATCTATCTTCTGGGCTGTTTTGATATCCAGGGCCACGGTTACCGGGAATTCGTATTTTCCGTAATCCATGGGGAGAATGATCCGGTTCCCCTCTAATACAGGTGAGTCAAAAACCACTGCCTGAGGAGATACTGCGGTGATTCCGCAGGAAGAAATGTCGGCATTGTCATCCAGTTCACTGACTTTCACACATTGAGCAACCAATGTGAAAGAGATCAATGTCAGGATCAGATGTCTGTATTTCATTTTAATGATGATAATTGCTGCTCAAGAGCGGCAATCTTTGCCAGGGCATCCGAACGTTTTTTCTGTTCGGTAACTACTACCTGTTCCGGGGCTCGTTGAACGAAATTGGGATTTTTGAGTTTCTTTTCAACAGTAGCCAGGAAATTACGGTAGTACTCCAGTTCCCCCTGGAGTTTGGAACGTTCTTCTTTCGTATCCAGAAGTTCTCCCAGGGGAATGAAAAATTCAGTCGTCCCTATCAGGAACGCATACAAATTGCCTTCGCGGGGAGTATCCTTAACAGGAACAACTTCTTCCAGGCCTCCCATACGTTTGACAATCCCATAAAGGTTTTCGGGAAATTTACCTTTAATATAAAGTTTCAGGGCGGTTTTTCCGGGTATTTGCTTCTTTTGACGCAAACCCCTTATTGAAACGATCAGTTCCTGCAATCGGGCAAATTGTTCCAGCTCTTCCTGTTTGTAGGAGCCGGTTCCCGGTATTGAAGAAACCATGATACTTTCCCCTTCATTACGTTCGTAAAGGTTTTGCCACAATTCTTCCGTGATGAAGGGCATAAACGGATGCAGCATATGCAACAGAATATCAAAGAATTCCAATGTTGTGTCGTAAGTGGCGGCATCAATTTTTTTCTTTCCGGTACCGACAGGTTTTATGATCTCCAGATACCAGGAACAAAAGTCATCCCAGAAGCGTTTGTAAAGCAACATCAGGGCTTCCGACAAACGGAATTTTAAAAAAAGGTCTTCCATTTCTTCCCGGGTGGAAGCCAGCAATTGACGGAACCACTTGATGGCTTGTCCGGAAGTTTCTTCCAGGGGCAAAGATTTGTCCCGTTTCCAGGAACGTACCAGCCTGTAAGCATTCCATATCTTGTTGCAGAAATTCCGTCCCTGTTCCACCTGGCTTTCGTCAAATAAAATATCGTTTCCGGCAGAAGTACACAACATCAAACCCATACGGACACCGTCGGCTCCGTATTTGTTTATCAATTCTATGGGATCGGGGGAATTTCCCAGTGATTTGGACATTTTTCTTCCCAGTTTGTCGCGTACCATTCCGGTCAGGTAGACATTGGAGAAAGGTTTTTCCTGGCAATAAATTTCTCCTGCCATGATCATCCGGGCTACCCAGAAGAACAGGATGTCGGGAGCCGTAACCAGGTCATCAGTGGGATAATAATAGGCCAGTTCTGCATTGGGTGTTTTTTGGGGATGACCGGGCTTCCCGGGATCAAATACAGAAATGGGCCACAACCAGGAAGAGAACCAGGTATCCACCACATCGGGGTCTTGTTGCAGGTCTTCCTGCTTTAGGGAAGGATCCTTTTTCATGGCCAGTTTCAGGGCTTCTTCCGCAGTAGATGCCACGACCACTTCCCCGTCCGGGAGGTACCAGGCAGGGATCTGTTGTCCCCACCACAACTGGCGGGATATGCACCAGTCACGGGCTGTTTCCATCCAGTGGCGGTATGTGTTTCGGTATTTATCGGGAATCAGTTTTACCCGGCCGTCTTCTACGTACTCCAGTGCTTTTTTTGCAGGCACTTCCAGTTTTAAGAACCACTGCAGCGAAAGCCTCGGCTCAATAACGGCATCGGTCCGTTCGGAAAAGCCCACCTGTGTGACATACGGTTCTTCTTTCTCCAGGCAGCCGGATTCCTGCAGCATGGTGCGGATCTTTTTGCGTGCTGCAAAACGGTCTTCACCTACCAGAATCTGTGCCTGATCGTTCAGGGTACCGTCCGGATCTATGATGTCTATAACAGGCAGTTTGTGACGCAATCCTATTTCGTAGTCGTTTGGATCGTGAGCCGGTGTGATCTTCAGACAGCCGGTCCCGAAATCCATGGTCACGTAATCATCCGCAATTACAGGTATCTCTTTGTCTATCAAAGGGATCAACACTTTTCTCCCTATCAGTCCTAAATACCTCTCATCCTGAGGATTGACGCATACGGCTAAATCGGCCATAATGGTCTCGGGCCTTGTGGTGGCTACAGACAGATATCCGTCGCCACGTTTTCCGTCGTTGCTGAAAAAATACCGCAGGTAATACAATTTTTCGTTGACTTCCCTGTGAATGACTTCTTCGTCACTTACTGCAGTTTTCCCCTGTGGGTCCCAGTTAACCATCCGCACTCCCCGGTAGATCAGTCCCTGGTTGTAGAGATGAACAAAAGTGTCCGTTACGGCACGGCTCATATCCGGGTTCATGGTAAAATTGGTACGGTCCCAGTCACAGGAGGCACCCAGTTTTTTCAGTTGTTCCAATATGATGTTGCCGTGTTTTTCTTTCCAGGCCCAGGCATGCTCCAGAAATTCTTCCCTGGATATGCCGGTCTTGTCTATCCCTTTTTCTTTTAATAGGGCAACTACTTTGGCTTCAGTGGCTATGGAAGCATGATCGGTACCCGGTACCCAGCAAGTGTTTTTACCCTGCATACGGGCCCGTCTTACCAGAACGTCCTGGATGGTATTATTGAGCATGTGCCCCATGTGAAGCACTCCCGTAACATTGGGGGGCGGGATCACCACGCTGTATTTGGGACGCTCATCAGGCTCCGAATGGAAAAAACGGTGTTTTAGCCAGTAGCTGTACCATTTATCTTCTGTAACCGAGGGATCGTATATTGCAGGTAGTTCCATATACTTTTTGGGAATAAGACGCAAATATATAAAAAATACTACTTTTGCATTATAAAAGATAAGGCTATGGAACAAAAACCCAAGAAAGAGATCAATATTGAATTGCCGGAAGACGTTGCCCAGGGATGCTACTCAAACCTGGCTATAATAACGCATTCCAGCAGTGAATTCGTATTTGATTTCATTCGGATGATGCCCGGCATTGCCAAGGCAAAGGTCCAGAACAGGATTGTTATGACTCCTGAACACGCCAAAAGATTCTTCAACGCTCTCCAGGATAACCTCAATAAATACGAGGAACATTTTGGTAAGATCAACCTGTCCGGAAAAGGAATGCCAAATATCCCTTTACATTTCGGTGATGGAACCCCTGAAGCGTAGGCTGGAACTGATCTTCTTTTTTTCCCCTATACAGGATTTCCGGGTATTGGTGGAATCAGGAAGGTCTTTGCCCTGCCCCTGCCGCTCATCTTCCTGTACGACCACATGCACAATTCACTACCTGCCGCCCTGGAGCTGGCCACTTACTTTTCTGGCGGCAAGCTGAATGTTCCCATGATCTTTTCAGAAAACGAGCTTAAACCGACAAATATGGAAGTGTTTTACCGCATGCAACACACGGTACGTAAGCTCAAAAAATCACACCTGGCACTCATTGGAGGCCCTTCTCCCTGGCTATTATCCAACCCTGTTAACCATGATGTTTGCATATGGAACAAACGTTGGATGATTTTCATTTTAAACGGAATGGAAAATCACGTATTGCTTGTTAATGGAAGGCACCAAAAAGCATTTACTGACTGGAACCAGTACATGATCTATAGAAGGTAGATCACTGACCTGCATTAAATATCTCTACAATTTCCGAATCTGTCAAAATCATGTCGTAAAAACGCATGCAGGCCATATCGGCCGGCAGGAACGTATTCAGCGTAGTCCCGTTCAGGGCATTGGCCCCGATCACAAAATCGTCCTGTACGCCAAAAGACATTTCCATGGGTCCAGTATAGAGATTTATGCCGTCCAGGTAGACAGTCATGGACGTGCCGTTGGAAACTATGGACATCATATGCCAGCTGACTCCCAGGAAATCAGTAATATCCATCCCTGCATAGGAAGGCAACGGAATGACGTACGTTTCTTTACCGGGGCCCAGGCATAAGGTCAGTACCCAGTTGGTGCCGTCGTGCCGGATCTCCACAAAGAATCCGCCTTCGGATATCGAACCGAAGAATGGATAAACCAGGGATTTGTTCATCTTATTCCGGAAACGCATCCAAAAATTAAAAGTTCCTCTGTCAGCTCCCGATAACGGGTTGTAATAACGGCTCAACAGATAACCGCTGCTGCCGTTGAAAGAGATAGCCGCCTTAGTGCCTGATGGTTTATTCCCTGTATTGTAGGTTACCCCATTGGAAACAACCAGGTCAGGTACATGCCCTGTCCATTCGTAAGCTTTGGGAATGTTGTTGGTAGTGATATACATTTTAAGGCCTTCCTGTACAACAACAGCATCATCTTTAAGTGTAGTAAATTCATATACCTCACCATAATAGACTCCTATGGCAGTTTGTATGTATGACCGGTAATAATACCTGGTGTTGATAAGCAATCCGGTGGCCTGTGATGTGTAATTTCCGGTGTATTGCGGTTTTCCCAGCTGAGTACGGTTATGACTAATATCAGGGTTCGGTGAAGTGCTCCAGCAATGTCCGTAGTCCAGGATACCCTGGGACCCTTTAGTTTTAATATTTCCTTCCAGAACGGCTCCGTAATAGGATACATCACTGACATTTTCACCCGTAATAACTTCAGGCGGTAGAATTTCCACATATAAGGATACCGTATCAGAATAAGAAATGCCGAAATTGTTGACTGCAAAACCACGCATGGTGTACCTTGTACCCCTGACGGGATTATCCATTTGATGGACAACGTAAGTTCCTTCTTCCTTGGTACCCAGGCGGATCACATTATCGGAATCCAATTCGGGAACTGTACCGTTGGTGTTCCAGATAAATCCATGCTCTGTGTAAGGAGTTCCCCCAACATTGTTGAGCCTGAAAATGAGTTTGTCCAGTAAAAAATCATCAAACCGTAACACAGAAGTCCCCGTGACCGGCGGTACGTAATCAAGCACTTGCGTCTGACCGTATGATGTACCCAACTCATTGGTGGCGTATGCCCTGTAATACCATTTGGTGCCGGGTTGGGGCAGCTGATCGGGATATGTGGCAAATGAACGACCTTCCTCACAAGGTCCCAGGGCCGAGAAGGTGCTGTTTTCCAAAGAAGGATCAGCTGTGGTTCCCCAGCAATGTCCGTGCTGAAAGACCGATCCTTCCCCGTTGCTCACCAGAGTTCCCCGGAAATGCAACCTGTATGCCGCGTCCAGGCCAAAGCCGTCTGTGGTCACATCCGCCGGCACCGCTGCAGTGGAATACGTAACCTGTATGGTGAATTGTTGTTCCGGCGCATTGACGGTGATCGTACTTTCCGATGCCCCTGCCGGGATGTTTTCCCTGTCGAGTGTAATACGGATCTCTGCCGAGTTGACCTCCCGGGTAATGCTTCCCTGTTCCACAGACAGGCTCAGAAGCGGATCTTCACACGTAACGGTAAAAGGCACGTCATGGATCCCGGAAAGCCTGGATACGGTCAGTGTCTTTTCCGTATCCTGCGTTCCAAAATCAAGCGATTGGGGCGAAACCTGTATAAGGTCCTGTGTTTTTGTGACAGAAAAAATGTAAGAAGTATCTCCCCCGTTGGATAGCAGGTTGGTGCTAAAGGTAGTTGTTCCGTAATCCAGCACAGAGCGGTCGGCCTGAATGGTGATCTGTCTTTCTTTCCCGGCCGGAACGCTGCCGCTCACACCCGGATCCCAGGAAAGCCATGCCGGTAACTCATCTTCAAGGTGCCATTCCAGGGGGATGTTACCCGCATTTGAAAGCGTTGTCTGCATCTGTGCTTCTTCTTCCCCGAAATCAAAATCCGTGTTCTTGACGGACAACACGGCACCTTCAACAAGTAACAGCACCTCCACAGTTAGAGGGCTTTGCCCCCCTACCAGCTGTATTTCAGCGCTTTGCTCCCCAATAAGCAAACCGGTACGGTCACAATGGAAAGTGATCGTTTGGGACTCACCCATGATCAGGACACCTTCAAGCGGATCAACGGTTAGCCATTCCGGAAAATAAAGTTCCAGGAAATTCCAGCGCAATGTGTCACTTCCGGGATTGGTCAGAATCCGTTCCACAGACACGGCATCGGCCCCAAAATCAACTGTATTTGAGGAAAGCACGGCTTTAGCTATACGCGGTTCAAGGGAAACATCAATAGTATACAGATTCTTCCTTTTTGGAGAAAGGGGCATGGATTCCGTTTGCCAGCTGTCATATCCGGGGATACTGAAGACCAGGTATACGTTTTCAGTAGTCCGTGGCAGTTCTATGGTATACGTACCGTCATCACCCGTTTCTTCTCCCAGGCTGAAAGGCATAACGGTGACCGATACACCTTTGATGGGATCTCCAGTCTTTGCGTCTGTCACCGTTCCGGCAAAAGTGGTTGTAGTTCCTGTATTATCACAGGCAATAAAAAAAGAAGCTGCCAGAAGAAACATGGCAAAACCCGGGAAACGAAAAATACGCATATACCAGTATGTTTGTGATGCAAATATAATAACTTTGCATCATTATGAGTAATTACAAAAGCCAGCTCCATAAGATCAAAGCGTTTGCTTTTGACGTTGACGGAGTACTTACAGACGGAGGTGTAATGTCCATGCCGGATGGCGATCTTTTCAGAACCCATTATGCACGTGATGCCTATGCCATCAGGATAGCTGTGGAACACGGGTATCCAGTGGCCATAATCACGGGAGGAGTGTCGCCTTCCGTGGAAAAACGTTACCGAAACATAGGAGTCAAAGACATTTATTCGGGGGCCAGGGATAAGATCCCCCCGTTCCTGGATTTTTGCAAAAAATACGATCTGGACCCTGCCGAGGTGGCTTATGCCGGAGATGACATCCCGGACATACCGCCCATGAAAGCATGCGGACTACCCTTCTGCCCTGCCGATGCTGCGCCCGAGGTGCGTCACATATCCCAATATATATCTCCTTTCCCCGGTGGAAGGGGTTGTGTACGGGACCTGGTAGAACAGACACTCAGGCTTCACGGTAAATGGTACAAGGAAAAGGAAAACGTTCCGGAAGATATGCTGAAAGCTCCCTCGGAATAACCTATGCACTCAAACTACAAATTAATACTCGGCTCGGCTTCCCCACGCAGAAAACAACTTCTGGAAGGCACTGACATGCCGTTTACCGTAGAGCCGGTTCACGGACTGGATGAAGATCATTTTCCCGGGGACCTGGATCCCTGCGAAATCCCACTGTGGCTGGCAAAGTCCAAATCCCTTGCTTTTCCCTGGACGCTGCGACCGGATGAATTGCTGATCACGGCAGATACCCTTGTCTTTACAGGTCAACAGTCTGCCGCTCCTGCAGGTGCTCAGGGCCACTTTATCCCTATTCAAAAGCACGGTCGCTGGTCGGTGCTGGGAAAACCCCACTCGACAAAAGACGCCCGCCGGATGCTGCAGGATCTCTCAGGGAGGTGTCACAAAGTAATTACAGGTGTTTACCTGCGTTCCGGCGAAGATCCCGCAATTTCCGCAGGTTTCGATGATCAGACACTTGTATGGTTTACCCCATTGAGCGATTGGGAGATCGACTATTATATAAAAAGGTATGAACCTTACGACAAAGCAGGATCGTACGGCGTGCAGGAATGGATAGGATACATAGGGATTGACCGTATTGAGGGCAGCTATTTCAACGTTATGGGATTCCCCGTGCATAAAATCTGGAGCCTGCTTAAGCAACTTAATGTCGTATCATTTCCGTAAACAAAGCTTTTTCTTTAAATTTATCGCTTCTAAAAAACATCAGATATGGAAAAACAACCTTCAATAGCCATACTTTGTGGTGGCGGCCCGGCCCCCGGGATCAACACAGTAGTGGGCACCATCACCAAAACATTCATTACTAAAGGATACCGTGTTATAGGTCTGCACGGCGGGTATACAGGTTTGTTCTGTAAAGAAAAATGCCGTCAGGAAGATTTGAATTTTGACAAGGCCGACATGCTCTTTAACCGTGGGGGATCATACCTTCGCATGAGCCGTTTTAAACCGGCCAATGAAGATTTTGAAGAGCGTTTTAACCTGGACTTTTTCAAGGAAAACAACGTGAAGCTTCTGGTTACGGTGGGCGGGGATGATACTGCCTCTACTGCCAACCACATATCCAAGTTCCTGGTCCAGAAACAGTATAATATTGCCAACATTCACGTACCAAAAACCATAGACAACGACCTGCCCCTGCCCGAAGGCATTCCCACTTTCGGTTATCAGAGCGCAAAGGCACAAGGCACCGACCTGGGACGGACTGTTTACGAAGACGCACGTACCAGCGAGAACTGGTTTATTGTTACAGCCATGGGACGTTCGGCCGGTCACCTGGCTTTTGGCATAGGATCGTCCTGCCATTTTCCTATGATCATCATATCGGAAATGTTTTACAAAACACAGATGACCATAGACAAGATCGTGAACCTGATAATATCCTCTGTGATCAAACGCCAGATCCGCAATATCCCTTACGGTTGCATCATGATCTCTGAAGGCGTTTTCCAGTCTCTTTCGGAAGAAGACGTTAAGAGCTCCGGGATCGCCTTTACCTATGATGACCACGGACACCCGGAACTGGGTAAAATATCCAAATCCCACATCATTGATCACCTGGTGGAAAAGAAAATGAAAGAGCTCGGGATAAAAGTCAAAACACGTCCCGTGGAAGTAGGTTACGAGGTTCGCTGTATCACTCCCAAATCCTTTGACCTGGAATATTGCTCTATGCTGGGAATGGGTGTATACGAACTCTTCATAAAAGGTGTGAGCGGCTGCATGGTCTGTCGCGACGGTAACGGCAAGATCATCCCGTTGTTTTTACAGGACCTTCAGGATCCCATCACAGGAAAAATCCCGCCCCGTATAGTGAATATGCAATCACAAGAAGTTCAGTTTTACATGAGGCACATCATGGATTACATTACCGAGGAAGATTACGAAGCAGCCAAAGAAATCGTGCCCAATCCTGAAGAATTTGATTTTCACAAGATCCTGAAATTCTAGTGCGGAGAGGCAGCCAGCCTCATCCGTATGTACCTTAACATCTTTTTTTACCTGACCGTAAAATTACGGCAACTGCGGTCCCGAAGGTACCAATTCGCAGGCAGCTTCGTTGTCGCAATATTTTTCAAAGTTCTTGATGTATTTGGTGGCCAGAGCAATGGCTTTCTTTTCCCATTCCTTAACATCTTCATAAGTGTTGCGGGGATCCAGGATATCTGACGAAACGTTGGGCAATTGTGTAGGAACGTTCAGATTCATAACGGGAATGTGTTTGGTAGGAGCTTTATCAATGCTGCCGTCCAGTATGGCATCTATGATGGCACGTGTTTCTTTCAGGGAAATACGTTTGCCGGTTCCGTTCCAGCCGGTATTCACCAGGTAAGCCTTGGCATCGTGTTCTTTCATTTTCTTTACCAGGTTTTTCGCGTAGATGGTCGGGTGAACGGTCAGAAAAGCTTCTCCGAACGCTGCCGAGAATGAAGGAACTGGTTCGGTGATACCCAGCTCTGTTCCGGCCAGTTTGGAAGTATACCCGCAAAGGAAGTGGTACTGTGCCTGTTTGTCATCCAAAATGGATACCGGAGGCAATACGCCGTAGGCATCGGCAGAAAGGTAAATGACTTTTTTGGCATGTCCCGCTTTGGTAGGCAATACGATCTTGTTAATAAAGTATATGGGATAGGAAACCCTCGTATTTTCCGTGACGGATCCGTCGTGGAAATCGGGTGTCCCGTCGGGCAATACCGTTACATTTTCCAACAAGGCATCGCGACGGATGGCTTTCCAGATGTCCGGCTCTTTTTCCTGGCTCAGGTCAATGCATTTGGCATAACAACCACCTTCAAAGTTGAACACTCCGTGATCATCCCATCCGTGCTCGTCGTCACCTATCAGGTAACGTTTGGGATCAGCAGACAATGTGGTCTTACCCGTTCCGGAGAGACCAAAGAAAATAGCTACGTCGCCTTCTTCGCCAACATTGGCCGAGCAGTGCATTGCAGCGATCCCTTTCAGGGGCAGGTAATAGTTCATCATGGAGAAAATACCTTTTTTCATTTCTCCGCCGTACCAGCTACCGCCAATAACGGAAAGGCGCTCTGTCAGGTTGAATACCACAAATACCTCGGAATGCATTCCCTGCTCTTTCCAGTTAGGATTGGTTGCCTTGGAAGCATTGATCATCACAAAATCGGGTTCTCCATAATTTTCCAGCTCATAACCAGAAGGACGGATGAACATATTGGTAACAAAATGAGCCTGCCAGGCCACTTCCATGATGAAACGCACTTTCATGCGTGTATCTGCGTTGGTTCCGCAGAAAGCATCTACCACATACAATTTCTTTACATCCGAAAGCTGTTCCTGAGCTATAGTCTTCAGGGAATTCCACACTTCAGAGGTGACGGGCTTATTTACAACACCGTCCCACCATATAGTATTTTCAGTTGTTGCATCCTTAACAATAAATTTGTCTTTTGGGGAACGCCCCGTAAAACGGCCTGTCAGCACATTTACGGCGCCCATATTGGTCAGAACACCTTTTTCAAACCCTTCATTCTTCGGGTCCATTTCTGCCTGGAACAATTCTTCGTAAGAAGGGTTATACACGATCTCCCCAACATTCGTAATTCCATACTTTGATAGATCTATTTTGCTCATAATCAATAAATAAATAATTAATAAAACGGAGTTATTTTCTTTAAAAACCGGCTTGCTAAGATACTCATTTTATTTATCTTTGCAATAAGGGTATTATGAACAAAAATCGTTCCGAAATATTTCTCCAGACCTTGCTCCGTTACTGGGGTTACACTTCGTTCCGTGAAAACCAGGAAGATATCATAGCTTCAATTTTCGAAGGGACCGATACACTGGCTCTTTTGCCCACCGGAGGAGGGAAATCCGTGTGTTTCCAGGTCCCGGCCCTTTTAAAAGACGGGATCTGCATAGTGGTCACGCCATTGATAGCCCTGATGAACGACCAGGTGGAAAAGCTTAAAACACTGGGCATCAAAGCCCTCTGTGTCCATTCAGGGATGAGTTCCTATGAAATAGACATAGCCCTGGACAACGCCGCGTACGGATCCTATAAATTTCTCTACCTTTCCCCGGAGCGATTGGGAACGGAATTGTTCCGCGTACGTGTCCGGAAAATGGAACCGTCAATTCTGGTGGTAGATGAAGCCCATTGCATTTCCCAATGGGGGTATGACTTTCGTCCCTCCTACCTTCGTATTGCCACTTTCAGGGAAATATTCCCCAACGTGCCCGTTCTGGCGCTCACTGCCACAGCAACCCCGCAGGTAGTGGAAGACATTACGGAAAAACTGCAATTCCGCAAAAACCACAAAGTCTTCCAAAGCTCTTTCGAGCGAAAAAACCTGGCATACGTGGTCCGTAAAGCCGAGGATAAAATGGGACAGCTGCTGCGCATTGCCCAGGGAGTGGAAGGCAGCGGCCTGGTGTACGTCCGCGAAAGGAAAAAAGCCCAGGATGTTGCCGAGTTTCTCATTTTTAACGGGATCAAAGCCGATGCGTACCATGCCGGGATGGATTCCCGCCAGAGGGCTTCCAAGCAGGATGCCTGGAAGAAAGGGCAGATCCGGGTGATGGTAGCCACCAATGCCTTCGGTATGGGAATTGACAAACCCGATGTCCGTTTTGTCTGTCACTTTGATGTTCCGGATTCTCCCGAGGCGTATTTCCAGGAAGCCGGCCGAGCAGGAAGGGACGGGGAAAAAGCGTATGCCGTGCTGCTCTACAACCCCTCCGATGCCAAACGCCTGAAACAGATCTATTCCGTTTCGTTTCCGGACCCGGAACTGGTCAAGGAAACATACCAGGAACTATATTCATTCCTGGGACTGGGATACGGCGAAGGAACCGAACAGCAATTTGATTTCAAACTGGAAGAATTTGCACGGCGCAAAAAGAAACATCCCTCCACCCTCTGGTACGCCCTGCAAAGCCTGGAACAGGAAGGATACATCTCCCTGACCGAAGAAGTAGACAATCCTTCACGCATCATGTTCCGTGTTTCCCGGGATGAATTGTACCGTGTACAAATTGCCAACCCGCGGCTGGATACCTTTATTAAATTGCTTTTGCGAACCTATACCGGTTTGTTCAACGGATTCGTTTCCATAGACGAACAATACCTGGCCAATGTAAGCCGCAACGCACCCGCTGTCATTAGCGAATACCTCCTGCATTTATCCCGCCTGGGCGTGATCGCTTACATTCCCCGTAAAAGATCCCCGCAGGTCTTTTTGCATTCCCAGCGCCTTGAACCGGGAAACGTAGCCCTGAACCCCGCCCGTTTCCTGCAGAGAAAAGATGCCTACGCCCGCAGGATGGAAGCCATATTGCAATATGCAGGTTCCGATGCTCCCTGCCGCAGCAAACAATTGCTGGCATATTTTGGCCAGGGCACTTCCGTGGACTGTGGCATATGCGATGTCTGTATAGCGCGCAAAGGCCGCGAAAACCCCAACGAAACCTTCCAAAGGATCGCCGGGAAGATAAGCCGGACCCTCCGCAAAGGGCCCCTTCAGGTGCAGCAACTTGACCTTCTTTTTGCCGAGTCAAAGGAACAGGTCATGGACGTTTTGCGTGCCATGGCCGAAAGCGGGGAGATTCGCATTCAGGACGAAACCCTGCATTGGAACGGTAATACAAAATAATTCAGATATACTTAGTATCTTTACCGCATGAACCGAAGTCAGGCCGCCATCCGGGTCAGCGAGTTGAAAAACGCTATCAATGAGCACAATAAGAAATATTATGTGCTGAATGCACCCGCGATCTCCGATTTCGAATTCGATATGCTCCTGCAGGAACTCAATACCCTGGAGCGGATGTTCCCCCACCTGATCACAGAAGATTCCCCTACCCAAACCGTTGGCAGTGACATTTCCACGGAAAGCAGGGCTTTTCGTCAGTATCCTCACAAAAACCCCATGCTTTCCTTAAGCAATACCTACAGCCGGGAAGCTTTGGCCGAATTTCACAACAGGATAGCCAAAACAACGGACCGGGATGTGGAATACGTATGTGAGCTCAAATTTGACGGAACCGCTATTTGTCTGACCTACAAAAACGGGCAACTCTTCAGGGCTCTAACTCGTGGTGACGGTACCGTTGGAGACGACGTAACGCGCAATGTAGAACGCATAAAATCCATACCCACACAGCTGTCTCCTGTATCATCGGGCCAGATTCCCTGGCCCCATGAATTTGAAATTCGCGGGGAAATACTCATGCCTTTCAGCAGTTTCAGGGAATTGAACGCCCTGAAAGAAGAAAACGGGGAAACCCCGTTTGCCAATCCCCGCAACGCTGCTGCCGGGACGCTGAAATTACTTTCGGCCGATGAAGTGGAACGTCGCTCCCTGGATTGTTTCCTGTACCACCTGATAGCCGACATACCCGGGATAGACACCCATTGGCAGGCCATGGAAGCGGCCCTGCAATGGGGCTTTCCCATATCAAAACACCGGAAATTATGCCGGGATCTGGACCAGATCAATGAATTCCTGGATCACTGGGATACGGAACGAACCGGTTTGCGCGTAGCTACCGACGGTGTGGTGATCAAGGTCAATGACTTCTCCCTGCAACGTTCCCTGGGAATGACCGCCAAAAGCCCCCGTTGGGCAACCGCATACAAATTCAAGGCGCAGCAGGCCGCCACCAGACTTTTGTCCGTGGATTTCCAGGTGGGACGCACGGGTGCCGTGACTCCTGTGGCCAACCTTCAGCCTGTGCTATTATCGGGAACTACCGTTAAACGAGCCTCCCTGCACAATGCAGATCAGATCGCTTTGCACGATATCCGGTTGGGCGATACGGTATTTGTGGAAAAAGGCGGAGAGATCATCCCCAAGGTGGTTGGTGTGGACCTGGAAGCCAGACCGGAAGACACCGTACCCTTCCGCTACATTACACACTGTCCCGAGTGCGGGACTCTTTTGGAAAGGGATCCGGAAGAAGCCAAACATTTTTGCCCCAACCGCTGGGGCTGTCCCCCGCAGATCAAAGGGAGGATAGAACATTTCATGAGCCGTAAAGCCATGAACATACTTGGCGGGGAAGCACTTGTGGAACAATTGTACAGCAAGGGAATGGTCAAAGACCCGTCGGACCTGTACGATTTAAACCCGGATGTTCTGAGATCCCTGGACAATTGGGGTGACAGATCCACCGAAAATTTATTAAAAAGTATTGAGGCCTCGCGCTCCGTACCGTTCCACCGTTTCCTGTACGCCATAGGGATCCCCTACGTGGGAGAAACCACGGCCAAATACCTGGCATCCCACTTCGGATCGCTGGACAACCTGCGCAACGCACCGGAAGAAGAACTGACACAGGCGCCCGAGATCGGAGAAAAAATTTCGTCATCCATCATCCAATATTTCAGAGACCAGCGGATCCTCATCATGCTGGAGAGACTTCGCGCGGCAGGACTGCCATTCAGTCAGAGCGCGGACGAATCGGCACGCGTTTCCGATAAACTCGGGGGAAAGCAGCTGGTCATCTCGGGCAATTTTTCCCACTCCCGCGAAGAGATGAAAAAGCTGATCGAATCCCACGGAGGAAAAGTCATCTCGGCAATCTCGGGACAGGTGGATTACCTGCTTGCCGGGGAAAAACCGGGACCGGCCAAACTACAAAAAGCGACAAAACTCAATATTCCCGTAATCAACGAAGCTGACTTTCTGCGGCTCACAGGAGAAATCCCTCCCGAAGGCACAGTTTTTGAAGCGGAACAACAAACAACCTTATTCTGATCATGACAGCAAAAATTCTGGAAACCCTTCATTTTATTGGCACAAACGACAGGCACAAACTGTTATTCGAAAGCAACTGGCCTCTCCCCTTCGGGATCTCATACAATTCTTATATTATCAAAGACACCAAAACCGCTCTCCTGGACACCATTGAATATGGCAGCGATCGTTCCTATATGGAAGAAGTGGCCGGGATACTGGACGGAAGGGATCTGGATTACCTGGTGATCCTGCACATGGAACCGGACCATGCCGGCATGATAGGTGAAATGCTGCTGCGTTATTCTTCATCTACGGTGGTTACCAACGCAAAGGCCATCAAACTGCTGGAAATTTATTTTCCGGAACTTGAAAAAAACAGGATCCGGGAAGTCAAAGAGGGTGATACCCTGGAACTGGGACATCACAACCTGCAATTTGTCATGACACCCATGGTACACTGGCCGGAATCCATGATGGCATACTGTACCACGGAAAATATCCTGTTCTCGCAAGATGCGTTCGGCACTTTCGGGACGCTGGACGGCGGGATCTTTGACGATGAGATCAACCTGGATTATTACAAAGATGAAATGCTCCGGTATTATACCAATATCATAGGACGTTTCTCGGCACAGGTTGAAAAAGCCCTTCAAAAAGCCGCTTCCCTGCCCATTAAGATCATATGCCCGGTTCACGGACCTGTATGGCGCACACGGCCCTCCGTAGTATTTGACTGGTACAGCCGGTGGGCTGCCAATAAAGGAGATACCGGCGTAGTGCTGGCCTATGCCTCTATGTACGGCCATACTGAAAAAACGGCGGATCACATAGCCAGGCAACTGGCCGTCAACGGGATCCGGAACATACGTGTATTCAATGTATCCAACACGCATCCTTCTTTCATCTTAAAGGAGATATGGAAATACAACGGGATCGTTTTGGGATCCTGTTCCTACAACACCGGTATGCATCCCAATATGCACCATCTATGTCATGAGATCGAGATCATGCAACCGGGCAATAAAAAAGCTTTTCTGTTTGGAGGATACTCGTGGAGTGGCGGAGGGCTGAAGAATTTACGTCTTTTTGCCCAGAATATGTCCGAAAAGCATAAATGGATAGTACAGCATCCCGGAACGGAACTTCCGGGGAATCCTTCGGCCAAAGCCCTGGAAAGCCTGAACGACCCGATCGCCGCATTTGCCTCTACGTTATAAATTATTGTTTGTTTGAAAACACCTGACCTTATAGATCAACATTTTGAACCGCTAAGGCTATCTGCCCTCAAACGTTGTGCAGGCCAGGACGAATGTGATCTGGTGATCAAAGCGTACCAGTTTGCCAAGGAAGCGCATAAAAACCAGAAGCGCATATCGGGCGATCCCATAATCATGCACAGCATTGACGTGGCCCGGATAGTGGTAGATGAAATCGGACTGGGTTATAAATCCATCGTTACGGCTTTACTTCATCACATTTTTACCGATACCGACTACAGCAAAGAAGAGATTGCCGGGATGTTCGGAGAAAAAGTCGGAGAGCTGGTGGAAGGACTCGGCAAGATGGAGCGCGTTTTTGCCGCGCAGAACAAGACGCAGGAGGAAACCTTCAAACAGATGCTTCTGACTGTCAACCAGGACGTCCGTGTTTTGCTTATCAAACTGGCAGACAGGCTTCATAACCTCAGGAACCTGGAGGAACTTCCGGTGGAGAAACGGGCCCGCAACCTGGGGGAATCCATGTACGTGTTTGCTCCCCTGGCCCACCAGATGGGATTGTATTCCATCAAATCCGAGATAGAGAATATCTGGATGAAATATGCCCTGCCTGCCGAATACCGGGAAATTGAGGATAAAGTAAAAGCAGAAATGGGGAGACAGGGAACCGAGATCACCCAAACTTTTCTGGAACCTATAAAGGAAATCCTTGCCGGAGAAGGCCTGAATTTTACCGTTTCCACACGTATCAAAACACCTTATTCCATCTGGTCCAAGATGAGAAAAAGGAATGTTCCCTTTGAAGAGGTGTTTGACCTCTTTGCCCTGCGTATCGTTTTTCGGCCAAAGGAAACAAACATAGAAGAAGAACGCAGGATATGTTATCACATTGAGAGGCTGCTGAACAGGCATTGGGAACCTTATCCCGTACGCCGGCGTAACTGGCTTTTGCAACCTAAAGAGACCGGGTACGAGGCATTGCACTCCACTTTTTTAACGCCTTCTGGGAAGTGGCTGGAAGTCCAGATACGCAGTAAACGTATGGACGACATTGCCGAGCAGGGGGTGGCTGCCCACTGGAAATACAAAGGCATAACACCCGAGATAAGCGGTATGGAAAGATGGCTTTCGCGGGTACGTGAAACCCTGGAGAAAAAAGACACCGAAAGCCTGGAGTTCTTTGACAATTTCCAGCCCGGGAACCTGATCTCGGTATTGTATGTTTTCACACCTAAAGGAGAGATACGGATGTTGCCAAAAGGAGCTACTGCCCTTGATTTTGCCTACTACATCCATTCCCAGGTGGGAAATCATGCGCTGGCTGCAAAGATCAACGAAAAGCTGGTGCTTCTTTCCACACCGCTGCGCGGAGGAGATCAGGTAGAAATCATCACTACACAGGGATCCCGGGTGATGATAGAATGGCTGGGAAGCGTTACCACATCCAAAGCCCGCAACATGATCCTGGAAGCATTGAAAAAACGGGGTCTCGACCATATACAGGAAGGCAGGAACCTTTTGAACAAAAGGCTGGCGGAATTCGGCATCAAGCCCAATACCCGTCTGATGAACAAATTACTGGCTGCATACAGTATAGGATCCCGGGAGGAACTTTTTGGACGTATAGGTGCCGGGATGCTGGATCTTTCCGGATTGCGTGATGTGTTGCTGAAAGGAACTCCTTCACGAAAATTCGTAACCTGGATACCATCCCCTGACTGGAAACGAAGAAAAGATTTCAATGCGTTCCATTTTGCTCCATGTTGCCGTCCCACAAAGGATGACAAACTAATTGGCTTTATTGACAGGAAGACACGTGATCTTTACATACATTCGGTAAGTTGTCCTCGTATAGAAGCTCTGAAAAGATTGCACCGCAACGACAATGCCACGGTGAATGTGGTATGGAAAAAACAACACCTTCCTTCCACATTGACAAAACTGAACCTCAGGGGACAGGACCGAATGGGAATTATACACGAGATCACTTATACAGTTTCGTTGACATTATGTGTCAATATTCGTAGTTTTCAACTTATTGCTCACGACAATATATTTGACGGGGAACTGGAAGTATACGTCCAGAAAGAAACAGATCTGGACAACCTTGTTGAACAATTGAGAAAGATCAAAGGCATTGAAACGGTAAAACCGGAATAATCCATGAAAAAGATCATAAAAAAAAGCATTCTGCCGGTGGCTGTAATTTTGTTTGCGGCATCTTTGGTTCTTCCTCAGAGTTGCGCCAATACAACGGCCTCTCCTTCCGGAGGACCCGTGGATTCGCTTCCTCCGCAACTGACGGCTACCCTGCCCGATGTGAACCAGACCGGAGTCAGCACTAAAATAAAACAGGTGGAATTGCAATTCAACGAATACGTTAAATTAGTGGATCCCAACAAAAACATTATGCTTTCTCCCCCTCCGGGAAAGAATCCCGTAGTACGTACAAAAGGAAAAGGAGTGGTCGTGCAGCTGGAAGAGGAACTCCTTCCAAATACAACGTACAGTCTCTATTTTGGGAATGCCATACAGGATAACAACGAAGGCAATCCCTTTCCCGTGTTCGCACTCAGCTTTTCAACCGGGGACCGTGTAGATTCCCTGATGTATTCGGGACTGGTTGTTGATGCCTCTACCCTTTTGCCTGTTGATAACGCCACCGTATTGCTTCATATCAACCCCTCGGATACTTCCCTTGTAAGTTCGTTGCCTGTAGCCGCTACACGTACCGATCCTTACGGGTATTTTGTTTTGCGCAATCTCAAGGATACCCTGTATTCACTGTTTGCCATCACGGATGAAAACAACAATTACCGGTACGATCCCACAAGCGGGGAACTGGTAGGATTCATCAATGATAGCATCAGGCCGCGAAAAACCATGTTTACTTATGCTCCGGAGATACAACCTTATTTTGCAAAAGATACGGCCGGTCTGTTGCGCCGTCCTGTGGAAGGAAATGTTTTCCTTTTTAAAGAAGCCAGTTCCCGGCAATACCTGCGCAGTTATAAAAGGGTACGTCCCAGGGCCCTGGAACTGAAATTCGGGGCCCCGAATCCCCAAATTATCAAAGCCGTCATTCCGGGTATGGATTCCACAGAGATCATTCGTCAGCACAATTATTACCGCGACAGCCTCATCTGGTGGCTTGCCTCTCCTGCCGTTCCGGATACGGTAGTCCTGCACCTGAGCTATATGGCTACGGATGATTCCCTGAATATGCTTATGCCCCGAACCGATACCCTTCGTTTTGCTCCGTTCAGTGAAGAAAAAGAAGGGGATCAGGCTCAGGACAACATGAACAATCTGGCCAGACGCGGTGAAAGACAACAAGCCCCGCCGTCTGTGAAGCCCGAAAGGGAAAGTATGAAACTGAAAGTTGACGTTGATCCCCAGATTGTTATGAATGAAGGATTTGGCGTTAAATTCAATGATCTGCCCGCTGATCCCGATTTCACACTTACGCAGCTCACACGTATAACACCACAGGAAGATACGGTCCCGGTTGCTTTTTCCGTAACGCGGGATTCCCTGGATCTGTGTCTGTATCATGTCTTTCCAGGTAGTTATATGGAAGGGACACAATACAGATACCTGATACCGACTGATGTATTTACCGATATCAACGGATACAAAAACGATTCCCTGATGACCGCATTTAAGACGCTTTTGTCCGATGATTTCGGATCCCTTACCCTGAATGTAGAAAACGTATTCTCGCCGGTGATCATCGATTTGATGAATGAAGGCCGCACACAGGTACTCAGAACTCACTACGTAAAAAAAGATACCACTGTAGTGATCCCCTATCTGAAAGCCGGTAAATATGCCATACGCATTACCGGGGACATGAACGGGAACGGACTGTGGGATACGGGAAACGTCACCCTGGGAAGACAGGCCGAAAAGGTCCGTATGTTCCGGTTGCCCGCGGGAGGCAGTTTGCTGGAACTTGCCGAAAAGATGGAACTGACCCAAACCATGGATATTGAACAAGTAATCAATCAGAATGTTACACTTACTGTACCGGCGCGGAAACGCTAAAACCCTGATCCTGCTGATCATGCTGCTCTCCGGCCCTGTCCTGGCTGGGCAGACTCTTCCCGAAAAACAGCACATGATAGGGATCCGGGGAGGATACGCCATCAACGGAGTACATTTCAACCCGAACAGGAAGCAAAGTTCGGTACCGTCCTTTATGAATGCATCCCTGCTCTATACCTATTACCATGACCTTTGGGGCACCATGCCCTATTTCGGGTTGCAGACAGGTCTGACCTATACACAGCAGGGATACGAAACCCCCGATCTTAAACGGGTCTACGAAGTGATCCGCATTCCACTGACCTCTCAATTCCACATAGATTTCTGGAAAATGAGGATCCTTATCAACCTGGGCTGTTTTGGCAGTTACCGGATGAGTGCCGTGGATGTTAGCCCGGAGTATCCCGGGGGGCAGGAAGTCGTATTTGATTGCAACCATATATATATTGATTACGGCATCCAGGCCGGAGCCGGACTGGCCCTGGTGTTCCACCCTGTTGAATTCCATATAGAGGCAAATTACCTCTATTCACTTTCCATGATTGAGAACCCCGCATTGTACAGCAACGAGTATTACACCTATGGATATCCCAATCAATTGCTCTTCACACTGGGCGTCTTTATACATTTGTGACCATGAAAACACATACCGTTCTTGCCGGCAAACTTGCCATAGGAGGCGGAAATCCCGTTTCTGTACAAACCATGTGCAATACAGATACTCTGGATATTGAAGCCTCTCTGGCCCAGTGTGAACGGGTGGCCCGTGAAGGAGCGCAATTGATCCGTCTTACCACGCAGGGGTCGCCTCAGGTAAAAGCCCTGGCTCTCATTAAAGAGCATCTTCGTGCCAAAGGCATTGACGTTCCCCTGGTTGCCGATGTGCATTTTTCGGCTTCCACAGCCATGGAAGCTGCCCGGGTAGCGGAAAAAGTGCGTATCAATCCGGGCAATTTCTCGCGTGACCGCTCCCGTATTAAGGAATTGCTGATCCAATTGTTTGAAATATGCCGGGAAAACAAAACGTGTCTGCGCATAGGGGTAAATCACGGTTCCCTGCCGCCCCATATTCTGGAAAAATACGGAAATTCTCCCGAGGGGATGTGTCAGGCCGCCATGGAATACCTGTCTTTGTGCCGGGAACTGCATTTTCAGGATGTGGTGGTCTCCCTTAAATCCAGCAACACCCGCATCATGGTGCAGTCCAACCGCATGCTGGCAGCCCGCATGGAAGATGCCGGAATGAGTTATCCGGTCCACCTGGGCGTTACCGAATCGGGCAGCGACCGCCAGGGACGATTGAAATCTGCGGCAGGCATCATTACATTGCTCAGGGAAGGCATAGGAGATACATTCCGTGTTTCGCTTACCGAAGCTCCGGAAGAAGAGATCCGTTTTGGTAAACTGTTTCTTTCCGTGAAGGAAGAAAGCCGGGCAGAAACCTGGGACGAACTTATAGTCAGTGCCTGTTATAAGTGGGCTCCCGGCCTGCTGGACGGTACTACGAACTGGAAAACACTGCCCATGCCTTTTGTGCACGCTCCATTTGCCATGGAAGAAGAACTTAAGGATTTTTGCATGGATCTACTGCAGGCAACCCGCTGCGTTTTTACCAAACCCGAATACATTTCCTGTCCCGGTTGCGGACGCACAAAATTCAACCTGGAAGAAACAGTCCGTGCCGTAAAAGAAGCTACCGCGCACCTGAAAGGCTGCACCATTGCCATTATGGGATGTATAGTAAACGGACCCGGGGAAATGGCTGATGCCCAGTACGGTTACGTAGGGGAAGGCAACGGGAAGATAACCCTGTATAAAGGAAAAACCCCCGTCATGCGGGGGATCCCTCAGGAAGAAGCCGTACAGCGTTTACTGGAGCTTATAGAGTCTCAACAAAAATAACGCCTCCTTCTATTCGGACAACCTTCACTTTCGTGTTTTTTGTAATATAACCCACCACAGCACGGGCTTCCACCCATTTGCCGTTAATGGTCACTTTCCCGGCCGGCCTCAGATCGGTAAAGGCTACTCCCTCCTGCCCCGTCTTTATGCCTTCCAGAACGGGAACACCCACAAATCCGTCTTCGGTTTTCAGATTTTTTCGTAAGGCAATGTGATTGAATGCTTTAGTAGGGAAAAGCATGTGAACGGAGAACAGAAGAGTGGAAACGGCTGCCAGCCCGGAAATGGAAACAATGGCCACAGGCATCAGAATACTGTTCCACGGGAAAGGTCCTTCAAATTCAAAAACCCAGTTGTCTATCATGGAAAAAGTCAACCCTATACCCACGGTTAAAATACCCAGTATACCCAAAACGCCAAAGCCGGGTGTAATGAATATTTCCAGGAACAGGAGTATGATCCCCAAAATCATGACTATGAGTTCCCAATATTGAACCATGCCTTCCAGGAACAGTGGAGAAAAATAGAATATTGCGCAAACAACGGCCAGACCCAGGGGAAATCCTACTCCGGGCGTCTTGAGTTCAAAGAACACCCCTCCGATGATCCCCATCAGCAATAAGGTCTGAACCATGGGCAGCAGGAAAAATCCTATCACTTTATCCAGCCAGGTTTCCTTGTATTCGCTGATCTCATAATTGGTGTATCCCAACTGTTCAACCACCTGGGAAATATTGTCTGCCTTTCCCTGGCTAAATCCTATATCCAGGGCTTCCTGTGTAGTAAGGCTTACGATCTTTTCCCCGTTTACCATTTGCTCGGCAAGTTCCGGGTCCCTGCCCGTTTCCTCCGCCGTGGCACGCATCAGCGAACGCATGTAGGACTGGTATTTCTCGGGCATGGGCTCTCCGTTCTGATTGACCACGGTTGCCGAGCCCACCGTAGAACCCGGGGACATGTAGATCAGATCGCACGCCAGGGATATCAAAGCTCCTGCCGAGGCGGCCTGGTGGTCAATAAAAGAAACGGTGGTAAACGGAGCTTCCAGCAACGCTGTCCGCATTCTGTCCGCCGCATCCAATGCCCCTCCGAAAGTATTGAGACGCATCAGGAATACGTCTGCATTCAGAGTTTCGGCTTCTTCCAGTGCCTTCTCCAGTGTTCTGGCCGATTTAGCATGGATTTCGCTGTCAATGGTCAATACATACACCCGGCACGTATCAGCTCCCCGCGCCGTTAACGGCAGAAGGCAAAGCAACAGGAGAAAAAATCGTTTCATTTAATTCTATTTTGTTTCCAGGACATTGCCGTGGTCCTTAACTACGGCTTCTTTCCATTTTTGCGTATAGCCTTCGTTTTTGGGAGAGGCCGGTATACGCGGATCATGGCCGTTATTGGAGAAGGACCCGTCTGCTTCCTGGCGTTTTGTGTTTCCGTCAATATATTTTACCATCAAATATTTGTCAAGTTCAACCCATGTTTTAAATAAGGTTTGTGCCGCATTCACGGAAAAGTCGGTCAAAAACTCCCGGGCAAGCTCAGGATCCCTGCGATACATATCTACGGCAATCTGATCTACCTGACGTGTTTTGTCAATCATTTCATTTTCCCACTTATCCACAACGGAACGCACTTCGGTACCTACCTGGTTGTAACGCAGGTATGCAAATTGTGTTACACGATTCACGATCCAGAAAAGAGAAGTTTCCGAATACTCCAGCATGCTCCCGTTCCCTTTTTCTATACATTCTGCAACGTTCCCGGACACACTGTATATCGGTATTAACGCCGAGGTTCCGGCATCGTCCACTCCAAACCAGAACAAACCACCCAGATTGCGGGGCATGTCGCTGCGGCATTGTCCCACATACCACCAACCTGTCTGTTGTGTGGCGATGGCCCGCTCGTTCAGGTATGTTTTCCCGTCCACTTCAAAAGACATGGGCCTCCAGCGGTAAGGTACTGCGTTTCCGCCGGCACCTATGTCACAGGTCATGTCCATGGGTGTTCCTTCGTAATGATCGCGCATCATATCTGCTACGTCTTTAACAGACAATTTTGTATTGGGTTTTACATACAGCGGCATGCGGTTGGAAAGATCATATCCCATGGCATAATCCAGGTATTTGTCCATGCCGTCTGCATAGCGATTGAAAAAAGCCCAGACGCGGGCATCACAAAAACGGGCTCCTCCAAAATCTACCGGAGCATATACGTCTGAGAAACTAAATTCCTTATCGTTGCCGGAATAGATACCCATTTCCCTGGCATGCGAGATCACATCCGGGCTGTACAGGCAATTATCCGGGTCGTTAAAATCTATGGTTGTGATGCGGGCCTGGTTGGCATGGGCACTTATATAGCCGTCGGGTATGCGTTTGGCCACCCATACTGCACCTTTATTTACATTTTCACCTTCCACCATACGGGGCGCTTTGGCCATGATCTCCATGATCCAGACTTCATCGGGATCGGCAATGGTAAACGATTCCCCGCTTGAAGCGTAACCGTATGTCTGCATTAGATTGTCTATCAAGGCAATGGCTTCACGTGCCGTTTTGCAGCGCTGCAGGGAAACGTATATCAAAGACCCGTAATCCATGATCCCGTTTCTGTCCCTGAATTCCCTTCGGCCGCCATAAGTGGTTTCCCCTATGACCAGCTGATGCTCGTTCATATTTCCGGTAACCGAATACGTTTCTCTTGCCTGGGGTATTTCACCCATGAATTTTCCGGTATCCCATTCATAAATTTTCAACATACTTCCTTCTTTCCACTTAGCAGCGGGCCAGAAGTACAATTCACCGTATAACTGGTGTGAATCGGCTGAATAAGTAACCATTACGGATCCGTCTTTAGACGCACCTTTGGTGACTATTAGGTTTGTACACGGCAAAAGCGTACCGGCACTCAGGAAAAGAGCGGCAAGGCTCAACACGATTTTTTTTGGTTTCATTGGCATAAAATTTATTTGTCAAGTTTGTAAAAATACAAAAAAGACAGACACCGCAACGTTTTTTTACTACCTTTGTTGTTCTTGATTCTTATACAAATTTGACAATATGAAGAAATTATTTACAAGTCTGCTTGTCCTTTTGATGGCAGGCACGGCCAGTTTTGCGCAAATGGCCAATCCAAACGAACCCCTGCAGAACGACCCGGCGGTACGGATTGGGAAACTTGATAACGGGCTTACGTATTATATCCGGCATAATACAAAACCGGAGAAACGTGCCGAGTTTTACCTCTTTACCAACGTGGGTGCTATCCAGGAAAACGAACGCCAGGCAGGTCTTGCCCATTTTCTGGAGCACATGTGCCTGAACGGCACCAAAAACCTTCCCGGGAAAATGATTATCAGCTACCTGGAAAGCATAGGCTGCAGTTTCGGCAGGAACATCAACGCCGGAACCGGTGTGGAGCAAACCATGTATATGTTGAATAACGTTCCCATGTTGCGGGAAGGTGTTCTGGATACCTGTTTGCTGATCATGCACGATTATGCCGCTTATGTTACTAACGATCCTGAAGAGATAGACAAGGAACGCGGTGTGATCATAGAAGAATTGCGCACGCGAAGAACCGCCCAATGGCGTCTTTTTGAAGAATCCCTTCCATATTTATATAAGGGATCCAAATATGCCGGGTGCAACCTGATAGGTACGGTTGAAGGAATCGCCACTTTTCCTGCCGAAGAACTTGTTGATTTTTACAAAACATGGTACCGCCCGGATCATCAGGCAGTTTTAGTGGTTGGTGATGTAGATGTTGACCAGGTGGAAAACAAACTTATTGCTTTATTTGAGGATGTACCCGCCCCTGCAACACCAAGTCCCAAAAAAGTGATCCCCATCCCGGAAAACGATGAACCAATAATAGGTATAGTTACCGATCCTGAGGCACAGGGAACTTCCATAGAATTTCTTATAAAATCGGAACCCGTTCCCAACGAAATGCGTCCCCTGGGTATGATCTACATGGTTGACATGTTCAAATATTTCGTATCCCGGATGATGAACGACCGGTTTGAAGAAATTGCACAAAAACCCGATGCTCCATTCCTGGGAGCCAATATGTCATTCTCCCCTATTACTACATCCACGGATGCCACCTATTTTTCCGTGGCCAGCAAGGACGGGGAAAGTTCCAGGGCATTTGAAGCCCTCATGATGGAAGTGGAAAAAATGCGCCGTTTTGGATTTACCGAATCCGAACTGGAACGCGCAAAAACCAATTTCATGCGCCGCCTGGAACGTGCCGCAGAGAATGCAGATGACAGGATGAACAGCGAATTCATCAATGATATGATCAATAACTTCGCTTTCAACGAGCCCATTTTAGCTCCGGCATATGAACTGGATGTAGCCAAAGGATACCTTCCTTTCATTCAATTGGAACAGGTCAACCAGATAGCACAACAGGTAATTACTCCGGAAAACAGGGTTCTGGTGCTTTCCAGCCCCGAAAGGGAAGGTCTGATCATTCCTACAGAGGAAGAATTGAAAGGCAACATGGATAAAGTGGAAGGTATGGAACTTCAGGCTTATGAAGAAGAAGTGTCGGACGAGCCTCTTGTTGATGTTGCTGCCATTGTTCCCGGAAAAGTCGTTAAAGAAGAAGCCGGCGCTTTTGAAAGTACGGTCTGGACTTTGTCCAACGGTATCAAAGTAGTAGTTAAACCTACCACTTACAAAAAAGACGAAGTGCTATTCAATTTGAAGAATGACGGAGGTCTGTCCATTCTTTCCGAAGAATTGCTACCTTCTGTAGAAAGCAACGTATTTACATTGTGGACACAAAGCAACGGGGTCGGCGATTTCAGTGCAACGGCACTTAAGAAAAAACTGACCGGTAAAATTGCCAACGCCACACCTTACATCAGTGATTACAGCCAGGGCATCCGTGGCAGTGCCTCTCCGCAGGATCTGCAAACACTGTTTGAACTGGTTTACGCCAATATAGTAAGTCCTCGTTTTGAAGCCAATGAATTTGAAGCTTCCATGGCACAATTGAATGCCATAGTACCTAACCTGGAGAAAACACCCAATTATGTGCTGCAAAAAGAACTCTACAAATCCCTGTACAACAACAACCCCCGCAGCCAGTTGATCTCTTCTGAACTACTGGCTAAGGTTAACCTGGGATCCCTTGAGCAGGCTTACCGTACCTGTTTTAAAAACACCAACGGTGCTGTGGTGACCATCGTTGGGAATGTTGACCTTCAGGCACTCAAGCCCATGGTGGAACTGTACCTGGGATCCTTGCCCGCAGCCACCGAACCTGCAGGCTGGGTGAAAAACGACGACCGCATTCAGAAAGGAAAGGTAGAGAATCATTTCACTGTAGTCATGGAAACACCCAAGACCAGTATCGTAAATGTCTATTCTGCCGATCTGGATTACACCCTCAACAACCAGGTGTATATGGATGCCGTTAAATCCATCCTGGATATGGCTTATGTAAAGAGTCTGCGTGAAGACGAAGGCGGTACCTATGGAGCATCTGTACAGGTGATCACTGCCGATCAGCCGGAAGCTCATGCTGCCATGATCATATTATTCGACACCGATCCCGAAAAGCAAAAGCGGATGCGCCAGATCGTAGAAGCCGATGTTACCAACCTGGTTGATAACGGCCCATCGGAAGAATACGTGAACAAGACAAAAGAAAACTTCCTGAAAAACCGCCAGGAAAACATCATCAGGAACAATTTCTGGAACCAGGTACTTGTGAATTACTACACAGATGATATTGATATCATGACCGACTATGAACAGATCGTGAAAGGTATCACTCCCGGTTCGGTACAGAAATTCCTGAAGAAATTCCTTAAACAAGGCAACTTCATAGACATTTCTATGAATCCCGCCGATTAGTATCCCATAGAATATGGATCCAGACAGGGCTCTTACTGGGCCCTGTTTTGTTTTGGAGAAATTCCAAACCCTTGGCAAAAAGACATACCATACGCGCCAGTATGTTCAGGTGCGGTTTTTTCAAAGGCAAACCGCAATGGATGCAGGGTTCTTCCTGCTCATAAGACCCATAGGGAAAACCAAACCGTTTGTATAAGCCATACGAAAGGCGGTTTGTTTTGTATACTCCTGTCACCGGGTATTCAACAGTCCCTAAAGGCATGTCTTTGAAAAGGTCCTTAAGAAGGTCTTCATCAAAAGTATTGACATGTCCTGTAGTAGGATTGATTGTGCCACAATGGATGCATTTCATGGCATGAACGCGCAGATCCTGTTTGTATGGCACCCCTATCAACAAGTACCGGCGGGACACACGCATCAATTCCCGGCAGGCTGTTCCCAGTTTTTCAGGCGGGATGTGTTCCAGGACTTCCGTACAGACGACCAGGTCAAATGATCCGTCCTTAAAAGGTAAGACGGTAATATCTCCCTGCATGCAAGTTACATTGGGGTGATAGATCTGGGGTAATTTCAGGTCCAGCGCGATTACGGACGGATATTTTTCTGCCAGTTTTAGGGTGATATAACCTTCCCTGCATCCTGCTTCCAAAACTTCCACAGCATCAGCGGGAAGCATACGCATAAGAGATCCTACCCGCTGTACCTCGGCTTCTTTACGGCGGTATTGTTTTATATCAAACATCTTTGTAATTAATGGACAGACGCTGGAATATCTGGAAATACGGGAAGAAACACCATTTCATACGCCAATGTAGGGAGATCATCAACCGGAACGTTCTGAAGAAACCCAAAGAATTATCGTAACAATATTTCAGGAAACGCAAAAGGATCTCATTGGCAAAGAAGTATTGTCTGAAAACAGACTTTTCCAGGTTCCTGTGGTAGAGTTTGTCACACCAGTCCAGTACGCTGTTGCATCTGGTCTTTTCATCTTCCAGGTCCGTGTCAATACCGACAAGCATCAGGTGACAATCCAATTCGTTTTGGGTGGGTTCATAACCCATTTTATGCAGCAGGGTATGGTACACTTTTATGGCGTGCTCTTTTTGGGTGCCGGTAAGGTCTTCCGATATCTGGCCCGGACTACTGCGGTAATAGGTCAGGTAACGAGGTATGTGATGAAAATCTCCCATAAACACGGCTCGACTCCACAATTCAAAATCATGGGATCCCGGAAAAGATTCGTTGTACCGGAGTTCATTTTCTATCATAAATGAATGTCGCAGCATTATTGAGGAATGAACAATGGTACAGCGAAAAAACATGGAACACCGGATCTGTCCGGAGTACACCGGGAAGCGTACGGCTCGTATACGTCTTCCGGTTTCATCGGTCTCATATACATAACTTCCAACCCCGGCAATTGTAGGATGGTTGTTCATGAACTCCACCTGTTCTTTAAGCTTATCGGGAGCCCAGAAATCATCGGCATCCAGAATGGCCAGGTATTCACCCGTGGCCTCATCCATAGCCCTGTTACGGGAAAAGGCTGCTCCCCGCCGGGTTTCGTTACGCAGGATGATCAAACGCGGATCATGGTAGGACAATAGGATCTCAGCGGTTCCATCGGTAGATGCGTCATCTACCACAATGACCTGATAATCAGCATATGTCTGTGCAAAAACACTATCCAGTGCGGCAGAAATAAACCCTCGAGTATTGTATGCTGCCATAATGACCGAAACCATACACAAATATAAAAAAAAGAGATGACCTTGCGGCCATCCCCTTCATTAATGTAAGTATTGTCGTAATTATTTTACAGTGTTCATGTAGCAGATCATTTCCAGGATCTTGCAGGAGTAACCCCACTCGTTGTCGTACCAGGAAACAACTTTGACAAAATTGGGACTGAGTGATATACCTGCGTTTGCATCGAATATGGATGTACGGGAATCTCCAATGAAATCTGAAGAAACAACGGAATCTTCCGTGTAACCCAGAACGCCTTTCATTTCACCTTCAGAGGCTTCTTTCATGGCTGCTTTGATATCATCGTAGGAAGCCGCTTTTTCAATACGGCATGTCAGGTCTACAACGGATACGTTTACAGTAGGTACGCGGAATGCCATACCGGTAAGTTTGCCGTTCAGCTGGGGAATGACTTTTCCTACAGCTTTGGCAGCTCCGGTGGATGAAGGAATGATATTGGCAGAAGCTGCACGTCCGCCTCTCCAGTCTTTTGCAGAAGGTCCGTCAACGGTCTTCTGGGTGGCTGTAGTTGAGTGAACTGTAGTCATAAGTCCTTCCACAATACCGAATTTATCATTCAGGACCTTGGCAACGGGAGCCAGGCAGTTGGTGGTACATGAAGCATTGGAGATCATGGTCTCTCCTTTATATGATTTGTGGTTCACTCCGAATACGAACATAGGGGTATCGTCTTTGGAGGGAGCGGACATAACTACGCGTTTGGCACCGGCATTGATGTGAGCCTGGGCTTTTTCCTTGGTCAGGAACAAACCGGTAGATTCCACTACGTATTCGGCATCTACTTCATTCCACTTCAGATTGGCAGGATCTTTTTCAGATGTAACACGAATAGCATGTCCGTTGACAACCAGCATCCCGTCTTTTACTTCAATAGTACCTTTGAATTGTCTGTGAACGGTGTCATAACGGAGCATGTAAGCCATATAATCCACGCTGATCAAATCATTGATCCCTACTATCTCTATGTTTTCCCTTTCTTGGGCGGCCCGAAAAACCAAACGGCCGATACGGCCAAAGCCGTTAATTCCCACTTTAATCTTGTTCATATTTGTGTTTTTTTTAAAATCCTTTGCAAAGTTAACATATGTAGCCAAATGCTCAAAAAAAATAATTAAATTCGCATGATATGCATATACTGATCACCAACGATGACGGATATACCTCAAAAGGACTACAGGCACTGATAGAAATGGCCCGTGGTCTTGGGGAAATTACCGTAGTGGCGCCCCAGTACCATCAGAGTGCTATGTCCAATGCCGTAAGTATTGGGAAATTACTTCGCATGGTGCCTGTGGAAAATCCCGACGGGGCTCCGGATAAGGAGATCCGGAGGTTTTATTGTTCGGGGACTCCGGTGGATTGTGTAAAAATGGCTCTGAATCTTCTCTTTGACCAGAATAAGCCCGACCTGCTTCTTTCAGGGATCAATCACGGCTTTAACGGCTCTTCTGCCATAATCTATTCCGGGACACTGGCAGCAACGTGTGAAGGAGCCCTCTACAAGATACCGTCAATTGCATTCAGCCTGGACGATCATCATGCCGATGCGGATTTCAGTGCAAGTATATATTACGGGAAGATCATTTTGGAGCAGTTTCTCAAAGATCCGCCCCAACCCTACACGTATGTGAATGTGAACATACCACAGGGAGGCATTAACGAGATCAAAGGCATTCGTTTATGCCGTTTCGGGATGGGTGCGTGGATCAAGGAGATTGAATCCCGCACGGATCCTTACGGGCATCCTTATTACTGGATGGTAGGTGAATATGAAAACCTGGAGCCCGACGACCCTGAATGTGACCACAACCTTCTGGCTGACAATTATGTGACCATAGTACCTCATAAGATTGACAATACAAACTATCCTGAACTGGAACGTTTAAAAGAAGTGTGGAAAGGCATTACCGGGAAAAGAAAAAAATAAAGAAAAATGCGATACTTCATCATTGCCGGAGAAGTGTCCGGTGATCTTTACGCCAAACAGCTGATACAAGCGCTGACCCAGGCGGACTCGCTGGCTGAATTTAGGTACCGGGGGCCCGATACACGGACGGCCGTTATGGGGTTTGTAGAAGTGGCTGCCCGTATGGGATCGCTCATAAAAGACCTGTCCAATTGTAAAAAAGACCTGTTGGAATACAATCCCGACGTACTGGTCCTGATAGATTACCCGGGATTCAACCTGCCAATGGCCAAATTTGCGTCACGGAAAGGCATCAAAACATTTTATTACATTGCCCCTAAAGTGTGGGCTTCCAGGGAATATCGGATTAAAAAGATCAGAAAATACGTTTCCAGGTTGTACGTGATATTTCCTTTCGAGACTGATTATTTCCACTCCAAAAACATCAATGCCGTTTACCTGGGAAATCCTGTTCTGGACAATTTGGCCGATGCCATGGAGACCCTGGACTCTCCCGATGTTTTCAGGAAGAAATACAAATTAGGACCGGAACCTGTCCTGGCCATACTTCCCGGAAGCCGTCTGAACGAGATCAATTTCATTCTCCCAAGGGCAGCCGCTATAATCAGGGATTTTCCGGATTACCAGTGGATCGTTGCTGCCACGCCTTCCATTCCAACGACGGTTTACGACAATATTCTGAAGGATCTTCCCGTACGCGTTATGTACGGCTATACTTACGAGATCCTTCAACAGGCAGAAGCTGCGATAGTTACAAGCGGCACCGCCACCCTGGAGGCAGCCATCCTGCAATGTCCCCAGGTGGTGTGTTACGGAGGTAATCCGGTGTCGGTTGCTATCGCACGGACCATCATCAAGGTGAAATACATTTCCCTTCCCAACCTGATCCTGCAGAAAAACTCGGTCCGTGAACTCATTCAAAAAGAATGCAATCCGGATAAGCTCCGGGAAGAACTCCGGTTGTTGCTCAAAGGGCGCCAAAAAAGACGGAGCGTGCTGGCCGACTACAAACGACTGATCAGGATGCTGGGCACGGACGGAGTTTCAGGGCGAGTGGCTCAGGATATGTTCCGCACCCTCACCGGAGGACCGCAGGTGCCTCGGTATAAAGTCTACACCAAGACACCGCTGGGAAACTTCTCCTTCTCGGCAAATGAATTCGAAGAATTGACCGCCTCGGCATTTGAAGACGATTACAATTTGAAAGGCTTTTACAAGAGCGGAGAGCCCATGGATGACGATGAACCTCGGCCGACCGTGTTGCTGATGGCTCTGGAACAGCTGGATGAGTATTTTAAAGGCACCCGGCGCAGTTTTGACCTACCCTTGCATATAGAAGGTACTGATTTTCAGAAACATGTATGGTCTTCACTGCAGCGGATACCGTATGGGACTACCACAACTTATGCCAAGTTGGCCGAAATGATAGACAATCCAAAAGCCACACGTGCCGTGGGCCAGGCAAATTATGCCAATCCTTTTGCCGTAATTATTCCCTGTCACCGGGTGATCGGGTCTGACGGATCCCTGGTAGGCTATGCCGCAGGGCTGGAGCGTAAGCAAAAATTACTGGCTATGGAAAAATCCTATGCACCTGAATCTTCCAACGCACTTTTTTAGTATATTTGTATGATAAAATAATGACTTATGAAATTTGTTGTATCAAGCTCAGAACTGTTGGGAAGGCTTCAATCCGTCAACAGGGTTATCGCTTCCAAAAATACGTTGCCCATTCTGGACAATTTTTTGTTTAACCTGGCCGGTGACTCACTGACAATAACAGCATCGGACCTGGAAACCACGTTGCGTACAACCATGCCACTGGAATCAGTGATTGAAGAAGGCAGCGTAGCCATTCCGGCCCGTATCCTGACAGAATCGCTTAAGGAATTTCCCGAGCAACCGCTGACATTTGCTTTCAACAAAGAACAGAATATTATTGAATTTACCTGGTCTACCGGTAAATTTCAGGTACCCGGCTTCCCGGCAGAAGATTATCCCCAGATCAAAGAACCCACTGAAAGTCTTTCCATTTCATTTTCACCTGACGTGTTGCTGGAAGGTATAAACCGTACACTTTACGCCGCAGGTGACGAAGAATTGCGTCCCGTTATGAATGGCGTCTTTTTTGACCTGAAAAAAGAAGCTGCCAACCTGGTTGCTTCCGATTCCCACAAACTTGTTTGCTACACCAGGACAGATATAAAAGCCCTTGAAGATTCTTCTTTCATTCTGCCCAAAAAGCCAGCCAACATACTCAAGAACCTGTTAGTAAAAATTGAAGAAGATATTACCATTTCATACGACAAAACCAATGCATTCTTTACATTTGGCTCGTACCATATGATCTGCCGCCTGGTAGAAGGCAACTACCCCGCTTACAGAAGCGTTATTCCCCAGAACAATCCCAACAACATCATAGCAGACCGTCTGGAACTGATGAATGCTGTACGCCGTGTAAGCGTATGCTCCAACCAGGCCACCAATCTCATCAAACTGTTATTCTCGGCAAATCAGATCTTTGTATCGGCCCAGGACATTGAATTCCGCATCGCGGCCCAGGAACGCATCACCTGCCAGTACGACGGCCCCGCCATAGAAATGGGCTTCAAATCCGTATTCCTTGCCGAAATACTGGCCAACCTTCCCGGCACCGAAGTCAACATCGCCCTGAGCCACCCCTCCCGTGTCGGCCTGATCACTCCCATCACCCCTGACTCGGAAAACGAAGAGATCTGCGCCCTCATCATGCCCATGATGATCACCCAGTAACAACTTCTACACCTTCTTACTGGCTGCGCTGCATGTCAAATGGAGTTTGACTGCGCCAACGCAGTCAAACTCCATTTGACCCACACCCCACCATAAAATTTTGTAAGTTTGCAGTCTAATCATCTTTAATAGCTATACCATGAAATTAAATCTCAAACGGCCCATACTTTTCCTGGACCTTGAAACAACCGGACTAAATGTTGCAACAGACAGGATAGTCGAAATTAGTGTGCTCAAAATTACTCCTGACGGTACACACGAAATTAAAACCAGGCGCATTAATCCAACTATCCCAATTTCACCTGAAGCACAGGCAATTCATGGTATCTCCAATGAAGACGTTGCCAATGAACCCACCTTTAAAGAAGTTGCAAAATCACTGGCCAAATGGATGGAAGGTTGTGACATAGCCGGATACAATTCTACCCGTTTTGATGTTCCCATGTTATCGGAAGAATTTTTAAGGGCCGGTATTGACTTTAACTTTCGCAAACGCAAGCTTATAGATGTACAGAACATTTTCCATAAAATGGAACAACGTACATTGAAAGCTGCTTACAGGTTCTATTGTGATAAAGAACTGGAAAATGCACACAGTGCAGAAGCAGATACCGTCGCCACCTTTGAGATACTGGAAGCTCAGCTTGACCGATATCCCCAGGACTTACAAAACGACATAAACTTTCTGTCCGAATTTTCAACAAAATCCCGCAATCTGGACTATGCCGGACGAGTAATTCTGGATGATGAAGATAAACCCGTCTTTAATTTTGGTAAACACAAGGGTCGTCGCGTTAAAGAAGTATTCCAAACAGAACCGTCCTACTACGATTGGATGATGAGAGGCGATTTCACCCTGGATACCAAAAAAGTACTTACGGAGATAAAGCTGTCAGATGGAGTTTGACTGCGCCACAAACCCCCAACAGTGCGCCACAAACCCCACACAACTGCTCCGAACTTAATTGCACCCTACATTATAAGCACTTACACCTGATCCATGAAACTCTTTGCTTATCCTTTTGGTGCGGATGATTTCTACATGAAACCGGATACAGCACTGGCTAAGCCGACGGATGATTTTTTCATTCCCCCAATATGCGCAAGTATTACATACGCAGCATGTTATGTTGTTAAGATCAATCGTTTAGGCAGGAGTATAAATGAGAAATTTGCTCATCGGTATTATTCTGAAGTGAATTACGGGGTGTGTCTATACGGGCATCCCAAAGTGTTCCCCGGAACTCGGTCAGAGCAAAAAGCTGACATACGTCACGACGGTTCTCTGTGGATCCCGGGTCTCGCACTGGACTACTCTTTGCCTATGCCACGGACTTACCTCGGCAAAGATCAGCTCGAACAAATTTCTTTGCAGCAGAATGACAACACACTCCAGCCAGATGACGCTCAATTACAATCTTTTCCGATTCCTTCCGCGCAGGTAGTTGCAAAACGTATAGCACATTTGTCTGGTTTTGTTTATCTGAAAATGGGCGATCTGCTGCTTCTTGAGCTACACAAACCTTTACCGGCTGAACCCGGCACCCGGTTAAGAGTGCTTCCGGAAGTGGATTTTTGCATAAAGTGATCAAATGGAGTTTGACTGCGCCATTTAACTGCGCCATTTAATACTTTGGCGCACTCAAACTCCATTTGAGCATGCGTCGCAGACTTGATTCAGGAATACCCAAGATCCGACTCAATTGTCTGATGGCTACTTTGTATTTACGTTTGATTGTTAATGCTATCTGAAGTTTTTCATTATCATTCAGCTGCTGGATAGTTTTCGGAGCTATCATTTTTAGTATGATCTCACTGATTTCAATGTCTTTATACGGATAACGGGATGAGTTTCTTGAGTCGTTTTCCAATTCTTCCTCCTCTGTAGGAGTAGACAATTTTTCCATAGCTTCCTGGTATGATCCCAGCCATTGCTCGGCTTCCAAAACATCTAAAAAACATGGAGGATAAATGTGACCAAATTTGTTAATCATGAAATCGGCAGGTACTACTTTTGATGTATAGGGCAGCATATAACCTTTTTTTACAGGATAATATCCCTTGCCGAGATCCACACCTCGCTCTTTTTGAAAGTAATATTTTGCCGAGTTGAAAGGATCGCTGTACGGATGTTCTTCCGCTCCGTGTCTGGTTGAGTTGCGTAAAACATATATCAGCTTCTTTACTAACTGTTCGTTACTTTTTATCACTACACAAACAAAACTCCTGTTGCCAACACATCCTATTGACTTGTATTTGAAATTGAAGTAACGAGAATAACTAATTCTAAACGCATGCATAAAAGGCGTCGGGTCCTTGGCTTTCACTATCAAATGAAAATGATTTGAAAGAAAATCGTATGCAACAATAATAACATCATATTCCCGTCCAAAAATTCCCAAAAGATCAATTGCATGATAGATATCCTCTTGCTCCAGGAACATACTTTGATATGCATTTCCTCTTACACAAATGTGAAAGTACATATATGAATCCCCTTTTTCAGCCATAAATCCTCCTCACTTTAAATTATTATTATGCTATCGCCTCAAATATATGACCTGCCAGCGAAAAAACATACCAAATTTCAATAAAAAGTGTTTCAAATGGAGTTTGATTGCGCACGAAATGGAGTTTGACTGCGCCAAAAAGAAGTACTATAACTTAAAAGACTGATTCTCTATGTCTTACAAATTGACTTTTTGCGGTGGCGCAGTCAAACTCCATTTGAATGTTTTCCGGCCACCCGGCCCGTAGCAAATGCTATTTGGAGGTTGTAGCCGCCGCTGTCTGCATCCAGATCCAGGACTTCACCGGCAAACGACAAGTTGACAACGACTTTGGAGCGCATAGTGTGTAAGTCCACTTCTTTCATGGAGATACCTCCGGCCGTTACTACTGCACGTGCCCAATCGCCGAAAGATCCAATGGGGAATATCCACTTAAGCATACCATCCACGGGGTGCAACCCCGACTCGGCAAGGTATTTCGTAAAGGGAGCGATAAGAGCCTCGGGCATGTAACGTTTCAACCGCAGGGGAAGCTCCCCTACCACAAACCCAGACCCAGCACCGGCCCCAACTCGGCAAGAAGGATCAGCCACACTTTCCCGTTCCCACCGGGCCATCAGCTGCTCCCGGGTCAGGGCAGGTTTCAGATTCAGGTGCAACGCCACGCGTTGGCCTTTGTTCAGCGCCACAACCGCCTGCCGGCTCACGCGAAAGCCTATGGGGCCTTCGATCCCCAGGTTGGTAAAGAAAAGTTCGCCCTCTTCCGAACGCCTAAGCACCTGTTCGGTGTACAGATCCAGGCGCACATTGCGCAACTGAACACCCTCCAGGCGCCTGTCATAATTCACAGGCATCAAAGCAGTTAGTGTCGGAAAAAGAGGCTCGACAGTATGTCCCAGAGCCGAGGCCAAAGGATACCCGTCCCCTGTGGAACCAGTTCGGGGATAGGACTTTCCGCCAGTCGCCAGAATAAAATGGTCAGCCTCCAGAAGCCTGATCTCACCGTCAGCCCCGGCCACCTTCACTGCCGTGATCCTCAAATGATTTTCGTTTTTGCTGTTTGCCGAGTCAACCGAAGACCTTAAGGTAGCATTTCCTTCCGTGATGAACTTCATCACCCTGCAATTGTATACTGTCTGAACGCCAAGGCGTTCCAGCCACGACTTCATGGCATCGATCACATCAAAAGCCCGCTGTGACGCCGGATACACCCGGGTACCTCGTTCCAACACCGTCGGCAGACCTATGTCATTGAAAAACTTAACAGTATCCTCGCTGCTAAATTGATAAAATGCCGGCTTGAAATACCGCTTCAGCGGATGCACATGGGGGCTAAATGCTTCCCAATCCTTCAGATTCGTAATATTACAACGGCCTTTACCCGTTATTGCCAGTTTTCGTCCCGGCTGCTCCATTTTCTCGAGCAACATCACCCGGGCTCCCTGCTCAGCCGCCGTCCCCGCCGCCATCATACCTGCAGGTCCTGCTCCAATTACAATTACATCCATGTACCAAAGGTACAAATTTTGGCGCAGTCAAACTCCATTTGTGGCGCACCTCAAGGCAGTCTCTGGCGCACTGTTGCGGATCTGTGGCGCAGTCAAACTCCATTTGGTACACTTTTTTTTTTGTTTATCTTTGCTGCCCCAAGTCAAGCCTTCTTAGCTCAGTCGGTAGAGCAGCTCATTCGTAATGAGCAGGTCGCGGGTTCGAGTCCCGTGGAAGGCTCAAAACTAAGTAATGGTGAAAAAATTCAGAATGCTCAGGGGAGCTGTGATTGGCTCTTGTGTATTGCTGTTCACACTGGCATTTCAATCGTGTCCCGGTCCCCGGAGCAAAAATTTTCGTATACATTATTCTACGCAAGAGCCGTTTAAAGAAGGGGACATTGAATATATCTATAAGCCGCTGTATGCCAATAACTTTTTCATAGCCAGGGAAGACGGGGAAAAAGTACTCTACCTGAAAGATCCCACTTCAAAAAGAGAAACCAGGCATGTCATTCACAAAGTGAAACGTGTTGTTTGCCTGTCGACCACACATATTGCCTATCTGGACGCAATTAACGAAACCCGTTCCATTGTGGGGGTTTCCGGCCGGCAGTACATTTATAACGATAAACTCACGAATGCCACGGATGTGGGTTACGAATCGGCAATAGATTATGAATCCCTGATTGCACTTGAACCGGACGTCGTTTTTGCATATGCCGTACCGGGGCAACCTGCCGATTACATCCAGAAGATCAGACAGTTGGGAATAAATGTGGTGGAAGTCCCCGAACACCTTGAAGATCATCCTCTTGGGAAGGCCGAGTTCCTGGTGGCTTTCGCAGCATTTTTCGACAAAGAAGTCATGGCCATGGAGCAATTCCACTGGATATACCAGACGTACGAAGAATACTGCATGCTTGCCAAACAGGCAGCCACCCTAAAGCAACGGCGCAAAGCAGTGGAAAACGGAAGCAGCAACCTCGACTCGCTCAACACCTCTTTCAAACCGGTTAAAGTCCTGATCAACGCACCGTTCAAAGACGTATGGTACGTCCCCGGAACAGAAAGCCATCAACACATCCTGATAAGGGACGCCGGAGGCGTCATACTCGGCTCGGAAAACGGGAAAAAAACCACGGTCATCAGCACCGAACAGGCTTACATCCATGCACTTAAAGCCGAGTTTTGGCTCCATCCCAACCAATTCACCAACCTTTCTTCGCTGGCCGCACTGGATCAGAGATTTGCCGAGATACCGGCCTTTCGCCTGGGCAATGTCTGGAATAACAACCTGCGCAGCACGCCCGGAGGCGGGAGTGATTATTTCGAGTCGGGGGCAGTCAGCCCGCACCTGATACTGGCCGATCTGATAGCCATTTTCTATCCCGACGCCCTACCCAAGCACAAATTCGTGTTTTACAAAAAGCTGGATTAGCTCTGTTTGATAGAGAGCAGGTTCAGCAACCGGGTAAAGCCCCAGATAATGATCATGTAGATCAAAGCCACCATCAACAGGGGAAAGAATGCATCAAAAGTGCGGCTGCGAATGATATCACCGGCCTTCGTAAGATCTTGAACTGCAATATATCCCACAATAGCCGTCATCTTAATAAGCGAGATCACTTCCCCTTTGTAAACGGGAAACGCAATCCGAACGGCCTGGGGCAGTAATATGTACCAGAATATCTGAAACTTATTGAAACCCAAAGCCAGTCCGGCATGCCGCTGACCTGTGGGAATACTCTCCAGGGACGTACGGAACAACTCGGAAGAATACGCCGCAAAGATCATGGCAAAGGTAATGACTGACACAAAGATCCCGCTTATGTGCATGGTAGCGAAAACCACGTAAAACATCAGCATCAGTATTACCACGTGCGGTATCGCCCGGAACAAGGCAATGTATCCCTTGGCAAAATTGCAGCTAATCCTCCCGGCCGACATCCTCAGGGCACACACTCCGGCCCCCAGAAACGTTCCAAAGATCACTGAAAGCACAGAAATGAGAAAAGTAACCCACAACCCCTCCAGAATAAGCAGATACCGTTTCTCGTGTAACACGTTGCGTTGCAGCGCTTCTGAAAATTGCTGCCAGAAGCCCCCGGCAGCTGTGTTCTCACTTAGGGCCCACTCGATCAGTACCTGCGGATTCACAAAATATTCAGTAGAAAAATCAACCAGCTTCTTGCGTTCCTCCGTAGCTGTCATATTGGAAGCGATCGCATCAATGCGTCCCGATTGCAAAGCCGCTATCAGAGCCGCATATTTCATATCCACAAACTCCACCTCCCGGCCTAAAGCCCTTCCAATGCGCATCATCAACTCCCAATCCAACCCCGCAATCCTGTTGTTACGCACAAAACACATCGGCTCTCGGTTGGCAGCTGTCCCCACCCGCAAAGGCGGTTGAGCGGGATCTGACGGTCCGGGCACCTCAGGGTTGGTAGATCCATCATGTTTTGAAACCTCCGGACTGGTCATCGGCGAACCGGGACCCGCCATATCGATCACGGAAAAATTCGTTACCACGTAATCCGACCCGTCATTCCGGATCCAGTTCCCGATAATGGCATCCAGCGTCCCGTCCTGCCTGAAAACCGCCAGCACAGAATCTACCTGCCCCAGCAACCCCGTTTTATCATCACGCGATATGGCAATTCCCGCCCCTTCGTTGGTCAGATTATACGGCAGGATCCGGTAAGAAGCATTGGAACGACCAACCACATAAGCCGTTGTATATGCCGTCAGCACAAAATCCACTTTCCCGGCCTTCAACGCCGCAAACCCGTCCATAATATCGTCAAAACAATGCACATCCACTTGCGGATATCCCTCACTGAGAATCATTTCCCCCAAAGACCCCGTCATCACGGCCACCCGCTTCCCGCTGAGCAAACTGTCCGGAAAAGACTCCTTGCCGAGTTCGGGACGTGGCTCTGCAATACCTTCCGCTAAAGGGATTCCGGCAGAAACGACCGGCATCAAAAGCATAAAAAGCAGAACCCACAAACATTTCATCACTCAAAGATAATTATTAACTTTGTTCACATTTAAAAATCCTGAACATGAAAGGAATTATTCTGGCCGGAGGCTCGGGTACACGTTTGTACCCCATAACAAAAGGAGTCTCCAAGCAATTGCTTCCCATCTACGACAAACCCATGATCTACTACCCCTTATCCGTCCTGATGCTGGCCGGAATACAGGACATCCTGATCATATCCACCCCGCAGGACCTGCCCTCTTTTGAACGCCTGCTGGGATCCGGTGAATCCTTTGGCGTCCGCTTCACATATGCTGAACAGCCTCGCCCCGAAGGCCTGGCACAGGCATTCATCATCGGCAGGGACTTCGTCAGCAACGACAACGTCAGCCTGGTCCTGGGCGACAACATCTTCTACGGGCAAGGCTTCCGGACAATGCTCCACCAGGCCGTAGACTCGGCAAACAACGGTTTTGCACACATCTTTGGATATCCCATAAAAGACCCGGAACGCTACGGCGTCGTTGAACTCGGCAAAAACGGGGAGCCTCTGTCCATACAGGAAAAACCACAACACCCCAATTCAAACCTGGCCGTCACGGGCCTCTACTTCTACCCCAACAACGTGCTGGAAGTCGCTGCACGTGTCAAACCCTCTGCCCGCGGCGAGCTGGAGATCACCTCGGTCAACGACTTCTACCTGCATCAGCAACTCTTGCGTGTCACCACACTGGGACGAGGCTTTGCCTGGCTGGACACCGGCACACACAGTTCCCTTGCCGAGGCGTCCAACTTCGTAGAAACCATCCAGGCGAGGCAGGGACTGAAGATCGCCTGCCTGGAAGAGATCGCCCTGCGCAACGGCTGGCGCACCCCCCTGCAACTCCGGGAAGACGCAGCCCCCATGCAGTACAACGAATACGGGCAATACATCCTGGAACTGGCAGCAGCGGCCGGAGCAGCGTCGCCAACCGAAAAATCTCAGAGATTCCGCGCAACAAATTCTTCTGCCACATCTTAAATCGCTGATTTTATGGACAATACAAAAAACAAACACACAGACTTGCGCAGAATCTCTGAGATTTTCATCTCCGGCGGGTGCGGCTTCATAGGATCGCATGTGGTGCGGCATTTTGTGAAGAAGTATCCGCAGTACCGTATCATAAACGTGGACAAGCTCACGTATGCGGCCAATCCGGATCACCTGAAAGATATTGAAAACGAACCGAATTATGTATTCATACAGGCCGATGTATGCGACCATGCCAAAATGGAGGAGATCTTTCGGCAATATAGTATTGATGCAGTGATCCACCTGGCGGCTGAAAGCCATGTGGACCGCAGCATCACGGATCCGTTTGCCTTTGCCCGCTCCAATGTGATGGGTACACTCACGCTGTTGCAGACAGCCAAAACGTTCTGGAAAAAGGAAGATTACCACAAGCACCTTTTCTACCAGATATCCACCGATGAAGTCTACGGGGCGTTGCACTTCGGGGACGATCCGTTCCGGGAAACCACTTCCTACGATCCCCGCTCCCCCTACTCGGCATCCAAAGCCTCGGCAGACCATTTTGTAAGGGCTTTTTACCATACCTACGGACTGCCTGTCAAGATATCCAATTGCTCCAACAATTACGGACCCTGCCAGTATCCGGAAAAACTGATCCCTGTGATCATCAACAATATCGTGAACCGCAAACCCCTGCCCGTCTACGGCAAAGGAGAGAACGTACGGGACTGGCTGTACGTGGAAGACCACGTCCGGGCCATTGACCTGGTGTTTCACCAGGGTCGTGTGGGAGAAACCTACAACATAGGTGGGGAAAACGAGTGGCAGAACATTGAACTGGTGCGCCTGCTCATAGAGATCACCGACCGCCAACTGGGCCGTCCTCCCGGGGATTCTCTACCCCTGATCACCTTTGTGACGGACCGCCCCGGCCACGACCTGCGCTATGCCATAGACGCAACCAAGATTAAAACCGAACTCGGCTGGCAGCAGCAGATGACTTTCCGGGAGGGGATGGAGGAAACGGTAGCGTGGTATTTGGAAAATCTCAGAGATTCATGGCGCACCAGCTTGAAGATGAACCGCCACCCCAAAACAAAAACACCATGAATATTGCCATTGTAGGAACCGGGTATGTAGGACTTGTGTCCGGAGTCTGTTTTGCCGAAATGGGTGCGCACGTTACGTGCGTGGACATTGACCAACAGAAGATCGAGAACCTGAAAAAAGGAATTCTCCCCATTTATGAACCGGGTCTGGAGCCCATGGTTAGCCGGAATATGATGGCCGGACGCCTCCAATTCACCACGAATATTACAGAGTGCCTGGATAACGTAGAAGTGGTTTTCAGTGCCGTGGGAACCCCTCCCAACGAGGACGGGAGCGCGGACATCCATTACGTGCTGGATGTGGCCCGGACTGTTGGAAAACATATGAACAACTATTTGGTATTCACCACCAAAAGCACAGTCCCGGTGGGGACGGCTGCCAAAGTCAAACAGGTCATCAACGAAGAACTCAACAAGCGAAACGTGCAAATTCCCTTTGACATAGCATCCAATCCCGAGTTCCTGAAAGAAGGCGACGCCATCCGGGATTTCATGAGCCCGGACCGGGTAGTGGTAGGTGTGGAAAGCGAAAAGGCCCGCAAGATCATGGAAAACCTCTACCGGCCATTCCTGCTGAAGAATTTCCGGGTGCTCTTTATGGACGTGCCCTCGGCCGAGATGACAAAATACGCTGCCAACGCTATGCTGGCCACCCGCATCTCGTTCATGAACCAGATGGCCAACCTGTGCGAAAAAATGGGTGCTGATGTCAACCACGTCCGCGTGGGGATCGGCTCGGATACCCGCATAGGCCATAAATTTCTGTACGCAGGTCCCGGTTACGGAGGCAGTTGCTTTCCCAAGGACGTGAAGGCGCTCATAGGTATGGGCCGGGAACACGGCTACCGGATGGAACTCATTGAATCGGTGAACCGGGTGAACGAAGAACAAAAAAAGGTGCTGTTCAATAAGTTGCTCAAGCATTTTGACGGCGCGCTCAAGGGCAAAACCATCGCTGTCTGGGGACTCGCTTTCAAACCGCAGACCGACGACATGCGGGAAGCCCCTTCACGGGTGCTCATCGAAAATCTGCTACAGGCCGGTTGCCGCGTGCAGGTGTACGATCCCGTGGCCATGGAACAGGCGCGCCTCCTACTCGGCAAGTCCATCCATTTTGCCAACGATATGTATGAAGCAGCCAACGATGCACATGCACTGGTGCTGGTGACCGAGTGGAAAGAATTCCGCATGCCCGCATGGGATGTGCTGCGCAAGATCATGCACACACCGCTGGTCGTTGACGGGCGCAACATTTACAACCCGCAGGAAATCAAGGAAAAAGGCTTTGATTACCTGGGCATTGGGCTTGGAGCCTGAGTCCACAGCCACAACAGGGCCCTTACCAGCGATTGAACAATATGACGGAACTTGAACACAAACGACTGATCGCCAAAAACACTGTTGCTCTTTACGTGCGCATGCTGGTGCGGCTAGCCGTTACCCTGTACACCTCGCGGATCGTGCTGGACGTACTGGGCGTGGACGACTTTGCACTGTACGGGATTGTCGGCGGGATCGTCATCCTGTTCACCTTCCTGCAAACTGCCCTGAACGCTTCTACCCAGCGCTTTATGAGCGTGGAACTAGGACGCGATGATTTGCCGGGGCTGAAGCAGGTCTTTGACGTGAGCATGACGCTTTACCTATTGGTGGCGCTGATCATCGTAGTGGTTGCCGAGACGCTCGGCCTGTGGTTCCTCAATACGCAACTGATCATCCCTCCGGAACGCATGAATGCAGTCAACTGGGTATTCCAATTCACGATCCTGATCACCTGCGTGAACATCATCCAAACGCCTTACAATGCCAGCATCATCGCACATGAAAAAATGTCCTTTTACGCCTGGATCAGCATTGCCGATGTGATATTGAAGCTGGGAGTGGTGTTCCTGCTTATGGTATCGCCCGTGGACAAGCTGGCCTCCTATGCCGGGCTGCTGCTGGCGGTCTCTCTGGTAATCTTTTTCATCACCCGGGGGTATGCCCTGCGCAAATTTACGGTCTGCCGGTTCCGCCTGACCTGGAACAAACCCCTGTTTAAAGAAATGGCCGGATTTTCCGGATGGACCCTGTGCGATTCGGGAGCCCAGCTGGCCGTAACCCAGGGCCGCGTGTTCCTGCTGAACCTCTTTACCCCTCTGGTAACCAATGCGGCCATGAGCATTGCCACACAGGTAAGTACTGCGGTGTACAATTTTGTAATCTACTTCCAGTCCTCGTTCAATCCCCAGATCACCAAAGCCTCTGCCGCCGGCAATGACCGCTACCTGCAGGACCTGGTCAACCAGACCTCCAAGTTCTCTTACTACATGATCTTTGCACTGACGCTGCCCATCCTGTTGAACATAGAGTTCATCCTGAACATCTGGCTAAAGGAAGTCCCCGCCTATACGGTGGCCTTTTGCAGCATTACCCTTTTATACTACCTGGTGGAATCCTTAAGCGGTCCCCTGTGGATCACTACCTGGGCAGCCGGCAGGATCCGGCGCTACCAGATCACCGTTTCCCTGATACGCATCACTACCCTGCCCGCCACGTGGCTGCTGCTCAAATACGGAGCCCCGGTGTACACCATCCTTATAGTATGGGTACTTGTCAACGTTTTTTGCTATCTCTATAGGTTATTGTACGTTAACCGGCAATCCGGGATCCCTTTGCGACGCTATGCCAAAGAAGTCCTGATGCCCATAATCCTGATCACGGCCCTTGCCGCTCCCTTGCCCCTGCTGGTGCACAGATGGCTTGAAAGCTGGCCGGATCTGATCCTGACCACTTTTACATCGCTCCTGGCAACCGGCCTGCTGATTTGGTACATTGGACTTAAACGCACCGAGAAAAAACACATAAAAGAAGCCATAAAGAAACGTTCCTCATGAAAGTATCTGTTATCATACCCGTTTACAACACGGCACCGTACATTGAACGCTGCCTGTACTCGGTATTGCGACAGAGTTACAACAATATCGAGATCATACTGGTGGACGACCACGGCACGGACAACAGCATGGTGCTGGCCACCCGCCTGCTTGAAACCCCCTCGGGGGAAAATGCTCAGCCACTGTCTTTAAAGATCCTGCATCACACTGAAAACCGCGGACTTTCTGCAGCACGGAATACAGGTCTGGATGCTGCCACAGGTGATTACGTGTTTTTCCTGGACAGCGACGACGAACTGCCGCCCCGGACCATTGAAAACCTGGTTCGTACCGCCGACCTATACAGCAATCCGCACCTGGTCTGCGGCCGTGTGGATGTATTGCCACAAGACAATAAAGCTCTGCATATAAGCGAAAAGATTCCCGACTATATTGAAGGAAACGAAGCCTCTTCCCGGGCCATACTCCGCCGTTACATTCCCATTATGGCCTGCAACAAGCTGGTAAAACGTGAATTTCTGAAGGCCAACGAGCTTTATTTTAAAGAAGGCCTCATTCATGAAGACAATCTGTGGAGCTTCCAGATGGCCGGACCCATTCACAACATTGCCATAACCCGCCAGATCACCTATCTGTACCACCTGAACAAACAAGGCCTGACGCTGGAACGGATCACTCCGCGACGAATGGAAAGCATAAAAACCATCATTACGAGCCAAATAGAAATGCTGGCCCAGGAGCGCCCCCTGCGAACCCTGCAGCAAGCCTACATCATATTCACAGCTGCCTGGTTCCGCAACCTGATGTACGAACAGTCCCATGCAGATTTTTTCAAAATGCAGCAATGGATCCGCACAACACTCAGGCCCTTTGGCCGGGAGATCCACTACCATAACATCAAAAACCACCTGATTTACAGGGCGCTTTACCTGCCCCCCACACTACTGCGTGCAGGGAAGAATCTCAGAGATTCTGCGCAACACTGACTTTCTAATATTCATAAAAACCACACAATCAGCATGTTCAAGATTTACTACAAACTTTTTTGCGCAGAATCTCTGAGATTTCCCACCCTGCTTTTCTTGCTGCTTTTTCTCCTCCCCGCCCGTGCGGACGAAGGGATGTGGCTGCCCATGCTTATCCAGAAAAAGATCCCTCAGATGCAGGAGCTGGGGTTCCGGCTGACGGCAGAAGACATATACAGCGTGAACCGGGCCTGCCTGAAGGATGCGATCGTGCACTTCGGCGGCGGATGCACCGGGGAAGTCATCTCGGCAGAGGGCCTGCTGATCACCAACCACCATTGCGGTTACGGACAGATCCAGGCACACAGCTCGGTGGAACACGATTACCTGAAAGACGGTTTCTGGGCACGGACCAAAGATGAAGAACTGCCAAATAAAGGCCTGACAGTAACGTTCCTGCGGCGCATGGAAGATGTGACCGAACAGGTCCTGGAAGGGGTGACCGACCAAATGAGCGAAGTGGAACGCCAAGGCATCATTGAAGCCAACATCAAGAAGATCAGTGAAGAAACCCTCGGGGATATGGACCCCAAATTCCACTCGGTCCGCATTACTCCCGCCTATTACGGGAACCAATACTTCCTCTACCTGAACGAGATCTTCCGCGACATCCGCCTGGTAGGCGCCCCGCCCTCTTCCATCGGCAAATTCGGGGGCGATACCGACAATTGGATGTGGCCGCGCCATACTGGCGATTTTTCGCTTTTCCGCATCTATGCCAACGTAGACAACCAACCGGCCGAATACAGCGACGACAACGTACCCTACCGTCCCCGCTACCACTTCACCATCTCGGCAAAAGGCTTGAAACCGGGCGATTTTACCATGGTGTACGGCTATCCGGGGCGCACCCGGCAATACGTGCTCTCGCCGGCAGTGGACTATATTGCGAACCGCTCCAACCCTCAAAAGATCCGCCTGCGCAGCCTCCGCCTGGACGTGATGAACCGCGAACAGGCCAAGGACCCGGCCGTACGCATCCAGTATTCCAGCAAGAACGCCGGGGTTTCCAACGCCTGGAAAAAATGGCAGGGCGAAAGCCGGGGCATCCTGAACGCACGGACCATCGGCAAAAAGGAAGCATTTGAAAAGCGCTTTCAGCAATGGGCCGAGGCCTCGGGCCATCAGGAGTACATCACCCTGATCCCGCGTTTGAAGGAACTTTACAGCCAACTGGAACCTTACCTGTTCGCCTCCGAGATGTATACCGAGGCGGTCATGGCCGTGGAACTCCTGAGGTTTGCCAACACGCTGGAAAGTACCGTTGAACGGAGTGGAACTGCCCGGGCTGCCGAGGTCGCCGAACGGTTCTTCAAGGACTACTACAAGCCCATAGACCAGGAGATCTTTGAGCTGCTGTTTACCGAATTCTACCGCATCATGGAACCCTTCGGAGACTTGCTTCCCTCCGATCCTGCCATCGGAGAACCCCTTCCTGCCGAAGCCTCGCGTTTTGCAGTTCTCGCAGAATACCTGTACAGCAACTCGGCTTTGGCCGACCGCCAAAAGACCATGGACTTGCTGGCCAAAGACCCGGCAAGTGTTTTAACGCTCATTCGCCAGGACCCGGCTTTCCGCCTGGTCAGTCCGTTCGTGGTGAAAAACCGCGACAAAATCCAGCCGCGCATCCGGGACATCAACCGCGAGCTGAATCTGCTGTACCGCACGTGGATGCAGGCGATCATGGAATTTGACAGCGACCGCATTTTCTATCCCGATGCCAATTCCACCCTTCGCGTAACCTACGGGACCGTTCAGGGATACAGCCCGGCCGATGCCGTTATGTACCTGCCTGTTAGTACTATAGAAGGGATAATGCAAAAAGACGATCCCCATATTTTTGATTACGACATCCCGCAATCCCTGCGTGATATTTACGCCGCCCGTGACTTTGGTCGCTGGGAAACCGACGGGACCGTCCCGGTCTGCTTTATAGCTACAAACCATACCAGCGGCGGAAATTCAGGATCGCCTGTTTTAAACGCAGACGGGCACCTGCTGGGGCTGAATTTTGACCGTGTCTGGGAAGGCACCATGAGCGACATTGAATTTGATCCTTCTGTTTGCCGTAATATTTCGGTGGATATCAGGTACGTACTTTTTATAATTGACAAGATCGGAAATGCAAATTATTTGCTTGACGAATTGGATATTTCCGAATAATAACTAAATTTGTAAAGAAAGTACAACATTTGTAAACTAATTATACCAATCCCTTAAAACATTTATTATGGACGCACTTATTGATTTGTTGACAGCATTATTTTCCCAATTAGCTATTTGGTTCCAAGCACTTATTGATTGGCTGCAGGGAATTTTTGGCACATTTGTGGCTTAATAACCCTTAAAAATCAACACGAACTATGGATTTTGAAAGTTTCTACACCTGGCTATCTTTAATCATATCAATTCTGACAGCCATTTTGGGAACATTACAATTATTCTTCCCTCCTGCTGAATAAGCTTAGACAGCTCGTGAAAAAACAAGCCGTCTTTTTGGGCGGCTTTTTTGTTTTTTTACGATATGTCCACAATATGCAGCAATTCGGACATTTTTTACATCTTACCAGAAATTATAAACCTTTAAAATATATCGGCTATGAATTTTGATAGTGTTTACACTTGGCTGTCTTTGATAATATCAATTTTAACAGCAATTTTAGGTGTTATCGGACTCTTTTTCCCATCTGAATCATAAAGTTCGTGCGTTAAAACAGCTTATTGAATTAATGCGCCACTTCCATTTATTACAGGGAGCAGTCTTTTAGTATAGGCCGGAAGACCGGTCAATGCAACTGAATATCAGGCTATTCTTCCGGAGCAGGAGTCGGTGCCGGTTGAGCCGGACGTTCGTTAGCAACAGCCACATTGATGGTTCTGCCCATATGTTCAGAGCCGTTCAATGACTCTATGGCTGCATGAGCCTCTTGTTCATTAGTCATCTCAACAAAACCATATCCGCGTGAGCGACGGGTTTCCTTGTTTAAGATAATGCGGGCTGATAGTACTTCCCCGAAAGGAGCGAAGAGTTCAATCAAGTCTTCTTTTTTTGCCTTAAAGCTAAGGCTGGATACAAAAATGTTCATGAAGTTAGGGATGATTTGTTAGGTTAAATGTACCTCAAATATAACATTTTTTTTAATCTCTGCAACTTAAACCTTCAAAACAATAGGTACCCAGACTCTTTGCAGATGCTTTCCACCATTTGGCGGTGTTCAGGTGTCTGACTGCCGGTTTCACCGTTAGCAGGCTCTTCCTGAACGGTTACTATGGCAAAGCTAAAGAATCTCAGAAATTCCTGTCATTTCTGCGCAATAAAATGTACACAATTGCAGTGCAAAAAAGGATCAGGATTTGTCCACCCGGGCCGGGCTGATAATGGATGGGAGTTAAAGGAAGATCTGCAAAGAACGAGACCGTGTTTTCCAGCCAACCGGCCAGGTGGTGAAGTACTTCATTCAGGGATTGGAGTACGGCTTGAGAAAATTCGGCAACAGGAATACGGATCCCGGGCATGACGTTATGAAGACTGAGACCCCAAAGTCCTGAAAACCCAAGTACAATCAGGTAGCACAGGAATACATAAAGTATTATAGTACAAAACGGTACAACCACCAGGTTACAAAGCAGACCGTACAACGGTATGATCCCGAAAGAAGCCGAGGTGAGCCACAAGGTGCCCAGCTGGACTGCCAGCGAGCAACAGAAGAGTTCCCAGATGTATTTTAGAGGGCGACTTCTGACACTTAGCAGATTGCGCAGCAAGGGAAAAAACAGGATCAGCCCAAGTACGGCACTGAACGACATTTGAAACCCTATATCGTAGAGGTTCATGGGTTCCACCGTCACCAGGATCATGGCGGTAAGGGACAGCACATTCAATCCCAAAGCCCTGCGCCCGGTCATCTTGCCGATCCCGTATATGGTCAGCATCAGCGCAGCCCGCAAAACACTAGCCGAGAAGCCCACCACGGCTGCATAGGTCCAGATCAGCAGCAATGCGGGTATATGGATCCACGTCCCTAGAGTCAGCGAATACGTCCTGCGCAAAGCCAGCTCCCGGGAATAAATGGTAGCGGGGTTGTTCTCAGGTAAGTGCATAGGTACAGACCCGTGTGCCAGTTCCGGGACACCGGTGGCAGGTATGCTGTCAACTTTTTGTGATTGTCGGGTTCGTTTGTGTTTGTAGCGGCGGGATTCCCGGATCCGCAGGGGCAGGCCCAGAAGCAGCACCAGGCTGCCGTACAAGATCCCTACGTGTAATCCGCTTACTGCCAGAATGTGACCGGCGCCCGCCACACTAAACTTATCTCGCGTTTCGCGCGTCAGTCCCGATTTGTCACCCAGGCAGATCCCGGAGAGTAAAGCGCCGGCCTCCCCTTCCCAGTACCTGGTCAATGGAACACGAAGACGCTTAAGCCGCTCGAAAACAGTCAGTTTCCCGGTCACACGCTGGTATTGGTAAATATATGCACGACGGTAAAATCCCCTCCGGGCCATGTATTTTGAGTAGTCAAAGGTGGTGTTATTTGTGCTTGCCGAGTCTGGAACGCTGCTCTGAAGTTCGATTGTGTTCACGGAACCTGTGCCGGTATCCCGATCTATAATAGTTGTTTCGGAAGGTGCAGATGCGGTTCCAATGCCCCGAGTGGCTGACGTGGTAAGTGCACTGTCCGTAGTACTTGCGGGCTGGTAGGTGCTGAACGGAAAGGTGCGGCAGCGGGTGATCAGTATGTCACCGGGGAGCCATTGCGTTGGAGCTTTACGCATCAGACTGCCGCCTGTTGTGTCAACCAGTACGTAGACCTGTATGTTTTCATTTCCGTAAACTTGCTGCCTGCCATCGGGCGAATACAAAACCAGTCGGCATTCCATCCGCATGTATTCACGGCCGGAACCGGTAGTCACGTGAACCGGGAAATCCGTTACCCGAAGGCACAAAAACACCTGCTCCCCGGCCGGAATCAAATAGCTGGCACCTGGAATTGAGCGGGAGAGCAAATCTTTGATAGAATTTTCCAAAGGCATTTGCCACAGGAACCCGTGCCAGAAACCCATACAGAAAAGTGCCAGCAGTCCCAGGCGGTAGAGATGGATCCCGTAACGGTAACGCAGGTAGCTTACGGACCTGTAATTATTGGATTCTCGAGAGAAGAACACCCGGCGGGGAGGCGCATTTCTCCGGAGCAGAAACACTCCTGAAAGGAACACAATAGCTACCAGCGCGGTAACCCAGAATGCCGCACCGCACAACACAGTTTCCGGGGCTAAAAAATCCCAAAAACAAAGACCCGCCAGGGTGCCGCAAATTATAGCGGCAGCGGGCGGGAATAATCCTTCATTTTTCCTTCTCCTCACGCTTGCAAGTCACGTATAGATTCCGTAATTTTGTGAATTCTTTAGCTCAAAAATAATAAAAAACCTCACCAAAACCAATCATGATCATTCTTGTTTTAAATTGCGGGAGTTCTTCCATTAAGTACAAGGTACTGGATATGATGACAGAGCAGGATTTTAGCGTGCTGGCAAAAGGCGTTGTAGAACGCATCGGCCAGGAAATGGGCATCGTAACACACAAAAGACTCATCGGCGAAAAAGAAAAGTACAAAAAGGAACTTCCTGTCCCCCACCATACCGTCGGCATTGCAGGCATTCTGAACTTGCTGACAGACAAAAAATGGGGCGTTCTGGAATCACTCACACAGATCCAGGCAGTCGGACACCGCGTAGCCCAGGGCGGCAAATATTACAAGGAAAGCGTCGTGATTGACGATGAAGTAAAGCGCAATATTTTGAAACTTGCCGAGTTGGCCCCTCTGCACAACCCTGCAAACCTTTTGGGGATCGAGGCCGTCGACAAGCTGCTGCCCCATACCAAACAGATAGCTGTTTTTGACACCGCCTTCCACCAGACCATGCCGGACCATGCCTACATGTATGCCATCCCCACTGATCTGTATGAAAAATACGATATACGTCGTTACGGCTTCCACGGGACCAGCCACAAATTTGTAGCCCGCAAAGGCTGCGAACTGGCCGGACTGGATTTAAACAAAGCCAAAGTCATTACCTGCCACCTGGGCAACGGCTCTTCCATAACCGCCGTTAAAAAAGGCAAATCCATTGACACCTCCATGGGATTCACCCCGCTGGAAGGACTGGTCATGGGTACACGCACCGGCGACATCGACCCCTCCATCGTTACTTTCCTGCAGGAAAAAGAAGGATGGACTGCTGCCCAGACCAACGATTTTCTGAACAAGAAGTGCGGTTTACTCGGCCTGTATGGAAAAAGCCCGGACTGCCGCGACATAGAGAATGCAGTTCTTGAGGGAGACAAACGGGCGATCCTGGCACAACAAGTTTTTGCCTACAGGGTTTTGAAATACATAGGAGCATACACCGCAGCCATGAACGGAACGGATCTGATCGTCTTTACGGGCGGGATAGGAGAAAACGACTATATGGTGCGCGAGATCATCGGCACACAGCTCGGATTTTTGGGCGTGACCTTTGACTCGGCAAAAAACAAAAATGTGCGCAGCCAGGACGCCATCCTTTCCACCAACAAATCACATACTCAAGTGGCCGTGATCAGCACGGACGAGGAATTGGTGATCGCAACAGATACTTTGAATTTAATGAGTTAAGAGATATGAAGACTTTTCAGGAAATTTTTGAAAAACTGCGCTCGCAGAAGAAAAAACGTCTGGTTGCTGCCTGGGGCGTGGACGACCACACCATCAACGCTGTTTACAAAGCCATTGAACTGGGGATCGTGGACGGGACGCTGGTGGGCAATAAGGCTCAGATAGAGGCCGTTTGCCATGAAGAAGGGATTAATCCGGGTGTTTTTACCATTGTAAATATAGATCAGGAACTTGCAGCCATTGCGCGGGCCGTGGAGATGGTCCGCAACGGGGAAGGCGACATCCTTATGAAAGGCCAGTGCAGTACCGATAAGTACATGCGCGCCATACTGAACAAGGAAAAAGGCCTAATGCCTCCCAAGGCCGTATTGAGCCACGTGGCCGTACTGTCCCATCCCAACTATCCCAAATTCCTTATCATGAGCGATATGGCTGTAATTCCCGCTCCTGATCTCACCCAAAAAGTAGCCATTGCCAAATACCTGGTAAACACCGCTCACGCCCTGGGTATACCCAAACCCAAGCTGGCTTTTGTAGCCGCTACCGAGCAAATGCTTCCCGGAATGCCCGCATGCGTGGACGCAGCCATCCTTTCCAAAATGGCCGACCGCAAACAGATCCCCGGCTGTATTGCCGACGGACCTTTGGCCCTGGACGTATGTCTGAGCCCGGAATCCGTAGCTATCAAAAAACTGGAAAGCCCCGTAGCCGGAGACGTGGACTGCATGCTGTTCCCCAATATTGAAAGCGCCAACGTCATGTACAAAAGCGTAACCCAGCTCAGCCCCGAATCCAAACAAGCCGCCATCGTAGCCGGTGCCTCCGCCCCCTGCGTACTATCCAGTCGCGCCGACTCCATAGACACCAAACTCAACTCCATCGCCCTGGCAGCCGTAACTGCAAAATAAATCATGAAAGAGCACATTCTGGTTATCAACCCCGGCTCCACATCCACCAAGATCGCGGTTTACGAAGGCCGCAAAGAAGTATTTGGCAAAACCATCCTTCATACCTCCGAAGACCTGGCTCCTTTCGCCCGCATTTGCCAGCAATTCGATTTCCGGAAAAAGGCCATCTTTGCCGAGTTGGAGAACAACAAGATCGACTCGGCAAGTTTTGCGGCCGTCATTGGCCGGGGCGGGCTGGTCAAGCCTATCCCCTCGGGCGTTTACAGGGTAAACCAGCTGATGGTCAAGCACCTCTCCGAAGGCCTCGGCGGGGAACATGCTTCTAACCTGGGGGGCATGCTGGCATACACCATCGCCTCGGGGATCCCCGGATGTCAGGCATTCATTGCCGATCCGGTAGTGGTGGACGAACTGCAGGATGTGGCCCGGGTGACGGGTATCCCCGATATCGAGCGCGTATCCATTTTTCATCCTCTGAACCAAAAGGCCATTGCCAAACGTCATGCAGGGATCATGGGCAAATCTTACGAAGAGCTGAACCTGATAGTAGTGCATTTAGGCGGTGGCATTTCTGTGGGAGCTCACAGGAAAGGCCGGGTTGTTGATGTGAACAATGCACTCAACGGGGACGGTCCCATAGCTCCGGAACGTGCCGGGACCATCCCTGCTCTGCAATTGGTAAAACTCTGTTTCTCAGGCAAATACACTTACGAACAGATCCGTAAAATGCTCACCGGAAAAGGCGGCATGGTAGCTCATATTGGAACCAACTCTTTCATGGAAGTCAATCATATGGTACAATCCGGCGATCCCAAAGCCAAGGCCATCTACAACGCTATGGCCTACACCATCGCCAAACAAATAGGAGCCACCGCCGCTGTCCTGTGCGGCCAGATTGACGGCATCCTCTTCACCGGCGGCATCTCCCATAATAAACCCTTCATAGACCTCATCACCGAGTACATCGGCTTCCTGGGCCCCTGCTACACCTACGCCGGCGAAGACGAAATGTCCGCCCTGGCCAACAGCGCCTACTGCGTCCTGACCGGGGAAGAAGTGCCCCAGACGTATGTGGGGTAGAAATCTCAGAGATTCTGCGCAATAAAACTTTTTATACCCAGCTAACAAGCTTATTATCTGTGTGTTAAAAATATTTTATTTGCAGTCTTGCGCAGAATCTCTGAGATTTTTTGCGCCTTCTTTTCAAAATTTTTACCTTTAACCGCCCGCACGTAATTAAATCTTATAATTATGTGGTATCATATCAGCGTACAGGGTAACGGAGGTCAAAGTTTATTTCACAGACAAAAGGACATACTCCATGCAATAGACTTATTAGGTGTTTTTAGCCTTTATCATCAAGTAGAAGTACTTGCCTATCAATTCCTATCCAATCATTATCATGCCATCCTGGAATGCTTATATCCCAAGAATTTCATATGGGGTTTCAGGATAAGTTATTCCAGATATCACAATAGTGAATACAACTCCTTCGGAGCTGTTGGTCGTTTTAAATACTCCTACGGAGAGATACATGATTATGATAAGCTGGAAGAAAAGTTAATTTATGTATTCCGAAATTCCACAAAACACGGCGTTAAACAACATCCGTACAGTGACCCATATAACTCGGCTCAATATTATTTTTTCAAAGAAAGAAATCTAACAGAGCCAAAAGGTTTGAATCCGGCGGGTCGTGCATGTGAGTTAGAACATTCCACTTTGTTTATCCCGGAGCATTACTTATTAGATAACAAGGGACACATTTACCCTCGTAGTTTCTTAAAATATGATACTGTTGAAAAAGTATTCAAGACATATTCAAATTTCATACAAAAAATATCCACTCCATCACAAAAAGAAATTGAAGAAAACAATGGTATTGCTCCGATTCCAAAAAACGTAAAAATAAATGACCTTATGTTAAGTGAGATTATTTTGGAAACTATCTATCCCAGAAGTATACTTTCTTTGACTGATACTGAAAAAGTATTGGTCTGTATGAAAATAAAAAAAAATTATCTTGCTTCTCTAAGGCAATTCAGCAGGGTTTTAAGCATTCCGGAAAGCACTTTGCGCTGGAAAATCTCAGAGATTCTGCGCAAGAAAGTGTGAACAAAAAAACAACTTCCACAAATACAGGCAATTAACAATACATGTTTGTGGGAGTTGCGCAGAATCTCTGAGATTTCTACTTCAGCATATCGTTGTATTTGTTGTATGCGGCTTCGTAGTCGGGACTTTCTGTACGCAGGCGGAAGTAGATGTTCTTTAGGTATTCTATAACCACGGGGCGGATCTCTTCGTCCTGTACCAGTTCAAAGCTCTTTTCGAAGGGTTGGATGGCTTTTTTTAGCATAGTATCCAGTTCTTTAACCATTTCCATGTATTTCTGGTCATCCAGTTCGTCAGAAGCGGCTGTCTGGATCTCAACGGCTTTGTCGTAATAGGCCTGGCCCATCTGGAAGTATCCAAAGAAAAAAGTAGAATCGATCTCTGTGGATTTTTCATACAGGTGGATGGCCTCTTCAAATTTGCCGAGGTTTTTCTGCACGTTGCCTTCTGCGTAGTACAAGCTGGGGTTGTTGGGCTCGTTCTGCTGGGCACGCTGAATGAATTCAAGTACTTTGTTGGGATCGTCGTTGCTTTCCAGGTAAGCATTGATCAAAGCAACCAAAATGCTCTGGCTGTTGGGGAATTCGGTGAATCCCTGTGAAAGCATTTCTTTGCCTTTTTCTACTTCACCCATTTGCTTGTAGGCTTCAGCCAGGTTGGCATACGTGTCACCGTCCGAGTAAAAGTCCATATCCAGGCATTTTTCAAAGAATTCAACTGCACGAGGATAATCCTGATCCATTAAAGCAGTCAGACCTACATAATACACAATGGTGGTATCAACTACATTCAAAGCGGGATGTGAGGCTGCTATAAAAGATTTTTCAAATTTTCCGGAGGCTTCGGCATATTTACCTAAGGTATAGGCTGCCATGGCATCGTTGATGTAATTGTTGGCAATGAAAGTCAATCCCTCCTGGATGTCGGCCTTGCTGCTGCCGCGGGTATCCAGTTCAGCCGCTTTGTCGTAAGCATTGTAAGCTTCTTCCAGCATGTCCATGTCCTTGAGAACCGGTTCGGTAATGATCCAGAAGGAAAGTCTCCCGTCTGCATTGTAATACAGGTCTTTGTCGGGATACTTAACCACTTCGTACTGTTCTCCCTGAATGGTCTGGTATTCTGTAGAAAGAGCACGCTGATCCTTCAGAACCACTTTGGATTCCAACGAGGAAAGTCCTATCCACAAGTTGTTCGTAGGATAGGAATACGCATTGCTAACTGCTTTGGCATAATCTATCCAGGTACTGGGCCTGGTGCCACGCTTTTCGTGTTCTGTTCTTTCTTTATTCTTTTCGTAGTCTTTCAAGAGGGATTCAACTTCTCTTGATTGTGCACCCAATTGCGATACCATCAACAACATAAGGGCAGCTGAGAGGATTTTTTTCATGATGTATTATGTGTTTGTTCAGTTAATAATTTTTCTTTCAATATATCTTGCCGAGTCGGTGGCCTTCAGTGCTTCGGCGGATCTTCAGTGGGACAGCGTAACCGTCCGTTACAAATCTTCCCCCTCATCTTTGGGAAGGGGATCGCTTTTTCCTACGCAGCAGACGGCTGCAATGGCATCGCTTTCACGCAGGTTGATCAGCCGGACACCCTGGGTGGCACGGCCGGCCAGGCGGATGTTACTTACAGCTACGCGTATGGTGATACCGGAACGGGTTATGATCATCAGATCATTCTCATCGGTAACCGATTTAATAGCAATAAGTTTTCCGGTCTTTTCGGTAATATTCAGAGTTTTCACACCTTTACCCCCGCGGGCTGTCTTCCTATAATCTTCGATCAAAGAACGTTTGCCGTACCCGTGTTCACTAACTACCAGTACATGTGGCAACAAGGACTCCTCTACAGATACATCAGCACATATCATGCCAACTACCTGATCGCGCTCCCCTATTGAGATCCCGCGCACCCCTGCCGCTGTTCGGCCAATGGGACGGGCATCTTCTTCGTTAAAGCGGATGCATTTCCCTTCACGGGCACCCAGCAGCAACTCGCAGCTACCACTGGTAAGGCAGGCCTCAAGCAACATATCCCCTTCCCGTATGGTAATAGCATTCACGCCCTTGGCACGCGGATTGGAATACGCCTTCAACGTCGTTTTCTTAACCGTTCCCCGCTCGGTACACAGCACAATGTAATTGTTGTTGATGTACTCCTCATCGGTCAGGTTCTTCACGTTTATGTAAGCACAAACGCTGTCCCCGGGCTCAATGTTGATCACATTCTGAATGGCCCGTCCCTTGGACATTTTATTTCCTTCGGGTATCTCGTATACTTTCAGCCAGAAGCACTTCCCGTTGCGTGTAAAGAACAGCAGGGTACTGTGCATGTTGGCCGTATATATATGTTCTATGAAATCTTCCTCGCGCGTGTTGCTTCCCCGGGATCCTACCCCGCCCCGGCCCTGCAGCCGGTATTCGTTCAGGTTGGTCCGTTTGATGTACCCCAGGTGGGAGATGGTGATCACCACGTCTTCATCGGGATAAAAGTCTTCCGGGTTGAAATCCCCTGCGGCATACTCGATGACAGTCCGGCGGGGATCGTTGAACCGCGCCTTGATCTCCAGCATCTCGTTCTTGATCAGCTGCATCTGCAGCACTTCGCTGGCCAGCAGTTCATCCAGATCCCGGATCAGGGTCATCAGCTGGTCATACTCGGCCTGCAGGCGCGAACGTTCCAGCCCGGTGAGCTGACGCAGCCGCATTTCCACAATTGCCGAGGCTTGTTCTTCGCTGAAGCCGAATTCCCGCTGCAATCCCGTCCGTGCTTCATCCACTGTCTGGGAAGCCCGGATAAGCGCGATCACTTGGTCCAGGATGTCCAGCGCCTTGAGCAGACCTTCCAGGATATGTGCACGTTTGGCTGCCTGGTCGCGTTCAAAATGCGCGCGGCGCACCACCACCTGGTGTCGGTGCCGCACAAAATATTTGATCAGCTGCTTCAGGTTCAGCAAGCGTGGACGTCCGTCCACCAACGCAATGTTGTTGACCGAAAAGCTACTCTGCATGGCCGTGTACTTGAACAAGCTGTTCAGCACCACGTTGGCCATTGCACCGATCTTCAATTTGATGACAATGCGCATGCCGTTCCTGTCGCTTTCGTCGTTGACAAAGGAAATGCTCTCCAGGCGTTTGCTTTCCACCAACTCGGCAATCTTCTCTATCAGCTCCCGCTTGTTGACCATGTAAGGAATCTCGGTCACCACAATAGTTTCGCGACCGCTTGGGGCCACTTCTATATCGGTTTTGGCACGGACAACTACCCTGCCCCGGCCTGTTTCGTAAGCGTCGCGGATGCCCGAGGTACCGTAAATGATACCTCCCGTGGGAAAATCGGGGCCCTTGACGTGCTTGAGTAATTCGTCTATGGTAATATCATCCGAATCTATATAGGCGCAAATGGCATCCACTATTTCACCCAGGTTGTGAGGCGGCATATTGGTAGCCATCCCCACAGCGATCCCGCTGGCCCCGTTCAAAAGCAACAGAGGCACCTTGGCCGGTAAAACGGTAGGTTCCTTTAACGTATCGTCAAAATTCAACTGGAAATCAACGGTATCCTTATCCATGTCGGCCAGCACCTCCTCGGCAATCTTGCGCAGACGTGCCTCGGTATAACGCATGGCAGCGGCGGAATCCCCGTCGACTGACCCGAAGTTTCCCTGACCTTCCACCAACATGTAACGCAGACTCCAATCCTGGGCCATACGCACCATGGCTTCATATACACTGGAATCCCCGTGGGGGTGGTATTTACCTAAAACTTCACCCACAATACGGGCCGATTTCTTGGTAGGTTTGCTGCTGGTGATGCCCAGTTCGGACATGCCGAAAAGGACCCGGCGGTGAACGGGTTTCAAACCGTCACGCACATCGGGAAGGGCTCGGGAAACGATCACGGACATAGAATAATCTATGTACGCGCTCTTCATTTCATCCTCAATGTTAATCTTCTGAATTCTATCCTCCATGTTCTTCAAATAATCCGCCAAAAATACAAATAATTCCGTTAATTGACAACGGTATCTGTACCTTCCGGATTAAGATCTACATGTAGTTTTGCTCCGGGTTGCATTTCAAGACGGATAATGGCTTCGGACAGGGGATCTTCCAGGTATCGTTGAATGGCTCTTTTCAAAGGCCGGGCACCGTATTGGGGGTCAAAACCCTTGTCGGCCACAAATTCTTTGGCCCTTTTGGTGATCTTAATGGAAAAGCCCGCGTGCTCTATACGTTGGTAAAGATCCGCCAGTTCTATCTCTATGATCTTTGAAATATCCTTTTTATCCAGGGCATTGAATAGGATCTGTTCGTCCACTCGGTTCAGGAACTCGGGCGTGAACATTTTACCCAGTGCCTTCTCTATGATCTGGCGACGCCGTGTATCAGCCGCCTGTGCCGCCCCCGAGGAAACGGTGGCAAATCCCACACCGGTGCCGAATTCCTTCAGCTCCCGGCTCCCGATGTTGGAGGTCATTATAAGAATGGTGTTGCGGAAGTCCACGTGCCGTCCGTTGCTGTCGGTCAGGCGCCCTTCGTCAAAGACCTGCAGCAGCAGGTTGAAAATGTCGGGGTGCGCCTTTTCAATCTCGTCAAGCAGCACCACCGTATAGGGTTTGCGGCGGATGCGTTCGGTCAGCTGTCCCCCTTCATCGTAACCCACGTAGCCCGGAGGTGCCCCGATCAGGCGGCTTACCGCGTATTTCTCCATGTACTCGCTCATGTCAATGCGCACCAAATTATCTGCCGAGTCAAACATATACTCGGCAATGAGCTTGGCCAGGTGCGTTTTCCCGACGCCCGTGGGACCCAGGAAAATGAACGTGCCAATGGGTTTGTTGGGGTCTTTCAGCCCCGCGCGGTTGCGGTGTATGGCACGGACCATGGCGTCAATGGCACTATCCTGCCCAATGAGCTTTTTCTTGAGCATTTCGGTCATGTTCAGCAGCCGTTGCGTTTCCGTTTCCGAGACACGGCTGACCGGGACCGAGGTGATCATGGATACCACCTCGGCAATGGTCTCTGCCGTGACTTCCTTTTTGTGCTCCTTCTGAGCTTCGTACCACTTGTCGCGCCTTTCCTTCAGCTTGACTTCCAGCTCTTTTTCGCGTTCCCTTAAAGCTGTGGCTTTTTTGTATTCCTGGTTGTCCACGGCCTCGCGTTTTTGTATTATGATGCTGTCCATTTCCTCCTCCATGGACACCAGCTCCGATGGGAGTTGCAGGTGGGAAATGTGCACATGCGAACCCGCCTCGTCCATTACGTCAATGGCTTTATCGGGCAGGCAGCGATCGGTGATGTACCGCTCGGACAAGCGCACGCAGGCTTCCAGGGCCTGGGGTGTATAATGCACCAGGTGGTGTTCTTCGTATTTGGGACGGATGCTGCGCAGGATTTCCAGCGTGTCGTCGTATTTGGTAGGTTCCACGATCACTTTCTGGAAACGGCGTTCCAGGGCTCCGTCTTTTTCAATATACTCCCTGTATTCGTCCAGGGTACTCGAGCCGATGCAATGGATCTCGCCACGTGCCATGGCAGGTTTCAACATGTTGGCGGCATCCAGCGAGCCGCCTCCTCCGCCCGTGGCACCGGCCCCTATCAGGGTGTGGATCTCGTCAATGAACAGGATAATATCGGGGTTCTTTTTTATCTCGGCAAGGAGCGTTTTCATGCGCTCCTCAAATTGTCCGCGGTACTTGGTTCCGGCCACCACCGAACCGATATCCAGGGAAAGGATCTTTTTGCCCTGGAGTGTGGGTGAGCCTTTGCGGCGGGCGATGCGGTTGGCCAGGCCTTCCACGATGGCGGACTTCCCTACTCCGGGTTCCCCGATGAGCACCGGGTTGTTTTTCTTGCGGCGTCCCAGGATCTGTGACAGGCGGTCGATCTCCTTGTCGCGGCGGACAACCGGGTCCAGGCGGCCAGAGCGGGCTTCCTCTGTCAGATCCAGCGCATACATATCCAGCATGGGCGTGGCCGAGGTGTCTTTTTCGGGGGCTTCTTTCGTGCTCTTCTTGAGTTGGTTCATGCCGGTTTCCAGTTGCTCTTCCATGTTCTTGATGGCTTCCCTGTGCTGGGCCGTGCGGCGGTGCTGGGACCCCTTGACTACCAGTGGCAACTCCCCTTTCAGGTAGGCGCGCAGTGTTTGTTCGGTGACACCTTTAGTGCGGAGCCAGTAAACACCAATACCATTATCCAGTGCCAGCATGGCCAGCAACAGGTGTAGCGAATTGGGGGTTGTCTGGCCCAGCTTACTGGCTTCCAGGTACATGGCTTTCAGACACTTCTCGGCATGTTCGGAAAGGGATAGTTTGTCAGCCTGGTCCGGTGGAATCATGGTACGGCCCATTTCCTTGCTTTCTATTAGGTTCTTCATCTGCCAGAGCTGCAGATCCAGCATAGTCAGGATGCCGAAAGCCTGGTTCTCCTGGTGGCGTATAATGGCCAGAAATATATGATCGCCGGTTATGGTGTAACTGCCCAAACGCATCGCTTCCTCACGTGCGAATGAGAGTATCTGGTTCAGTTCTTCAGGGAGTTTGAGGTTCATTTTAAAAGATACTTAATTTACCGATTATGCGAGATATAATACCAAAATCAAAGTCAAAAAGACCAATCTCTGCTTCAAAAGGTACAAAGGTAAATTCATCTTTCGAAGTTACAGTTTTTTTGCTTATTTTTAGCAATATTTCAATATTTCTAGTTTAGAAATCCCTCCAAAATTTATCCCGTCATTATAAAGTATTAGTTTATGAGAAAAATTATTTTTTCTGTAATGGCTTTTGTGTTGTTTTCATGCGCTACTTCAAAAGACATTCTGTATTTCCAGGATATTGATTCCGTCAGGAAGCAGCAAATACAGGCAGAGTACACCACACGTATTACAAAAGATGATTTGCTGAATATTGTTGTAACCGCGCCAGATAAAACAGTGGTGATGCCATTTAATCTAACATTGAATGAAAATATGATGGGAGGTTATGCTTCATCACAATCTTTATTCCCCTACCTGGTAGATTCAGAAGGGAACATTGATTTTCCTGTTTTAGGAAGGATACATGTTGAAGGCATGTCCCGTATAGAATTGACAAATCACCTCACTGAACGTTTACGTGATTATATAAAAGATCCGGTCGTAGTAATTAGTTTCACAAATTACAAAATCACTGTTTTAGGTGAAGTCAGAAATCCCGGTACATACACCATGCCGTCCGAACGCACCACCATTTTACAGGCGTTGGGAATGGCAGGAGATCTTAATATTGCGGCAGAAAGGGATAATGTGCTACTGATCAGAGAAATCAACGGTGTACAGGAGCATTTTAAAATTGATTTAAAATCGGCAAAGATCATGAATTCTCCGTTTTTTTATTTGCACCAGAATGATGTTTTATATGTTGCCCCGAGCGCATCACGTATTGCTCAGGGAACCAACACGGCAAGTATCTGGAGTACTACCCTGTCGATCCTGGTTTCAGCCGTTTCAGTTGTATCTGTGATACTATCACTTTCTAATAGTGCTAAATAATGATTTGAAATGGCTGACATTCAATACACTCCTGAAAAAAATATTATTCAAGAAGAAGACACCATTGATATTCGTCAGATTTTTGAAACCCTTTGGGGTCTTCGATTCTGGATCATTCTTTCTTTGATCGTATGTGTTGGGATTGCTTATGCCTATTGCATTTCTAAAACTCCCGTGTACGATACTGCATGTACCATTATGCTTGTGAACGAAGAAAGCAGTAAAGGGGCTGTTACAAGTGATCTTGCTCTGATGTCAGAGTTTACCGGAATGTCACTCCAACAAAAAATGAGCAATGAATTATACATTCTCAAGACCACATCCCTAATGCAATTTGTGGTTGAAGAACTTGATCTGAACATTCAATACTTACATAAAGACGGTTTACAAACTAAAGAATTTTACCGAAACTGTCCTTTAACATTTCAGTGGGAAAACCCCGTACCTGTTGCTACGGCTGATATTCAGCAAATGGAGATTCACTTAACATTGTTGCCTGAAGATGAAGGATTTTGCATTAACGAGTTTATGTTAAAAGGAGAAGAGGTATACCTGGGAATCAGGAATTACAAATTTGGTGAAATTATTAGTACGTCTGCAGGTATGTTCAGCATCAATCGCATTCCTAACATGATTACAAATAACAACACTTTCTTTATCAAAATTTCTAACCCGAGAACCAAGGCCAGGCAGATTTCTGACAAACTCACTGTTACCCAGATTAGCCAGGGTCGTAGTACACTTGGTAACGCTTCAGATATAATACTCTTAACATTAGAGGATGAAATACCACAACGTTCGATTGATATACTAAATTCATTAATAAAGAATTACATTAATGACACACGTGAATTTAAAGCAGCATCCATTAATAAATCAATCGCATTTATCAATGGCCGTTTAACTGAGATTGAACGGGACCTGGGAATGATAGAAAGTGATTATAGCAGTTACCGGGTGACAAGGGGAATTGTCCAGGAAGCATCACAGTCTCAAATAGTATTGACATCTGACGCAAGGTACAGGGATGAGTTTACTGAATTGGAGGTCCAGATCAGTCTGTTAAATATGGTTCAAGAATCTTTGCTGTCCCAGGTTTCAGATTATGAGATGGTCCCGGCAAATCTTGGTTTGAAAGACATAGGACTAACAACAGGGATTGAACAATATAATTCCCTTGTTGTAGAACGTAACAGGTTACTTGCCGGATCAAGTGTAAATAACCCAAGGGTCATTAACGCGAATTTACAACTTAAGAATTTGCGTGAGGGAATAAATATTACCATCACGAATGTTGAAAAGACATATAAGTTACGCATAGATGCTCTTGAAAACCAAATATCAAGAGGTAAAAGAGAGATCTCCAATATTCCAACACAACAACTGGAACTCGCCCGTTTGGAAAGGCGCCAGGAGATCATAGAACCCCTGTACCGTTTGTTACAACAGAAAAAGGAAGAAAACATGATCTCTTTATATGCTCTTCCTGATAATGCCCGCATGATGGAGGTTCCTTATACAGGTGTCGATCCAATAAAGCCAAATAAAAGAAATATTTGTCTCATGGGCTTTTTATTAGGTCTAATGACTCCGCCGGGGATCTTTTATACTAAAGAATTTTTAAGAAGAAAAGTATATGGGAAACAAGATGTAGAAAAAAGAACCAGGCTCCCTATTTTTGCTGTTATCCCAAAAGCTAAAGACGATTTAACCTTGATAGATTTCAGAAATAAGGATAAGATAACCGAAGCATTCCGAATGCTTAGAACCAATATGCAATTTATTCAGGGGAAAGTGATACATGTAACTTCAAGTATAGCAGGCGAAGGAAAATCTACTATTAGTGCAAATCTTGCCATAGCATTAGCATCTATAGGGAAAAAAGTGATCCTGGTAGGAATGGACCTCAGAAAACCAAAAATTCACAAAATTTTTAACAAAAGTAACAAAGTTGGAGTTACGAGTTTTTTGATTGGAAAAGAGAACGATGTATACAATCTTATTATCCCCTCCGGGGTACACACTAACCTAGACCTGATATTAGCAGGACCTATACCTCCAAATCCTTCTGAATTGCTCTCAACAAATAAGGTCGGCGATTTATTTAAACCTCTCCGTAATAATTATGATTTTATAATTGCTGATACGTCACCCTGTTTTCAGGCAGCTGATACTTTTAATATTGCCCATTATTCAGACAGTACCCTTTATGTTATCCGTTCCAAAATGGCTGATTTACGTATGATCCCTCAAATTCAGGAATTCCATAACACCGGGAAATTACCTAAGGTTTCCATTGTGATAAATGCGGTAAATTTCTCAAAAAACTCGTACGGATATGGTTATGCATACGGGTACGGATATGGATACGGATATGGGTTTGAAGATGATGATAAAGGAAAGAAACAAAGAAATAAAATAAAAAATGACAATTCGTAAAAGCATAAAATTACAATATCTTCCCTTTATATGCGATATTCACTCACATATCTTACCGGGAGTGGATGACGGTTTTCAAAGTGAGCAAGATGCTTTGAAAATATTGCGGCAGTATCAGGATGATGGCATAAAACATGTTGTATTATCACCTCATGTTGATCCGGGAATGTATCCCAAAAACAACGAGACCTATTTGACAAACCGTTTTCATTCTTTTATTGAGAATCTTCCAGAAGACATACATCTGAAAATGTATTTGTCTGCTGAGTATATGTGTGATGAACAATTACAAACAAACAGGCAGCTTCTTTTTCTTGGTGAAACAGGTGTATTGATAGAAATGTCGTATTTTTATCAATATCCATACGTTAAAGAAACCATTTTTGCTTTAGTAAATGCTGGGTATCAGCCAATTTTGGCACATCCTGAAAGGTACATTTACCTGTCTAAGAAATTGGATGCTTTTGATAAATTTATTGATATGGAATGTCTGTTTCAATTAAACCTGATATCGTTAAGCGGTATATATGGACCACGATCAAAAATTATCATGCATTACCTGTTCAGACATAACATGTACAGCTATACGGGCAGCGATGTCCATTCATTAAGACAGTATCAACGTATAAGGGATATCAGGGTCTCTTACAAGTTGGCTGCCAAAATTGAAGAATTAATGAATAACAATAAGCAACTACTTTCTTTACAATGAAAAATTTTTCTATTTCGTATAAACCTTTTTTAATATGTTGTGTTCTGATCCTGAGTCATTGTTCCAAGGGGGATCAGGACTCACCGGTTGTATTAAGGCCATACAACAACGCAAATCTGACTTATACAATTTCATCGGTCTCAAATTCATATGTATTTCTGTTTTATTCATCTGCAGATTGGAGATCGATCATTACATGCCAGCTTGGAGATGTGGAAATTACCGAAAGGCCATCTGTTTATCCCCCCTCCGGAGAAGGTTCATCACATCTCCAAACGGTTAACTTCACGGTTCCTGAAAATAACACTGAACATACAATAACATATTATCTGACAATTGTATCAGGAGATAAAAGTATTGTAGTTATTATCAGGCAAAGATCCGATCTTGGTACATTGAGTGTTAATCCTACTGAAATCTTTCTACCTGCATTAGGAGGCATTGCTTCTGTTAATGTAGAATCAAATTCAGATTGGAATGTATTTGTTGAAGATAATTGGTTTATTATATCACCTCTGTCAGGGAGTGGCAATGAAGAAGTATTTGTAACAGTGTCTGCCACACATAATAAAACTGCCTACAGAACTTCATCACTTCTTTTTCAGGCCGATACTATGACTCGAGTAGTCAATATTTCACAGGATGTTTTTGGCATAACTCCACCTTCAGCAACAACTCTTATTTTTGAAGGACCTCAGACGTTTGATTTTTCTGTTCTGAGCAGCCTGCCATGGGTAGTATCGTGTAATGCAGATAGTTGGTGTACTGTTTCAGTAATGTCTCATGAAGCATCCGATACAAAGATTGATAACCAAATCACAATAGAGGCAAACCCTGGAAGCACAAGAATCGCGAAGATTACAGTGGAGAATTCCAACGGAGAAAAACAAAATTTTACAATGACTCAAAAAGGAGATTTGAGTTCTTTATTGAACACCAACTGGTCCGGAACAGCTACCGTTAATGTAGCTACGATTTCGAAAACAGGCTCAATGTCAATGGCTATAGAAGATGAAGACAATGTAATCGTAAGAGGATACCCGGGTCAGATTACATACCTGACAGCTGAAACTATCAGGTTCCAGGTTTTCATTGATGAGATTACTTATGAAGGTCTTACAGGTTATAATGTTACAGCATCTTTCGAAGGTGATTTTTCTGCAGATCAATCAAGTATAACAGGAACGCTTACAGGTACCGGTAATGTATTTGGAATAAAACTAAATGTAAATGGGACCTGGCAGGTATCAAAATAAAAAGTTTTTATTTGATCGTTAGTTTTCCCGTTTTTCGTCCGAATTGGTTGCATTTGGCCTGTACCTCTATTTTAGTGCCTTTTTTAAGGTCTGGGAGAATGATCTCATAAACTTCCGTGTCTGCGGAGGACTGGCTGGTGAGTTCCTTCTTTTCAATTTCTTTGTCATTCACAAGTATAGCAATTTCACTAATGTAATGTTTCACAGTGTCCCGTACCGGATGCAAAATGGTGATAGTCAGTTTTTCAGTTTCATTGTCGTATTTGAGGGTCACTTTACGGGCCGGGTTTGCGTTCATAACTACAGGTACCACTGCCAGCAGGATAAGAGCTAATAAAATCCTTTTCATGATTTAATGTGTTTTGTTGATCAAAGTTAAGGAAAATAAAGGAGGTGTAACCTTACCGCACCAAAATTTCACATTTACTACATAATTAATTGTATATCTGTTACATGAAAAATTATCCGCTGTCTGGTGGCGCGCTAGGTTCCACCTACCAAGGCCAAATTCCAACTTCCAGGGCCAAATTGTGTGTTCATCCACATATAGGGCTGTTTTTGTGGACGGATCTTCGGATTTAGTACTTCCATCCACATTTAAGGTCGTTTTTGTGGACGGATCTTCGGATTTAGTACTTCCATCCACATTTAGGGTCGTTTTTGTGGACACACTTCTGTTTTTGCCAATTCATCTAATAAAGGAGGTGGAACCTTTCCGCGCCAAAATTATACGTTTACTTCATAACTAACTCCATATCAGTAATATGAATAATCAGACGCTGTCTGGTGGCGCTCAAGATTCCACCTACCAGTGCCAACCACCTACCAGTGCCAAATTTGTGGCGCAGCTATGCGGGTCTCTGGCGCAGTCAAACTCCATTTGTGGCGCACCTGTGTGGGTCTCTGGCGCACCCTTGCGGGTCTCTGGCGCAGTCAAACTCCATCTGACTAGTGGGCCGTGGCTTCGCGGTAGAAGCGGTTCTGGAGGTGGCGGGTGGTGGTGTCGGCTTTGATTATGCGGATGACCTCGGCAAGTTTTTCCACGCGTTTTTCCATTACGTATTTGCCCATTTGGGGGTTTGCGTCTTTGGCGTCGCCGGCGTAGTGGTTGGGGTATTTGGCGTACCACCAGATGCCTGTATAGGCTCCGGGCAGGGGCAGGCGGTTGAGATCTTCGCCCGATTCCGTGGTAGCACGGTCAAGGTGCACCAGGTCGGGGCGGGTATAAGCCATCTCGGAGGACTCGACTTCATCGGCATGGCCGCCGGTGGTGGATTTTCGCATGGCTCTGATCTGGCGATTAGTCTCGGGATCCAGAGAGGCGTTAAAGAAGTAGACGGCGTAGTCTCGTTCCGATTCCAGCTGTGCCTGGCAGAAATACTGGATCAGGTTGGTGTTGCCGCCGTGGCCGTTGACCAGCAGGATCTTTTTGAAACCGTTGCGGGATATTTCTCGGCAAGTCTCATCAAGCATGCGGTAAAGCAACTCGGGGCTGTAAGAAATGGTCCCCGGCTGGTGACGGGCTTCAAAGATCTGGCCGGCGTACCAAAAGGGGAAGACCACGGCGTATTCGTCTCGGGCTGCCAATAAAGAAAGTTCGCGGGCGATGAAGACGTCGGTTCCCATCGGCAGATGCTGTCCGTGCTTTTCCACCACGCCCATGGGGAGGATGCAGAGGCTTTCCGAGAGGTGGACGGCTTTGACAAAATCTGCCGAGGTGAGTTCTTCCCACGATGCGGGAAGGTCCTGAGCTTGTATGGTCAGTGCGGGCAGGGCCAGCAGAGTCAGGAGGGTCAGAGCTAATAGAATATTTTTCATGGTGTTATACGTTTAGGTTGTCCAAACTTACATAAAATCCGCGGGATTCTGCATTGTAGCATTAGATTCAGGGTGGCGGCTACCCATCTTCAAGCTGCCGCTAATCGTGATTGCCGGGATGAGAGAGATGGCGCAAAATGGTGGAACCTTATGCGCCACTTGATAGTATATGATTTTTCATGTATCAGATTTACAAGATATTATGAAATGTGCATGAGAATATGGTGCGGTGAGATTCCACCTCTTAAGTGGGGTCTGTGGCGCACCCTTGCGGGTCTGTGGCGCAGTCAAACTCCATTTGAAATTTCTTGGGCAAACTTTTTGACTGCTTTGTGGCGGATCATGTCCATGTCACCTGTACGGCCGGTAATGTGTTTGATTATGAAGCGCTCAATGAAATTCATTTTATTCCAATGGAAGGCCCCACCCAGGAAAGCAGCTTCCTTTGCGGCGCTGCGCAGACGCTCGGAAAACGCTGCCTCTACCTCGGCCTGTTGCTTTTCGGGAGAGATCTCGGATCCGCAGACAAAGAGGTACAAGGGTTTTTCTTCCAATTTGAAGGTGTAGGCTTCGCAGAATTTACGCATGGATTTGAGGGGTTTACCGGCGTACATAGGGACGCCAAGAACAATGCGGTCAGGAGATTTAAAATCGGGAACGGCAAGTTTATTAACGCTTTTAATGTCAAGAACTTCTATCTGGTCTTGTTCAACAAGGATATCCCCGATCTGCTTGGCGATCGCAGCGGTAGTTCCGTATTTGGAGGCATAGAAGATGGTCGTTTTCATAGTTGATTTTTTTCAAAGATACAAATGGAGTTTGACTGCGCCAACAAAAAATGCAAAATCTTATATTGTTAATTTACAGTGAATTATATATCACATGAAATTTTTGGCGCAGTCAAACTCCATTTGTATACTTTTTCCTATATTTACACTATGAAAACAACTATCACCATACTATCACTAACCAGTTTACTTCTTTTGACTTCCTGTCACTATTGCCGGATAGAGCCGGAGGAGTACTTCAAGGTTGATCAGATCGCTTCTGTCCAGATGTTATTCGAAAGCATTGCCCGTCAGCCGGAAGCGGCTGATCAATTGATCGCAACGGCGGAGCGTGTGGCCGGATACAGCGATATTGCCGAGTTGGCTCCCATCTCGCCTGGTATCAGTAGGGAATTTGGATATGCCCGAGGCGAATGCATCGGCGCCTGTGCGGTGGCTCTTTCCCGTCTACCCGGGATTGATGAAACGCTTATCCAGGTGGCGGTGAAATTTTTGGGAGAAGCCGGCTCCGAAGAAATTTCGGATACGGTAAACGCATACTCAAAAGTGCGTGCACTCCCGCTGCTATTGGAATCCCTTGCACGTCAGCCAGAAGTATTTGATATCTTCAATCAGCTGAGTATAACTTTATTGGGAGTAGATTTGGAAGAGGTGGAAGAATAAAACCCAGGGAAACTGACGCAATCACAAGCAGGTGCAACGCACACTTGATTCATTCTGCTGATTTTCAAAGTAATAACAAAAACGTGCCCCGGGGGGTTGAATTTTATAACTAGCTGGTATTCAGTCAAACGCACAATGTGTGCGTTGCACTAAAATTATGGCATATCAAATCCTGATAGTTTTAGACCGAATAACTCCAAAAATCTGGAGAAGGGTGTTAGTCCATGAAGATACGTTGCTTTTTGATTTCCATATTGTTATTCAAAAAGCGATGGGATGGGAGAACTGCCACTTGCATCATTTCATTAAGGACGGTAAGTATTATTCGGAAAGAATGTAAAATGACTCCTTCTGGGATGATGCACTTAACATAGAATATTCGGGTATGAAAATTTGCGATCTCCTTAAAAGAGAGGGAGATACGATCATTTATGAGTACGATTTCGGGGATTCCTGGATACATACCCTCAAATTGGAAGCTGTACTCAACTCGGCAAATAATACACAAATCCCTTCCTGCATTGCCGGTCAGATGGCCTGTCCCGAAGAAGATTCAGGGGGTCCATTTCTTTACAAGCCCCCCCCGGGCAAGGGGAAGACAAACATTGATCTGGATGCCATCAATTCCCTTTTGCGCGATGATGATTCCGGAGTTTAAGGCGAGTTTGAAGATGAAGCATTCGAAGAAGAGGACGATGAAGTCATAGTGGCTGAATAAACTTACAAAGATATTTTGCTCTATACCAAGACCAAGGCACAGATCATCGACGTCGCAAAATGTTTTGATTTGAAAATCAAAACCTCGGCAAACAAAGAAACATGCGTGACTTTTATAGAGCAGAAACTCCAACAGAATCCGTCTCTGCTCAGGAATGCGCTCTCCTATAATGAATTAAAAGCGCTTTATATCCTTTTCAAAGACGTTCAAGATCCTCATGCTGGCCGAGGCCGAGGCTCCGCACCGTCAGCCGGCTTCGATTCTGTCAGCTCCGATTCTGCCGGCTCCGACTCGGCAAACGCCCGGCTGCCCGAGGAAGACGCGTGTTATGAATTTTCCATGGAAGATCTGGAAGGCTTACTGCTCATTGGGCTCCTGGGCATTTCTTTTGACCGCAAAACAGATGCTCCTATATTTTACCTTCCCAATAATATGAAAGAATACCTGCTTCCCGAACTGCAAACCTGTTTTCAGGATCAGGCATTAAAAAAAGCATACCATATAGAAAATCTTTTTCTTGGTATGCTTACACTTTACGGAGCGCTCCCGATCAGGAAAATTGAAGAGCTGTTCAACAATTATTTGCCAGAAGCCCTGCCTCTACCTGATTTGCTCCATTATTTTCAAAGTAACAGATTGGGTAGAAAATACAACGCCGCCTATTCCGACAAACACCTCATGTTTTTTTATCATACCTGTATCCCGGATGTCAAATCATTGCTAGCAGAAATTGAACAAAGAAAGAATCTGAAGTACGCCACATTTACAGAATCAGAGCTTTTACAGGCATCAGAACGGGTTTATTATTACAAAAACACCTTTTCCCAACAACTTCTCAGACATCTCAACAAGTTCGACATACCTGATACAGAGATTTAATGCATGAAATCTGGATCAACACACAGATAGAAACTTCTACTCATTCTATGCTTGAGTTCATATCCAAAAGATTCATGTTCGATAAACTCCAGGACTTGCAGGAAACCTTGAAATACCTGACAGATTACCAGAACAACATCCCCAGATGGACCTTGAAAGGCAACGTGCCGGTAGCCCTTTTCAAAACCTATATGCCCGGTGGCAAATCCAAATCCGCCCGTCCCTCCTCTACGCCCTCCAGGTTTCCCGTTTGGGAGCTTTTTCATTCATACTGCGTTTCTGGCGCAGAAAGTGGGGTTTGTGGCGCACCTTTGCGGGTTGTGGCGCATCAGATTGAAGATACCAGAAGTTCCATTTCGTTTAAAGGGAGCACTGTTATACCATTGCTCCTAACCTGTTTTTCATGTCCTGCATAGATCACCCATCCTTTTTCCATTCCAGAAATTCTGAGCCAGGAAGACATTGACTTAAAGTAGTCATCAGTAATGGTTTGTCCGGATTTTATTTCTATTGGCAATAAGGAGTTGGCTTTTTCAACAAGTAAATCAATTTCCGTACCCAGGCTATCACGCCAAAAATAAAGATTATTGGGTTTCCCCCTGTTATATCTGCTTTTCAGAAAATCGATAATGATCATATTTTCAAACAATCCTCCGCGAAAAGGATGTAAAGCCAATTGGTCCGGATTATCGATTCCCAGCAACGCAGATGCCACTCCGGTATCGTAAAAATAAAGCTTGGGCATCTTAACAATACGCTTATTAAAATTCCTATGGTACGGCTGTAAGCGGAACACAATAAAGCTGGTTTCCAAAACCGATAACCAATCCCCGATCGTTTTATTATCGACGCCTGTTTCCACTGCCAGACTATTCATATTGAGCAGCTGTCCCGTACGTCCCGCACACAAACGAAGAAAACGCTCAAAAGTATACAAGTCGGTTACGTTGCGAATAAGCCTTACATCCCGCTCTATGTATGTGCGTATGTAATTTAGATAATACTTACCAACATCTGTTTGACCCTCCTGCTCATAAATTGCGGGATAAAAACCTTTGTGTATTAGTTCATTGGCAGATAACTTCTTTACAGGTAATTCATCAAATGATAAAGGCAGCAGGTACAAGTAACCGACCCTCCCTGCTAAGCTCTGAGATATATTTTCCTGCAGAAGGAAATTGTTGGACCCGGTAATAATAAACCGGCCTTTACCCTTATTTTCATCCAGTACCTGCTGAAGGTATGAAAATATATCAGGTGTACGTTGTATTTCGTCCAGAATGGCTCCATCCGGATAACTGGCTATAAAACCGCGTGGATCTTCTATTGCAAAACGTCTTGTATCCGGGTTTTCCAGGCTTACATACGCTTTGTCAGGAAACGCCATGCGTACCAGCGTAGTTTTGCCGGATTGTCTGGGTCCAAGCACTGCCACAGTTTTAAATTGTCTGGCTAACGTCCTTAATTCTTTTTCTGCAGTTCGTATTATTAGCATAATGCAAATATACAATTTTGGATTTCAATTCCAAATTTGTAAACCATCTTAAAAATGCTTTCTGTATTTTTTGCTTTCAACCGAAGTTCCGCCGCTTCTATTTGGTATTAGCGAAGCGTGCCATTCTCCAGGCAAGGGATCTGAATAAAAATCTCTTGCAGGTTGTGGAACCGAGGCTCCCGGTCCCGACGCAAGCAGACCACCTCGTCGTCGTTCAGGTAGACAACCTTTTTGGTGTATTCAATGACGGGCGAGGCATCCGAGGCCAGGAAGTATTCCCCCTCGCCTATGCCTATGAGCAACGGGCTGGATTTACGGGCCGCCACGATGGTGTCCGGATCGTCCTGTTGGATAACGGCAATGGCGTACGCGCCCACCACCTGGGTCAGGGCCAGTTGCACCGCGTGAAACAGATCGGTTTGCCGAGTTGATCAACGCCAGGCCGGCGCTGTCGTAGCCGCGGTATTCCAGGCGTTTGAGGCCTTTCATATGCCATTGCTGCACTTTCACCCAATCCAAATTCCTCTTGTTTAATTGATGAAAATGACATAAAATTTGACCCTTTATCTTCCGTTATTTCTTTTCGTTGAGTTTCTTTATGAACCCGGCAAGAACCTTATTCGCCTGTTCAAGCGATTCAAAGCTGCCGTGTTTCTTCTGGTAATCATCCAGAAAATCATGTATTTGACGGATAGGACCTTCAGCCTGATGGTTGTTTATACCGGTCTTTCGTTGCGATGCTGTACCTTGCTTCTTCTGAGTTTTCAGTTTCTGGTAGCGCTTTGTCTTTACAAGGGCAGCCAGTTGACGGTTAAGAGTGCTCACAGGCAAGGCTTTAGTACGGAATTTCTGCCCCTTTTCAAGGCCCAACCATTCACGGTATGACTCGTATTCCTCGTCCTTTGGATTCTTCAGGATTTCCAGCATCTGGTAATAGCCCCCAATGCCTCCTACATCCTCTACAGGTGCACGGAGCACAGCTTCCAGACATTTTGGAGTGGGGCACTCCTCGTCCATAGTATCCAGCAGCCGGATTGTAACTTCGTGGCTGTCGCCGAAGTCGTATTGATACTCTATCTTCTTTCTGTTGCCGTTAAGCACCTCTGATAGCATAATGCCGGCATAGTCTATATTCTTGCCCTCCTTCCACATGTCATCATCTGAATAGCGCGGCTCAAAATAATGATTACCCACTTCAAAACAGTGAAGGTGTTCATCTTCCCACTCCATGACTATCTGGATAAGCTCGTGAAACTGCGACAGCATTATTTCGCTGTCCACCAGCATGACACGGTATATCTCCGGATTGCTGTAATTGAGCGAGAGTCTGATTTTATACGTTTTTCCCATAGTATTTAGTATGAATTGTTAAACAAATGTTCTGGTGGAAATAATTGTAATTTACCCATAAAACAACCATTTCCATATTGGAATGACCAATATTGTTGCATTTTTTTTCAATTCGATTTCATTTTCTTGATTTTTGGTGATATAGAGCTTCCCCTTATCAATGTGCATGCTGCCTTAAATGACTGGGGAAAAAAAGTTCTCCCGGGCCATCAGGGACGGATTGGTGGTGTCCCTGCCATTCCATGTAGACGTACTGCTTATTGCTGTAGCGTATGCCCAAGGCCATTCGATATCTTTAAAATTTTGTCATGTGCTTAACAAAATATCTCATCCGATCGCTCAAACACCTGCTATCCTCTTGTGGAAAAAGCATGGCAATATCAGCAATCTTGTATATTGTCCTTTGGTCTTGGTATATTACAGGTAAAATATTCATTTGTGCATTCGTGAACTGATGGCAGTAATTATTTCTCCTTTCAGTTCACAAAGATAACAATTTCAATAATCTATCAAAAGTTGAGTGTTCGGGTCTATCCTGGATTTTGATTCTGGCGGTTTTGAGCCCCACCAGGTGCGAAAACCAGGCAAAAGTGCGCCTGGTGGTAGTTGTCAAAAAATGCAGATTTTACCAAACGCCTCATTCAAAGCATTTTACAAAATTATTGCCGAGTCAGCCGAAAGCACCAGGTGCGAAAACCCGCCAAAAGTGCGCCTGGTGGGAAGGTTTTGAGCCCCACCAGGTGCAAAAACAGGGGGAAACTGCGCCTGGTGGGTAGGTTTTCCCATTCAGGCGGCCAGAATCGTGGCCCGGTATCCTTTAGAGCGCTACAGCCGGTACCCATACAGCGCTATCATCAATTTGTGAGTTATTGGGTTGATTTTGTTGGTCTGTGGGTTGTATCTTGCTGGTTGGCGGCAGCTGGTTGAAAAATGATTATTTTGATCATTATGTTCATATTAATCAAATTATTTTGATTTATTGGAACTTAATATTACTTTTGAGTGGTGTTATTTCAATTAAAATGTAACCCAATGAAAAGAAAAATAAGCAAATTGCTCTCAGAATGGAAAATAAATCCCGGGAGAATGCCTTTAATTATTAATGGGGCACGCCAGGTAGGTAAAACTTATATCATTAAACAATTTGGCAAAGAACAATATGAACATTTGCTCTATCTGAATCTGGAAATAGAAGACAACTTTTGCAAATTTTTGGAAACCGAATTATCACCTGACAAAATAATTCAATACCTAGAAGCAGCAAAAGGAGTTAACGTGAATGCTGGAAATACATTGATTTTTTTTGATGAGATACAAGTCTGCGAGCAGGCATTGACGTCGCTGAAATATTTTTGCGAACAGGCACCGGAACAACACGTTATAGCGGCCGGATCATTACTGGGCGTTTCTATCAACAGGAATAAACACTCATTTCCTGTTGGTAAGGTTCAGCAAATAAATATGTACCCAATGGATTTTGAGGAATTCTTATGGGCTATGGACAGGGAAAAATTATCAGAAGAAATCAAGGCCCATTTTGACGAAGATCTGGCAATGCCTAATGCGCTGCATGAAATAGCATTAAAATATCACAAGCAGTATATGATCGTGGGAGGAATGCCGGCAGCAGTATCTTCATTCATTGAGACAGGAAGCTATAACAGTGTTCAATTAATTCAGAACGATATCATGCAACAATACATAGCAGATATGTCAAAATATGCCACTTCGGCAACAAGTGTGAAGATCAGAGCCTGTTACAATTCAATTCCGGCACAATTGGCAAAGGATAACACAAAATTTCAGTATAAAACAGTACAAAGGGGGGGCACTGCGACAATTTTCGGAGAAGCCATAGACTGGCTTCAATTTGCAGGTATAGTACTAAAGTGCCAACGATTAGAACATGGGTTTATTCCAATAAATGCTTATACAGATTTGTCCAACTTCAAATTGTATATGGCCGATATTGGAATTCTTACCTTACACTCCAGGATCCCCTTGCAAACTATGTTATCTCCCATTGAGGTGCATAATATTTTTCTTGGTTCAATGGCCGAGAATTATGTAGCACAGGCTTTTGCAAATAAAGGGTATGATCTATTTTATTGGCAAAGCGAGGGAAAAGCAGAAATTGATTTTGTACTTCAAATACAGGATAGCGTTATCCCTGTAGAAGTAAAGAAAGGACACCAAAATCGTTCAAGAAGTTTAGGAATTTTTGCAAATAAATATAAATCACCATACTCCATACGCATCAGTAAAAAGAATTTTGGTTTCGAAAATAATATAAAATCAGTCCCTCTCTATGCTGTATTTTGTATCTCATCCAATGTATCATCATCCACAGTGGGTTAAGAAATCTCAGAGATTCTGCGCAGAATTCCTGAGGATATTTTTTAAGATATTGATAATTAGGGTGTTGAGATTTTCTGCCTAAGATCTTGCGCAGAATCTCTGAGATTTTTTACTCCACCGTGACGGACTTGGCCAGGTTCCGGGGTTGGTCTACGTTGCAGCCTTTGATGGTGGCGATGTAGTAGGCCAGGAGTTGGAGGGGGATGACGGCCAAAAGGGGGACGAAGCATTCTTCGGCGTCGGGGATTTCTATGGAGTAGTCAGCCAGGTCGCGGATGACGATGTCGCCGCGGGTAACTATAGCGACTACGCGGCCCTGCCGGGCTTTGATTTCGTGGATGTTGCTGACCACCTTATCATACATGGTCTTGTTATTGGGGGCTACCACTACCACGGGCATTTCCTGGTCTATGAGGGCGATGGGACCATGCTTCATCTCGGCGGCGGGATACCCCTCGGCATGGATGTAAGAGATTTCTTTGAGTTTCAGGGCACCTTCCAGCGCCACAGGGTAGTTGTAGCCTCGGCCCAGGTAGATAAAATTGCGGGCGTAGGTGAAGATGCAGGCGAATTCGCGGATGAAGTCGCTCACCTGCAGGGTTTCTTCCATTTTGGCAGGGATGGCGGCCAGGGCGGCGACCAGCTTTTCAAAGCGGGCTTTGGTCAGGGAGCGGCGCACCCGGGCCATGCTCAGGGCCATCAGGGCCAGGACGGTGACTTGCGCGGTAAAGGCCTTCGTGGAGGCTACCCCAATCTCGGGCCCCGCGTGGGTATAAGAGCCGGAGTGGGTACGTCGGGGAATGGAGGAGCCCACCACGTTGCAGACGCCGTAGACAAAGACATCCCGGCTGCGCGCCAGTTCCACCGCTGCCAGCGTATCGGCCGTCTCGCCCGACTGCGAAATGGCCACCACAATGTCATCGGCATAAAGAACAGGGTTGCGGTAGCGGAATTCAGAGGCGTATTCCACTTCCACGGGCAGGCGCGCAAAGGTCTCGATCAGGTACTTGCCGATGAGGCCGGCGTGCCACGAGGTGCCGCAGGCGACGATGATGATCCGTCGCGCCTTTTCAAAGCGTTCGCGGTGGTCAAGGATGCCCGAGAGGGTGACCGAGTTGTTTTCCACGTTGACGCGTCCGCGCATGCATTCGCGCAGGGTGTGGGGCTGCTGGAAGATTTCCTTGAGCATGAAGTGCGGGTAGCCGCCTTTTTCCAGCTGGCTCAGGGTGAGTTCCAGTTCAATGATGCGGTGGTCTTTTTCTACCTGTTGCAGGTTGTAGAACTCCGGCTCCCGGTCCCGGCGCAGGCAGACTACCTCCTGGTCGTTCAGGTAGACGACCTTCTTTGTGTATTCAATAACGGGCGAGGCATCGGAGGCCAGGAAGTATTCCCCCTCCCCTATGCCTACGAGCAGCGGGCTGGATTTACGGGCTGCTACCATTGTGTCGGGATCGTCCTGCTGGATGACGGCTATGGCGTAAGCGCCTACCACCTGGGTCAGGGCCAGTTGGACAGCATGGAACAGGTCGGTGTTGCGGGTAGTCCGCATGTACTCGATCCATTGCACCAGCACCTCGGTGTCCGTATCGCTTTGAAAGGTGTAGCCTTCGCGCAGGAGGGTTTCCTTCAGGACTGGGTAGTTTTCTATGATGCCGTTGTGGATCAGGGCCAGCTGCCCGGATTGGGAGTAATGGGGATGGGCGTTGATGTCGCTGGGTTCGCCGTGGGTGGCCCAGCGGGTGTGGGCGATGCCGATGGTGCCGGAGGTGTCTTTTCCCTGGATGTAGCGTGCCAGGTCGGCTACTTTGCCTTTGGTTTTGTAGATTGCCAGTTGGTTTGCCGAGTTGATCAACGCCAGTCCGGCGCTGTCGTAGCCTCGGTATTCCAGGCGTTTGAGGCCTTTCAGAAGAATTGGGGAGGCTTGTTTAGTTCCGATGTATCCTACGATGCCGCACATTTTTATGTTTTTTTTTGAGGTAGTGGTTGTTTGTAATTTCGTCTGTTTGTGGGAGCTGTTTGGCTTCAGTTGATTTGCGGCAGCTGCACCATTGATCGGGGAAGGCCTCCCAGTTGCTTACGCAACCGGGTCCCTCCCTCCGCGGGACGAGCTTCCCCTTATCAATGTGCAGGCTGCCTTAGAACCAGAATTTTGATTCTGGAGGTTTTGAGCCCCACCAGGGGCGAAAACCCAGTAAAAGTGCCCTTGGTGGGTGTTGTCAAAGAATGAAGAATTTCACAATCGCCTCATTCAATGCATTTTACAAAATCATTGCCGAGTCTACCGAAAGCACCAGGGGCAAAAACCCTGCGAAAGTGCCCCTGGTGCGTGTGGGTCTTCCAATTTATTGTAGGTTTTCCCATTCAGGCGGCCACTGCCACTTTTAAGAACTGGAAGCTTTTTATGAAAGCCGAGGCTCCCTTTTCTTATGGCGGCAGCGTCCTATAGTGGCAGAGCATTAGGTTCAGCAACTTTTAGTAGCAGCGTCTGCTTGATGCATCAATCTGATGAATTGAGAACGCGACCATGTTATCTGCCAGAATCATGGCCCGGTATCCTTTAGAGCGCTATAGCCTGTACATACAGCCCTATCATCAGATTAATGGAGTCATGTCGGGGTTCGTCACGGCTTAAGGCACCCAATCGGAACGACCAGCACACCGTCATTACGCTTATATGCGAATTGACCACCGGTCAGTACCATTTTAAAAGAGGGTTGACCCACCTTGTCCGTATCAATTCTCTTCTGTAGTGTTATCAGATGTGCCGCAGCTTCTTCTATCTCACTGCTTCCCAATTTAACTTCCACAGGTGCCCAACGGCCATCATGAAGACGTATTACAAGATCGGCTTCCAAATCACTTTTATCGTGATAGTGGAAAATATCGCCATCGAGCACCTGCGCATAAATACGTAAATCGCGTGTAGCCAATGATTCAAACAAAAAACCAAAATATGTCATGTCATCAAGAAGACTGTCAACATTGACATACATTAATGCCGCAGCAATGGAAGGATCTACGAACTGCCGTTTATCTGAAGTCCGGATGGCTGTTTTCGATCTCAACGATGGTTTCCAGGCTGGAATATCTTCAATCAGAAATATACGACGCAACGCATTCACATAACTGTACATGGTTGTGTCCGAAAAGCCTGTATCATTCGATTTGACATCGGCTAATACAGTGGTAAGCGGAGCCATTGTAGAGATATTTCGTGCATATGACCGAAGGAACTGTCGTACTCTTGCCGGATTTCTTTCAACATTGTCCACACGCTGCACATCCATATTTATAACAGCATCCACATAATTACGTGCCACTAAGGAATCACTATCGCCATTTACCACGGCTTCGGGCCATCCACCCCGGCATATTGCCTGAGCCAAATCAGGAATTGTCAACGTACTTTCAGCCACAACATCGGTCTCACCGGCAAACAGTCGCTCAAGAGAAACGCTGCCGTTTGACTCCTTCGACTCGAAAAGACTCATTGGCCGCATCAACAGACGCGAAATCCGACCGGTACCGGTATGAGCCGTTACGCCGTCTTTAGGAACGGCCGAGCCTGTGAGAATAAACAACCCCCTTTCACTGCGTTTATCGACCTCAAATCTAACGGCATCCCAAAGAACCGGTGCCATCTGCCATTCATCCAACAAACGGGGATTGTCACCCAGAAGCAGACGTGATGGCATTGTATCTGCCATCTTCAGATAACCTTGACCGCGGTCTGTATCTTGCATATAGAGCACACTTTTCGCCACTTGGCGAGCCGTACTCGTTTTACCGCACCATTTAGCACCCTCAATCAATACGGCACCCGAAGAAGCCAACTGTCTCAACAAAAGTGAATCACAAATTCTTGAAAGGTATTTTTTTGCCATCGTTACTACTTAAAAAACGTAAGGTAAAGATACATAAATTTCGCATACTTGTGTAATTGGCAAGATTTTACTTGTGTTGTTGGCGAATTATTATTGGTGTAGTTGGCGAAATTTTATCTCCAGAGAGCTTCCGCGGTAAGTTCCCACGCAGGTCTGTTTTTGGTGGCAGCTGCACGATTGAACAGGGAAGGCCTCCCAGTTGCTTACGCAACCGGGTCCCTCCCTCCGCGGGACGAGCTTCCCTTTTCTTATGGCGGCAGCAACCTTTAGTAGCAGTAACCTTTAGAGCGCTACAGCCGGTACCTATACAGCGCTATCATTATCTATGTATCTTACGATGCCGCACCTATATTGTTCAAAAAATCGAGTAAATAGACCTGTTTAATTCCGTTGCGTGAATGAACGGCGAATTCATCCATAGAAATTACCATTTTTGGATAGTTATCTTCTATCTTTTCCAAATTCCGAAATTCCCTATCTATAGTGTCTTGATTATGTAGCAAATAGCAAACCTGAATATAAAGGTACTCGCCGCCCTTTTTACATACAAAATCAATTTCTCCTGTCCCGGTCTGTCCCACTTTTACAGTATAGTCGTTATATATCAAATGATTATAGACCATATTTTCCATGATCTTTCCAATATCACCGGGGCGGTATTCCCAAAAAGCATTACGAAGACCAATATCTTCAAAATAATACTTCTGACCGATTTCAAAAATCTTTTTTCCGGCAATATTCATTCTTCCTACCTTATGAATCATAAACGATTCCGACAAGTATCCAAGATAATCAATTACCTGTGAAACAGCCACTTTGTTCATTTGCGATTTGAGGTAATCACTTATACTTTTAGCAGAAAACAACTGTCCTACATTGTCGGCAAGAAAGCACATAAGGTTTTCCAAAAAAACAGTATTACGCAAGTCGTGCCGCTGGACAATGTCGCGATATAAAATCGTATTGTAAACCCCTTTCAAGTAATCATATACGGTTTCGTCTTTCAATTCCAAATTTCTCAGATATGGCAAACCGCCATAACGCATATACAATTTCAATGCATCCGTATTGCATTCCAACGAATGAAATTGAAGAAATTCAATGAAAGACAACGCTTTAACTTCAATTTCAATATAACGACCACTTAAATAGGTTCCCAATTCGCCCGAAAGCATAAATGCGTTGCTGCCGGTACAATAAATATCATAGCCAGGATTACCGCCCAAACTGCGCAGCGCAGTTTCAAAATGCTCAATATCCTGAATCTCATCAATAAATACAAAATTCTTTAGCCCCTCAACCGTATTGGCCAAAACATATTCGTTCAAGTGCGCGGCATTTTTTATCGAGCTGAATTTCAAATTTTCCTTATCTACAAAAATTACGTTTGCATCCGTTATATGCTGTTTAATATACTGAATAGTCTGTTTAAAGATATAACTTTTACCGGTACGTCGCTGACCTGTCAACACCTTTAGCAACTGTTTACCTAAAAACGGCAATATTTTATCTAAGTATTTTTGTCGAATAATGATTTCTGTTTGTGTTTCCATTTTTGACATATGCTATATATTTCCCAAATATAGAAAATATTTTTGACATAAGCTAAATTCGCAGTGGGATTGATTGGCGGCAACTGTACGATTGAACTCTTAAAATCGAGCTTCCCCTTATCAATGTGCAGACTGCCTTAAATGACGGGAACAGATAAGACCGGATCAGATCATTTTCCGGGCATCCTCCAGGAACTTGGCGAGGCCTTTTTCGGTGAGGGGATGGTCCAGCAGACCCAGGATGGGCTTGAGCGGGCAGGTGATTACGTGGGCCCCAGCCTCCCTACAAAGGGCGAGACGTACCTGGCACCGGCTTTGGCTGCCAGCACGGCTTGTCCCGCGTTGAAGGCTTGTCCCGCGTTGAAGACCAGCGTGAAGTTAGTGGGAATGTTTTTTGCCGAGAGGGCTTTTATGGCCTTGATCCCTTCCGCCGTGCAGGGGATCTTCACCACAATATTCTTGTGGACCGAGGCCAGCTCCGCTGCCTGGGCAAGCATTCCGTCCAGGTCCGTGGCCAGCACCTCGGCACTCACATCGCCGTCCACCATTTCGCAGATCTGGCGGTAATGCGCCAGGATGGCGGCGTGCCCGCGGATGTTCTCCCGGGCCATCAGAGACGGGTTGGTGGTCACCCCGTCCAGGATCCCCAGATCCCTCGCCTCCCGGATTTGGGAAAGGTTTGCTGTGTCGATGAAGAATTTCATGAAGGTATCTTTATAATTACCAGTTGATCCCTAAAATACTTTTTGCTAATAAATAGACTCTTGTTCCAAGAGTATTAGGCCAACGATCTTCAGGAGAAACATCTAACGCTGCTGCCCGTTCTATTGCTACACTTATGGTTCCTTCTTTTAGTAATCTTTCAGTATCATATCTTGATTCGTTATAGGCACTCAATAATTCTCGCATCTTTTTTTTCAAGAAAGGATCACCGCCCTTACGAAATTTTCTGTTTATAGTTATATCAGCCTTTTCCTGATCAGAAAGTTCTTCAACTCCAATCAGATGAAGCATTAACCACAATTCAAAAGCAGGATTACTGACACAGAAATTCATGTTTGAGTTCTGGTGACATTTTTGAGCAAGATATGAGAGATTACGTTGATGCCAGCGATCACGATCTATGACCATCCACAATTCATCATCATCCCCAATCTGATAATGATCCTTGAATTCACATAACCGTTTATAGACAGAAACAGGATCGGGATCACAATTATCTTCTTCATCCTTGTTAAGAACTACAACATGAACGTTTAAGGCCTCCATTTTCTCTTTAAAAGCTTCGAAATAAATCTGCTCCGTTTTTCTTCCTTCGGAAGCAATAACTACAAGTCTTGCTGATTTCTTTCCTTCCGGACGTTCAAAATTCTTCCTGATTCTCATAGATCAGTTTTCCTACCAGTGTAAATCATTTAAATTACCAAAAAATGGGATAGCTCCATACCTTCCCAGGAGATATCCGGATTTAAGATTTACATCCGGACGGGGTTTATAGTCTATTAATGACGTTATATGTGAAGAGCCATTTTTATCCTTTTCAACAAAACAAACTTCATCAGATCTAAAGAGTTTTAGATCAAGTAAATTTGATTCATGTGTCGTGCATATTAGTTGAGTGTCTCTGTTGTTACAGATTTTGTTGAAATAATATTCAAATAATTCATAAGTCAACATAGGATGTAAACTTCTATCAATCTCATCTACAACATAAACAGATGGATTATGAGTCATATCTATCAGAGCAGGAATAAAATCAATCATCCTGAGAGAGCCATCAGATTCTTCTGATATTTCAAAAGTAACAGGCACATTATCGATCCTTTGATGCTCTGTCCTCAACTTGAATACCTGTAATTTTCCATTCAAATCAAGTTGGAAAGTATAATTCGCTTTTCCGTCCCTGGATGTTAAAAAAATGGCTTTTCTCAGTTTCAGTTCTTTTTGAATTTTTTCTATTATACGAATATCTATATCAGTAAGTTGTTCAATTTTAATCTTATCCTTACGAATTTTATTTATTCCAGTTTGGAAAAATTTCAACATTGTTTCCAAGGGCTTCACAAATTCATCCTTCATGTGAAGATTGAAAGACAAGCCCTTAAATTTTGTATTTGGAAAAATTATTTTTAATCTGTTTGAAAACCAATCAAAAACTTCTTCAACACCATTCAGGTTTTTACCATTACGAGTCATATACTCAGAAAGATAACTTTTGTGTTTTGGGGTAGTTTCGCCCATATAATTGAGCATTTGAGATAAGCTTTTATCTGAGATTAACCCTTTTCCAATCTCTACCCGGACACCATCAGAAGAATTTTTCCTTTCAAATATTTTATTTTCAGACCTTTTATTAATTTCGTACAACCATTCTTCAAGTATTTCTTTAGAATTAACCACAACACCATAAGCATAATATGTTTTATCGTATTTCAACTCGACTTCTAAAGTAGCCCTTTCTTTTAATTCTGTACATAGTTTATAAAAAGGGATTCCTGTGCCTGGAATACCATTTAAGGCTATTTTTTTCAGAAGATTCAGTGATTTAACCAAATTTGACTTACCTGAAGCATTTGCTCCATATACTATAGATGATCTCAGAATAGATATATCATCTCTCTTTACACCTCTCAGTACGTGTCTATCATTTGTCGTTCCTTTTCCGGCAATTAACGAAAATTCAGTCGATTCACCAAAAGAATAAATATTGTCAACTGTAAGTCTAATAATCATATAACCATTTTTATTGATTTCTTGTCGCAAATATACATATTTTAGTAAACTTACGACAATTAATCCGGTTTTTAATGATAAAAACCTTTTTTAATCTTTTAGGAAACAAATAGCAACTGGCACAATCTGTACCTTTCTGTTCAACGGCAAAAGATTTTCATACAGGCAAATAATTGCCCCCGTGCTTGTCGTCATGCCAATTTTTTCGAGCAAACCAAATGTTTTCACATGCCCACTGTGGAGCAAATCATAACACCCCGATACAAATACTTTTTGGGGCATTTCTATACTTTTAGGATATACTGTTAACATACCACTGATACAACTTCCCCACTCCTTCTTCTATATCAATCTTATGATGCCATCCAAGAGCATGCAATTTGGAGGGATCTGTGAGTTTCCGCATGGTACCGTCAGGCTTGGAAGAATCAAAATTAATCTTTCCTTTGTAGCCTACGGTTTCAACTATGATCTGCGCCAACCCGGCTATGGTTACTTCCCTACCGGTACCAATGTTGATATGGCAATTACGTATTTCATTTCCCTCGGGTATCGTATCCTTGAAATCTACCCGCTCCATGATATACACACAAGCATCGGCCATTTCTTCACTCCACAAAAATTCCCGCAATGGCTTACCGGTTCCCCATAAAACAACCTGATCTGAATATATGCCGTATTTTGCCAACTTGTCTCTTATCTCACTATTGGAGCTCTTTCCGTTTATACCTTCTACCGGGCGTTTGTCAAGATCATTTCGCACAGCTTCCCAGTTTTCGTTCATAAGCCAGTGGCTCAATACAATTTTACGGATCATCGCCGGCATGACATGGCTGTTTTCCAGGTGGAAATTGTCGTTTGGTCCGTACAAATTTGTTGGCATAACCGCTATGAAATTAGTACCATATTGCAGATTAAAGCTTTCACACATTTTTAAACCTGCAATTTTGGCAATAGCATATGGTTCGTTCGTATATTCCAGCGGGGCAGTTAACAAACAATCCTCTTTCATCGGCTGCGGAGCTTCCCTTGGATAGATACAGGTACTTCCCAAAAATAATAGCTTTTTAACCCCATGATGAAAGCTTTCTCCAATAACATTGTTCTGAATAACTAGGTTTTTGTAAATAAAATCCGAACGGTAAGTAGTGTTGGCCATGATCCCACCCACAACGGCTGCTGCCAGGATCACGTATTCTGGCTTCTCCTTGTCAAAGAACTCTCTCACTGCTTCCCTGTCCATTAAATCCATTTCTTCTATTGAACGGCCAATTAGATTAGTATATCCTTTAGATTTTAAGTTATACCAAATGGCTGAACCTACCAGTCCCAAATGACCGGCTACATATATCTTACTGTTTTTTTCCATGATCTTTATTCTATAGTACTCCTTAAATACATTTTTTTACAAAACGCATATCGTTTACTACCATCCGTTTCACCAATTCAGGAAAAGATGTTTTGGTGGGATTCCATCCCAATAAGTTCTTTGCTTTGGTTGGATCACCCAAAAGCAAGGCTACTTCGGCAGGACGGAAATATTTGGGATCTACTTCCACCAAGACCTTCCCTGTTTCCTCGTCAATTCCTTTTTCTTTAATACCTTTCCCTTCCCAACGAAGATTGATTCCTACTTCCTTAAAGGCCAGAGTGCAGAATTCCCTAACCGAATGATTCTCACCCGTCGCAATAACAAAATCTTCCGGTGTATGGTGTTGCAACATCAGCCACATACATTCCACGTAATCTTCTGCATATCCCCAGTCACGCAAGGAATCCAGATTCCCCAGGTACAATTTGTCCTGAAATCCCTGTTTTATACGTGCTGCAGCCAATGTGATCTTCCGGGTTACGAATGTTTCCCCACGACGTTCGCTTTCATGGTTAAACAAAATTCCATTAACGGCAAACATTCCGTATGATTCACGGTAATTCTTTGTTATCCAGAACCCATACAATTTTGCTACTCCATAAGGACTTCGGGGATAGAAAGGCGTTGTTTCCTTTTGAGGTGTTTCCTGAACCAGACCGTATAATTCAGAAGTAGAGGCCTGGTATATGCGCGTCTTTTTCTCCATCCCCAGAATGCGTACTGCTTCCAATAGACGTAAGGTACCAACGGCATCAGTCTCTGCAGTAAATTCCGGAACGTCAAAACTGACTTTCACATGACTCTGGGCTGCCAGGTTATAAATTTCATCCGGCTTAACTGTTTGCAGAATCCGTATAAGTGAACTGGAATCCGTCATATCACCATAATGAAGATTAATCAACCGTTTGTTGTGCATATCACGTACCCACTCATCTAAATATAAGTGTTCTATACGGGCAGTGTTAAAAGATGAAGAACGACGGATTATGCCATGTACTTCATAGTCTTTTTCCAGAAGGAATTCTGCCAAATAGGAGCCGTCCTGGCCGGTAATTCCAGTGATTAGTGCTTTTTTACTCATAAATTATTTTATTATTTACTAAAGTTTCGCAAGTAAATTTTCTTAGGCCGCAGCAGATTCATCTCAGTTGAATGAAACAGGGAGATAATTCTGCATAGTAAGTTGGGATGCAGTTGTGCATCCAGTTCATCAACAACCAGTACCTGACCATTTTCCATTCAGAGCAAGATACTTGTACAGCATCTACTTCAACTCATCCTCTTCGCCAAGGGGAGCAAAGGGACCGTCCTTCACCTCGAAGATCAGCAGTCGCTGCGCTTTCGACTCGAGGCGGTCGCTCGCCTTCGCCTGTTCCGTCACTTTATCCAACAAATTATCGTCAATCAGCATACGTCACACTCTTTTTTGCGTTCATCATCGGGAATTTAATCATGTAAAGGCCCATCAGCACCAGCAACAGGATCACGAATATCCACCACCCCATCACCGGATAGAGCAGGATGATCAGGGCCGAGCAGAGCAATTGCATTGTGAAGTAGATCAGCGACACCAGCCGGTGCGGCATTCTCTTCTCGTTCGCCAGTATCTGGTAAAAATGGAGACGATGCGCCTCCATGATATTTTGTTTCAGCCAAATGCGATGCAGGATGGTCATCACCGCATCCACCCCGTAGACCATCAGGAAGCCGAGCCATATCAGGTTTTCCGTTTTGAGGATCAGCAACAGCAGCAGCGTCACAATCCAGAAGGCGATGGCCACGCTGCCCACATCACCGGCAAAGCATCGGGCTCTTTTCCGGAAGTTGAAGAAGAGGAACACGACGGATGCAATCATCGGGTACCAGATCAGGTCGGGATGTACAAAGTTGCAGTACGACAGGTTCACATACTGCAGCGAAGCCAGCACCGCGATGCTGTACAACTCAGTGATCCCGTTGATGCCATCCATAAAGTTATAGGCATTCACAATCCCGATAAACACGATGTAACCCATCACGATGGCCCACCAGGGATAGCTCCCGAAGACACCTGCCAGGTAAAAAGCGCAGCTCATTGCCAGCAGGTGAAAGAGCAGGCGCACCTTCTGTCCCAGTCCCCGCACATCGTCCATGAAGCTCACCCCCGCGATCAGCGTGATGCCGGCAAAGAACCAGAGCGATGAGGATGAGAAATGGAACATCAGGAACAGCAATGCTGCTACCCACCAGATAATGCCCCCACCCCGTATGGTAATGTAGTTGTGCGAACTCCGCTCGTTCGGCTTATCGATGATGTTAAACCGGTCCGCAATCCGGAAATAAAAAAGTTCTGCTGCAAGCAGCAAAACCAAGACGACCAAATATGTTGTTATTGCACCCATACTGCCTGTTATCTGAAACTATCCAGCGTCTTGCGCATCCCCTCCTGTGCTGAGATCGGCATCTTCTCAATGCCCAACGCCCGTTTAATTTTCTCGTTACTCACCACGTAGTTCTCCGTCAGCTTCCGCAGCCGCTCCTTGTTCAGTGGCAGGTGCAAAAACCCTCCCACCGAAGCGGCAGCACTCATCATCCCCCTTGGAAACTTCCAGATATGCGCTTTTTTTCCGACCGATTCGCTGATCAGCCTGATCAGTTCGTTGGTCGATAGCGGCTCGTCGTCCCCCACATGGTAGATACCACTTTCAATATCTTCTTTCACGATCAGCTGCTCCACCACGTAGGAGATATTACCGATGGAACAAAACGAACGCCTGTTTTCATACGCCCCCAGCGGCCAGGGAATTCCTTTACGCACCACGTTGTACAGCAGGTTCAGATTCCCCTTGTTCCCCGGCCCGTGTATCATACAAGGTCGAAGGATAAAAACCCTTTTTGCTGACTGCTGATAGCTGATCGCTGACAGCTTTTTCAAAATATACTCCTCCGCCCGGATCTTCGATTCCCCGTAGGGGCCCACCGGCGCCGGTATCACATCCTCCGTCAGCACATCACCCGGCACGCTATCCGCCACCGCTTTCACCGAGCTAAAGAATATGAAAGTCCGTGCATCTGATTGTAGGAAATAGTCAAATATCTTCTGTGTAAGGCCCGTGTTTACATCAAAATAGACCTGTGCCAGGCTTTGGTTCTTTGTATCGTGCGATTTTCCGGCAAGGTGCACGATCGCATCCACCGGAGGCACTTTCCCCAGTTCGTCC
>WOYW01000003.1 GCA_011620605.1 Bacteroidales bacterium | reverse complement strand
TTGGGCTTATTTTTGCTGATTTTCAATGATTTAACTGCTTTTTAAGGGCCGACTATTTATGTCAAGAAGAAGGAATAAGTATTAACATGGTCGATCCCGGGATTGTCAATACATCCATAATAAAAATGCACAAATGGGTTGATCCTCTGGCCGATATTCTTTTCAGACCTGTAATCAGGCATGTTCCCAGGGGCGCTTCCACCACTGTCTTTTTGGCTCTTGATCACTCCCTGGAAGGAGTAAGCGGAAAACTGTTTAAAGACAAAAAACCGGTAAAATTGCCTTCCTGGCTAAGGGCGTTACAGGCTCTGGACAGTGTATGGAGTTTTTTTATAACTTTGAACACTTATGGGAATAAGCAATAAAATCAATCTGGGCTTTTTAGTGGTGGGCTTTGTTCTTTTACTGGCCAGCCTTGTAAGTATTTTTGAAATTGGAAGGATCCGCCGTTCGGTAGGAGACGTTATTTCCGTTAATGCAGATAACATTAACATATCCAGCCAATTGCTTGAAGTGACCGATCAGAATGTTTTTGCATTGCTCAGCCAGATAGGCATTACCCCGGATTCATTACTGGAACTGGAATCCATATACAATGATGCACGTTTTAACCGTTATCTGCAGGCCACCAGGACGACGTTGGTTACAAAGCAGGAAATGGCCCTGACAGATTCCATTATGTTTGCCTATGCCGCCTATATGCAAATATTGAATGAAGCCAGGTCGGTATGGCAGGAGAACGAATACGTTCAGAGAAGGGAATGGTATACACAGAGGCTGTATCCAACCTATTCCCGGCTCCGCAAATACGTTCAGGACCTGATCTCCCTGGAGCAGGACTTACTCCATCAGAACACGCAATTGATACAGGACGGGTTTTACAGGAGCCTGATGCCGGGTGTGATTGCATTGGCCAGCAGCATATTGCTCCTCTTTCTGTTGTCATATTTTATCCGCATTTATCTGATCCTGCCGCTTAGACAGATCCGGCTGGGTATCAAGAATACGTTGTTGTTTAAAACAAAATACCAAGTCAAACTGCCTCCCGATGACGAATTGGTGGAATTGAACGAATCCATTACAAAACTTTGCGACGAACACAATAAGCTATGAGGATCCACGTGATAGCAAGGAATATGGGTCTGGTTCTCCTGGTCAATGCCCTGTTCATGTTCATTGCCGTCTTTGTCTCGGCAATAAACGGATTTGATACCGGATTTTCTCCGTTGCTCCTTTCGGCCATCATCACTGCGACAATTGGATCTTTTCCATACATATTTGTTAGAAGTGCAGGAGAAGTTGCAACCCGCGAAGGATATGTAATCGTAGTCCTTTCGTGGGCAATTTCATGTCTTTTCGGTATGCTTCCTTATTTGTTGTGGGGAGGGGAGTTTACATTAATTAACGCATGGTATGAGAGTGTGAGCGGTTATACCACTTCAGGGGGAACTATCCTGACCGACGTTGAAATTTTGCCGAAATCATTGCTTTTTTGGCGGGCATCCACCCATTGGATCGGTGGTATGGGCGTGGTGATCTTTATGTTGCTGATCCTTCCGGAAGTAAGTTCCATCCGGTTGAAATTATCAAAAATTGAGATCAGTGCTCTTTCCCAGGATTATTTTCGTTTCAGGGCGAAAGAAACAGTCCGTGTTATAGCTATCATATATTTTGGTCTTACTTTCCTGGAAGTCACTTGTTTAACGATTGCCGGCATGAGTTTTTTTGATGCCGTATGTCACTCTTTTGCCACTATAGCAACGGGAGGATTCAGTACCAGGAACCTAAGTATTGCAGCATACGACAGCAAACTGATAGAGGGAATTATTATAGTATTCATGTGTCTTTCGGCTTTGCATTTTGGGATGATATTTCTGCTTCTGGTCAAAAGATCTACCACATTGTTCAAATCCCCGGTAACGCGTTATTTTATTTCTGCGTTATTATTGGGAAGTCTGTTTGTGTCACTGAGTTTAAAGTTTACGGGCACCTATGATACTTTTGCGGAATCTTTCAGACACGGGTTCTTTCAAACCATATCCCTGGCCACTTCTACTGGTTTTGCTACTGCAGATTCTTCCGTATGGCCTGGTTTTATTATTCTTTTGTTAATATTCTTTACGCTGCAGTGTGGTTGTTCGGGGTCAACCTCGGGCGGAATTAAAGCAGATAGGGTCCTGATTTCCGTTTTTTCGTTTAAGGCACAGATCACAAAACGGTTACACCCAAAATCTGTCGTGCCGGTAAGGATCGGCGGTCATGCACTTGACTCTGAACTGGTTTCGGGAGTGAATCTTTTTATTGTTTTTTATCTGTTTTGCGTTTTGATCACATCGTTGTTACTGACTTTAACGGGAATAGATATTATGGATGCCGTAAGTGCCACAGCTGCTCATATAGGAAATGTTGGCCCCGGTTTCGGGAATGTGGGCTCAATGAGCAACTACAGTGCATTCAACGGTTTTGCCAAATTCGTTTTGTCCCTTGTATCTATCATTGGCCGTATTGAGTTGTTCGGATTCTTTATCCTGTTCAGTCCCCGCAAATAACGCATCCGGTCTATGGGAATTGAACAGTACATCTTTCAAAAATTACAGGAACATTTACCGTTTGAACCTTCCCGGGACCAGGATGAACTGTTCAGAGCGTTGTCTGCTTTTATTACTTCCGGTGATCCTGTATTCATTTTGAACGGATATGCAGGAACAGGAAAAACTACCGCCATGGCTGCCCTGGTAGGGGCTTTGCGGGATTTAAATAAACCAAGCGTATTGCTAGCCCCCACGGGACGTTCGGCCAAAGTGCTGATGGGTTATGCCGGGGCTTCTGCACACACCATCCATAAAGCCATTTACCGCCAAAAACCTTCCACGGCTTCTGACACGGAAGGATTCGGGGTCTTTGAATTGTATCCCAACCGGAATAAGAACACCCTCTTTATTGTGGACGAAGCTTCCCTTTTATCCAATGTCCCCGGGGGATTGCTTTTTGGCAGCGGGAACCTCCTGGAAGACCTGTTGAAGTTTGTTTTGAACGGCAAAGGAAATCAGTTGTTGCTATCGGGAGATTCTGCACAGCTTCCACCAGTGGGGCTGGATATTTCACCGGCTTTGGATCCCGGGCAAATGGAAATCTACGGGAAAGTGGTTTATTGGGAAATGAAAGAAGTTTTAAGACAGTCCTTTGACTCAGGAATATTGTACAACGCCACATTGTTAAGAAAAAACATTACTGATGGTGACTACAGGATCCCGGAATGGAAAACCGACGGATTTACAGATATTCACCGCATAAATTCCGGTGAACTGACAGAAACTCTCAACGATGCAATATCCCGTTACGGTTTGGAAGAAACCGTAGTTTTGTGCCGTTCCAACAGGCGGGCCAACAGGTATAACAAAGGAATCCGCGGGAGCATTTTATACCGTGAAGAAGATATAACCAAAGGGGACCGTGTAATGGTGGTAAAGAATTGTTACCAGTTTCTGGAAGATATCCCCGAGATGGATTTCATTGCCAACGGGGATATTGCCGAGATCATGCGTATACACAAATTCAGGGAACGGTACGGTTTTCGTTTTGCCGAGGCGGTTCTTCGTTTTCCCGATTACAAAGACGTGGAACTTGATGTTCGCCTGTTGCTGGATACGCTGGATAGTGAATCGCCTGCTTTATCCAGGGAGCAGCAACAACAGTTGTACGAGGGAGTCTCGCTGGATTATGCACACTTAAAAGGGAAGCGTAAGCGATACAGTGCGGTCAGGGAAGATCTGTACCTTAATGCTTTGCAGGTGAAGTATGCCAATGCGGTCACATGTCACAAAGCGCAGGGAGGGCAGTGGAAAGCCGTTTTTGTGGATAAGGGCTTTTTTGGTGATATTTGTAACAAAGAGGTATTGCGGTGGTATTACACGGCTTTTACCCGGGCACGCGAACAATTGTATCTGATAAATCTATAAATTCCTTACTATGAAACGTTTTATTGTCCTGCTATTATTCACTTCTCTTCTGGCCCAGACAGCCGCCTCGCAGGAACGCATAGTCCGTGAAACCCCGCCCGAAGGACTTGTCAAATCCTTTGAAATGCCTGTATCCTGGGCAGATGCACGGACCTTATTGCTGCGTTCAGGCGACAGGCAGCAAAGTAAATATTTTGCCGAGGATATTGTTACCGGAAAAAGAACTCCTTCGGAACCTCCTGTATCGCCTTTCGGAAAGACTGGCGGTTACGGACTGGATGAAAAAGCGCTGAATCCCGCCTTGTCCCCTGACGGGAAATATGTTGCCTATACCCTGAACAATGATCTTTACGCTAAAGAATTGGAAACCGGGGAAATAAGACGGTTCACCTTTGACGGCAGTCAGATGGTTCTGAACGGATATGCATCGTGGGTCTATTACGAGGAGATCTTGGGAAGAAGCAGTAATTACCGTTCTTTCTGGTGGTCTCCTGACAGTCGTCGCCTGGCTTTTTTCCGCTGTGACGATTCCTGTGTTCCCATGTTTCCCATTTACGTGGCTGACGGACAACACGGGCACCTGGAAGAAACGCGTTATCCCAAGGCAGGGGATATAAATCCTCAGGTTAAAATCGGGATCGTTTCAACGGATGATGGTTCCGGGATCGTATGGGCAGATTTTGATCCGGCCGCCGATCAGTATTTTGGTCACCCTTACTGGACTCCTGACGGTAAATCTCTCCTGGTCCAGTGGATGAACAGGGACCAAAACCAGTTAAAACTGTATGCAGTTGATCCTGATAAGGGGACAGGCAAGGTAATATACAGTGAAGAACAATCTGCCTGGCTGGACTGGATAGCTGATCCCATCTTTACCGAAAAAGGAATGATCATGGTCAGGGATTTTGAGTCCTGGCAGCAGATCTACCTGTGTTCAACGGATGGAAAAGAATTTCGGAAACTAACAGAAGGTAACAACTGGGGTATTGTGCTTCACGGGACCGATCCCAAAGGGAAAAACCTGTTTTTTTCTGCACGCAGGGAAATCTCTACCCGATCGGATGTTTATACTGTCCCCTTAGAAACGGGCAAAAACGTAAAAGAGCCCAAGATCCGCCGTCTGACAACGGGCGATTACCATTATACCAACGTTTTGTTCTCCCCGGATCACCGGCATTTCACGGTCTTGTTCTCCAACGTTTCCACTCCCACACAGGCTGCCTTGTACAGCGTAAAAAAAGGACTCTTACGAATATTGGGAGATTCTAAAGGAGATGATTATGACCGACAGCTGGAAGAAGATAACGTCCCCCGGTCCCGGATGCATTTCATAACTACCGGGGACGGTTTTACCCTGCCTGCCGTTATTACTTTTCCGCTTGAAATGGAGGAAGGGAAAAAATATCCCGTGATCGTAAGTATTTACGGGGGGCCGGATAACGGGAGCGTCATGGATCGCTGGACTGCTCCGGCCTCCAAATACCACTGGGCAAAAAAGGGCGTTATCCAGATCGCCATGGATCACCGCGGCAGCGGGCATTGCGGAAAAAGAGGCCTGGACATGATGTATAGAAACCTGGGTAAATGGGAAATACACGATTACAAGTTATGGATCGATTACCTTAGAGAAAAAGGCTTTGCGGATCCCGGGAAAGTGGGTATTACCGGTTACAGCTATGGCGGATATATTACGGCTTTGGCCGTTTGTACTGCAGGTGATTATTTCCCTTACGGAATTGCCGGTGCGGGTGTTTATGACTGGACGTTCTACGATACCCATTATACGGAACGTTTTATGGATACGCCCAAGGACAACCCGGAAGGATACAAAAACGGTTCAGTACTTGAACAATGCGGAAGTTACGGCAGCTTTGGACCTTCCGTTTTGATGATCACCCATGGCACATCAGATGATAACGTCCATTTCCAGAACGCCATGCGCCTGGTAAATGAACTGATGAAAACCAACAAACATTTCCGATTTATGATGTATCCGGGACAAAGACATGGTTACAGGGGTTATCAGGGTACTTTTTCCGCCGACGAGGACCTGAACTTCTGGACCCGGTATCTTTTGGAGGAATAACTTATGCTCACTGCCGGCGAAATAGCATTTGTCAGGGAACATCTTGAAGACGATGTGCACGGATTGCTGCTTTCCGGGCATAAATATCCCGGGACAGACATCCCCAAATGTGTCCGGCAGATAGAAGGATTGCGCAAGATCAGGTACAAGGTCCCCGAATGGTTTGCCTGCAGGCAGGTGTTTATTCCTTCTGTACTGGCTGCAGAACAATGCTCTTCGTCGTATACGGCCGGTTACAAAAGACGTTTCGTTGACCGGGATGGCCCCGTTCTGGATATTACCGGTGGATTGGGAGTGGATGCCTTTTACTTTTCAAAAAGCTCGGATCATGTGATCTACGCAGAAAAGGATGTTGCATTATGCCGGGCTGCAGAACATAATTTCAAAGCGCTTGGAGCAGCAGGGCGGATACGTGTGGTGCATTCACCTGCACAGCAACTGTGGAAGGATGATCCCCGGATCCCTTATGCCTCTTTGGTGTATGCAGATCCTTCCCGCCGGGATGATGCAGGGCGCCGCCTGTACGACATTACACGGTATAGTCCCGATGTTACCGCTTTAAGAGATTACGTCTTGCAGCGTGCCGATGCTTTTTTGGTTAAGATCTCTCCGCTGGCAGATATTTCCCGGACGCTTTCCCAGCTAAAGGGCACCGTGCAGGTACATGTGATATCATCCGGTAATGAATGTAAGGAATTGCTTTTTCTGCTCAAAAACGATAAAGAGATACGCCAAGAACCGCTGATCGTTTGCGGGGAAGATTTCTCGTTTCATCAAAGCGACGAAATCCTTGCCTCGGCAACATTACAAAAAGAAGGAGGGTATGCGGTGATCCGGGAAGGAGACTATCTTTACGAACCCGGGGTTTCTTTCCTGAAAGCGGGCGCATTTGCCTTGCCGGCTCTGAGGTATCCCGTGAAGAAGATCCACAGGCACAGCCACCTGTATACTTCTTCTGTTCCCGTACCCGGTTTTCCCGGACGAAAATTCAGGATCGGGGGAATCATACCGTTTACTTCCGGGAATTTAAAAAAAATCCGGAACGGTTTTCCAAAAGCCAATATGTCGGTCAGGAATTTTCCCCTGACCGTTGAACAATGGAGACATAAAACCGGGATTACGGAAGGCGGTCCCGTTTACCTTTTTGGAACAACCGGCTGGATGTCAGGAGAAGAAACCAGGATGATCATACAAGCAACAAAATGGGAGGAAACTATATGAAAAACAAGATTTTAATCATGGTAATGACCGTGCTGACGGGATGCAGTACGGCTAAAACAACAACAGAAATGTCCAATATTACAGAGCAAACGGTACAGACCGTACTTTCCGGTCTGGGGGAAACCTCACAGGAAACATTGTCTCCCCTTGCCGAAAGAGGCGTCCGTCAGGCAGCTTCTTTGTGGAGGGAAGAAGACGGCAGTAAGGATGATTTTATTGAATTTTGCCTGGAAAATTATTGTGCCGATGCACAGGCCAGGGATGTCCTTTTTAAAAAATTGTCCGTTGCTTGTGAAAACATTTTTGGATCAGCGAACCAATTGAGTGTGGCGCTCAAAAAACCCGTTCACCTGCAGGGAGACGATCTGACACAGATTGATCTGATAATGGGAAATTACGGACCTTCCGCACATTTTATGGAAGATATGTATGCCAACAAAGTCGCTTTTATCTGCGTTCTCAATTTTCCGAACTACAGCCTTGAGGATAAAGATACCCTGGGACACGAATGGGACAGAAAACAATGGGCTTATGCCAGGATGGGAGATCTCTTTACCCATAGGACACCATCCCGCCTGAACCAGGAAATAGCACGCGTATCCGGCAATGCAGAAAATTACATTGCCTCTTATAACATCATGATGGGTAATTTGCTGACCGAAGACGGCAGGCGGCTTTTCCCGGAAGATATGGTTCTGTTGTCTCACTGGAACCTGAGGGACGAGATCAAATCCAATTATGCCGCACTTCCGGATGCCCCAGAAAAACAGCGAATGATACAAAAAGTCATGGAACACATTGTTTGTCAGACAATTCCTGCGTGTGTGATAAACAATCCCGAATATGACTGGAACCCGTTTTCCAATACGGTTTACAAGGATGGTCAGATTATTGAGGCGACAGACGAGGGAGTTGTTCGTTATGAACACCTGCTGGCAACTTATACCGTTGAAAAACAGATGGATCCCTACCATCCGAACATGCCTACGGCTATTGTCAGAAATTTTGAAGGATCTATGGAGATATCTGCCCGCGAGATTGAAGATCTGTTTATAAATCTGGTTTCTTCCGAACAGGTTAAAAAAGTGGCAGCATACATTGAAAAGCGGCTTGGAAGGGAACTGGAACCTTACGATATCTGGTACGACGGGTTTAAAAGCCGGACATCTATTCCAGAAGATGAACTTACTGCACTGACCAGGAAGAAATATCCCAATCCGGATGCCTTCAAAGCTGATATGCCCCGCATGTTGCAGGTACTTGGGTTTGAAAAACCGGAAGCTCAGACAATCGCATCACGCATAGTGGTTGAACCTGCCAGGGGCTCCGGACACGCATGGGGCGCAGCAGGAAGATGGGAACCCTCCCGATTAAGAACACGAATTGGTGCTAAAGGAATGGATTACAAAGGATACAACATTGCGGTGCATGAATTCGGACACAATGTGGAACAAACCTTAAGCCTGTACGATGTAGATCACTATATGCTCAACGGCGTTCCCAATACGGCGTTCACAGAGGCATTGGCTTTCATATTCCAGAAAAGGGATCTGCAGCTGTTGGGTTATCCCGAACAAAAAATGGATGACAATACGGTACTGGATATTTTCTGGGGCTGTTACGAGATCATGGGAGTTGCCCTTGTAGATATGTATGTCTGGCAATGGTTGTACGAAAATCCTGAAGCCACTGCGGAAATGTTGAAACAGGCCGTTCTGGAAAAAGCACGCCTGGTCTGGAACCGTTATTATGAGCCGGTATTGGGTCAACCCGATTGTCCCTTGCTGGGCATATACTCGCATATGATAAACAGTCCCATGTACCTGCCCAATTATCCTTTCGGGCATATCATAGAATTCCAGCTGGAAGCGTATTTTAAAGACAACCTGAACAAAAATGGAAAAACGCTTGCCGGAGAGATAAAACGTATGTTTACCCAGGGAAACCTGGTCCCCCAATTGTGGATGGAACATGCCGTTGGATCCCGCGTAAGTACCGATCCCCTGCTTAGAGCAGTGGATCAATGTGCTCTATGATCTCCAGGCACATCCTGGAATTGTGATAAGGACATTTCCAGAAGCCGGCTTTATCATCAACCGTATTTCCGGGACTCCAGAACCATTCCCCGTTCCGGTTGTCCCGGATATTTTCTTTTATGTAGTTCCAGCAGTTGACAGCCATATCCAGGGCATGAGGCACTTTATGCCAGGCGTATAAATAGTACAGTCCGACCACTGTTTCTGCCTGAACCCACCAGTGTCGGGTTTTATCAATTCTTCCGCTGGATTCCACTTCGTATATCAGGCTTCCGTCCGGCTGCAGGCCTTTCATGGCCGCGTAAGCAATGTTTTTGCTTTCTTCGGTTACACGGCTCAATAAGGGCCCGTATATTCCCGGTTTATAATCGGCCAGTTCCCTGGCAGCCTCCATCAGCAGCCAGGATGTCTCAATGTCATGTCCGTACGACAGACCCGATCCTTTCACGTGGTATTCTTCGTCAAAGAACAAAGACAGGTGATGTGTCTTGGGACTGACAATTTTATCCAGGAACACTTCAATAAGACACGCCAATGCCTGTTCCAGACGGGGATCTTTCCATACCCTGAACAAATTAGTATACGGTTCCAGGATATGCAAATGTGTATTCATTGTTTTTTTCTCGTTGGCATCTTTTGCAGAAAGTCGCAGATCAAGGATCTCGCTCCAGTCCCTGGCAGCTGCCTCCAGGTACCCTCCGTATAACTGATCAAAAGAATGTGCCTCAATATCATTGAAAAGAGCCATCGCCTTTTCCAGGGCCACGGGATCTCCTGTAGCCCTGTGGTATTCACTCAACCCGTAAAGAGCAAATCCCAGGGCATAAAACTGTTTCCTGGAATCTTCAATATTTCCTTTATGATCTACGCTCCAGAAAATTCCCCCGTATTCTTTGTCGTACATCTTTTCCAGGATGAAATCTTTCGCGTGAGCGGCATAAGCCAGGTAATCTTTATTCCTGAGTATCCGTGCAGTCGCAGAAAAAGTCCATAATATGCGGGATTGAAGAATGGCCCCTTTTGGAGCTTCCCTGACAAGTTCTTCCTTCCCGGTCACCCGGCCGTAATAACCTCCATATTTACTATCCTGCAGCTTGATCCAGTACGGTAGGATATTTTGTGTCAGTTCTTCGTGAAGTTCCCGGCGCAAATTTTCTATTATCTCCTGATTATTCATTCATAGCTCTCCTATCATTTAATTGTGCCGTAATCTCCAGGACCTTTTTCTCTCCGAGCGGGTATAAAGCAATGGCAATGACGGCCAGTATACAACCAATGGCCGGCAGAAAACTCATCATCAGGCGCACTCCGTGTATGGCGTTCTGGCTTTGAACTGCCAGATCGCCATCGTAGCCGAAAGCGGCCAGCAGCCAGCCTGTTATGGCACCGCCGACTGCCCATCCAAATTTCTGTGACATGGAAGATGAGCTGAGGATCAGTCCGGTAGCCCTTCTACCTGTTTTCAGTTCCTGGTAATCCACAATATCGGCATACATACTCCAGAGCAACGGGAAAATGATACCGGCACAGACACTGATTACTACCTGAAAGATCATGATCAGCAGTATCTGATCCGGTCTGAGCATGAAAAAGAAACAGCTCAGCATGGCAGCCAGGATCATAGCTCCCAGGTACGTTTTCTTTTTGCCGATCTTATTGGCTACAGGTGCCGCGAGTGCAACGCCTATCATATTGGAGGCCTGTCCCACCAGAAGATAAATTGTGCCCACTGTCCAGCCGAAAGCTGCCGTTCTGAAAGTGGAGGTAACGTAATCGGTAAAATAAAACAAGGCCACGCCGTCACGGATGGAATTGAATAATAAGGCCGAGATCCCCGAAGCCAGCAATATCCACCAGGGCCTGTTGGTAAAGAGACGTTTAAGATCCGTCCCGACTGAAGCTTTGTTCCTGGTTTCATCAGCTGCTTTTACCCGTTCTTTAGTCCAACGGAAACACAGGAAAAACAACAAAGCGCATATGGCCCCGATCACGGCCACAGCAGCTGTCCAGGCCCCGGGCTCGGTGGAAATCTGATTCCCCCGTGAGCCTTCGTTGCTGAAGGCGTCTACCAAAGGCTGCAGGATCATAAATGTGATGAAACTTCCCACATAGGCAAAGAACATCCGGTAAGACGAAAGGGTATTCCTGTCTTTGGGATGAGGTGACATCACACCGAGCAGGGATGCATAGGGTACATTTACGACTGTATAGATCATCATCATCAGGGTGTATGTGACGTATGCATAGGCCAGCTTTGCATTTTCACCCCAATCGGGAGTGAAAAACGTCATGATTCCTATGAGGGCAAAGGGAATGCCTCCCCACAAAAGATAAGGTCTGTATTTACCCCATCGTGTATTGGTCCTGTCTGACAACAGTCCCATAATGGGATCGTTCACAGCATCCCATATGCGTGTTAAAAGAAACATGGTCCCGGCTGCTGCCGGTGATATGCCAAACACTTTTGTATAGAAAAACAAGAGGTACATCCCAAAGATCTTCCAGAACATGCTGGAAGCCATATCTCCGAACCCATAACCCAGTTTTTCCCTGAAAGTGATCTTTTTCATGCTTATAAAACGTTAACGGGGGTGAGAACAACGCAAAAAACATCGTGTCCGGGAAGCAGGGTGGTAAGATCATTGCTGCCGGTTGTCCCCAGGTTTTCCTTTGCCCATATATCTCTTATGGCATATTCGTTTTTTGTAACATCCAGTTGTTGTCCGCTGAGTTCATCCCTTAAGACAAATTTCATCCAGTCTATGTTCAGGGGAATATCACGGGTACTTCGATTTAGAAAACATACGGCCCACCTTCCCCCCGACATTGGTTTCAGCCAGGTGTGCAGATCGCCGTGCTTTTTGAGAGTGAATCCCTGTACACCCAGAGGGTCCTGGTCTATGGCAATGGCTTCCCGGTTCATCAGTATTTCAATGGTCGCAGGGCTCATACTTCTAAGGTCGTTGCCTGCCATCAGGGGAGCAGAGAGCATACACCACATGGTGAAATGTGCCCTGTCTTCTCTCACAGTCATACCGTTGCCCACCTGGAGCATGTCGGGATCGTTCCATCCGTCCGGGCCTGCATAGGTGCGAAGTGTATCCTGCAGATCCAGTATTTGTAAAACACCCAGATTTTTATACGTTCCGTGATCTTCAAATCCGTCGAAAATGGCACAGATATCACCCGTGGTGCGCCAAAGATGGCCCATTTGGGCACCCCAGAGCCACGGTTGGCTGTTTCCCCATTCGCACAAACTGAAAACCACCGGCCTACCTGCCTCGTAAAGGGCATCGCGCATGGTCATGTAAGCCCCGTATGCACTCAGGCCCTCTGTACCGCACCAGTCATATTTCAAATAATCCACATCCCAGGAGGCATAGACCATGGCATCCTGGTATTCGCGTCCCCGGCTGGCCGGTCTTCCCGCACATGTTTTGAACCCGGCAGATGAATATATACCGAATTTCAGCCCGCGTGCATGTATGTAATCGGCCAGAGCTTTCATTCCGGAAGGGAACAGATCCGGATGCTCCCGGATAAATCCCAGGGAATCTCTTTCTCCGTGCCAGCAGTCATCTATCACCAGGTATATGTACCCTGCATCCCTCATTCCTGTTTCTACCAGCATATCTGCGGTTTCTTTCAGCATTTGTTCGTTCACGTTACAGCCAAAACGGTTCCAGGAATTCCATCCCATTGGGGGAACCGGAGCCATATTCTGAAATTTCTGGGCATAGATCGTATAAACACTGAAGGAAAACGAAAAAAACAGTATTAAGACCAAGAATTGTTTTTTCATAGTAGGGTTATTCGTGTATCAATTCAACATAGGATTTTATCAGGGAAACAGTATTATCCTGTGCAAAGACGGAATTGAGGCCTTGTTCTTCCTGGGAAGGATCTCCGCAGTAATCGTCTCCCGGTTGCCAGAACACATTGCGTGGTTGTGCAAATCCGCCCCATGCCCACATGTTGCATCCGGCAAAACGACCTGACTCCTTTACCGATTCCAATAAGCGGTTAAAAATGTGTTTGTAAAAGGCATTGCGTGCAGTTACGGGATCTTCCCTGTTGTACAGGTGATTGTCCCTGGGAAATCCAAATTCCGAAAGTACGATGGGCTTATTCAGTTCCTCTGCGAGGGCAATGTGTTTGTCCAGGTATTTATCTGCGGCAGCAGAAGCGCGTTCCACGGATCCGGGAATATCCCGGATATCGATCCACATCCAGTTTTTTGGCCAGATATGGCACGTCAGGTAATCCACGTATTGGGTCTGATGTACCTTCCGGTAAAGGTCCATGTCGTTTTCGCTGCCGTATGATCCTTCCGATCCTATAGATACCATGTGATTGGGATCCATGGATTTGACGTATTCTGCAGTAGATAAGATAAATTTTTCATACAGTTCCTTGTTGTCCGCACCCATGGGTCTGGGTTCGTTGGCGATCTGCCAGGACATAATGGCCGGATCTTCGATATAAGCAACACCTGAAATGCTGTTAACCCGGGTCACTATGTTTTTCACATGGTTTCGGAATAAACTGTCACATTTTTCACAGCCCAGGTATTGGCCTACATATTCCTGAAATGCCGGCCATCCGTCAATTACGGGGACCGGTGCCTTGCCGTAACCGGCCCATTCCAGGTATTGTGAATAGCCGCCGGTCCATTCCCAGGTATTGTTAAAAAACAGTACCGCCAACATATCCCTTTTACCAAGTTCAACAAGCAGGTAATCCAGCCCCCTGAGCAGCGTATCGTTGTATACGCCGGGTTCGGTCTGCAGGCTGGGGCGCACCTTTGCTCTATTTTCCGGGCCGTCTGCACCTATCATGATTCTGAGGTTGTCCACCCCGGCGGATTTCAGAAAATCCAGCTCCCGGTGCAACCTGTCCCTGTTTCCGCCCGTTCCTTCCGAAGCCAATATGCCGGCATACCAGAAATTGAACCCGATAAAATGATAGGGATCCCCGTTTTTGATAAATTGTCCGTTTTCCACGTAAACGAACGGATTGTCCGGGGTAGTGTTGTTACAGCTCGTAATTCCCAATGATATCAGGAATAGTGCAGTAAAAAGTAATATTTTTTTTTTCATGTTATTCCAGATTTAGATATTTTTTGAAAAAGTCCATACGGACTTCCTGCCATTCCGGCGGTGTGTTGTGCCCGTTTTCCTGGTAGATCCTGTATTCTTTGGGAGCCGTGATCAGATTGTACCCGGCAAAATTGGTATGAGGCGGGCACGTTTCATCCTGCAATCCTACGGCCATGATTGTAGGGGCCTTAATGCGGGAAGCCAGGTTTTTGATGTCAAAGTAGGTCAGTAATTGGTAAATATCCTCCCAATCAGCCTCGGGATTTTCTCTCATATAAACATCGAAATCACTTTTGGGCCAGTCCACGATCCGGAAATAATCCCGGTAATCGCTCAAAAACGGAATGGTCGGGGCGGCGACGGCTATACGGTCGTCCAGGGCACAGGCTGCCATGGTGAAAGCACCGCCCTGGCTGCCGCCTTCGGCAGCGATACGTGCCGTATCCGCCTCGGGCCTTGAACAAACAAAGTCTATGGCGCGTACCAGGTCCATGAAAGCGCCCCGGTAATAATACGTATTTTTATCTTCCAGGCCGGAAACGATCCATTTGTTGTCGTAGCTGTTGCCCGGTTTGTAAATGCCTTGTCCGCGTACGGAAACTATGAATGAAATAAATCCGTGTTCACCGTCTGTATGGGGCATCCAGGCGTTGGAACCATATCCCATATAGGTGATAATCACCGGATATTTGCCTTTCTTTTTGGGAGCGGCGTAATAACCACCCATGATCTGGTTGTTAAGGGATCTCATTTCCACATAGTATACGTTTCTTGCTCCTGTGGAGTGTTCCCTGAGCAATTTCATGGTGGCACGCATGGGCGTACGGTCCAGTTCTGCACGGGTTTCTGCCCAGAATGCATCAAAATCCTCCTGTGCATCCGGCGGGGATACTATCTTTTCAGGCTCGTATCCCACGTTGAAGGTGGTAGGTTCTCCGTTTAGCCCGTTGGTTTCCATGCGAAGGGTGCAGCGGTAGAATCCCGGCTGTGTAATATCCAGTTTCATTCTCCATGTCATTCCCGCTCCCGGTTTTATCCGGGCTTTGTAAGAGGATTCCTGAACAGGCTGATAATCGTCCGTGGTCACGGTCACGTGGATAACGGATCTTGTTGTTTTTTCTTCATTATTGGTTACGGTAACGGTAAGGGTCCGGGGATCATCTCCCAAGAAAACACCGTTTTCCGCATCCACACTATAATTAAGAGAAATATCCTGTGCCGGGGCAATGGGCTGGATGATAAATGCAGAAGTAAGCAGCCCCCCGTCCCCGCCACCGTCATAGACCTGGACAGCGATGGTGTTGGGTCCGTCGGTGTGTACCTGTTCAACAGGTACTGTGTAAGCTCTTTTGATTCCGTAACGGCTCAGGTAATCCGGGGGAAAACTGCCGGTCGTATCCACGATCTGCCCGTTAAAATACAATGCATCCGAATCGTCAGCATTGTCGTAACGGATCAGCAATCCTCCGTAATACTGTGCTGCTTTGATTATATTATCGGGAAGGGTGATGGTTTTGCGGTACCAGCCGTAGCCGTCGTAATTTGTATACCCCTGGTTTTCCCAGGAATCGGCAGAAGTGATCTCGGGCCAAAGGCTGTCGTCAAAATCGGGTGAAGCCCATTCTACCTGATTCCCGGTTTGGAATTTCCATGCGGGATCCAATGATATTTCCCTGACAGCAGGGGGTTGGGTGCACCCTGCCAGCAGGAGTAATGCAATAATAGATGATAAGTATTTTTTCATGATGTAAATTTAACGTCTTTTGCCCTGATATCCTTTGCTTTTTTTATCCAAAACACATAAAATTGGCTACATTTGCTATCCGACGCATATAATTTGTATATCTATGAAAGGAAAAACTTTTTTATTTATAACAGCTTTGTTTTTTGCCACTTCCTGTTCGGACGGTTCCGGGGAGAATCCCCCTTATTTGAACCCTGATTTGAGCATGGAAAAGCGCGTGGCCGACCTGATGAAAAGAATGACACTCGAAGAAAAGATCGGTCAGATGAATCAGTGTGTGGGATTGAATCATATTGATGAATCCCAGGCGTTTTATCCCGGTTTTTTGAAAGAAGATATCGCGCAAATGGCCAGGGATGGAAAGATCGGATCCTTTCTACACTCGGTCACGATAGGAGAGGCTAATGAACTGCAAAAACTGACAATGGAATCAAGGCTTCGCATACCCTTGTTAATGGGGATAGACGCAGTACACGGATGTGCCCTGGTAAGCGGTACGACCGTCTACCCCACGTCAATAGGAATTGCATCCACTTTTGATCCGGAGCTGGTATATGTTTCTTCCCGGCAGACCGCATTGGAAATGCGTGCCATCGGGATGCACTGGACATTTGCTCCCAATGTTGAGGTGGCGCGGGACCAGAGATGGGGCAGGGTGGGCGAAACATTTGGAGAGGACCCATACCTGGTATCCCTGATGGGAGAGGCTGCTGTAAAAGGATTCCAGGGAGATGACGGCCTGGAGAAAAACCTGGTGCTCGCCTGTGCCAAGCATTTTGTGGGAGGATCCCAGCCTGTAAATGGCACGAACGGGGCGCCGAACGACGTCTCGGAAAGAACATTGCGGGAAGTCTTTTTCCCACCGTTTAAGGCATGCGTGGATGCCGGGGCACTAACTTTTATGATGGCACATAATGAACTCGGTGGGATACCCTGTCATGCCCATAACTGGCTGATGCAGGATGTACTCATGGATGAAATGGGGTTTAAGGGTTTTGTGGTGAGCGACTGGATGGATATGGAACATATTTATGACCTGCACCGTACAGCCGTTTCTGTTGAAGATGCCTACGCCCGGTCTGTAATGGCAGGAATGGATATGCATATGCACGGTCCCGCTTTTGTCCCGGCCATGATGAAACTCGTGGAAGACGGAGTGGTCCCTGAATCCAGGATCGATCAATCGTGCAGAAGGATACTGGAAATGAAATTCCGTCTGGGCCTGTTTGAAGATCCTTTCTTTGAGGAATCTGCAGTTGACCAGGTTCTTTTGAAAGAAGAACATGTGCAGACTTCTTTGGATGCTGCCCGTAAAAGTATAGTTCTTCTTGAAAATAACGGGATATTGCCCCTGACAGACGGAGAAAAATATAAAAACGTTTTTGTGACCGGACCCAATGCCGATTCCCAGGGGATCATGGGAGACTGGACCTTCCCGCAACCCGAAGAAAATGTGGTAACCTTCCTGGAGGGGCTGAAGACGGTGGCTCCCGCCACACGTTTTACTTTTCTGGACCAGGGAGAATCTATCCGGTATATGGATCCCGAAAAAATACGTCGCGCCGGGGTTATGGCCAGCCGTGCCGATCTGAATATTGTGTTTGTGGGAGAATACGTGAACCGCAAGGACTGGAACAATAAAACGTCCGGGGAAGATGTGGAGCGGGGTAACCTGCGCCTGCCCGGACTCCAGGAAGAATTGGTCCGCAACATCCTGGACAGCGGGAAGCCTTGCATAGTGGTGCTGAATAACGGACACCCACTGGCCGTAGAATGGATCGCAGAGCAGGCCGATGCTTTGGTGGAAGCTTGGGAACCCGGTATGAAAGGCGGCATAGCCCTTGCCGAGATACTTTACGGTCACGTAAATCCCTCCGGAAAACTGCCTGTCACTTTCCCAAGATCCACCGGTAATATTCTTTCGGTATACAACCACATGCCTTCGCATTATTTCCATCCCATAGTTATGGAAGATCCCTTGCCCCTGTACGAATTCGGATACGGACTGTCTTATACAACATACGAATACGCAAATTTGCAGGCTGGTGATTTTAAAGACGGAGCCATGGAAGTATCTGTAAATGTTACAAATACGGGTTCACGTGCTGGAGAAGAGATCGTGTTGCTGTTTATGCGGGATGATTATGCCTCCATGACCAGACCTGTTAAGGAGCTGAAAGCGTTTTCCAAAGTCAGCCTGGAACCCGGAGAAACAAAAACAGTAAAGCTTAAGGTACAGGAAGATCAGTTGAAATTCTGGGGAGCTGACGGAAAATGGAAGATAGAGCCCGGAACATTCACCGTGATGGTGGATACGCTGTTTGCCACGGTTGAACTCTGATCGTTACGGGTCTCATTCTTCTGTGATACAGTGGAGCACATAACGGATCACGGGTTTTCCGTTCCGGTGCACAAAGAAAGTATCCAGAGGAATTGTATTGGAAAGCTGTTCGGGGAAACGGCTTGATTCAATATAAAAAAGCTTTTCCCCGGGAGCGATACCCCCTCTGAGTCTTGTGATCTGATCGTATTTATGGGTCCTTTCAACGGGACCCTTTGTTTTTACTACCGTACCGGAAGGCCGGGCCACGTAATAATCCAGGTGTGCTGCGGGAAACCAGCGGTGCGCCAGAATGGCACTTTCCCCGGGCATGCCTTTGTCTCCGTTTGATTCCCTGTAGAGTTTTTCCTGTTCCCGGCTAACAACGGTAAAACGATCTCCCAGTTGTTTCCATCCGTACATATCCAGGGAAAAATCATTTCTGCCGAGTTCTCTCTGCGGGTCTGCTTCAGATCCTTCTACAGCAGAAGATGGAGGCGTAAGGGGGATAAAGCCTGTCTGTATCTGGAATATACCTACAATAACGACTACAGTCAGAAACGCTACTGAAGCCTTTAGAGGCCGTTCTATTGAACGGACATCGGCGGCAGCAGCGGCCAGAAGGATCAGGGGATAAAAAGCAGGAGCGCTCCAGTGAGGCAGGGTCTCCCTGAAGAGTGAAAAGAACAAAAAGATTATTATCATCGGGACGGATTGTAAAAGAATCATCCGTTTTGTGCCCGTTGTAACCGGGCTAACAGACAGGATAGCCCAAATGATAAGTATAAAATTAACCGGGTTGTTGTATAAAAATTCCCCAATGATCTCCCTTCCGAAAAGGAAAGGTTTGATGCCTTCTCCAAAAAAGGAGATGCGTCCGGAGTGAAAAGCAAAACTGGAATAATCCTGGGTCAGGTTCCAGATAACGACCGGTAAAAACAGAAATGCAGAGACTAGTATACCCAGCCAGAAATATAGATTTTTAAAGAGACTCCTCCGGTAAAAAAGAACAAAAAGGAACGTTCCCGCCCATAGAAAAACCCCGGTATATTTACTAAGCATGGCCAGTCCCGTAAAAACACCGGCCGGTAAAAAAAATAAAGGTTCCGGGTCATTTTTGTTCTGGGAACCCAATCCGCAGGCTTTAAACATGAAATACAGGGAAATAAGGTAAAAAGTACTCAAAGGCGTATCTGGAAGGATAAAAGTACCTGCCAGAATGGTGGCATAGAGTGATCCTGTATGGAGCAGGGCGGCATACCAACCAGTCCGGGGGGTTTTTATGAGTATTCCCAGGCGGTAGATCATCCACGTATTGAACGTTCCCAGGATCAGGGCAGGCAGACGAAGCGCAAAAGCGGAATCCCATCGGAGATTTAAAGTAAACAATTGTATGATCCACCCGACCATGGGAGGATGATCAAAATGACTCCAGTCGGGGAATGCGGCATAAGTCCAATAATACACCTCGTCGTTTCCCAGTTCTGTCAAGGCAGCGACAATACATCTGACCAACAGTGAAACGGCCAGGAGAAGTGTCATTTGTTTTTTGTAATCTTTTGGCATAACGGGCATCTGTCTGCAAAGATAAGCAAAGTACCGGGTACCTTGAATCTTCATTTTTAATATCTTTGTTATTATGAAAGTGGTTCTCACAGGAGCACACGGCGGTGTTGGTTCTATAGTGCGTAAGATGGCCGCTGACAGGGCTGACACGGAATTAGCGGCATTTTCACGGGAGCAGCTTGACATAATGGACCCCCGTGCTGTTATGTCCTGTTTTTTGCACGAAAAACCGGATTATGTGATCAACACGGCTGCCTTCACACATGTGGACAAGGCGGAAGAAGATCCGCGTATGGCATACCTGTTAAATGCAGACTGTCTGGAGGGGATGATAAAGGCATGTGAAAAGACACGAACCGTACTGATCCATTTATCCACGGATTATGTTTTTGACGGGCAGAAAGACAAACCCTATACAGAGGAAGATAAGACTTCCCCCGTAAACGTATACGGGGCATCCAAAAGGGCAGGTGAATTGAAGGTGCTGGCCTATCCCAGGGGGGTTGTAGTACGCACCAGTTGGGTGTATTCCCGGCATTCGCGGAATTTTCTGGCAGCCGTACCTGGTTTGCTCAGAAACCAAACCGGGCCGTTGTACGTAGATGCATTTCAAAAGAACTCCCCAACCTATGCTCCGGATCTTGTGAATGCTTTATTCTGTCTCATGAAGGACCGCATTGAATCGGGTTTGTTTCACTATACCAATTCGGGAGGAGGTTGCAGCCGGTACGTTTTTGCACTGAATGTACGGGATCTGATCAGGCAAAAGGATCCTGCCTTTTTCCCGGTTCCCGTTTTACCGGTTGAAACCGGTTACATGGAAGGTGCTCCCAGACCGGTTTATACCGTCATGAGTCCGCAAAAGATAAGTCAGTTAACCGGGGTCACGGTGCCCCACTGGCAGGAAGGAATTGAAAACATAATTTGAACACATATGGAACAGAGTATTGTGGAAAAAGCCCGGGAATGGCTGGAACCGTCTTTCGATAAGCAAACGCGTAATGAAGTGATCAGGCTGATAGAAGAAGATCCTGTGATACTGGAAGATTCGTTTTACAAAAACCTGGAATTCGGGACAGGAGGATTACGGGGTATAATGGGAGTCGGTACAAACAGGATGAACCGGTATACGGTGGGGATGGTTACACAGGGATTGGCGGATTTCGTAAAAAAGAACGAAGCCGGACCTTATAAGGCTGCCATTGCTTATGATTGCAGAAATCAATCCCCGGAGTTTGCGCGGATCACTGCGGAGGTTCTGGCGGCCAATGATTTTACGGTATACCTTTACGATACCCTCAGGCCCACTCCACAATTGAGTTTTACGGTCAGGCATCATAAGTGTAATATAGGGGTTATGATCACGGCCAGCCATAATCCCAAAGAGTACAACGGGTATAAAGTATACGGCAATGACGGGGCCCAGGTGGTTGCTCCCCGGGATGTAATGATCATTGAAGAAGTTCAAAAAATTGTTATTCCCTCTATGGTGAAATTTACCGGTGGAAAAGGAAAAATCGTAATGTTGGGGGAGGAATCGGATACGTTGTACCTGGATAGCATTTTAAGCCTGATCAGTTTGAGTCCTGAGGCTATTGAAGCATTCCGGAATATGAAAATGGTTTATACGCCACTGCATGGTACGGGAGTGCATCTTGTTCCCAAAGCTCTTGAAAGAATGGGCTTCACAAATGTTTTTCATGTTCCTGAACAGGATTTGACGGATGGTAATTTTCCAACGGTGGTATCTCCCAACCCGGAAGAACCGGCTGCCTTAAAGCTGGCTATTGAAAAAGCGGAGCAGACAGGAGCCCAATTGGTAATGGCTACCGACCCGGATGCTGACAGGGTGGGGATAGCCGTCAGGAATCCCGCCGGCCAGATAGAATTACTGAACGGAAATCAGACAGCTGCCCTGTTGACGTATTATTTACTGGAGAAATGGAAAGAGTCAAAACGTCTGAAAGGAAACGAGTATATTGTCAAGACTATAGTAACAAGTGACCTTCTGAAATCCATAGCCGATCACTACGGAGTTGCCTGTTATAATGTGCTTACCGGGTTTAAATATATTGCCGAAGTGATCCGGAAAAACGAAGGCAGGAAAGTATTTATTTGCGGAGGTGAGGAGAGCTACGGTTTTAATGTTGGCCAATATGTAAGAGACAAGGATGCCGTTGTAACCTGCGCTTTGGCCGCGGAAGTTGCCTGTTGGGCGGCCTCAAAAGGAAAAACGCTTTATGATATGATGCGGGAAGTATACCTGCGATTCGGGTTCTTCAAAGAACGAATGGTCTCAGTAACACTAAAGGGAAAAGACGGGATGGAGAAGATCAGGGCCATAATGAACCGTTACAGGGAAGATTTTCCTTCCCGGCTTCTGGGATCTGAAGTTGTGTTATTTCACGATTACAAGAAGAGGGAAACGGTAGATCTGGTAAGTGACCTGAGATATGAGATCAACCTGCCGGGATCCGATGTGCTGCAATTTGTCTGTGCCGATAATACTATAGTGACGGTCAGACCTTCCGGGACGGAACCCAAGATAAAGTATTATTATGGTGTAAGGGCTGAAGTGACTTCTGAAGGCCTGTTTGAGCAGATAAGCCGTTCGCTGGATGAGAAACTGTTTGCACTAAACGAATTGTTTCAAAAATAAGTTTCAGCCCAGCATAAATTCCCGGGATCATACCCTAGTTCCTGGACCTTGTTTCTTATAGATTCGACCTCATCTGAAGATAATGAAGGATGTCGTGACAAGACATACAGTCTTGTTCCCATGTGGTTACTTATGATGGTAACCGAATAATCCTCTTCCGCATGGAGGATATAATAATCCCGGTAAAAATTCAGAAAGAAAGTATTCCTGATTATCCCGGGCTTTTTTTCATTCCATTTTCCTTTACCTGTTAGTTCTCTTGCAGGACCGTAGGGAGTAAATTTATGTCTTTTCAGGTTTAAATGGATGATGCCTTTGGAATCCATGGAAGCCTCCAGGGTAACTGCTGCCAGGTTGCTTTTTTTCTCTTGGCATAGAAGTGCCACCTGGTGCCAGTTGCCCATAAAATAATCAATATTGATCTCTTTAACAGCTTTGTCCTCCATATTATAAACCCTGCTTTCACCGCAGTTTGTAAATATCAAGGCACTTAAAATGAATAAAAACAAAAGATTAAGGTGTCTGAATGCTATCATAACAGTATATTTTTGTTACGGAATTCAGTAATGCTTTTTCCTGAAGCTCTTCTGAAAAAACGACTGAATGAAGCCATGTCATCAAAGCCCAGCATATCGGAAATTTCTTTAGCGTTTTTATTACTGTACAGTAACAGGCGTTTTGCTTCTGCCAGTATACGTTCATGAATGAAATGCAAAGGTGATGGTAAATTGTTTAGGGCAAAAAGATTCGTCAGAGTTTTTGGAGAACGGTTAAGAATATCTGCATAATCCTTAACTTTTTTCATTTCTTTGTAATGCCTGTCTACCAGTGTAAAGAACTGACGAAAGAGGTAAAATGTTGTTTCATTTCCGGGATCCGGGGCAAATGTGTCCCGCGCTATGCGTGTACAGACAATAATAAAACGTTTCAGGTGCAAACGCAGCATCTCTTCTTTCAGAGAGTCATTTTCTTGAGACTCCCTGTTAATATCCTGAATGATCCTTTCCAGTGTTTCTGACTGAGAGACACTTAATGGCATACGCATGGGATAGGAATAACCGGTAAACAGGAACCCGTTGCATGAAACTTCGTTGTCAGATTTGAAAATACAATAGAAATTGCTGTTGAATAGAATGGATACGTACTTACCCTGAATGCCGGTAAATGTGATGTGATGTATATTAGATAAGGGAATCACCTGGTCTTTTTCCAGGTGTATTTCCACATGATCTATCTCAATATCCACTGATCCGTCACGAACCCATATGAATTTGTATAAATCTTTGTTACGGAGAAGCGAATCTCTGCTGTGGAAATCGTCCGTAACTATCAAACTCCCCTGCAGGGGAGTGATATACGTGTATTCCATACAGCAAAGATAATAAACCTATTCTGTTTTAAGCAAAGTGCTTTTTACAATAGAATCCAACTGGCTCTTAGGAAGGGCTCCCTGGGATATGCTTGGTTTACCTGACATAGGGATCCACAGAAGGGTTGGAACGCTCCTGACTCCGAATATGGCAGCCAGTTCCGGGGTTTTGTCCACGTCTACTTTGTATATATATAAATCGCCTTTGTATTCCTGATTGATCTCTTCCAGGGAAGGTGCGATCATCTTACAGGGAGCACACCATGTTGCGTGAAAATCCACGATACAGGGTTTATCACCTTCATACTTCCATTCGTTAGGATTGGCTTCGTAATTATAAACACGTTTGATGAATTCTTCTTTTGTAAGTTCCATAATTTTAATTTTACTTTCTTTTGATTTATCGGTCTTGCTGTCATTTCCCCCAAATAGTACCAGGGCGGGAATTAATGCTAAAATAGTCATTATTGTTTTCATGGTGCAAAGGTCCGGTATATCCTCATACCGGACAATGGCTTTTTTCCACAATATGTTGGCAATTTTTCCCGATTTGTTAGTCGCGATGTTCTACCCAGATCAATTCGCCTGTACTATACCCCAGAGAGGTGGCTCTGTTCAATACCTTGTCAAGGTCGGCAGGCGCCATTTCCGGTGTACGTAAAAGTATCCACTGGTATTTGTCGTTTTTACTGCCTATTAGGGCGAATGTGTAATCCTCATCCAGATCGAGAACCCAATAATCAGAATAAAAGAAAAGAAAAAAGGATACTTTCGAGGCTCCCGGATATTTTTCATCCTGTATATAGGCCTTAGCTTCTGCTTCATTGAATTTTCCGTCAAAAGAGTCTTTGTAACCCGTGTTGAGGACTTTAATCTTACCGTCTTCCCTGAGGGAGTAATTGGCTGTTGCTCCAACCAGTCTCCTTTCAAAACTGTGGCCAAAGCGGGCGATCTCATACCATTTTCCCAAATACCGGTTCAGATCCAGTCCCTTAACAGTATCATCTATTGTTACATTAAATTCTGGGTTTTGAGCCCCGCATCCTGCTGCAAAAAGCAATACAGCGCAGGATAGAAAAACGTGACAAAAAAATCAAATCTCGGTCCTGAATCCTGAACAAAAGGGAGTTACACGCCCGGGGAGAAACCGTTTCAAAACCATCATGGTATTATCTCCCGTACAATGACCCGTAAAAAGGTGCAACTGCGGATGTCTTTTAATAATTAATGATGTTATATTCAACATGTCTTCTTCAGATTCATAGCCGTCCCTCAGGTGTGTTCCTCCCACAAATGCGGATATTGGTTTGTCTGTCAGACCAAGAGCAGCTTCCAGAGTGTTGGCTATCCCTTTATGAGAGCAGGCTGAAATAACGGTGTTTTTTTCTCCTTTTATCAGTAAGGCCATTTCATGATAAAAAGGGTCGATTTCCTCTGTTTCTTTGTGTTTCCAGGAAAGGTGCGCGTTGGCCATAGGCAGGGGATAAGTATCGGGAATATTTGCCAACAACCATACATGATCCGTCAACTGTATGTTTTCAGAAGGGTGCCATACAAAGCGGGATTCGTGTTTTTTCAGCAAGCCCCTGTCCAGTCCGATATCCATTTTTATATTGTTGCGAACCGAAAAGCAGGTGCTTTCCCGGATCCATTCTGAAAGGTGGATCAGGGCTTTTGAATTGTGTCGCAGGAAAGTCCCCAGACCTCCGGTATGATCATCGTGATTGTGCGATATTATCAGATGATTTATCTGCGAAATATCTATTCCGGAGCATGCGGCGTTTTTTGCAAATTGTTCTGACAGTCCGGTGTCAATCATCCACTTATACCCGTCTTTCTCAAAATAAATGCTCAGACCGTGTTCGGTCAAGAGGTTCTCCTGTCCGGGATCTCCCGGTACAAAACGATCATCAATTAAAATTTCAAGGTTATCCATAAAGACAAAGATACGGGATTTATACTTATATTTAAAGTATGAAACAGGAAAGGCTTAGCGAGATCATTGAGCTTTACAGACATAGGGCCAAAACAGCCAGGGATGCTTCCCTGTTTGACAAATCCCGGGAAATGGATGATTTTGCCGATTTTGTGGAGAACAATGCGGGTGCTTTTCTGGATGATGCTTATTCCAGGGAATCCGAATTGTGGGAAGAATACGAAAATAATCCGGGTTGAAGGCGCCTGATCTGGGAACTGCTAATGGAATTCGTACGTACGGTGCCCTTTTCTGATTATTGTTCCAGCCTGTTCCATTTGTTTGATGGCCCTTGCAAGTGCAGGTCTGGTAACCCCAAACATGTCCGCCAGTTCCTGTTGTGTATTGGGTATGGTAAATACCGCGGATCCGCTGTTATGCTTTTGTTCCATAAAATAAGATTGCAATTTGCTTTTTATGGTGCCAAACTGAAGCAAACGCACCCGTTCAGATAAGAAGTGACACCTGTCGGAAATACTATTGAGCAGGTTTTCCAAAATACGGGCATTTTTTTTCATCAACCACAATAGCACGTTTTTTGGAAGATAAACCACAGTTGAATCCGTCAACGCAGTTAATGTAACCGGAAGTATGTTTTTTGAAGCAAAAAGAAATGAGGGAGCCACCGCCCTGGGAGCATTTATGTCTTCGATTACAGCTTTTACGCCTTCCCTGTTAGTCATTTCAGCACGTAAGATGCCTTTTTCGACAACAAAAAGAGACTTGTACGGTTGATCCTGAAGAGCAACGGTTTCACCCCGTGAAAAATCACGGACACGGCATTTCCCATCCATCACACTTGCCAAAGTACGTTTGTCAACGCCTAGGAATAAAGGACACTGGTAAATTTCTTCCATGGAACAAAGATAGTTTTATTCCTTAAGTGTAACAATAGTAACATAATAAAGGGGCAATAATCAATATATTTGCAGATTGTTTGAATGTATTTTTCATGAAAAGGACAGTTGTTAAAATAGATGAAAAGCTTTGTAACGGATGCGGAATATGTGTAACCGGATGCCACGAGGGTGCTTTGCAGATGATTGATGGCAAGGCAGTTATGATAGATCAGCCACGTATAGAAACATTAACGGTCTTGGTCATGGATGTTCCCTGTTGTTCGGGATTGATGGAACTGGTTCGCCGGGCAAGAGTGCAGTCCAGACGCTATATACCTGTCAAGAAAGTAGTCCTGAGCGCCCAGGGAAATGTAAAATCAGAAGAATGGATTCAATAAATAAATATAAAACACTTAAAATTATACTATTATGAGTATGTTTTGTTTTCAATGCCAGGAAACGGCCCGCAACCAGGGTTGTACTGTAAAAGGAGTATGCGGAAAAGAACCTCAGACGGCGGCACTAATGGATTTACTTCTCTATGCTGTAAGAGGTGTCTCTATAGTGCAAAAATCATTACGTGATAAAGGCATAGCTGCCGATGTTCCCGATCATTTTTTGATGGATGCCTTGTTCTGCACCATAACCAATGCCAATTTTGATGCTGCTGCTATCAGTGAACGCATTGATAAAGCATTTGCCTTAAAAAAGGAATTGTTACAAAAAGCCCGCGAAAACGGCGTTACCGTTCCCGATATGCCGGAAGTGAACCTGAACGTGGATCCTTCCGATTACCTGACTAAAGCGGCAGAGGTAGGAGTACTGAGTGAGGCAAACGAAGATGCCCGGTCCCTCAAGCAATTAACCATTTACGGTTTAAAAGGAATGGCTGCTTATGCGGATCATGCATTGAACCTGGGGTTTGAGGATAAGGAAATTTACCGTTTCATGGAAGAAGCCCTGTACCAGGTCTCCCGAAATGATAAACCGGTTGACGAGTTGATCTCCCTTGTTCTTAAAACGGGAGAAACCGGTGTTAAAGCCATGGCTCTGTTGGATAAGGCTAATACCACTGCGTACGGAAATCCGGAAATGACCAAAGTGAATATCGGGGTAGGAAAAAATCCGGGAATTCTTATCAGCGGCCACGACCTTAAAGACATGGAAGAATTGCTGGAGCAGACGGCAGGAACAGGGGTGGACGTTTATACTCACGGAGAAATGCTTCCGGCCAATTATTACCCGGCATTCAAAAAGTACGATCATTTTATAGGTAACTACGGTAATTCCTGGTGGAAGCAACGTGAAGAATTCGAAGCCTTCAACGGTGTGATCCTGTTCACTACCAATTGTATAGTTCCTCCTTTAAAAGATGCAACCTACCTGGAAAGAATGTATACTACCAACTCGGCAGGTTATCCCGGAGCAAAACATCTGCCCGCAAGGAAAGAAGGAGGAAAGAAAGACTTCTCTGAATTGATAGAAAAGGCAAAACAATGCCAACCTCCCAAAGAAATTGAAAAAGGGGAGATCATCGGCGGCTTTGCACATCACCAGGTCCTTGCACTTGCCGATCAGATAGTGGAGGCCGTCAAATCGGGAGCGATCAAACGGTTTGTGGTAATGGCCGGATGTGACGGACGTATGAAATCCCGTCAGTATTATACGGATTATGCCATGGCTCTGCCCAAAGACAATGTGATCCTGACAGCCGGATGCGCAAAATACAGGTATAATAAATTACCCCTTGGGGATATAAACGGGATCCCGCGTGTATTGGATGCAGGACAATGTAATGACAGTTATTCGCTCGTCGTAATTGCACTGGCACTTAAAGACGCATTCGGACTGGAAAGCGTGAACGATTTGCCTATCTTCTACAACATTGCCTGGTACGAACAGAAAGCGGTTATTGTATTGCTGGCATTGCTCAGTCTTGGGGTGAAGAACATTCATCTGGGGCCGACACTTCCTGCATTTATGTCACCTAACGTGACCAGTGTACTGGTAGAAAAATTCGGGATCGGACCTCAGCCCGAACTGAATTAACCCGTATTATTGTTTCAATTGATGATGTCCGGAGATCCTCAGAATCCCGGACATTATTATATACAGACTAATGCATCCCAGCATAGCCAGACCGGGATGGTTCCCCGTAGTCAGCAGCGCAATGACCATTCCCAGGCACAATCCCAGGAAGGTATATATTACTTTGTTTTCCCTGAATCCGAATCCTTTCAGCTTTAGGGAAAACATGGGCAGGTTGCTTATCAGCAGGAAGGACAGAACCACGGACATACAGGGTATGAACCAGGGTGTTTGCATAAGAGCTTTCCACGATAGGTTGTTCTGGGTATAATAAACTGCAGCAGCTATCAGCAGCGCGTTGGCCGGACTGGGCAGCCCCAGAAAACTGTTTGTCTGACGAGTATCCACATTGAATTTTGCTAAACGCAGAGCAGAAAATACGGCTACCAAAAAGGGGATGAATGCCATCCATTCCCGTGGTGCAGCCGGTAAATAGATAACGTAAAGCATAAACGCGGGGAGAAGTCCAAAACTGATCGTGTCGGCCAGGGAGTCCAGTTCCTTACCCAACGCAGAATATGCATGTAACAACCGGGCTGCAAATCCGTCCAGAAAATCAAAAACAGCGGCTCCTATCAACAGCCAGAAGGCAATGTCTGTCCTGCCTTTGAAAAGAAAAGCAATTCCCAATGCACCACACAACAGGTTCATGCATGTGATGGCATTGGGAATATGTATCAGCAATCTTTTCAAAGTCCCAGTTTTTTGCGGAGTTCTTTGGGGATGGCGTCCTTGTGTATCATGTAACCTATACATTTACCGCGAAAATAATTCTCGGACATATAGACGAATCCTTTGTATTTCCCGGTTTCACCCCAGGAATTCTTGGTTATGTAAAATTTAACTCCGTATTGGTCACGGGCAATTCCGGTAACATGCATAAGGTGATCGTCTGTAGTCTGAAATGTTTCATACCACTGTTGGCGGATTTCCTGGGTGACCTCAACTTCATCAACAGAAGGATCGTTCCCGGGCACTACGGCCACCCCGTTTTCCTGTGAAAAATCCCGTGATATGTTTCCGTCCCAGGCCAGGGTATAGCCATTCTCAAGTGCATGATCAGCAATAGCCATGAATTCATCCAGCGGAACATTGTAAAACAGTTCATGTTCCCAGTTGTCCGGTATTTCTACCGTTACCTTTTCATAAAACGGATGGTGTGTATAGCTGGTAATTTCTACATAATCATCCATATTAAGTCCCAGGTGGTCTAAAAAAGTTACAGGTGTATATTCCTTTTCCAGGTATACGAATGTCCCTTGAACTTCTCCCAGGTAGACATCCAGAAGGGCGTCCAGCAACTCCCGGCTTTCCGGGCTGATCTTTTTTGCCTTTACAGGGATCTCAGCCAAAGCGTCTAAATATTCCTGCAATTCGGAATGGTTGTGTCCCGGAGAATCGTATGCGATCCCGGGGTAGGCTTCTTCCGGCATGATCCCGTACCGGGCAATGGTGTTTGTGGCGGTGTGGCTCAGGGATCCCGGCCCCAGGTTCCCTTTGCCTCTTCTCAGGTAATTATCAAAGAAACGGGTTTTGTAAGTGTTACGTACCACGAACATTTCAGAAAGGTCCATGGCCGGGTGCCCCATGCGTATCAGTTCGCTTTCCAGGAATGACAGCGTAGCAAAACACCAGCAGGTCCCGGTGCGACCCTGGTTCTTCAGGGTAGTTGACGGATTGTCTGTGACGGTTATGAATTCGTATTGCTGGGCACTTAACGTACCGGTGAGTACTACCGCAGCAATTATCAGCAGGAATGTCTTTTTCATCATGAATGAGGTTATTTAATGCCCATTTTTTTACGAATGTCTTTTGGAATGGAATTTTTATGTACCTGTATATCCATTGTCTTGTATTGAACAAATTTCTCGGTTACGTACCAAAGTCCTTTATAATTCCCGGCTTCGTCTCCCCAGGAATTTTTTACCATATAATATTTAGTGCCGTTCTGGTCCCTGGCAATTCCGTAGATCTGCATTCCGTGATCATCGGTCGTCTGTTTGTTGTCGTAGGCTTCCTGGCGCATTTCCTGTGTCACTTCCTTAATCTCGGGAACGGGAGCTTTCAGGTTTCTAAAGGCGTTATTCCGTTCGGTAACTGACATCTCCAGCCATTTCGCCTGGTCGGAACCAACCATTTCTTTGGGATCGGTAGTGGGATACATGGCAATCCCGCTCCGTCCGAATCCCATCTCGGACACATCCGATGCCCACAGTACGGTATATCCTTCCATAACGGCATTATCAATAACGGCCATCAATTCTTCCATGGGAACGTTATATGAAGTTCCCCAAAGCCAGTTATCCGGGATCTCCAAGGCAAACTGCGTGTAAAAAGGATGGTGGGTGTATGAAGTAATGTTTACGTAATCGTCAGGATTGAATTTCAGAGATTCGGCAAATGTTTTGGGAGTATAAGTTACTCCATTGTATTCAAATGTTTCGGGAATGGCACCCAGATAAGCATCCATGGCTCCCTGGAAAGCATTTTTCCAGGCCGTTGACAATTTACGGTTGGGATTCTTTTTGACCGCATCTACAATGCCCTTCAGAACGGCTGTCAATTCACCGTGACGGTGCACGTCTTCTCCGTAATTCAATCCGGGCATGACTTCATTGGGAACGATCCCGTATTTGCGAATTACATAAAGATAATCATCAAAACCGCCTCCCTGTGCAAAATTTAGAAAACCGTCCAGGCGGACGTATTTATCTGCTTTGTCGGTATATGTTTTTGAAACAACGTACATTTCCGAAAGATCATATTGACCTTTCCCCATTCTCATAAGCTCGGATTCCATGAATCCAAGGGAGGAAAAGCACCAGCAGGTTCCGGTGCTGCTTTGGTTTTTTACCGTGGTGATGGGATTCTCTTTAATGACGGTAAATTGAAATCCTTCTTCGGCTTTTTCTTCTTTTTCCTGGGCCGAAACCGTTAACGAGACGGCAGCCAGGGCCATGATACAGAATAAGATGCGTTTCATAAAAAATCTTGATTTTAAGGGATATTAATGTATTTATGCGTTTGTAATGATATTCTCCATTCGGGATTGGCTTTGATGTAAGATACAATATGAGGGATCACCGATTCCCTGCGACTCCATTCAGGCTGCAGGTAAAGATGGCATTCCGGACTTACTTTTTTCCTGTTGAACTCGGCCCATTCCATATCAAGCGGTCCGTTCACTATTACTTTCAGCTCATTGGCCAGGGGATAAAACTCGGGAAGGGGAGGATGGTTCTGTTTGGGAGAAAGACAAATCCAGTCCATTTGCCCGCTCATGGGTTTGGCTCCGGATGTTTCCAGGAGAATGCGGATATCCGCGGCTTTTTTCAGCCCTTTACATAAAGGCCCAAGAGGGTAGTTGAGTGGTTCACCTCCGGTGATTACAACAGCACGGGCAGGATAAATGACCGCCCGGGCTATAATATCGCTTACGGGAACAGGCGGAAAAAGTGAAGGATTCCAGGTGTATTTGGAATCGCACCACGAACAACCTATGTCGCAGCCACCTAGCCTGATGAAATAAGCCGGGCTGCCTGTGTGAAATCCTTCTCCCTGGAGGGTATAAAAATCTTCAACAAGGGGAAGCAGACGGCCTTCGTCCAATAACGAGTTCATTGTACAAATGTAAAGAATTATTGTGACAAATTGTCAGAAAAAATGCTTTGGAACAAGGTTTGAGTTAATAAGGTCATTATGAACGAACAAAAATATACCATACAGGCGCAGGAACTGCTGCAATCGGCAGTTCTCACGGCACAGGCCGGGTCCAATCAAATGATCGAGGCCGGTCATATATTGAAAGCCATTTTAGCCGACCGGGAAGGAGTTGGTGTATATCTTTTGCAAAAGGCCGGAGTGAATCCCGATGCCCTGGAGAAAGAACTGGCTTCCCTACTGGATAAATACCCCAAACAACAGGGAGCAGGGGAAACTTATTTGTCGCGCGAATCCCAGGATGTATTGCAAAAAGCCCGGGTGATCGCAACCAAAATGGGAGACCAGTTTGTAACCATTGAACATATTCTGGCCGGATTGGTCGCAGGAAAGGATGATGTTGCAAAAATGATGCGCTCCAGGGGGCTTAACGAGGACAATCTTAAAAAAGCCATAGAGCAGATACGCCAGGGCCGGAAAGTGGATTCGCAAACGGCAGAGCAGACATTTGATGCCCTGAATAAGTATGCTGTAAATCTGAATGAACTTTCGGCTTCAGGAAAAGTAGATCCCGTAATAGGACGGGATGATGAGATAAGAAGGGTCCTTCAGATACTCAGCCGGCGTACCAAGAACAACCCCATACTGGTAGGAGAGCCGGGTGTGGGAAAAACGGCCATAGCCGAGGGTATTGCACAGCGAATAGTTACCGGTGACGTTCCTGACACCCTTAAAAGCAAGCAGCTCTATTCCCTTGATATGGGAGCCCTTATTGCCGGGGCTAAATACAAAGGCGAATTTGAAGAACGGCTCAAAGGGGTGGTCAGGGAAGTCATTTCAAGCCAGGGGGAGATAATCCTCTTCATAGACGAGATCCATACCCTGGTAGGAGCCGGAAAAGGTGAAGGTGCCATGGATGCGGCCAACATCCTGAAACCGGCACTGGCGCGTGGCGAACTCAGGGCCGTGGGATCCACTACACTGGGAGAATACCAAAAGTATTTTGAGCAGGACAAAGCATTGGAAAGACGTTTCCAGATGGTTATGATAGACGAGCCGTCCCCGGCCGAAGCCATCTCCATACTCAGGGGACTGAAAGAACGTTACGAGCAACACCACAAGGTTCAGATCAGGGACAATGCCCTGATAGCGGCTGTGGAATTGTCACACCGTTACATTACTTCCCGTTTTTTACCGGACAAGGCCATAGACCTGATTGATGAAGCAGCCGCTAAGCTCCGGCTGGAAATGAATTCAGTACCTGAATGCATAGATGAGCTGGAACGGCGCATCCGTCAGCTGGAAATTGAACGGGAAGCCATAAAAAGGGAAAAGGATAAGGAAAAACTGGCCGGTTTGAGCAAAGAAATCGAAGAATTGTCGGCACAATGCGATATTCAGCGTGCCAAATGGCAGGAAGAAAAATCGGTTCTGGAAGATATCCAGCAGAAGAAAAAAGAAGTGGAAGACCTGCGTTATGCCGCAGCAGAAGCCGAACGGCGCGGGGATTACGGAAAAGTGGCCGAGATCCGGTACGGGAAGATCGTAGAAATTGAAAAAGCCATTGAATTGCTGAACAAACGAAAAGAATCCTTCACCCGTTCCATGATCAATGAATCCGTGAACGAAGAAGATATAGCCGAGGTGGTATCCAAATGGACCGGTATTCCCGTACAGCGCATGCTCACTGCAGAAAGGGAAAAACTCCTGAAACTGGAAGACGAGCTTCACAAGCGGGTCATAGGACAGGACGAGGCCATTGGTGCCGTTGCCGATGCGGTCCGCCGCAGCCGCGCAGGACTGCAGGATCCCCGTAAACCCATAGGCTCGTTCCTTTTCCTGGGAACCACCGGGGTGGGGAAAACCGAGTTGGCCAAAGCCCTGGCCGAGTTCCTTTTTGACGACGAGAACCTGATCACCCGTATTGACATGAGTGAGTACCAGGAACGTCATTCGGTGAGCCGCCTGGTAGGTGCGCCTCCGGGTTATGTAGGGTACGATGAAGGCGGGCAGTTAACCGAAGCTGTCAGGAGAAAACCTTATTCTGTTATACTTCTTGATGAGATAGAAAAGGCACACCCCGATGTATTCAACATCCTGTTGCAGGTGCTTGACGACGGGCGTCTTACGGATAACAAAGGCCGGGTGGCCGATTTCAAAAACACCATCCTGATCATGACTTCCAATACAGGTTCTCACCTGATACAGGAAAACATGCAGGAAGGCACGGAAGATCCTGCCCGGTTTGAAGCAACAAAAAGCCAGGTCATGGAACTGTTGCGCAGAACGTTGCGGCCCGAATTTTTGAACCGTATTGACGAGATCATCATGTTTCATGCACTGACAAGAGAGAACGTGCGGGACATTCTTAAACTGCAGATTGCCGGGATCAGCAAAATGCTTATGGAGAAAGGGATTCGCCTGGAAATTACTGATAAGGCACTCGACTACCTGCAGGAAAAAGGCTACGAACCTTCTTACGGTGCCAGGCCCCTGAAACGTTTACTGCAAAGGGAACTGATCAATGAGCTGGCCCGCAGGATCCTGGACGGAACATTGGATGTGAAAGGGCGGATCAAGGCAGACAGTGATGGCAGCAAACTGGATCTAAGGGATTCTTAGTGGGGATCAAAGCGTTCCGGGTGCTTACCCACCACGCCTTTATCTAGATACCACTGTTTGATGCGTTTCATATCGGCCTGCACGTCATCTGTAATGAGGACCTGTTCAGCGACTCCGATCTCCTTCCTGCCCCAGTCAAAATACCCGTAATATACGGGAATGTCAAGAGCCCTGGATATGGTATGAAACCCTGCTTTCCAGTTCCTGGTGGGCTGTCGGGTGCCTTCGGGGGCAATGGCCAGGTGCATGTGATCTTCTTTGCGGACGGTGTCAATCATATGTTTGGCAAATGAAGCCCCTTTGCCGCGGTCAACAGGGATGGCTCCCGCCCAGCGCAGCAATCCTTTGAGGGGCCATTTGAAAACGTCGCTTTTTACAAGGACATTGGCTTTTCCCCCAATACCGTTATAGAAAAGGAAAGAGATCACAAAATCCCACATGGAAGTATGGGGTACACCCAAAATAATGCATTTGGGAACGGGAATAGGCTTCCCTATTAGTTTCCAGCCCATAATGCGTGTAGCAATAAAGGCGCAGATCTTTTGCTTAATCATTGGAACAAAGGTAAAAAAAAAGCCTTATTCCCGCACAACCTCTGACAGGATGGTGAAAAGAGCCCGTTCCATTTTTTGTGAGACCTGATCAAATTCCGGGTTTCCTATACTGCCAGTATGTGTGTGGCAGATCTCTTTATCTGCGCGGTACGAACCGTCCTGCAAAGAAGATGCCACCTTGCGGTACGCATCCCGGAAGGGGATGCCTTCCAGGACCAGGCGGTTTACTTTTTCCACCGTGAACAACTGATCGTAACGTGAATCCTCAAAGAGTGACCCGTTCATTTTTATCTGTTCGATCAGCAACCCCGTCATGTGCAAACATTCAATCATTGAATCTATAGCCGGGAATAGCAGATCTTTCAGTACCTGGAAATCCCGATGGTAGCCGTGACTGAGGTTGGTACAGACCAGCGTGATCTGGCCCGGCACTCCCTGAATGACATTGCACCGTGCACGTATGAGTTCCCATACATCCGGGTTTTTTTTATGAGGCATGATGCTACTGCCGGTGGTCAGGGATTCGGGGAAATCAATAAAACCGAAATCCGGCCCGGAAAAAAGACAACAGTCGGCGGCCAGCTTGTTAAGTGTTCCGGCCAGTGAGGCCATAGCATACGCCAGCGAGCGTTCGGTCCTTCCCCTGCTCATCTGCGCGGCAATGCTGTTGTATTTAAGGGTGCCGAATCCCATCAGGCGTGTTGTTTCCTCACGGTCCAGCGGGAAAGAGTTCCCATATCCTGCGGCCGAACCCAGCGGATTCTGGTCACATTGCAAAAAGGCCGCCGTCAGCTGGTGAATGTCATCAACCAGAATCTCGGCATAAGACCCAATCCAAAGCCCGAAAGAGGAGGGCATGGCTGGTCTTTCATGGGTATACCCGGGCATCAGCACGTCTTTGTACTGGCGTCCTTTTTCCTGCAGCAGGTCAAACAAACTACGGACTTCCCGGGCGATCTGTCGGCACACATCTTTCAGGTATAAATGGATGTCTGTCATTACCTGATCGTTACGAGAACGTCCTGCGTGAATTTTTTTACCCAGGTCTCCCAGCTCGCGGGACAGGAGCAGTTCTACCAGTGAATGGATATCCTCCGCTCCCTCTCCAATTTCCAGTTCCCGGTCAAGTATCTTTTGACGCAATGCATCCAGGGCTATTGTAAGCGTATCTGTTTCCTGCTTTGTCAACAATCCGATCTTTCCCAGCATTTGTACGTGGGCTATGGATCCGGTGATGTCGTAGGGGGCAAGTCTCGTATCCCATTGAGCGTCGTTACCCACAGTGAACCGGGTTACTGCTTCCGGTGTTTCAATCCCTTTTTCCCAAAGTGTTTTCATGATCATTAAAAGGTAAGATGAGTAAGTACTTTTTTATAAACTTCAACTCCCTGTTGCAATTCATACAGGTAAACGAATTCATCGGGAGTATGTGACCGGGCGGAATCTCCCGAGCCGAGTTTTATGGCCGGGCACGGCAGACGCATCCAGTCCGATGTGGTAGGTGAAACGTACGTGGGGATCCCCGCTTTTTTTAGCGCCTCCAGCAACGGATGACCTTCCGGGGTAACAGAGGCTTTGTTGTCCAGGTTTCTTGGGACCAGTTTACCGGATACCATGCTGCTGAGCCTTTCCAAGATCTCCCGGTTGCTGCAGGCATCCGTGGTACGAATGTCCACCACGTAATGACATTCTCCCGGAATGACGTTGTGCTGCATACCGGCCTGTATCTGCGTAACCTGCAAATGGATCTTTCCCATGAGCGCCGAGTTTTCCGCGAACATAAAATCCCTGAGTGCGGCAATATCGTCCAGTGCCTTGTACAGGGCGTTGATGCCGTCGTTGCGCGCGGCATGCCCCGGGCGCCCCTGTACGTACCCGTCCAAAACCAGCAGTCCTCTTTCACCTACGGCAGCCTGCAGCCCGGTAGGTTCGCCCACGATGGCACAGGTGATGCCGGGATAATAGGGGAGAACCGAGGCGATCCCTGCCAGGTCCGAGTTTTCCTCTGCGGCAGCCAGGATCAGCATCAGGTTGTAAGGCAGGTCGTTAAGCGAGCAGAAAGCTTCTGTCATTGAAACTGCGGATGCTCCGGCATCGTTGCTTCCCAGCCCGTAAAGGCGTAGTCTGCCGACGTTGTCTTTTTCCATGGAAGGGTTAAAAGGGTCCCTGGTATAACCGGCGGCCGGCTTAACCGTGTCGTGATGTGAACAAAGCAGTACGGTGGGCAGGCCGGCCCGGTATGGTTCTTTGTGAGCAATAATATTGTTTCCTATACGTTCGGACGCGACATCGGGTTTTTTCAGCAGAAAATCTGCCAGCAAAGAGGCGGTTTTATCTTCTTGTCCCGAAAACGAAGGGGTTTTTATCAAATCACAAAGCAGTGCTGTCATATCTTTCATAACTGAACGGATGTTTGGCCAATAAAAACTTCCTGGACCCCGGATTCGAGTGCTTTCAGGGCATTCTCAACTTTTGGGATCATTCCCCCGTAAATAATGCCTTCCCGCCTCAGTTCCCTATATTGCCGGCGGCTGAGCAATGACAGAGGTCTGTCGGAACCCGGGCAGGTGATCCCTTCCCGGTCGAACACGTACCTAAGACGAACTTTGAATTTCGGGGAAAAGGAAAGTGCCAGCGCAGAGGCTATTGTATCTGCGTTTGTGTTGAGTAATTGTCCTTCCCTGCTGCAGGTGACCGGGCAAAAAACCGGAATAATACTTTGGTTTAAAAGGTTATCTATGAACAGCACATCTATGCTTTCGGGGGTAAGATCTCCCACAAGGCCGAAATCAACCGGGTGGGGATCCCGTTTCCGGCTGATGATACATTTGCCGTCAGCTCCGCTCAGTCCCAGCGCCCTGCAGTTACGGGCCGCAAGGGCAGCTACCAGGGATTTGTTAACCCATCCGGCATAGACCATTACGGCAATACGGAGCGTTTCATTGTCCGTGATCCTGCGCCCTTCGTGCATTTGCACCGGAATGTCCAGGCGACGGGCAAGATCGGTGGCCAAAACACCGCCTCCGTGGACCAGGATTTTCCGTTCCGGGCAGCTGCAAAAAGTGTCCAGAAATTGCTGAAGTGTTCCGGGATCATCAACGACGTTCCCACCAATTTTAAAAATATCCAGGTACATGGTTATTGCTTTTTCATGAGTGTTTCTAGGATGCTTTTGATCACTGCCTGGGCGGCAGTTTCCCGATTGGCTGCCTGGGGAATGACAAGGGATGCGGGACTGTCCAGCACCTGATCGCTGACGATCATGTTTCTGCGAACCGGCAGACAATGCATGAAGTACGCGTTATCTGTCAGCTTCATTTTGCGGTCGTCAACCATCCAGGACATATCCTTGCTCAGGATCTTGCCGTATACAGGATCCCTGTAGGCAGCCCAGTTTTTGGCATAAATAAAATCGGCATCCCGGAAGGCTTCTACCTGGTCGTATACGATCTTTGCCCCGTGTGTAAAACGTTCGTCCAGTTCGTACCCCTGGGGATGTGTGATGGTCAGGTCGTACCCTGCCGCCACCATCCATTCGGCAAAGGAATTGGCAACTGCCTGCGGAAGTGTCCGTGGATGCGGTGCCCAGGTAAGGACGACTTTCGGTTTTGCCTTTTTTTTGTATTCTTCTATGGTTAATTGGTCGGCAAAGCTTTGCAACGGATGACGCGTAGCTGACTCCAGGCTGATGACGGGTTTCCCCGAATACCGGATGAACTGATCCAGTATTTCTTCGTTGTAATCATCTTCTTTTGATTCAAAACGTGCAAAAGAACGGACCCCAATAATATCTGCGTAACATCCCATCACGGGGATGGCTTCCAGCAGGTGTTCCGGTTTATCCGAATCCATAATCACTCCTTTGCGTGTTTCCAGGTTCCAGGCACCCTGCTGTACATCCAGTACAATAACCTTCATGCCCAGGTTTTCGGCCGCTTTTTGGGTGCTGAGACGCGTTCTCAGGCTGGAATTAAAAAACAACAGCAGCGCGGTCCGGTGTTTTCCCAGGTTACAGTCTGCAAAGGGATCTTTTTTTATCTCCAGGGCCCGGGCAATAGCCTGATCCAGTGGCCCTGCGTCTTTTACTGATGTGAAGTGTAACATTGCTTGAAAAATTTAATAAATGTTTCTGCCTGTTCTTCATTCAGGCACAGAGGCGGCAGGAGTCTGATGATATTGGGACCGGCAGCTCCGGTAAAAATTTGTCCTTTCATAAGGATATCGTCTCTCAGGGTGCTGCTTGCCGGATGATCCTGCCGGAGTTCAAGGCCTATCATAAGGCCGCGCCCCCTGAATTCACGGATCCCTTCCGAAAAATTGCCGAGTTCATTTTTGACCAGGGACCCGATGCGTGCTGAATTGCCCATCAGGTCTTCCTCTTCCATGACCTGCAAAACGGCAAGTGCTGCGGTGCAGGCCAGGTAATTTCCTCCAAACGTTGTGCCCAGTTGTCCCAGAACGGGAGTAAAAGAGGGAGCTATCAGGAGACCTCCCACGGGGAACCCGTTCCCCATGCCTTTGGCCATGGTAATGATATCTGCCCGGATCCCGGCATGTTGGTGTGCAAAGAATTTCCCGGTCCGCCCGTATCCGGACTGGACCTCGTCCAGGATCAATACTGTATCGCGGGCCGTGCACAGATCCCTGATCTTTTGCAGAAAGGAGGCCGAAGGTTCCCTGATACCGCCCACTCCCTGTATGCCTTCTACGATGACGGCGGCATACCGGTGTTGGGTAAAGGTTTTTTCCAGGGCTTCAAAATCGTCCAGATCAATAAGATCAACGCGGTGATTGGCATTGAAGGGGGAGCAGATAGAAGGATTGTCGGTCAGGGCTACTGCCCCGGAAGTCCTCCCGTGGAAAGACCTTTTAAAGGCAAGGACTCGGTCTCTTCCGTTGCGGAAGGAAGCCAGCTTCAGGGCGTTTTCATTCGCCTCGGCGCCTGAATTACAAAGAAAAAGACTGTACCCGGGATACCCGGAAATGCGCGTGAGCGCCTCGGCAAGTCTTTCCTGGAGGGGGTTGACAATGGCATTGGAATAAAATCCTATGCGCTGCAATTGTTGGCTGAGGGCCTTCACGTAAACAGGGTGTGAGTGGCCTATGGAGATCACGGCGTGTCCCCCGTAGAGATCCAGGTATTCCCGGCCCTTGTCGTCGGTAATGACACAGCCGCGTGCTTTTACGGCGTTGATGTCCCATGTTTTATAGACAGGAAAAAGTGGCATATCATTCTGGTTTAATAAACGATGGATTTTAACTGTAAACCTGTAGTCTGCGGCAGGCCGGTGATCACGTTCATATTTTGCAGGGCGGTTCCCGAGGCTCCTTTCAGCAGGTTGTCCAGAACAGAGGTTATGTGCAGCATATTGCCGTGTTTCTCTATATGTATCAGGCATTTGTTCGTATTAACAACATCTTTCATGTTGATCTCATTATCAGATATGTATACGAACGGATGCTCTGCGTAGTAACGACGGTATAACTCTGTGGCCTCTGCCTGGTCCCGGTGGCAGGAAGTATACATGCTGGCCAAAATCCCACGGGAAAAATCACCCCGTAACGGCACAAAATGCAGCGGGGGGATCTCCGTTTCCATGGCCGCCGAGAGTGTTTCCCGGATCTCCCCGGTATGTTGGTGCCGGAATGCCTTGTATACGGACAGGTTGTTGTTGCGGTAAGGAAAATGGGACGTTTCCGACAGCCTGGCACCTGCCCCCGTAGCTCCGGTAATGGCATGGACGTGGATGTCTTCATGCAACCATTTTGACCGGGCCAGGGGGATTAGGGCCAATTCTACGGCCGAGGCAAAGCACCCGGGATTGGCAATATTTCCGCAGGTTGTGGCTGCTGCAGCGTATTCATCCGGATGGGGGTAGGATTCGGGCAATCCGTATACAAACTGCCTTTCTCCTGCCGTATTTGTACTCTTGTACCTGAAATCACTGCTCAGGTCAATGATATGACGTACTCTATCAAGATCGTTTTCCTGAATGAATTGCCGTGACCGTCCGTGTCCCAGGCAGAGGAACAATACGTCAATATCTGTAGGGGGGATTTTTTTATCAAAGATTATTTCTGCTTCCCCCAACAAGTCCCTGTGCACCGAGGCAACCGCCTCTCCGGCCTTTGACTGGCTGGTAATACCTGCAATAGTGACGTAAGGGTGATGCAAAAGCAACCTGATGAGTTCTCCTCCCGTATAACCGGCTCCACCGGCAACGGCTGCACTTATCTTATTGTTCATGGCCAAATGAATTGTAAATTTTCACGGGTAATGACATGATACGGGTAAATCCTTCCACATCCGTTCCGGAAAAAGCGGAGGTTCCTTCCCCGTAGTCTCCGAATTTATCGTTCATCAGATCAAAGGGACTTTCACATCCTTTCAGGAAAAAGGTGTCAGGAACAAGCCTGACCCATACTTTCCCGGTGACACGCTCCTGGGAGTTTTGCAGGAATGATTCAATGTTGCGCATCACAGGGTCCAGGTACTGTGCTTCGTGAAGCATCATTCCGTACCAGTTTGCCAGCTGTTCTTTCCAGTATAGCTGCCATTTTCCCAGGACATGTTTTTCAAGCAGGTGATGTGCTTTTATCAGTATCAGCGGGGCTGCGGCTTCAAAACCTACACGCCCTTTAAGTCCCACGATAGTATCGCCAATATGAATATCCCGGCCGATCCCGTAAGGTGCGGCCATGTTGTGAAGCGTTTCAATGATCTGTAGCGGCTTCATGAAATTCCCGTTCAGGGCAGAAGGTTCTCCCCGGGTAAAATCAAGAACAACGGTTTCCGTGCCTGTTTTGGTGCGTTTAACAGGGAAAGCCTCTTCCGGTAGTTCTCCCAGTGACCGGAGTGTTTCCATACCTCCTATGCTGGTTCCCCAGATGCCCTGGTTGATGGAATACCTGGATTTCTCCCACGGAAATTCAAAGCCTGCAGTCTTCAAATAAGCAATTTCATCCTTTCTGCTGATCTTCAAATCCCTGACGGGAGCCAGCAATTTCATTTCCGGGGCAAGCACGTGGATGAAATAATCAAAACGTACCTGGTCGTTACCGGCTCCCGTACTCCCGTGCGCAATGGCGCCGGCTCCCGTTTCTTTGGCATAATTGACAACTGTCATTGCCTGGAAGGCACGTTCCGAACTTACAGAAAGGGGGTAGGTGTTGTTCTTCAGAACATTCCCGTAAATCAGGTAACGCAGGCATTTGGAGTAGTACATTTCCCTGATATCTATTGTTCTATGGGTCGCGACACCCAGTTTTAAAGCTTTTACTTCCAGGGTGGTTACTTCTTCAGGAGAGAAACCTCCCGTGTTCACCAGGAGGGTGTGTACCTCCATATTCTTTTCCCTTGTGAGGTAAGGGATGCAGAAAGAGGTGTCCAGTCCTCCGCTGTAGGCTAATATGACTTTTGTTTTCATAGGGTATTGTTTTCTTTTACTTGAGTTTTTTGTTTTACCGGTTTTCTGGCCGGGTGTGCAGCCGGATCGTAAAGCATTCCGGTGCAGAGACACATGCGTTTTTCATTACGCATGAGGATATCGTAATTGCGGCATCCTTTGCAACCTTCCCAGAAAGCTTCGTCCTGGGTCAGTTCAGAAAATGGCACGGGCCTGTATCCGAGTTTTGAATTGATCTTCATAACGGCTGCTCCCGTTGTAATGCCGAAAATCTTTGCATTTGGGTACAATTCCCTGGACAAATAGAAGATCTTTCTTTTGATTCTGGAAGCAATACCAAGGTGCCGGTAAGCGTGATCCACTATAAGGCCGGAATTGGCTACAAAAGATCTGTGGCTCCATGTTTCTATGTAAGAAAAGCCCACCAGGTGTTTGCCATCAAGTGCTATGACGGCTTTTTGGCTGATCATTTTTTCTTTTATATACTCTGGAGAACGTCGGGCAATACCGGTCCCGCGTTCCAGGGCCGATATATACATAAGTTCACAAATATGTTCTGTATAGCCTGTATGAGAGGTATTGGCAACAAGAATGCGCACATTCATTGTTTGAAAAATTAATACGGGTTAAGAGAAAAATTAGACAGGAAGAAGGGCATACAGGATGCAGGAGCTGTCGCTGCACCCTATGCCCTTACTCGGACACGTAGAATCTGTAGAGATGTATTCATTCCGGGACAAAAGTAAAATAAACCCGATTAAACGGCTTAAAAATTTTTTTTGCTTACTGATTATTCATATTCAGGTGAAAAAAATTACAAATACTGTTTGGAGCGGGGCGCAGGGTTATAGTTTGTTAAGTCTCCGCATTGTGCTGTCAATTGCTTATATTTGTAATATATATATACGGTATTATGAAAAGATTTTTTTTCCTGCTTTTGCTTCTGTTTGTTTTTTCCGGAACCGGATATTTGCATGGACAACTGCACGATCCACACACACTTTCAAGGATCGCCCTAAGGGAACACGTTACATTTCTGGCTTCGGATTTACTGCAGGGACGTCTTTTAGGTACAGAAGGAAATCTTATCGCCGGGGAATACATTGCGGACCGTTTTGCGGATATCGGACTGGAAGAATTTAACGGCACCAGTTACTTTCATTATTTTGATGTGCATATACCTTCGGCTGTCCGTGATATACCCCTGACTGTTCTGGAAGGTTGTAACGTAATAGGGATTTTGCCCGGGACGCACCCAAAGCTGAAAAACGAGTATATAATTGTAGGAGCGCATTACGATCACCTAGGTAGCTTGTCCGGACAGTCCGGAGTTGCGGATACTGTTTATAACGGGGCAGATGACAATGCTTCCGGAACGGCTGTTCTGATAGAAACGGCCCGGGCGCTGAAAGAAAAGGGCGGTTTGCCCCGGACCGTGGTCTTTATTGCTTTTGACGGTGAAGAACAGGGTCTGTTGGGCTCGGAGCATTTTTTGAAAGATTCTTTGTATCCGGCCGACCGGATCAAAACAATGATCAGCCTGGATATGGTAGGGTATTACAGAACATCCGGCGTGTTAAAGGTTATTGGTGCCGGGACCCTGGAAGATTCCAGGCAATGGTTACCTCCCTCGGACGTTTTAAAAGTCCGGTTCGTTTCTTTTGAAAATTCTCTCACAGGATCTACTGATACCAGATGTTTTGCAAAAACACGGATCCCAACACTGTTTATCACTACCGGGTCAGAATCTCCCTATCACAAAGTGGAAGATCAAACGGACGGGATAGATTTCGAAGGGCTGGTTGGTGTCACTTCCTATGTAGGCAGCCTGGTTTCAACGTTGGCGGGCTATTCACACCTGGCACCTTCGGGAAAATATGCCGTGATCCATCATGTGCCGGAATATGCGTTTTTCTGGGGTCCTTCAGTTTCTATTGGGACCAACCGGTTCATGCATACACGGGGTGTCCTGGAAGGGAGGCCGGGCTTTTACGCGGCCATGGGAGCAGATGCCAGATTTCTCTGGAAAGGATTCCTGGAACTTAATCCTGCTTTACAGTTGGAATATATAGGGGCACGCCATGCAGAGACACCGGGAGTTTCGTACATGAACAGGATCCAGATGCTTGCTCTGGGGGTTCCTTTGTCGGTAAGGGTGTATTTTCCTCACTTCAATAATTTGCCCATAGGATGTTACGCCTCCCTGTCAACTTATTACAGGTATTACATAACCGGGCAGATAAATAATCCCGTTTTTGAATTTACCGATGTCTTCAGGCGTCACGAGTGGGGAATTGGCATCGGGTTAGGATTGCGTGCCTCTGTCTTTCAGATAGGTTACGAACTCAGATTGGGACTTACCGACCGGTTCAGACCCGGGGTCGTTGAAGGCTATAACGTGCGTAACAGTATGCAAGCCGTTACGTTCTCGTATTTTTTCTGATAAATGTCAGGGCACTTACCCGATCCCTGTAGGAAGCGTATTCCGGTTTGTTAGACAATTGACGGTGTTCCATGAGCGGAATGCTTATAAACAGGAACATGAGCGTATTGAGTATTGCACCGCAAACTATCCACCAATAATGGGCAGGAAGTACGGATATACTCATTACGTAAACACCCCACCACATAAGTATCTCTCCGGAATAATTGGGATGCCGTGCATATTTCCACAATCCCGTTTCACACACCCTTCCTGATTTGATCCGGCGGAAGCGGTGCAATTGCCTGTCGGCGAAAAACTGAAGCAAAGCGGCTCCCGTACTGACGGCAAATCCCGCTACGGTCAAAAGATTCACGGGACCAATATTGTCAGGGGAAGTATGCAAAGTCTCCATGACGATCAGAGCAGGTAACATGGCAAAGAACACAATGAGGGTAGGCATGTAATGTATGCCAAAGAAATTGATCAATTGCCAGATCCCGGGAAAATCATTCCTGAATTTGGTGTACCGCCAGTCCTGGACACCCAGATCCCTGAATGTATAAGCCCAGTTTGCCGTAAGCCGTATGCCCCAGAACCAGACCGAAGCCATAAGCAACACAAGAGATACAGGCATACTTCCCGGAGATAAGAGATTCAAATGGAAGGCAAGCAGGATCATAATGACCGGAGGGGCAACACTCCAGTACGGATCGTAAACGGAAGAATTTTTATAATAAACGCCCACCAACCACACAAGAACCGTGGCTGCCGTGTCTGCTATAAAAACTTTAGGGAGGATCCCTTTGATGTCCCAGAGTGACCCTGTAAGTTTATAAACGAAAATACCTGTGATCGTAGCCAGTACGTATGTCAGCAATATAATCAGAAATGAACGGGATCTTGTTTTTTTCATGGTCCCAAAAATACAAAGATTTATTTTTTATATTTGAAATCATGAAAAGATTTGTAATTATTTTGCTTTTAACCGGTTTCTTCCTTCCCGCAGCGGCACAACCGGACCCGGATATAACGGAAAGTATTTCCATGATCTCTGCTGACAGCATAGAGTCTTATATTCTGAATCTGGTGGGTTTTGAAACCCGTCACAACCTGAGCACACAACAGAATCCCGACAAAGGTATAGGAGCAGCCTGTGAATGGCTCTACACAAAAGCTTCTTCCTATATACCGGCTTCTGAGGGAAGGCTTACGGTGGAAAAGATCCCTTATACGGTGGGAGGCCCCGGGACAAGGCTGGAAAGAGAGGTTCAGTTGACCAATGTGATGGCAGTATTGCATGGAACAGGATCACACGAGATCGTTTTGTTGGCACACTATGACAGCCGGGTTAATGATAATAATGATTCCGTTTCTTTTGCTCCCGGTGCAAACGATAACGGAAGCGGAGTTGCCTGCCTGCTTGAAAGTTTACGGATATTGTCCGGGAAACCGTTGCCTGCAACCGTCCGGTTTTTATTTCTTTCCGGAGAAGAGCACGGTCTGCTGGGAGCAGCTGCCATGGCAAAAAAGGCCCGGTCGGAAGGGTGGAACATCCGGGGGGTCATTAATTACGACATGATTGGGAATACCCAGGCCAGTGATACCGGGCAAAAGGACAACACCCTTACCAGGGTTTTTTCGGAAGAAGGACCTTCACGCCACCTGGCAAGGTATATTATGGAAACGGCTGCGATGTATGTAGACAATCTGACCGTCAGGATGATCTTCAGGAACGACCGGTTTGGCAGGGGAGGGGATCATACCCCTTTCCTGATGGCAGGTTATCCGGCTGTCAGGATCTCTGAATATTATGAGAATTATGACAGAACCCACCAGCTGGTAAGATCGGAGAACGGAATTGCATACGGAGATATGCCCTCGGGAGTTGATGTTGAATATGTGAGAAAAAACACAGCGGTGAATCTGGCCGCAGCCATGAACCTGGCCAAAGCACCGGGGGCTCCTGAAAATTTGAAAATGAATACCCGTGATCTGAGCAATTTTTCGGAGCTGACCTGGGATCATTCCAAAGACAGTACTTCCATTGCCGGCTATTATGTCCTGTTGCGTCAGACAGATCAGCCTGCCTGGGAAAAAGAGATATTTGTTACGGAAAACCGTGCCAGGATCCCTTACAGCAAGGATAATTATTTTTTCGGAGTCTGTGCCGTTGGAACTGAAGGTCACAGAAGCCTTGTCTGTCAGTAAGACAGGGGATTGGCAGAAGATCCTTTTGTTGTGATCAGGATCACTCCGTTAGCACCCCGCATACCGTACATACCTCCGTCTTTCTGAACCTGGATGGACTGGATGCTGTGTACGTCCAAAAAGCTGTTTACCACAGAAAATGAGTCATATGTCATACCATCCACAACAATAAGAGGTTCCGTGTTGCCTGTAATGGTATTTATTCCCCTAATATTGGCTGTTATGCCGTTGGGACCGCTGGTAATGCGCAGACCCGGTATTTGTCCCATCAAAAGTTCGGCAAGATCCCTGGCAGGTCTTGTCTTCAGCAACTCCGGTACGTTCTCGATAGAACTGGTCGGAGTGGTTTTCCTGTTGGTTAGTTCTTTAAGATTTTCAACCCGGTAACGTTTTTTTGATCTAACTGTGATCAATAGGGAATCCAGTCCCTGGCAGGGTATGTGGGTTTCTCCAATATTGGGCAGGAATACCACCAGGGAATCCTTGTCACAGATGCCTTCCAGCACTACGGATCCGTTCTTGTCCGTAAGAAAAGATTGATCCCTTTGAACGGTTGACACTACCAGATTCGTCAGGGGCTTGTCTTTTCTGTCTACGATCTTAACGCTGAAATTGCGAAGCGTATCCTGCTGTATGTTATTGTCCTGTGCCCCGACCGGCGACAGAGGCATTATACAGGCTATAATGGCGAATAATGCATATTTTTTCATAATTTCAAACTTACATAAAATTCGTTGATTTTACGTCCGTTCCAATAAAAATCAAGACC
>WOYW01000017.1 GCA_011620605.1 Bacteroidales bacterium | reverse complement strand
AGATCTACAGTTTGCATGAACCGGATGTAGCATGTATCTCCAAGGGCAAAGAAGGAAAACCTTATGAATATGGGAATAAATCATCGATAGCTAAAACAGCCGATGGATTGGTAGTAGGAGCCATGGCCTTTGAGGGGAATCCTTGTGACGGGCATACGCTAAGGGATCAGCTGAAACAGAAGGCACGCAGGAAGTTCCGACAACGTGCCGGGATAGAGCCGGTCATAGGACATCTTAAAAAAGATCACCGAATGTTACGGAACTATTTGAAAGGGACCCGTGGGGATGCCATCAATACGATGATGGCAGCAGCAGGCTACAACCTGCGTCATTGGATCATAAAACGGGAAGAGGAGATCACTTTTGCCCTTTTTTGTATCATCAAGAAATGGACTATGGTGGTTTCCTTATTCAGAAGAAAGGACAGATGGCAGATAGAAAACTGCTTTCGCGGGATGAAGTTCAGTAGCTTCAACATTGAGAATACTCATCTGATACATCTTGAACGTATTGAACAACTCTTCGGGGTTATGATTATTGCCTTTACATGGGCCTATCTCGTTGGCATCAAGAGAGACATAGAGGTCAAGGCTATCCGTATACTAAAGACTGGGAATCGTGCCATCAGCATCATGAAGTACGGGCTTGAGCACATAGCCAGAGTGCTTCTGAATCTTCTTAGGCCTCAGCCATTCGATATCTTTAAAATTTTGTCATGTGCTTAAAAAACAATTAATTAATACTTCGGTAAATTTTAAACTATGAATAAAAAGAATATATTTTTAATGCTGCTGCTCGTTACCGTTTCAGGCGTAACTAATGCACAAGAAGAAAACAACCTCAAACTGTCAGGTGAACTTTTAACCGACCAACGTTTTTTACTTAAATCACCCAACGATTGGGCTTGGAACGAAAACCGTCTGACTTTAAGACTTGAAAAAAAAATTACCGATAATTCAAAATTTTACAGCGAAGTCTGGTTGCGTAATATTGGCCTGCCCAGTATTAATTCATCATCTGACCTTTATAATAAAGGGATTATTGACCCTTATAATCTTGAAGTCAGGGAAGCGTATGTTCAGTTGTATGGTTTTCTTACTAAAAATTTAGATGTAACCATTGGTCGTCAACTCATTGTTTGGGGAACTGCAGATAAATTAAATCCAACCGACAATCTTAATCCGTTGGATTTGGAAGACATTTTAGATTTTGGTCGCCGTCGTGGTTCTGATGCCATTAGCCTAAATTACTACTTAAACAATGACTTCTCGCTTCAAGGGGTTTTTATTCCTTTTTTCCAACCGGCGAATATGCCGGTTGGTATTTTTGCAAATGCTTTAAATCCGTCTATGGCATTACCTCAAGGAATGGTTTTAAAAGGTTTCTCTGATACTTTAATGATGCCTAGATATAATTTGGGAGAAAGTTCAACTGCGGGTTTAAAATTTAAAGGTTTTGCAAAGGGTGTTGACTTTTCTCTGAGTTATGTTTGGGGACTGGATGGATTACCTTTCACAACAAGAAATTCTTTTATTCCTGTTGATGCGTTTGGCGGAATTAATATCAATTCTCAACTATCGTTTGTAAGAACGCATATTATTGGTGCTGATTTGGCAACAAGTATTGCAGGTATTGGTTTTTGGGCCGAGGCAGCAGCATTTATTCCCGATGAAAACATAATCATGACCAATGACTTGTCTGCTTTTTATCCGCTTTCACCTGTTCCCGTAACGCGGGATTCATTAATTTTAGACAAAACAAAGCCTTACATAAAATTTGTTGTTGGTGGCGATTACAATTTTTCAGATGGTTCGTATCTTAATCTTCAGTATTTGCACGGGTTTATTCATGAAAGAGGTAGTGATAAGCTAAATGACTATTTCTTTGTACGGTACGAAAAGAAATTTTTCAATGAAAAGTTAAAAGTAGCGCCTATTGGTGGTGGTTTTATAGTTACCGACTGGAAGAATATAAAAGATAATTATGCCCTTGTGTATATGCCTGAGATTGCTTACAAAGCCACTATTAATTCAGAAATCATTGTATCAACCACCATTTTTGATGGCAAAGGAGATAATTTGTTTTCGAATCTGAAGGACTACAATATGTTTATGTTTAAATTGAAATATAGTTTTTAATTATGCCCTTAAGATTATTTACTTAGACAATTATATTATGTGCGATTATAACAAAAATGCCATAAGCCATCCTGAATTGTCTGCTGAAAAAGGATGGACAGAACTTGAGATTCCTGACTCTTATGGAAAAGGGCGGTCATTTATTACAGGAGACAGAAATAGTGACCGCTTAAGAGTAAGGTATTTCATTAAAGACAGAGATAATTCATTTATTGCACGTGTTTGGTTTGGGCCTTCTACTGAGGGGCCGACCGGATTTGTACATGGCGGCAGTATGGCAGCCGTGCTTGACGAGGTTATGGGAATAGCCGCCTGGATTCGTGGATATACTGTTGTTGCGGCAAAAATAACGGTGCAATACCGGAAAATGCTTCCTCTTGGATCAGTAATTACTGTTGAAGCAAAAGTTACATCGGTTAGCGGGAAAAAAGTAACAACAAAAGGAACAATCTATAATGAAACGGGTGCTTTATTTACTGAATCCGAGGGGTTATTTATTAATATTCCACAAGAAAAATTCGGGAAAATGATAAAATACCGGGATGCTTTCCACCTAACAAGGTATGCTAAAAAAAGTGATTGATTTATATTAGTGTCTAAAAGTTTGCAATTCCATTCATTACCATAGGAACATCGGGAGAGTCCGTGACCATGATCAAAAAATTATCGTAAAATTTTTAAACAGATAAACATGAAAATTTGCTGGATCACAATGTATGTCAGGGACATGAAAGAGTCTCTGCAATTTTACACCCAAATTCTGGGATTAGAGGTAAAAAGAACTTTCAGTGCAGGCCCTGACATGGAAATTTGTTTCCTGGAAGGGAATGGGACAGACCTGGAGTTAATCTACGATCCGGAGCACAAAACTGTTGCTTACGGTCAGGATATATCTGTGGGATTTATAGTGGAATCGCTGGAGGATACAATTTCCGGTCTGAAAGAGAAAGGTATAACCCGAATCACCGGACCCATATCTCCCAACCCTTCTATTAGTTTTATTTTTATTACAGATCCGAACGGACTAAAGATACAGCTGGCTGAGCAAAAAAAATCTTAATACGACACATTTTGACGTAATGGCTCTCCATTTTTGAGCCATGAAAAAAACTGTCTTATTTTTTGTTGCATTATTCTTTCTTGTCTCCTGCACACCCAGAGAGGCATCGGATCATACTGAGAACGGGGCTAAACAACAGCCTGATGTTCAAATAACCCTAATCCTGGCAGATACCTTGCCTCCCGAACCTTTATCTGATCTTTATCCTACGCCTGTACTGGAATTCGGGATATCAAAAACCGATCTTGTGCATCGCCTGGGAACACCGGATAAATCCACGAAGGACGGTATCGTTTATGCCAACTATTCCACAGAGGCCCCTTATGTGATGTACGTATTTGAAAATGAACAATTGTCAGGAGCCGGGGTTTTGGTCCGATCATCCTGTACTAAGCCTTTGGCAACATACCTGGTGGAGAGGTACCTGCCTGTTTCCACGGAAGGTGAATATTATTACTTTATAAACACCCCTTCAGAGCAAGAACCCACAATGGTCGTGGCGGTTACTCTGAGCAAATCAAAATTCTGGAGCGTGATGTATTTGCCCGGTTCTAAGACAATGAGAGCAGACACGAAATCTTATTCACCGGACCGTGTAATAAGCAGTAAGTTAAGTACCCTGATGAACCTGCTATACTAAACTTTTGGGAAATCTTGATTATATTAGCATAAAATCGTCCAATAATGTCAAAACACGGAGAAGTCAGGCGTTATAGCCTAATTATTGAAAAGATCAGATGCGGGCATTACCCCACCTTCCGGGAGATCAAAGATTTTCTATTTTCACAGGGATTCCAGGTAGGTGACCGTACCATCCAGCGCGATATTGAGCAGATCCGGCTTGAGTTCGGTATTGAGATCAAATACGACAGGATCCGGAGGGGGTATTGCATTGACTATGAAAACAGTCTGAACATGGAATCTTTTTTCCATTTTCTGGAGATAGTCAATACGGCGGAACTGCTGACCGAAAGCCTGATGGAAAGCAGGGATGCCTTAAAACATATATCATTCGATACGGGAGGCGGTCTTAAAGGCATTGAAAACCTGAAACCGCTTTTAAAAGCCATTATTGAAAACAGGAAAATTGCCTTTAATCATTACAATTTCCAAACGGAAAAGGTGACTGCTTATACATTAAAACCCTACCTCTTAAGGGAATACCTGAACCGTTGGTATGTAATAGGTATAGTGGACGGGACAAAAACGCTCAGGATATTCGGAATAGATCGTGTCCGGGACCTGGATATAAAAACGGAAACCTTCACACCCGATCCATATCTGGATCCCTCTTGTCTTTTTGACCATACGATTGGCCTGATGTTTTCTCAAAATACGGTACAGGATGTGTTGTTGTCTTTTACCCATACACAGGGAAAGTACATCAAAACACTCCCGTTGCACAAGTCGCAGAAAGTGCTGGTTGACAACGAAAAAGAATGCCGCATAGCACTTCGTGTCATACCCAATTACGAGCTGACTCAGGATATCCTGATGCACGGAGATACGGTACGGGTTCTGGAACCCGCATGGCTGGCTGACAAAATTCAGCAGATCCTGGAACGGGCACTGGAAAAATACCGGTAAGCATGCAACAAAATAGAGGGGTTATCCGTTTTATATGTATGCTGGGTAACATTTCATTCATAAATAACCTACTAACAGATGATGATCAAGTCTAAAACACTTAAGGCAGCAGCTGTTGCCGTTTTTATAGGTTTTGTCCTGGCAGTGGCCATTCCGGGTCTTACAGATATTAAAACGATTGGCTGGCTTACAACCCTTATTCTGATTTTATCGCTCCTGATAATATCCGTTGCGGGAGCTTTTTTGGCCGTTGCTTTGATCAAAGGACTGGCCAAATTGAATTTCTGGCTTTTTGCGGCGTTTGTAAGCGGTGTCCCTGCCGTTATGATGTTTTATAATACGAAATTGCTTGGAACCTTGCTGGTCTATTTCACAATTGTGCTGAGTTGTACTCTGGTGGGAGGGGCTTTGGTGCAATTCGGAAAACGGTGGTCCGGGCATAAAAAATTCCATAAAGCACTTACCATCGTATGCCTGGGCATCGGAGTGACAGGAATTGCAGGCGGTCTGACCTGGATGCTGTACCCCGGAAAAACCGTAGACATACCGCTTTCTGCCGCCAACTCGGCCCAAAACATGCCTCTTGTACTGGACCTGGGGCACCCGGGCGAACCGGGAGCGTTTCAGGTGGAATACCTGACTTACGGGAGCGGAGAGGACAAGCACCGGGAGATCTTCGGAGAGGAGGCGGACCTGATCACAAAAACCGTGGACGGATCCACTTTTCTGGATTCCTGGAAGGGATTTAGCGGAAAAATGCGTACCTGTTACTTCGGGTTTGACCAAAAAGCATTGCCGCTCAATGCGCAGGTATGGTATCCCCGGGGCGAAGGCCCTTGTCCACTGGTGCTGATCGTGCACGGAAATCACTCGGCACAGGATTATTCGGATCCGGGGTATGAATATCTCGGCAGGTTACTGGCCTCCAAAGGGTATATTTTGGCCTCGGTGGATGAAAATTTTCTAAACGGTTCCTATGGAAACATTCCCAAAGGTTTGCGTAACGAAAACAACGTCCGCGGATGGCTGCTGCTCAAGCACCTGGAAATGTGGAGGGACTGGAACTGCATGGAAGATAGTCCGTTTTTCGGGAAAGTGGATATGGACCGCATAGCTTTGATAGGACATTCAAGGGGTGGGGAAGCGGTTGCACATGCCGCTTTGTTTAACCGGTTGCCGTATTATCCCGACAATGCCAATGAAGTGTTTGATTTCAACTTCAACATACGCTCCGTGATCGCCATTGCTCCGTGTGACGGGCAATATCAGCCGGGCCGCATGCGTACTCCTCTTACCGATATCAATTACCTGGTGCTGCAGGGCTCGCACGATGCCGATGTTTCCTCTTACCAGGGGATGAGCCAGTTTAACCGCCTGGTTTTTTCTGAAGGATTTGACGGGTTTGCAGCCGGATTGTACATTTGGGGGGCCAACCACGGCCAGTTCAACAGCAGCTGGGGCCGCACAGACTTTCCTTCGCCCCGCATAAACTTCTACAACCTGGGACAACTCATTTCACAGGAAGACCAGCAAATTATCTCCAAAACTTATATTGGGGCCTTTCTGGATGCCACTTTACTTGATAAACAGAAACTTAGGCCTATGTTCACGGATTACCGCTATGCCAGGAACTGGCTTCCTGAAACCGTATACCTGAGTCAATACCGTCAGTCCAGCACACTTTCTTTATGTACATTCTCCGAGGATCTGGATCTGACCACGGCTTCCCTACCCGAAAGCAGCGCCTGCGCCGAGGATCTGAGCATTTGGCGTGAGCAGGCCCTTCAATTAAGCTGGGGGGACAGCGACACCCGTGCCCTCTTCCTGGGCTGGAATACCACCCAAAGCGACACCCTGGTCCCCGCATATCACATAACCTGGCCCGATGGAGCCCTGAGAGCCGACGTGCAATCCGTCCTCACATTCTCCCTTGCCGAGTTGGACGAAAAACCCGAACCGCCGGGAGCCGAGGATGACGAGGATGCCGAAGATACCGAAGATACCGAAGATGCCAAGACTGAAAAACCCTTTATTGACTTCACCATCCGCCTGACGGACCATAACGGCTCTGTTTTGGAATTCCCGCTCAGTGATTTTGCCCCGCTGCAACATCCGCTCAATCGAAAAATGACCAAACTCGGTTTCATGCAACCGCAGGCCGAATCGGAAACCATCCTCCAGACATACAGCTTTCCTTTGCAACGGTATGCCGGGGATCATCCCGATTTTGATTTTGAGCACATTGCCGGACTCAGTTTTATCTTTGACGTTATACCGGAAGGGGCTATTGTGGTCAATCAAATAGGAGTGCATCGTACAATGTATGTTATGCAATATTAGCCTTTTTCGGGAATGGTCTTCAGGGTTTTGTTGTCCAGAATCTCAAGATTTTTGCCGGAAATAGATATAATGCTGCCTTTCTGAAAGTCTGACAGGGTATTGATGATGCTTTATTTGGAATAACCCGGGGTATGAGCCATCTCTTCCCGGTTAAACGAACTGTTGATACGGTGTTCTCCAAATAACCGTACAAGGTTCAGTAATAATGTAGCCAGTTAACCGCCGGCATTCCTGTGCTTTAAGGTTATAAGTTTGTGTACTGTGTCGTTGACCATTTCAGACAAGATAGACTTAAGTGGTCCCCTTAACCCGGCCCGTTTGTTAGGACAAAGTTTTGAAGAGCGCGCAGGGTTCAAAGAAATATCCGTAGTTCTAAAACCCGATACCGATGCCGACGATGCAACCCTGGAAAAATGGGCCAAAGCCATTGAAGACAGGTGCCCGGTTAGCGACAACTTACTACGCACCCAATTTTTCGCGATATTTGAAGATAAATTATATAGTTATGAAATGCTTTTTTTCCATCCTGAACGGAGACATGAACACCTCGGTCATCAGAACCGTTAAGGGAAAGACCATTATGCTGCAGCACGATGTGACAAGTCCCCGGCCTTACAGCCGCCTCCATACGATCAGCGGTACCAAAGGGTTTGCCCAAAAATACCCAAGTCCGGGGATCGCGCTGGAGCCCGACGCACACCGCTTTCTACAGGACAAAGCGTTAGACTCGGTCCTTACGCTTTATGAACATCCCATTGTCAAAGAAGTGGGGCAGAAGGCCAAAGAGGTTGGCGGGCACGGAGGCATGGATTTTATTATGGATTACCGCCTGATCTATTGCCTGAGAAACGGCCTCCCGCTGGATATGGATGTTTATGATGCCGCCGAATGGAGTGCCATTATTGAACTTTCCAGAACGTCTGTCGCCAATAATGGTCGGCCGGTACGCGTACCCGACTTTACCAGGGGGGGCTGGGACAGATTGGAAAGAGTGGATTATTACAAAACGGAGAATAGTAAATACTAATAGATGGAAACAGACATGAAAGACATGACAACAATCGATAATATTGAGTTAGTCTTCCTCAAAAAAGAAGATTACAACGATATCCGGAATGCGATAATAGAGGCGTATTCAAATATGCCGGAAACGTATTGGAAAGAGCATCACATAAAGACACTTATCAATCTGTTTCCTGAAGGGCAAGTGGGTATAAAGGTAAATAACGAACTGGCCGGGTGTGCCTTGTCCATAATCATAGATGATACCCGGTTTGATGAAAAGCATACCTACCAGGAAATTACCGGCGGATACACTTTTAACACACATACTGCCGCAGGAAATAAACTGTATGGGATTGACATCTTCATAAGGCCAAAATTCAGGGGATTACGTCTGGGCAGAAGGCTTTACGACTACAGAAAAGAACTGTGTGAAAAACTGAACCTCAAAGGGATCGTTTTTGGAGGCAGGATCCCAAATTACCATCAGTACGCATCTCAGATGACTCCACGCCAATATATAGATAAGGTGAAAAAGAAAGAGATCCACGATCCTGTACTGGATTTTCAGATGTCCAACGATTTTCACCCGGTAAGGATCCTTAAAGGATACCTGCGTGGAGACAAGGAATCCCAGGAATATGCCGTACTGTTGGAGTGGGATAAGGTCTATTATGAAAAAAAGAGAAATAAGGCTTCCATCAAGAAATCCGTTGTGCGTCTGGGTCTTATCCAGTGGCAAATGAGACTATACAAAAACCTGGAAGAAGTAATGCAACAAGCCGAGTTTTTCAATGCACCGTTGATGTCTGAATACAATAATCTTTCGGAAGCCGAGGCCATCCGGAAACTGGCAGGATATACCGAAGCCTTTGTCCAGCGTTTTGCCCAACTGGCGATCTCGTACAACATCAACATTATAACGGGAAGTATGCCCGAGATAGTCAATAACAATTTATACAACGTGGGATACCTGTGTAAAAGAGACGGCGGGATAGAAAGGTACGAAAAACTTCATATAACACCGGACGAAGCGAAAGTCTGGGGAATGCAGGGAGGTAGTAAAATTAAGTCCTTCAAGACGGATTGCGGCAAGGTCGGGATCCTCATGTGCTATGACGTGGAATTTCCAGAATTAAGCCGGATATTAGCAGACGAAGGGATTGATATGCTATTTGTTCCTTTCCTGACAGACACACAAAACGGGTACGCCAGGGTACGGAACTGTGCCCATGCCCGCGCCATAGAAAATGAATGTTACGTGGCCATTGCAGGCTGTGTAGGCAACCTGCCCAAAGTTCACAATATGGACATTCAATACGCACAATCCGTGGTCTTCACTCCGTGCGATTTTGCCTTTCCCACCAACGGGATCAAAGCCGAGGCAACCCCCAACACGGAAATGATACTGATAGCCGATGTGGACATAGATCTGCTTCGGGAATTGAATCAATTTGGCAGTGTACGGAACCTCAGGGACCGGCGAAAAGATGTGTGCAACGCACACATTGTTCATTAGACTGATATACAGAGTATTATAAACTTCAACCCCCGGGGGGTAGAAATTAATAAGTTATTGATAATGAGTAAAAAGAACAAAGTGTGCAACGCACTATTCGTCCTGGCTTTTATAAGCATCATCGTTGCCTGTTCACCTTCAAATCAGGCAGAAATGCCCAGAATGATTGAAAATGAGGGCCGTTTTGCCCTGTTGGTAGATGGCGAACCCTTCTTTATGTTTGGCGGTCAATCTGCCAATTCATCCACCTGGCCCAAAATGCTGCCAGGCGTATGGAACACGATTGAAGGCATGCATGCCAATACCCTGGAGATTCCCATTTACTGGGAACAATTTGAACCCGAACCCGGTAAGTACGATTATTCCATAATACAAATGGTGCTAGACCAAGCCAGGGAAAGAGATGTTCGACTGGTTTTGCTGTGGTTTGCTACCTGGAAAAACGGGAGCAACCATTACATGCCCGAATGGATGAAAAGGGATTCCCGGAAGTATCCCAATATTATTGGGAAAGACGGGCAGTCGGTGGATTCTCCCTCCCCGCACGCCATAGCCGCCATGGAGGCCGATGCAAAGGCTTTTGCCGAGTTTATGGCATATCTGAAAGAAGCCGATCCGCAGCATACCGTCATTTTGGTGCAGGTGCAGAACGAGCCCGGCACCTGGGGTAGCGTGCGTGATTTTTCTCCTGCCGCTCAACAGTTGTTTGAACAACCGGTGCCTGATGCATTACTTAAAGCCGAGGTGTTGGAGCAGTTGAACGTCTCCGCCGGTGCCAAAGGAAACTGGGAAGATGTGTTTGGAACCGATGCCGATGAGTATTTCCATGCCTGGTCGGTCGCCCGTTACATAGAATATGTGGCCACGGCCGGAAAAGCCGTTTATCCGTTGCCCATGTATGTTAATGTGGCTTTGCGTGACCCGTTGTCCAATCCACCGGCTACTCATTACGAGAGCGGCGGTGCGACAGAGAACGTAATACCTATATGGAAAGCGGCTGCACCTTCCATAGATTTTGTAGCACCGGACATTTATTTGCGCGGGGATGAAACGGTTCTCAAAGTGATAGATATGTATAGCCGTCCGGACAACGCCCTTATGGTTCCGGAAACGGGAGGTGATGTGAAATACCTTTACAAAGTAATTGAAAATGGTATCGGGTACGCTCCTTTTGGTGTGGACAGCCGGTGGTTCGGAAAAACGGAGAACAGGGCGAATCCCTTCGCAGAGGAATATAAATTGCTCGTTCCCATGTCCCGGCAATTGGCTAAATGGGGTTTCGAAGGCAAGATAAGATCCGTAGTTGAACCTGAGGAAGGAGATCCCGTAAAACGAGTTGACCTTGGAAACTGGGAAGCCGTAATCAGGTTTGGTCAGGGACACCGGCTGGACCTGCATCAGGATCCGGACCCTCAAAACCGTACAGGAAAAGCCATGTTCATCAAATTGGCTGAGAACGAGTTCATGGCCGTAGCGACCGGTTGCCGCTTGACTTTCAATCCCATCCGGGAAAATGCAGGTAAAGCATGGCAATATCTCAAAGTTACCGAAGGCTATTACGAAAACGGAGCATTTCAAATGATGCGCATTCTGAACGGAGATGAGACCGACTGGGGCGGACCCTATTTTGGCGAAAAACCCACACTCCTGCACATCAAACTGGTTACAAGGGAATAATTGCTACGAACAAGGTGCTTGCCCGAGGTGCCAGCAGAGGTGCCAGCAGAGGTTCTTGCCGAGTGTCAGCCTGGGGTGATTGCCGTGGGTGTCTGCCGGGGGGAGGTGGTAAGTAGCGACAACCGAAACTGTATCTATAACGCCTTTAATAACAGCATATTATGTGTTTTTGCGACATATTTGTTACTTACCACCTCCCCGGGAAATGGCCGGAAACCCGCGAAAATGGCCGGAGGTGGTAAGCCGCAACAGGGCTAATTTGAAGTCTTCACTTGAAGGGTACAGCGAATATGCTGAGTGGGTGAGGTACAGGTTGATCTCTTTTGAGTACCGGCTGATCCCCTTTGTGTGGTAAACAGCCGGATTCATGATTATGAGGAAATTTTCCGGACAGACCTTCGGAAAGCATCCCTGTATTTGCGGGATACTTCTATGGTGTGGTCCCCGACGGTCACTTCGTTGGCCGTTGAGTGGCTGATGTGATCCATGTTTACCAGGTAGGAACGGTGTACCCTTAAAAATCGGTCATCAAGGACAGATTCCCATTGCGAGATCTTCATTTTGGTGCGGAACGTTGTATTGTCGGACGTACTGATCAGGACTTCCGAATCCCTTGATTCTACAAACAATATTGAATCTAGCCTAATTGAGACTTTTTTCCGGTCCGAGGTGAATGTGATGAATTCGTCGGGAGGGATGGTTTTTACTATGTAATGCTCCAGGATGCGCTCCATAGCTATAAATGCGGCCAGCAGAAGCCATATAAGTACCGGATTGAAGATCAGGTCGGGAAGGGTGCCAGGGGTGAGTCTGAAAAGGTACCAGCTGGTAAAAATGATGCCCAGATACTCTGTAAGCAGGGTGGCCAGGGCCAGACAGCAGCTGTGCAGTATGCCCTTAAGCTTGTTCTCAAAGGATAGATCTTTCATAAAGAATTTGGCCAGCAAAGCTCCTGGCAGGAACATTATGGCCAGCAAGAGGGCTTGAGAATACCCGTCCACCACACTGGCAAAGACCAGGCTCATCAACAACACAACCCCCAACCAGTACACTATACTGAAATACCTTTTCATACCCAAAAGTAGTTAATTCGGTCTATATTTTTGTGATGATCACCTGTCTTGCATCTAAACAGGCGGATTTGACACCTTCAGGAATGGTTTCTACCATGGTGTTTCCGTCGTTTGGAAGTAATTTTACATCAACAAATAAAACAAATCATTATGTTACATTTATTCATTGAAGGAGGTCCTCTTTTTATGGGACTGTTGACCATTGAACTGGTCTTTTTGTTAATTGCTGCCTGGAAAGCCCCGGCATGGGTAAAGGAAATTGGGCTGATGGCCCTGATCACCGGGATCCTGGGCACACTGATCGGCCTGCAACAGGCATGCGATGCCATTGAAAGAGCGGGTGACATCTCGTTGGGAATAATGGCCGGCGGAATGAAAGTAGCCCTGATCACGGTCATTTACGGCGGCCTGATCTATGTTGCTTCGCTGATCATCCGCATTGTCCAAAAACCCAGGATCTGAAAGATGTTGTCAGAATAAATCAAAGGAGATACTGCAGTCTGATCAACATTGAGATATATTCTAGGGTAAATTTAGACCGGGGGAAAGGTTCCCAAAACCGAATTCCCCGTTTTTTCTTATTTTTGACTTTTCAATAAAACAGACATAATAATGTATTCCAATTGGAACGTAACGGGTCGTTTTGCTACAAAATAATGCCGTTTTCAGGGAGATATATCCTGTTCCCGGAAAACATTCATGTCCGAAAATAGATGATTAAAAGAAATATGCGATGAGCAAACAACTCGTTATAAACAAATTTTTATTTCTGCTGTTTGCTGTACTCTTTTTTCAAAGGGTTTATGCCGGAAATTCGGTAAATACCGGGGATACCATACCCAACAGGATCTACATCACACAACGCATAGAAAATCCGCCAGTAATTGATGGAAAACTGGAAGATGCATGCTGGGAAGTGGGTGAGTGGCAAAGTGACTACAAGCAGTTTGTTCCGGACTACAATAGTGAGCCATCCTACAAAACCGAGCTCAAAGTTCTGTACAACGACAAAAGTCTGTTTGTAGCCATTCGAGCCTATGACGATATGGATAAGATCACCAAACGACTGGGGCGCAGGGACAACTACCTTGGAGATATGGTGGGGATCCAGCTGGACAGTTACCACGACCGCCGGACGGCCTTTGAGTTTGTAGTCACAGCGGCCGGACAAAAGATGGATATGTGGATATCCAATGATGACATGGATTTGAACTGGGATGCTGTCTGGTATGTGAAAGTGGCTTACCAGGAGGATGCCTGGACGGCTGAATTTGACATCCCCCTGAGCCAAATGCGTTACAGTCTTAAGGATGATCAGGTATGGGGTTTTGCCTCATGGAGGTATATAGACCGCTTTCAGGAAGAGAGTCATTGGAAACTGCTGGCCAACGACGGAACCGGAGTGGTGTATACTTTCGGAGAAATGCACGGCCTTACGGGATTGCCCAGGAACCGACGCCTGGAGTTATCTCCCTATCTTTCCGGCAGTATAACAACCAGCGAAAAGATACCCGGGAATCCTTATGCCAAGGGGATCGCTTTTGGAGCCCGTGGAGGTTTGGATGCCAAGATAGGATTAACAAACAATTTTACCCTGAATGCGACCATAAACCCCGATTTCGGGCAGGTTGAGGCCGATCCTTCGGTAATGAACCTGTCTGCCTTTGAAACATATTTTGAGGAGAAACGGCCTTTTTTTATTGAGGGAAATAATATTTTTGCTTTCGATTTTGACGGGGATGATCTGTTCTATTCACGCAGGATAGGGCATGCGCCATCTTACCATCCGCATGCCGAGATGATGCGAATGCCCAAATTTACCACTATCGGCGGAGCAGCGAAAGTCTCGGGAAGGACCGCCAATGGACTTTCGGTGGGAATCCTTGAAGCGGTCACTTTAAAGGCCAATGCCCACATATACGAAAACGGAGTGGACTCGGCACAAGCGGTGGAGCCGCTGGCCAATTACCTGGTAGGCCGTTTTCAGAAAGATTTTGACCGCGGAAATACCATCCTGGGCGGGATCGTTACGCATACCCACCGTGCCATCAGGGATGAGCACCTGAATTTTTTGGGGCGTGATGCCTTAAGCGTAGGCCTCGACTTTACAAAATATTGGGTGGACCGGAAATATTTTATGGAATTCAAAGCCATCGGCAGCCACATTGGCGGTGATAAGGAAGCCATACGCCAGCTGCAGTCCTCCTCGGCAAGGTATTTCCAAAGGCCGGGAAGCGGGTTACCTTACGATACAACTAGCACAAGGCTGAGCGGAGCAGGGTTATATTTCAGGATTGGCAAGGGAAGCAAGGGGCATTGGCGTTATAATGAGGAAATCGTTCTGCGCACTCCCGGGCTGGAATTTAACGATCTGGGATTCATGAAGCTGGCCAATACCATCAAGAACAGTACTCGTATCTCTTACGTGGAAAAAGACAACCAATGGATTTTTAAAAATTACGACATAACCCTGTCGCAGGACAATGCGTGGAACGTTCAGGGGACAGGTCTCTATTCAGATATTGAGCTGGGTGCGGATATAGAATTGCTCAATCACTGGTCTGTTTTTACGGAAGCGGAATACAGATTCAGGATAGTGGACGAACAAATGTTGCGTGGCGGACCGGCCATGAGAGAGCCGGATATGTTGCAATACCAGGGGGGCATTTTTTCCAATAGTTCCAAAAAATTATTCTTTGGCGTTTATGCTGCTTACAACCATCGGTTTACCGGGAATTCACGATTTTTTATGATCTCGCCGCAGATGAGTTACCGGCCTTTTTCCAATTTGCGCTTATCACTGGACCTTGGATATGAACGAAGTCTGGATGAGTTACAGTATATTGGAAAGTTTGAGGGATTATCCAATTCTCCGGGCTGGCTTCTGGGTACGGTGGATAACAGGAACTTGTCGATGACACTGCGTATTGACTGGGCCATTACCCCGGAACTGACCATTCAGTATTACGGAAGTCCTTTTATTTCCTTAGGGGATTATACGGACCTCAAGGAGGTTACACATCCCATGGATGCCCGGTATGAGAACCGGTTCAAAAAAGTGCCCTTTGAGCGTAACGGAAAGGATTATATGCTGGACAGCAACGGGGACGGGGTCTTTGATATGAATATTGATAATCCGGGATTTAATTACCACCAATTCCGAAGTAATTTGGTGTTGCGGTGGGAGTACCTTCCGGGGTCTACATTATACTTTGTCTGGTCCCAGGACAGGACCGGTTACGATGCAGGAGGGCCGTTCTCTTTTGGCAAAGGGTACAAGCTGATGGGAGATGTCTTCCCCGGCAACGTTTTTATGATCAAATTGAATTATTGGTTTTCGGGTTGAGGTTTTTCCCCTGACTGATCTTCCCCTGCATCTTTTGTTGTTTCGCTTTCGGGAGGAGTATCTACTATGACCCCGTTTTCATCCACATAAGCAATCATATCGGCAAATGTACTTTTTGGAGAATTTTTCCGCTCCTCTTTCTTTTTCAGTTTTTCTTTTCTCTTAGCTCTTTTGTTTTTTTCTACTTGTCTTTTGTTGTATGAAGCTGAATTTGCCATTTATATTATTTAAAGTCTTAAAATTCTCCCCGGTTACATCGCCAGTATCCAACAGCTCAATACTGTAGTGTTAGCGTTATTTTTTCAGGTTAACAAAAAAGTGAGGGAGGAACAGTAGAGCAGAACCGACACCATATGTTTGATTTTGCAAAGATAGTAAAAAAACGGGATCCGGTAAGCTGGCGTCTATGGCTTATGATTTTTACGTAACTTTATTTCGAAAAAAATAAACACGGTATATGGAATCGCTGAATAAATTTTCGGAATTTGTCATATTTCGTATAGGGGAATTTGCTTTTACAGCCGGAAAAGTAATTATGGTAGTCATCACTTTGCTGGTTACCATTCTATTGGTATGGCTGATTAAGTTGTTGATGATACGAAAACGATCATATGACAAATTTGACAGGGGGAATATCTATGCTCTTTTCCAGATCGTTAAGTACGTTATATGGATCATTTCCATTTTACTGATACTGGAAACCCTGGGATTGAAGCTGAATGCCCTGCTGGCAGGATCTGCCGCACTTTTGGTGGGTGTAGGACTCGGCCTGCAAAATACTTTTATCAATTTTATTTCAGGAATCATCTTGCTTTTTGAGGGATCCATAAAAGTGGGAGATATCCTGGAAGTTGACGATCAGGTAGTGAGAATTCTAAAGATCGGGTTGCGAACTTCTAAGGCCATAAACCGGGACGATATCATTATCATATTACCGAATTCACTGATGACCTCCAATAAGGTGGTCAACTGGAGTCACCAGGAAAAGAAAACCCGCTTCCGGATCAAGGTAGGGGTAGCCTATGGCAGTGATGTAGATCTTGTAATAAAACTTTTAAAAGAAAGTGCCCTGGAGCATCCTGAAATTACCCACAGAGAATCCATCCTGGCCCGTTTTATAGATTTCGGAAATTCTTCGCTGGATTTTGAGTTGTTGTTTTTCAGTGATAATGTCTTTCGGATTGAGAATGTGAAATCGGATGTCCGCAGGATCATTAACAGGAAATTTATTGAAAACAACATTGCCATACCGTTCCCGCAGGTCGATCTGCATTTCAGATCCGATGATACCGGATTTTTTGACAAAACAAAAACCATTCATGAAAAAAATTAAGCAGGAAACTTTTAAATTTTCAGGTGCTGACATTGGAACGCTGATCCTGGATACTGATCTGAGAATCATACTCTTTACAGAAGAAGCAAAAAGAATACTCAAGCTTAAGAATTCCGATCTGGGACAACCGCTCCGTGGTTATGACACAATAATAACGGATGCACACAAAGCACTTGAGACCCGGACGACCTTTGAAAAAGAGATCCAGGACAACGACGGGAACTGGTACCTGTTGGGAATCAGTCCGCTTATCTCTCCCGGAGATAAGACCGAGAGTGTGATAGTCATTTTGGTGAATAACAGTATTTTGAAAAAAGCCGAGTCTGAGCTCTATGCCACGGAGAAACGGCTTACCCGGGCGATGATTGCCGGGAACATGGCATGGTGGGAAATGGAACTTCCGTCGGGAATGATCTCTTTCAATCATAACAAGACGAGCATGTTGGGTCTGCGGGGTGAAGATTTTACCCATTTTCAGGATTTCATGAAGATAGACAACTGGTTGCCGGAATTGTTACTGAGATCACAGAAAGGAAACGTATTGAAACACAACTTAGAGAGGCGAAGCTTCAGGCCGAGTTAGCCAATCGTTACAAGAACCAGTTCCTGGCCAATGTGAGCCATGAGATCCGTACTCCCGTAAGTGGAATGGTGGGTTTTGCGTCTCTGCTGCGCCGGGAAAACCTGGAAGCCGTTGAAGTTTTTCGGGAACACGGTGATATAAACCTGGTACTGATGGATATCAAAATGCCTTTGATGGATGGTCAGCAGGCGGCACAAAAAATATTGGAATTTAAACCGGATGCGCGCATTGTGGCTCAGACAGCCAATGCTTTGTCCAGTGACCGGGAAAGATACCTGGAAAGCGGGTTTGTGGACCATATCTCCAAACCCATAGACAAAAAGCAGTTGATCAGGATCATGGAAAAATGGGCATTGTAATGGATCGTGATACTGTCATTCAAAAAACCGTTGATTTTGTAAAAGACGAATTGTTCCACGCCGAGGGAGGGCATGACTGGTGGCATGTCTTCAGGGTCTGGAAGCTGGCCCGGCAGATCGCCCGATCGGAAGAAGTGGATATTTTTGTGGTGGAACTCGGCGCGTTGCTCCACGACATTGCAGATCCTAAGTTCCACAACGGCGATGAGACAATAGGTCCCCGCAAGGCCAGGGAATTCCTGGGATCACTTGGAGTTGAGGAAAGGGTTATCTCCCACGTGGAAAAGATCATAGCCCATATTTCGTTCAAGGGAGCTGCGCACCTGCAGGAATTTAGATCTGCAGAACTGGATGTGGTTCAGGATGCTGATCGGCTGGATGCTTTGGGAGCCATAGGCGTTGCAAGGGCATTCAATTACGGCGGGTACAAGGGAAGGGCAATTTACGATCCGGGGATCCAACCCGTTCAGGGAATGACTAAAGAAGCATATAAAAAGAACACCGCCCCCACCATCAATCATTTTTACGAAAAGCTTCTGTTGCTTCAAGACAGGATGAATACGCAGGCCGGTAAAAAACTGGCTGCAGAAAGACACAGGTTCATGGAGCAGTTTCTTGCTCGCTTTTACGATGAATGGGAAGGAACAGAATAAATTCAAAATGTTGATGCAGTAAATTGCCAAAGGATTCATTTACTTATAAAATAACTCCCATAACCCATGTCAAAGTCCAATTTTATTAAAAAATTAAGCCGGATCACAGTCGTTCTTATTGCACTGTTCAGTTTACAGGGCTGCCCCTGGGTAGATCCCGATTACCAATTTGATTACGAGATCATTATTACGGACACTCCGGCCAATCTTGAGGGTCTCAATTCGATCTATAACGATTACAATTCCGATTTGCCCTACCGGGCAGCCCGGAGTGATATCTATTTTTCTACGGACAGGAACAGTAACGGCATTGAATTCGATATCATTGCACGTTGTTTTGACATCTCCTATCATGAAAGGGATGATGTATTGAACATCACCATTCCTCAGAATGCCGGTGAATCCATGATGGACAGAAAATTGATTCCTTTGATCACTACCGGCTTTGACGAACTGGGTCCTTACACGTATTTTGAAGAGGGCGGTCTGACTTATTTCTTTTACGCCCACAACGGATCTGAGGGGAACGAATTCAGTGATTTTGACATAAAATTTGTTTATACGCCCCGCCTGGACTGGGGAACTTACAACGGCCAACAACGTCTCTACGGTCCGTACAAGGCGGATCCGGCAAATTCGGAGTTCGACGATATGTACCCCGCAATATCCGATGAACTCGGCAAGTTCCTGTTTTGCAGCAACCGGGAGAACGATTCCTTTGATATTTACAGCTTTGACCTGCCTCAGGGACCGCTCTTCCAGGAATTCCTTACAGGCACAATCCCTTATGAGATAACAAAAGAAACGATCCTGTCCGGTGACGGCAATGATAAATGCCCCTCACTCTATGGCGATTACATTGTCTTTGCCTCGGACGGGGAAGGCGGTTATGGTGGATTCGACCTGTATTATTCAAAATATGAAAACAACGCCTGGACCGATCCCGTAAATTTCGGAAGCAAGGTCAATTCCGCCAACGATGAGTACAGACCGGTTGTCTTTTCTTTCTTAAACTATACGCTAATGATCTTTTCATCCGACAGGCCCGGGGGCAAAGGCGGATTCGATCTTTATTGCGTGGATATAAGTGATATTATCGGGATTGATGCTTATCTTTGAAAGAATTTTCAAGACTTAAAATAATGCAAACGATCTCGGTTTCTGGTTCAGAAGGGACCTGCGCCTGGAAGACAACCGCGGGCTGCAGGAAGCCCTGCACGGACCTTTCCCCGTATTGCCCGTCTTCATTTTTGATAAAAACATCATTGCCGGGTTGGAGACCGACGATCCCCGGATCACCTTCATTCATGAAACGATCCTGAGCCTCTCCAATTCCATAAGACGGAGAGGCGGCCTGTATTGCCAAAAAGGAATTCCGCTGGAAGTTTGGAAGACGCTTTTGGAAAAATTCAGCATCGGTGCGGTATACGCCAACGAAGACTAGGAACCCTATTCCATCTCCCGTGACCGGGAAATTAAAAGGCCGTTGGCATCCCGCGGGATCCCGTTCCACCTTTTTAAGGACCAGGTGGTCTTTGCCAAAGACGATGTTCTGAAAAACGACAATACGCCCTATACGGTATTTACTCCCTATAAAAACAAATGGATCGGCAAATTGCAGGAAAAATCAGTAAGGATCCAGCCGGATTCGCTGCCGGACCGTTTCGCAGGGCTGTCATTCCCGTTTCCCTCCCTGGCGCAACCAGGTTTTAAACGGTATGCCATCAAAATTCCCGAATACGATCTTAACAACATGGACGGGACCAGCCATCTGTCCGTTCACCTGAGGTTCGGGACTGTGAGCATTCGCCGGATCGTCAGTCAGATAACCCGAAACGAAATTTTTTTAACGAATTGATCTGGAGCGAATTCTTTATGCAGGTCCTGTATCATTATCCCGTTGTGGTAGGCTCCAACTTTAGGAAAAAATTCGATGCCCCGGACTGGATCAACAATCCGCAGGATTTTGAAAAATAGCACCAGGGCAAAACCGGCTTTCCCCTGGTGGATGCCGGCATGCGCGAACTGAACGCCGAGTACATGCACAACCGCTTACGTATGATCGTAGCAGACTTTTTATGCAAAGACCTGCTCATTGACTGGCACTGGGAAGAAGCTTACTTTGCCATGAAATTGCCGGATTACGAACTCTCCTCCAACAACGGCAACTGGCAGTGGGCTGCCCGCACAGGCTGCGATGCCGTCCCCTATTTCAGGATATTCAATTCCACCATTTTTTTTCTTATCTTTGCAGCGGAATCAGAGAAACAATGAAATTTTTAACATTACATCATCACCATCATCATCTTTGCCCTCAGGCGAAATGATCTTGGTATGCTGTAAATAGACAATATAACCAAACCGCCTGAGTAGATCAGGCGGTTTTCTTTATCCCCGGTGGTTTGCTCAGGTCTAACAAAAAACAAGAATGAGTAAACTGAAAATTGCAATTCAAAAAAGCGGGAGACTGCACGAAGATTCTTTGAAGCTCCTGAAAGACTGCGGGATTGATGTGAACAACGGGAGGGACCAGCTGAAGGTGGCAGTGGATAATTTCCCGATGGAAATCCTCTATCTGCGCAATTCCGACATTCCCCAGTACCTGGAGGATGGTACGGCCGCTATTGCCATAGTGGGGGAGAACCTGCTGGTGGAAAAACCCGGGCGGATGGCGGTCGTAGAAAAGCTGGGGTTTTCCAAATGCCGTGTTTCCCTTGCCGTTCCTAAAGACGTGGACGATGAGAGCCCGGATTATTTCAACGGCAAAAAGATCGCTACGTCGTATCCCGTAACACTGCAAAAATTCCTGGATCTGAACAACATACATGCCGAGATCCATACCATTTCCGGTTCCGTGGAGATCGCTCCCAACATTGGACTTGCAGACGGGATCTGTGATATTGTCAGTTCGGGAAGTACCCTTTTCAAGAATGGGTTGAAAGAAACGCACGTGATCCTGAAATCGGAGGCCGTTCTGGTTAAATCATTGCAACTGTCACAAGAACAGGAAAATATATTGAACAAGCTGGTGTTTCGCATAAAGTCCGTACTCAGGGCCAAAAAAAGCAAGTACATCCTTATGAATGTCCCTAATGATAAGATTGAGGCAGTAAGCAGTATTTTGCCGGTCTTGAAAAGTCCTACGGTTTTGCCGCTGGCTGCCAAAGGTTGGAGCTCCTTGCACTCGGTTATTGATGAAGATGAATTCTGGGAAGTGATCGATCAGCTGAAAGCTGCAGGGGCGGAAGGGATATTGATAGTACAAATAGACAAGATGGTAGTATGAAAGTATATAATAATCCCGGACGAAATCAGTGGGCAGACCTGGTACGTCGCCCGGTAATAGACAAGGAATCGTTATCGAAAACAGTGGAAAACATCGTCAAAACGGTGCAGCAGGAAGGTGATGCAGCACTCTTGAGATTTGCAATACTTTTTGACGTCTCGGCCCCTGAAAACATCGCAGTTTCCGACGGAGAGATGCTGCAAGCTGATGCACTACTCTCTCCCGGTTTGAAAGATGCCATAAACTCGGCATACACAAATATTTATGCTTTTCACAACGCACAAAGGGAGCCGGAAAAGATCATTGAAACCGCTCCAGGTGTCAGGTGTTGGCGAAAAAGTTCGGCCATAGAAAAAGTGGGGTTGTACATTCCAGGAGGCAGCGCCCCGTTATTTTCCACCGTTCTGATGTTGGGCATTCCCGCACAGATAGCCGGGTGCAGGGAAATTGTGCTTTGTACGCCACCGGACAGAAACGGAAAGATCCATCCGGCCATTTTGTATGCGGCCCGGATAACAGGTGTTACCAAAATATTCAAAACAGGTGGAGCACAAGCCATAGCCGCTATGGCCTACGGCACGGAAACCATCCCGAAAGTATACAAAATATTCGGCCCCGGTAACCAGTATGTCACCAAAGCCAAGGAATGGGTGCAACAGGACGGGGTAGCCATAGACATTCCCGCCGGGCCAAGTGAAGTGCTGGTCATTGCCGATAAAACCTGCAATCCCGATTTTGTTGCGGCCGATCTGCTTTCCCAGGCCGAGCATGGGGCAGACAGCCAGGTCATCCTGTTGTGCGATAACCTTCCCCTTGTGGAGCGATGCCTGCGGGAAGTGGAAACCCAATTGGAAAATTTGCCGAGAAAGACGATCGCGCTGAAAGCCTTGTCCTTGAGCAAAGCCATAGTTCTGGGCAGTCTTGATGAATGTTTGGAATTTAGTAACGAATATGCCCCGGAGCACTTGATCCTCGCCTCTGAAAATGCCAGTAATCTCATCCCACAAATTGTCAATGCGGGTTCTGTCTTCCTGGGAAAATACAGTTGTGAATCGGCCGGGGATTATGCCAGTGGCACAAATCACACGTTGCCCACCAACGGGTACGCCATGAGCTGCAGCGGGGTTTCTCTGGATAGTTTTGTCAAAAAGATCACGTTCCAGGAATTGAGTCGTGAAGGTCTTGAAATCATTGGGAAGACTGTACAAACGATGGCCCGGGCAGAAGAACTGGCCGCTCATGCCAATGCAGTATCTATCAGAATTAAAGAAAAGAACAATGGTTGACATCAATAAACTCGTACGCCCGAACATTTTGAATCTTCAGCCTTATTCCAGTGCTCGGAGCGAGTTCCGCGGGAAAGAAGGCATATTCCTGGATGCGAATGAAAACCCGTTCGGCAGCCTGAACCGTTATCCCGATCCTTTTCAGACGGAACTCAAAGAAAAAATTGCAGGGGTAAAAGAATGCCATAGCCGTAATATAGTCATAGGGAACGGCAGCGATGAGATTATTGACCTGACTTTCAGGGTCTTCTGCGATCCGGGTAAAGACAAAGCTATGATCTTTTCTCCTTCCTACGGTATGTACCGTGTAGCGGCAGACATCAATAATACCGGGGTGGTGGACATACCCTTGGACAAAGATTTTCAGATTGATCCGGAAAAAACAAAACCTTACCTGGACCGGCCGGATCTAAAGCTGATCATTGTTTGTTCTCCCAACAATCCTACCGGAAACAGCATGGATCGGGAAACTGTGACGTTTCTGCTTGATAATTTCAGGGGTATAGTAATCGTAGATGAGGCCTATAATGATTTTTCTCAAGAGCCGTCATGGCTTAACAGGATAGAACAGTACAATAACCTGGTTGTGATCCAGACATTCAGCAAAGCATGGGGTTTGGCAGCGGCCAGGCTGGGAATGGCCTTTGCCTGTGAAGAGATCGTGGCTTTATTTAATAAAGTCAAGCCCCCGTACAATATCAGCAGCATCAACCAGCAGGCAGCTTTGGAAGCATTGCAGGATTCCGGCAAAAAGAACCGGGCCGTCGCTTTGCTTATAAGTGAAAAAGAGAGGTTGGTAAAAGCATTGAGCAGCGTGGACCGGGTAAAAAAGATATACCCTTCCCGGGCCAATTTTTTACTTATAGAAGTTGACAACGCAGATTTTCTTTACCGTGAACTGGTTAATGAAGGGATCATAACCAGGAACCGGCACCGGGAAATTGCGAATTGCCTGAGGGTGACGGTGGGCACACCAGAGGAAAATGAAATGTTAATAAACACCATAACTAAATTACAATGAATAAAGTGATTTTTATAAAAAGAGACGGTCCGTTAGTAACCGATGCCGGGTTGCCCCGGTTTTATCCGCAGGTGTTCCAATGGCTGGCAAGGATTTCAAGAGAATTTGACTATCAGCTGGTTATGATGACTGAAGGGGTCCCGGATCCGCTTCAAGAGAAAACAGTTATCCGGTTTTTTGAGAATGAAGGCATTGTTTTTCAGGATGTGCTGACGGACAAACCGGGTTCGGAGGGATACAATAAATACCTCTACGGTCTGTACGATCTGGAGAGATCCTTCCTCATATCTGACAATGCACAGGATATTACCTGGGCAGATCAAGTAAAAATTTTCGGAGTATTTATGGGCAAAGCGAATAAAACTGCGGTTTTGTGCACTTCTGAATGGTCGGAAATTTACCAATACCTGAAAGCGGTTCCAAGAAAAGTCTCGGTCAGCAGGCAAACCCGGGAAACGGATGTGCAGCTGACCCTGAACCTGGACGGGAGGGGAAATTCGAGGATCAGTACGGGACTCGGCTTTCTGGATCATATGCTGGAACAAATCGTAAAGCACGGGAAGCTGGATCTGGAAATGACGGTCAAAGGCGATCTGGAAACGGATCAGCACCACACCATGGAGGACGTGGCGTTGGCGTTGGGAGAAGCGTTCAAAAAGGCATTGGGCAGTAAAAAGGGGATCGGGCGTTACGGATTCGTTATACCTATGGATGACAGCCTGGCACAGGTGGCGGTAGATTTTGGCGGAAGGCCTTACCTGGTATGGAATGTAGATCTTAAACGGGAAATGATAGGAGATGTGCCATGTGAAATGTTCAGTCATTTTTTCCGTTCTTTTTGCGATGCCTCCGGATGCAATCTGAATGTCAGAGCTGAAGGCGACAACGATCATCATAAGATAGAAGCGGTGTTTAAAGCTTTTGGAAAATCGGTGGCCATGGCAATTGGCAAGACATCCGATTACAACATTCCCAGTACAAAAGGAATCCTATGATAGCCATTATTAAGTATAATGCGGGGAATGTTCGTTCGGTTCAGAATGCGCTTAACCGCCTGGGCTATGAAAGTATAGTCACAGACAGGGAACCATTATTAAGGAATGCCCAAAAAGTGATCATGCCCGGTGTGGGAGAGGCAGCTTCTGCCATGAAATATCTTAAGAACAGGGGACTGGACGTTGTTATCAAATCATTAAAACAACCTTTTTTAGGCATTTGCCTGGGTCTGCAGATCATGTGCAGGTCTACCGAAGAAGGAAATACACTTTGTCTGAACATCTTTGATGCCCGTGTAAAACGGTTCCCGCCCCAAGGAAGAATTCCCCATATGGGATGGAATGATTTTGAGAGTATATCGGGGCCTTTGTTTGAAGGGATCGATATCCGGGATAATGTGTATTACGTCCACAGTTTTTATGCCGAACCATGCAGACAGACCTCTGCCGTTTGCAGGTATATTGTCCCTTTCAGTGCCGCTATGCAGAAGGATAATTTTTTTGCCACGCAGTTCCATCCGGAAAAATCAGGCAGCACCGGGGAGATCATATTAAATAATTTTTTACGGTTATGAGACTTATACCGGCCATAGATATTATTGACGGGAAATGCGTAAGGCTTTCACGGGGAGATTACAGTATCCGGAAGGTTTATAATGAAGACCCGTTGGAAGTGGCCCGTATGTTTGAAGACAACGGGCTTGAATACTTGCACCTGGTGGACCTTGACGGGGCTGCTGCCGGTCGTGTTGTTAATTACAGGATTCTGGAAAAGATCTCTGCGGCAACCGGTCTGAAAATAGATTTCGGAGGAGGTCTCCGGTCACGTGAAGATGTGCGTGTTGCTTTTGAAAGCGGGGCTGTCCGGATTACCGGCGGAAGCATTGCCATAAAACAACCTCATGTATTCGAAGCGTGGTTGAAAGATTACGGGAACGACAGGATCATACTGGGGGCTGACAGTAAAAACCGGGAAATTGCCGTAAGCGGATGGACAGAAGTTTCGGGCCGGGATGTTGTTGATTTTATTGCCTCTTACGAACAAAAGGGCGTCAAATATGTGATCTGCACCGATATTGCCAAAGACGGTATGCTGAACGGTCCTGCTTTCAAGTTGTACCGGGAGATCCTCTCCAAAACCGGAGTATGGCTTATAGCCAGCGGAGGCGTTACCTCTATGGAAGATCTGTTGCGGCTCAAAGAAACGGGTTGTGAAGGGGCCATTATTGGGAAAGCCCTGTATGAAGGGAGGATTGATCTTAAAGAATTGGGAAAGTATGTTAAAGAATAGAATTATTCCTTGTCTGGATATCAAAGACGGACGTACGGTAAAAGGGGTGAACTTTGTAGACATCAAAGATGCCGGTGACGCCGTTGAACTGGCAGAAAAATATATGGAGCAGGGAGCGGATGAGCTCGTTTTCCTGGATATTACGGCCTCATCCGAAAAACGGAAGACACGGGTTGAATTGGTGAAAAGGATCGCTGCCCGCATTTCCATTCCTTTTACGGTTGGAGGGGGGATCGCTTCCATTCAGGATGTCAGCGATCTTGTATTTGCAGGAGCCGATAAGATCAGTGTCAACACTTCAGCTGTTCTTCGGCCGGAGCTGATCAGTGAAATTGCCCGCGAATTCGGTAGTCAGTGTGTTGTGTTGGCCGTTGATACAAAATATGTTTCCGGAAGCTGGCAGGTTTATATTCACGGGGGGAAAACGCCTGTTCCTTTAAAAACCATAGACTGGGTCAGACAGGCAGAATCCATGGGGGCCGGGGAGATCCTGCTCACGTCCATGGATCATGACGGGATAAAAAATGGTTTTGCCCTGGATATCACCGGCCGGGTATCTGAAAAAGTAAATATCCCGGTCATAGCATCTGGCGGGGCCGGCACCATGAAACATTTCAGGGATCTCTTTACACGGACGCAGGCTACGGCGGGATTGGCGGCCAGTATATTCCACTATGGTAAAATTTCCATACCGGAATTGAAACATTATTTAAAAACCAACAATATTCAAGTAAGATGATTGATTTTAACAAAGGCGACGGATTGGTCCCCGTAGTAATTCAGGATGTTAACACCCTGCAGGTTTTAATGCTCGGCTACATGAACATTGAGGCCTATACCAAAACCATAAATGAAAACAGGGTTACTTTTTTCAGCAGAAGCAAAAACAGTCTCTGGACAAAAGGAGAAGTCTCCGGCAATTACCTTCAGGTTGCCGAAATAAGAGAGGATTGTGACAGAGATACGCTGTTGATTAAGGTGTATCCGACAGGTCCGGTGTGTCATACCGGAAGTACTTCCTGTTTCGGGGAAGAAACCGCAAAAGGATTCGTTTACAGATTGCAGTCGGTTATTGATCAAAGAATAAAAGACGATACATCCGGTTCTTACACCAATGCATTGTTCAAAAAAGGAGTCAACAAGGTCGCGCAGAAAGTGGGAGAAGAGGCCGTTGAACTGGTCATAGAAGCCATAGCCGACAACCGGGAACGATTTATTTATGAAGCAGCGGACCTGCTATACCATTACCTGATTTTGCTCAGATTAAAAAATCTGACATTGGAAGACATAGAGAAGGAATTGAAATCCAGGAGTGTAAGTTCGTAAGAGAAAAAAACCTAAATTTGCAACGCACACATTGTTCTTTTGCCTGATTAACAGCATGTTAGGTAAAACCACCCCCAGGGGGTGAAAATTCGCATATCGTTGAATTTCAGGCAAAAGAACAATGTGTGCGTTGCACCCCAAGCAGATAATGAATTGTGTGATTTATGCCGAGAATTACGCTATCGCCGGGGCGATCTTGTTTTATGGTAAAGAACACGGCCTTCCCGAAACGATATGTTTTAATGACAATTTTACTTTGTGGGCACCGGACCGTATAGATCCGGATGTTTTGATCTATGTCAACTGGAATACAGGAGGTCTGGAATCTTTTTTTAATGAAATAAAACTGGCAGATCAGATAAATAATGAGTATTTTCGTGATAACGGATTGAAGGTATATCTCTGTACGGATCCTCAGGATGATTTTCCTGGGTTTTATACCGGAAAGGTAGCCGCATTAAAAAGTAAATACTGGAAATAATGGAAGCAATTATTAAAATATTCAGATCCTTGATAGAACCGACAATGGTGTTGTTGGTGTTGATTGTATTTCTCATCCTGAATGCCTGGATCTTCAAAAGATCAAAATCTGCGGCATCCAACGGGAATATAACAAAAGGAGCCATAGCTTTTTTATTGATCCTCATTGGAGCATTGGCGTTTGTTCTGTCTCTACCCATTGACAAAACGCTCAAAGGACAAATTTTGAGTTTTCTGGGTATAATTATCAGTGCCGCTATTGCCTTGAGTTCAACCACCGTTTTGGGGAATTTGATCGCCGGTATCATGAACAATTCAATGAAACGTTTCAGGAACGGGGATCTGATCAAGATCAATGACCTTCATGGCCGGGTTATAAAAAAAAGTATATTCCATACAGAGATACAGCTGGAAGACAGTAATTTTATCACCATTCCAAATATTTACATAGCCAACAATCCCGTAAAACTCACACGTAAAACCAACTCGGTTATATCCGCTACTGTATCGTTGGGTTATGATATTTCCCGTGACAAGATTGAGGAAGCCTTGCGGGAAGCTGCTTTGACTACCGGTTTGAAAGATCCGTACGTCTATATAACAGAATTGGGTGATTTTGCAGTGACATACAAAATTCACGGGTTTCTGGACGATAGCAGCAAATTTTTCAGTACCAGTTCATTGTTGAATGCCCACGTAATGGACAAACTTCATGAGAAAAAGATCGAGATTGTTTCTCCCACATTCATGAACCAGAGACGTGTAGATGAAAAAGAATTCATTCCCCGGCAGGTGGTAAAAAGGGCGGAAACCAATGAAAAATCACCGGAGGATCTTATTTTTGACGAAGCCATCAAATCCGAGAAGTTGCAAACCAAAAAGGATTTTCTGACAGAGCTTGCCACTAAACAGGAAGCTTTGAAAGAACAGCTAAAAAGCTGCAAGGACCCGGAGGAAACCGAAACCATCAAAACCACAATTAAAAGAAATGAAGATCTTTCGGAACGTATAGCCAAAAATATCCTGGAACAGGAAACCAACGAAAAAAACGCAAAAAAATAACAATTCATGTCTGAATACATCATGAACATTGACACCATCCGTTCCGTTCTTTTTGGAGTGGCTACAGGAGATGCCCTGGGCGTTCCGGTGGAATTTTCTTCACGTGAACAAAGATGCCGTGATCCGGTCAGCGATATGACGGGCTTCGGTACATATAATTTGCCGCCCGGAACATGGTCCGATGACAGTTCCCTTACCTTTTGCCTTGCCGAGTCAATTGCAGAAGGCTTCGATCTAAAGCAAACAGCAAGCAACTTTATAAAATGGCACAGGCAAAATTACTGGACAGCCGGGGGCAATGTATTTGATGTAGGCGCAGCCACATGCAAAGCGATCAATCGCCTGGCACAATGTGTAGAACCCCAATTGGCCGGAGGTACAACGTATAATTCCAACGGGAACGGTTCACTTATGCGGATAGCTCCCCTGTTGTTTATCATATACGATAAACCTGTGAGTGAGCGTTTCATGCTGACAAAACAGGTGTCTTCAATCACTCACGGGCATATCCTTTCCGTGGTTGCCTGTTTTTATTACCTGGAATATGCTTTGCTTCTGTATAATGGCATGGACCGAATTGAGGCTTACAAAAATTTGCAGGAAAAAATGCCGGAATATATGGAAGAACTGGGTATCGATCCTCAAAAAGTCTCTGTCTTTGACCGTCTGATAGAAGAAAATATTTACGACCTTCCGGAAAATCAAATACAAAGCTCAGGGTACGTAATTCACACCCTGGAAGCAAGTCTTTGGTGCTTACTTACAACAGACACATTTAAAGAAGCTGTTTTAAAAGCCGTTAACCTTGGATATGATACGGACACTACTGCCGCCGTTACAGGGGGCCTGGCCGGATTGTATTACGGATATGAAAACATACCACAAGACTGGATCAGTCAATTGGCCCGGATCGAAGACATTGAAGATCTTGCCGGGCGGATCGCACAAAAAATGAACAAATGACAATATATGGCTCATACACATATACACGGTCACAACCACAACCACAACCCGGGCACCGGGGTTGATCATTCAAAAAGCTTTGCCATAGGCATCGCGCTTAACGTGATCTTTGTGGCGGTAGAAGTCGTTTATGGCTTTATTGCCAATTCCTCGGCCCTGTTTGCCGATGCAGGACACAATGCCGGAGATATGCTGGGGCTTGTTTTTGCCTGGGCGGCAGCCTGGATGGCCACCATAAAACCCAAAGGAAAATATACCTATGGATTGCGCAAGACCACAATACTGGTATCCATACTGAATGCCTTGCTGCTTTTCGGAGCAGTAGCCGTCATTGCCTGGGATGCTTTCAGAAAACTGAAAGACCCGCAACCGGTAGCCGGTTCTCAGGTTATGATCGTGGCCGGCATTGGGATCTTTATAAATGCTTTTACGGCGTTGCTGTTCTATAAAGGGCAAAAGACCGATCTTAATATCAAAGGCGCTTTTCTGCATATGGCTGCGGATGCAGGAGTTTCGCTGGGCGTAGTCATAGCCGGATTGCTCATTATGCTCACAGGAAAAACATGGATAGATCCTGCCATAAGTTTTCTTATCATTGCCGTGATCCTGTGGGGAACCTGGCGCCTGTTCTCGGAATCCGTTGACCTTGCCCTGGATGCCGTTCCCCGTCATATCAAGATAGGTAATGTCAGGGAGTTCCTGCTCAATAAACAGGGTGTCACCAGCATACATGACCTGCATATCTGGGCTATGAGCACAACGCAGGTAGCCCTTACCGTACACCTGGTCATACCGGAGGGTGCTTCAGATCAGTTCATTAGTCAATTGCAGAAAGAACTTCTGGATATGTTTGGAATTGTTCATTCAACCTTCCAGATAGAAAACAACGATATGAGTAGCGATTTTTTCTTATTTTAATTCCTGTGAAATTCTTCCTTCTTGTTTCATTACTATGGCTGGCCGGATGTAATACCCGACCCCAAACGCGGGTGCTTTCTTGTGCGGATTTAAAGGGCAACAGGGATATGAATATTGTGATGCGCACCAGCCCGGACAAGGGCGAAACCTGGTCGGAAATACGTACGATCGTGGATTATCCGGAAGGTCGGTCGGCTTCCAATCCCTCCATGATAACAGACCGGGTAACAGGCACTGTATTTCTGTTTTTCAATTATATGGATCATGATCAGGAAAAAGATATTTATTACCTTAGAGTCACAAAAAGTTCCTATAACGGCAAGAGTTGGAGCACTCCGGAAGATTTTACAGATCAGATCACGAAGCCGGACTGGTCATTGAGCAGATGTGGCTGCAGGAGGCCAAATACCCCTCTGCCGATGATCGTTACAGTATGAATGAACTACAATGGATGCAATACCAACTGGACAACTCGGCAAGCGTCCAGGATGTGATTGACAGCGATTCCCTGGTCAGGATCACATTTATGCCTACCTCTTTTTTACATTTCCTGGTATCGGATGCATCAGGAGATGTTGCTACCATAGAATACCTGGAAGGAAAGATGGTGGTGCACCCAGGTAAGCAGTTGCCTTATACGGTGCTGGCTAACTGCACCTATGAAAATTCTCTGGAATATAAGGCCAGCAAGGGGAAAAAAGAAGGCAAGCAATACAATGACTGGACTGAAAATTCTTCAGGACGTTTTGTGACCGCAGCAACAATGATTGAAGCATACAACGGGAAGGAAGACCGGATCGATTATTCGTATAAAATTTTGGAAAGTGTTTCCCAGCCGGGAGGGACCAAATGGAGTATTGTGTACGACATAAGCAACAAAGTAATCTATTACAGATCTGAAATCAATCCAGTAAGACAGGAGATCGATCTCAAGAACATTAACTTTTCTTGCAATGATCAAAGTTTGTTTGTACCTATGTCCGAAAAGCTTTCCGAAGGACCCGGGTTCCGCAACCTAACCTATGAAGACAATGTGAATATGTTCCGGACGCTGAAGAACGGTGTTGAGTTCATAAATGATGCCGTTCCGGAAGAGGCAGTGGAGGGTTTTGGCCGGTATTTTGAAACGATAAAGTGTAAATAAAAAAGAAGTTATGAACAAGGAAGAATTTAAGGCAAGAGCCAATCAGCGGATAGACGAGATCTCCGCTAAGATCAATGAACTGAAAGCTGAAAAGGAATCAGTGAAAGAGGACATGAAAGAAACGTACCGTGAGTCCATTGAGGAATTGGAGGCAATTAAGAAAAACCTTAAGATAAGATACAACGATCTGTTAAACGCTGCCGATGATAAGTGGGATGAGGTCCGGGATGCTTTCTCCGAAGCCTCTGATTCATTTAAAGAAGGATGGGCAAAGATCAGATCATTGTTCTAGGTGCCCGTTATAAATCTCGACGTTTTGTTCCCTGATCTTTTAATGTTTTTTTCGGATATATTTTTATCCGTTATCAAGGCATCTACCAAAGATATAAATCCAAGGTTAGCAAAAGCACTCACTCCAATTTTTGATGAATCAGCAACCAGATATACTTTGTCAGCCGCATGTCCGAGGATATTCCTGCAGTGGTCAGGAATAATTTAGTTACATGTATTTCTTTTAAAGAATCGGCGGCCATCTTTCCTGTCAGTGAAAGGGTGGGTGCTTTGAATTCGTCTACTGTTATGATCAGGTTAATATTCGGATTTTCTCACACGATCAACGCAATGTTTAAAGCATTAGTGATCACGGTTAGATATTTGAACCTGCTAAGCAGTTTGGCGATTTCTGTCGTAGTGGAACCGGAATCAGGGATAATGCTGTCTCCTTCTTTAATAATGGGAATTGCTTTGTTTGCTATTTCTATTTTTTCTTCCAGATGCGTCTGGTTGAATACCTGTCCGGATTTTACTGAGTTTCCTATATCCTTTAAAAAGGCACCTCCGTGCTCTCTATGGATATAACCCATGTTCTCCAGGATTTCTAACCATCTTCTGTTAAGTGTCATGAATGATCGCTTTGATGGATTTTTATATGGTCCGTTACAAAGGTAATTGATATTGAGCAGAAATCGGATTATTAAAAAAATGACAATCATTTGAGTGGAATAAGCTAACTTGCAGCATTAAAAGATCAGAATAAAATATGCGTAAAGTTTGTCTTTCCTTCCTGTTACTATTCATTTCAGTCGGTTGTTCAAGGCAACGGCCGGCTGTAACGTTTTGTAATCCCATGGATCTGAGTTACCGGTTTGCCTTGGATGAACCTTCACGCCGGGAGGCTGCCGATCCGTCAGTAGTCCGTTTTAGGGATACATACTATCTTTTTGCCTCAAAATCAGGTGGCTACTGGTGTTCAGACAATCTTAACCGTTGGTGTTTTATTGAGACGCACCAGATTCCTACAGAAGAATATGCACCCACGGCAATAGCCGTTGGCGATACGTTGTTTTTCCTGGCCTCTTCAAACGAAAAAAGCACTATATATAAAAGTGCGGATCCGCTTTCCGGTCAATGGGAGGTAGCTGTTGAAGCATTGGAAATTCCGGTATGGGACCCGGCCTTTTTTATGGATGATGATCAAAAGTTGTACTTGTATTGGGGTTGCTCCAACCAAAGACCGCTCTATGGAGTGGAGATTGACTACCGCAACGGTTTCGCGTTTGTGGGGGGAATCAAAGAATTGGTTTATGCAAATCCGTCGGAATACGGATGGGAAGTGCCGGGTGATTACAACACATTAACGGCTCAAAGTCCATGGATAGAAGGACCCTGGGTTACAAAACATAAAGGAAAATACTACCTGCAATACGCCGGGCCTGGAACCGAATACAAAAGTTATTCAGATGCCGTTTACCTCTCTGAAAACCCGCTGGGGCCTTTTAAGCTGCAAAAGCACAACCCCGCCATGTATAAGCCGGAAGGATTCGCTGCCGGTGCCGGGCACGGCAGTTCTTTTGCCGATGAATACGGCAATTTCTGGCAGATAGGGACCATGACCATTTCGCAAAAACATATGTTTGAGCGTCGGTTAGGATTGTACCCGGTTTTTTTGGATGAAGACGGAACGTATTATTCCATTGCAAAATACGGAGATTATCCTATGATAGTTCCCCAACAAAAGGTCAACAGTTTTGAAGATGTCTTTCCCGGCTGGATGTTGTTGACCTATAAAAAGAAGGTTACTGTTTCATCTGCTGTGGATTCGCTTCCTGCATCCAATATGACCGATGAAAATATTCGTACTTACTGGGCGGCAGAAAGCGGGAATAAGAACGAATATGCCATGATAGACCTTGGAACCTTTTACGATGTTTACGCCCTCCAGATCAATTTTGCAGAACACAACACCAAAATCCGGGGCAGGGAAAAGGATATTCACCACCGGTTCACCGTAGCATATTCGCTTGATGGCAAAAAGTGGGAAATGCTTGTGGACAGATCAGAAAACAACACTGATAATTCGCATGTATACATACCTCTTGAAGACAAGGTGTTATGTCGTTACTTGAAGGTTAACAATATTGAGGTCCCCGGGGGACACTTTGCCATAAGCGGATTCCGGGCTTTCGGCATTGGTTCAGGAAAACGCCCGGGACAGATCGACTGTTTTGCGGCAGAAAGAAATCCGGAAGACAAGAGAAGCGTGAAACTTTGCTGGTCAAAAGCAGATCAGACCACCGGTTATAACATCAGTTACGGAACAGATAAGGACAAATTGTATCTGAATCATATTGTATACGATGATACAATACTTGTCATCAACAGCCTGAACAGCAGACGGGATTATTATTTCACCATTGAATCTTTCAATGAAAATGGCATTACGGCCAACGAACAAATAGTCCGACATTTTGAGTAATGGATAATTTCGCAGCCATTGATTTTGAAACAGCCAATGAACAGCCTGCCAGCGTATGTAGTGTGGGTATTGTCATAGTCAGGGACGGATTGTTGAAACATACCATTTACAGGTTGATCAGGCCCGAACCTGAATACTATCTGTATAGAAATACGCAGGTACATGGCCTAAGCTCCATAGACACTCAAAATGCAGATGTTTTTTCATTTGTGTGGAAGGAAATCGAACCATACATCAATGGATTGCCCCTGGTGGCGCACAACGCCATGTTTGATGAGGGGTGCCTGAAAGCAGCTTTTTATACCTATTGTATGGATTATCCAGATTATGAATTCCATTGTACACTACGGGCATCCCGGAAGCATTTTGGCAAATCTTTGCCCAATCACAGGCTTTTCACCGTAGCTGCGGCATGTGGTCATTTGCTGACCAACCATCACAATGCATTGGACGATGCCCTGGCGTGTATGGCCATAGCCCTGAAAATTTTATAGAGCAGGAAAAACTGAGTTATGAACGTTAAGCATTTCTATGTAATTCTATTCCGGGCGGTATTATATTCCTGTACAACGTACCGGGATGAAGTACATAGCATTGCGAGCGAAGCTGGTATACCTCTTATACAGGTGGCTTACAGTAAGGGGAATCGTTCTGTTTGCATGGAAGTTTCAATAGTAGAGGAGGATCCTGAAAGGGAAGATCGTTGCACTGTTTTTCAGGCGGCATCCCTGAGCAACCCGGTATTTGCATACATAGTGATGCGAATGGCTGACAGTAGAGAGATCTTTACTAAGACCTAAATTCCACAATTATGGAAAACAGCCTTTCAAACACACTGCTGAAGGTGTCCCCTTTTGCATTTGCCCACCCCAAGATCACCCTGGACGATAACGGCAAACCCGTGAATTATATTTTCCTGGAAGTCAACAGAGCTTTTGAGAAAATGACAGGACTGAAAATGGCGGACATTACGGGGAAGAAGATAAGGGATGTCATACCCGGTATTGAAAATTCAAAATTCAACCGGATAGAGTTTTACGGAAATGTAGCCATAACAGGGGAAAGTGCGGTGTTTGAACAATATTCGGAACCCTTGGGAAGATGTTACCAGGGGCAGGCTTATTCGCATGAGAAAGGTTATTTTACTACATTACCCTGGAACAGGAAGCCTTGCAGTGTTTTGAGCGATTGTTCAGCAATTATCCTTCGCTGATGGCCCTTTATACTTTTCCGGAAGGCCTGATCATGGATGTTAATGATGCGTTTCTTAAGGTGTTTGGGTTTAAACGGGATGACATAACAGGCAAGAGCATAACGGATCTTAAGATCTTCTCAGATTCAAAGACTCTTTATATGATGGTTAACGAGCTGAAATCAAAGGGGATCACTCTGGAAATTGATAACTTGCAGGATCAATCCAATGAACACATTCACGAATGGATAGAAGCACATCTTGAACACCGGGAAGTCTATACTTATGATGTTTCCACTTTGCCTGAAGGATTGTTGAAAACCATCCTTGAGAAACAGAATATTAAAAGCGTATTGATCATACCTATGTGGAGCGGAAAAGAACTCATAGGGTTTGTCGGGTTTGAATTTGTAAAGCGAAACCACAGTTATTCAGAACGGGAAAAACAAATTCTGAGTATTTTTGCCGAGCTGTTGGTCAATGTGCAGAATCAGGTTAATAACAGAAAAATGCTTCGATTGGCTAAGCCTATTCAATGCGATAAACTGGAAAAAGTATGCATAAATATTTGAAAAAGATGGATGATTCGAATACCCATTTTAATTATGCCGGGTTTCTGGATGCTCTGGGAGGCGATAGGGACATGGTTGAAAAAATGATCGCAGTATCGAAAGCCGATCTGAAAGAAAAACTGGAAACCCTGGGCAATGCTATAAAAAACGGGGATGCCCGTCAGATTGCCGTATTGACTCACTACATCAAGGGAGCAGCACTAACGGCTCGTTATAATAAAATGGCAGGAATTGCAGCCGATATGGAACTTCTAGCCAAAGATGAATTGCTGGAAACTATGGAAGATAATATGACCCTGCTGAATCAGGAGTGGGACAGAGTGCTGAAGGTTATTGAAAAAGTTATGTAAGAAGGTCTTAGAGGAAAAACTGCCACGGCTCATGGTTCCTATGTGGTTGGCAAAGGCCGCGCTTCCGTTGTGTTCAATTTATTACAAGATCAAGAAGCGCCTGCCCATGTTCTATTCATATTCACTATACACCTTGAACACCAATTCAATATTTTCTCCGGACAAAGCACGTCTTAAACCTGGGTATGTCACCAGACCCTTCCCGGAAACCCTGGTTGATACCATAGAATGGCTCAAAAAAGAAAAAAGTATTCTTTAAGTCACACATTTATTTATTTTTCCTTATTTTTGCAACCCCTTAAGAAATGGAGAGATGGCAGAGTGGTCGATTGCGGCGGTCTTGAAAACCGTTGACCTGCGAGGGTCCGGGGGTTCGAATCCCTCTCTCTCCGCCACAAAAAACAAAAAAGCTGCACATTGTGCTGCTTTTTTGTTTTTTGTGTGAAGCTCCCCCCTAAAGGGAACACCGAGCGCAAAGTGCAAAGGTAATCCCCTAATTATATTATTCCGGTTTTCTGCCGGTAACGGTCACTGATAGAATTGAAAACCTATCCATATATTGCTCATAAACGTCCGCTGGTAATACAATTTCATTTTCTTTATGCACGGTAATATCAAGAAAACCTGCCCCGGAAATATGTTCCAGGTACTTGTCTTTTTGAATAGCACCGGCTATGCAGCCGGTATACAATTCAACGTCTTTCTTGAGACTTTCCGGGAATTCCCCTGTAATTAATACGTCAGAAATGCAGAAATGTCCTCCCGGTTTCAAAACCCGGTATATTTCGTGAAAGATCTTTTCTTTGGATGGCAACAAATTCAGTACGCAATTGCTTATTACCACATGGGCAAAATCATCACTGACAGGCATGTTTTCAATATCGGCAAGAATAAATTCAATATTTGAAAATCCCAACCGGGAAGTGTTTTGCCTGGCTTTTTCAACCATCTCCGGGGTCATGTCTATACCAACGACCCTTCCTGATTCCCCTGTTTCTTCACGTGCAACAAAACAATCGTTACCGGCTCCGGATCCCAGATCAATGACTATGTCTCCCTTTCGGATCCCGGCATATTGTGTAGGAAGTCCACATCCCAGATTCAGATCAGCCTCCTTTTCATACCCTTTTACAAAACGGTAATCTTCGTTCATGGTAAAACCTATATTGCTTGTTCCACAACCTGAAGAGCCACAGCAACCTGATCCGCAACAAGAAGAATTGCTTGCCACTTGTCCGTATTTTTCCTTAACAAGGTCTTTAATTTTTTTATTTTCCATAATGTTCGCAAACATACGAACAATTTAGATATTAGCAAAAAAGCTATCGCCTACATCTTGAAGTTTGTGAGTTCGGCAGTTATGTCAAAATCATATTCCGGATATTCGTACATTTTGAAACGCGGTTCGGTTTTTCCCGTGGTATAGGACCATATACTGGCATATTCATTGGGATTTTCCCCAATTTCCTTAAGCTGTCTCATATATGCGGCAACCGATTTGTTTTCCACAATGTAAACTTCCTTCATTTTTTCAATGACGGGACTGTGTTTCCGGTTGTGGTCATGTTCAAAACGCAGAATACGTTTCCCCTGTGGAGTAATACCTATCATTTCATAGGTCATGCTTTTTCCAATTCCAGGAAGGTTCAGTACATTTCTGTCCGTCGCCAGGAACGGCAGGTAGTGTTCTTTCATAAAAACTTTTAACTTCTGGTAGACGTTTTCTCCTTTCTCAAAAAGAGCACACAAAGCATTTTCCTGTTCTTTAGAAAGCAGGCCTATCACTTTTTCTTCTTCCTGTTCCTGGATGGATCGGCAATTTGGTGCAAAGACCGCGTAATTTTCATTGAACCCTTTCACAGAAAATGTATAGTAAGACATAACTCCCAGCTTGTTAAGCTTTCTTCTCAGTTGAGCCGTATGTCCCCGGCGGGAAGCGGCTACGGTAAATACCAGCTGGTTGGTTATTGACCACCCGGTAGAAAGGATCTTCTTAATGGCACGTTTGGCTTCCAGAGTGATTTCCAGCGGACTTTCAAAGTGTGTCTGGATAATGAATTGTTTAAAACCGATTTTGGATGCTTTTTCTTTAAACTCTTTCAAGATCTCCAGCAATTCATCATCAACCCTCATCGGCAGATAAACCGGGAGTCTTGACCCCAGGCGAATGCGTTGCATTTCCGCGTATTTTTCACCGTCGGGACGTCCCTTATTGGCTTTCTTCTTTCTTAGCGCCATTTTATAAACGGCGTCCAGCAGGTTTCGCAATGTCTTGTTTTGACTCATCAGGGCATCTCCCCCGGTGATCAGAATATCCCTCAGCTGGGTGTCTTCTTCAAAATATTTCATCAGGGAACTAAGCTTTTTGTCCCAGGTCTCATGCGGTTTCAATTCTTCCAGATTAAAATTTAAATGCTTATTCTGGAAATCGTACATTCTCTGGCAGGAAGCACACAACCCGCCACAGGCCCTGCCTACGGAATCGGGTATTAGAATGGCTACATCTGGATACCTTCTGTGTATGTTGTAACTGTTTGGCAATAACCAGCCTGCAGCATTGGGTACACCGGGTTCCACTTTATCTTCACGCTCCCATGCCACAATATTGCCAAAAGTGTCTACCAGTTCTCTTGAATACAAGATATAACTTCGTATTGCCAGATCGTTGTATCCTGTATTGGAAACATTAAGCAAGGACAAGTAGTAAGGAGTCGCAAAAGTAGGGATCCCTTTTTTCCGGGCTTCTTTTAAAAGAGCCATAGTCTCCGGTGACAGGGAGTTATTCAGCATCATGTTAACTTCTGAAGGTGTACAGGCAGCCATAGTCAGGTGAAAACGATGGTCGTTCCACCATTTTTCAACCAGGTTGTATTTTGCCATGTACGTACTGTCAGGCGGGAAAACGTATTTGCTGTGCTTACTATGGCGGTTCTCGATCTTTGCCATTAGCAGCTTAATGATCCTCTCTTTGTTCTCTTCCCTGGCATTAACAATTCCGGGGCTAAGTCCGGATTTCCATTTTTTCATCCAATTGACGGTTTTTTTTACCGCCGGTTTCTGGATTTTCGGATTTTCCAGCAATTCAAACTGATTGTATAATTCAAGTACAAAATCAGTATTAATGGTATTGTTAACTTCATCCCGCAACCATTCCCGGAATAGCGTAATGGTCTTTATGTCAAAATTACGTTCATTGGACAGCTCGTATACTGTTTTGCCATCGTAAGAGATCAAAGCCTTGAGCGTAGCAGCTGCTTTACTGTTATGATTGGGGTGTTCAGTAACGTATTGATTCAGATCCAAACGAAAGGACTCATCGTTCTTACTGTTCCGGGCCAGAGCTACAAGACGCGGAAAGCGACTCTGAAACAATCTTTTAATTTGCTTTTTTGTTAAGACAAGAATATCGTTCTGTTTCTTCATGGTCAGATTCATTTAAGTAGTATTATGAATAACTGATGTGTGAGTATTTGTCCGGGGTATATGTATGGAAAAACCCCGCTCACTTTGTACAGCGACCTACAAAGATAACAAAAATTAAAAAAACAACTTTTTCAGCCATCTGACTTTTCCCGGAGTGTAAGGACGGTATCTCAACGAGGGATCCAAGCGTACTCCTTTGTCTACGATGCTTTTGTAATGGCTAAACGTGTCAAAACTTGCTTTCCCGTGGTATAAGCCCATTCCGCTGTATCCCACACCTCCAAAAGGAAGGTGTGAAGAAGCCACATGCACCAGTGTGTCATTCACACAGCCACCTCCAAAAGATAGTTCACGAAAGACTTTTTCACGGGCTTTTTTGTCTTTGGTAAATAAATATAAGGCCAGCGGTTTGGGCCTGCTGCGGACGATTTCTATGGCTTCGTTCAACGTGTTGTATGACAGAACCGGAAGCACCGGCCCAAAAATCTCTTCCTGCATAACGGGACTGTCAGGGAACACGTCCGTAAGAACAGTCGGATTGATGGTTAGTGTTTGCCGGATGCTTTCCCCGCCCAGGATGATCTTTTCATCTTTAATCAATCCCAGCACACGGTCAAAATGCTTCTCGTTGACCATACGCGGATAATTTTCTATAAAGCCTTGTTCATCGGCAGGATAAAATACGTTGATCCAGTGACACAAACGTTCCTCCAGATTTTCCCGCAGACTTTCCGGGACCAGGATGTAATCGGGAGCCACACAGGTTTGCCCGGCATTGATGAATTTCCCAAAGACAATCCTTTTGGAGGCCAGATCCACATCGGCGCTTTTGTGAATGATCACAGGACTTTTTCCGCCGAGTTCCAGGCTTACCGGGATCAAATTTGCCGAGGCGGCTTCCATGACCTTTTTACCGACGGTGGTGCTTCCGGTGAAGAAAATGTAATCGAACGGAAGAGCCAGCAAACCCGAGTTTTCCGCGCGGCCTCCTTCCACAACCGTACAGTATTCAGGAGGAAAGCATTCCCGGATGATCCGGGCTACAATAGATGAAGTGGCAGGAGAATACGCCGATGGCTTGATAACGGCACAATTTCCTGCAGCGATCGCTCCCACCAGGGGTTCCAGCGACAGCAGCAGGGGATAGTTCCAGGGGGACATGATCAGGACCACACCGTAAGGCTCGGCAATCCGGCAACTATTTGCCGGAAAAAGAACAAGGGGAGTTTTTGCTTTGAGCGGTTTACTCCATTTGGTGATATGTTTTGTTACGTAACGGATCTCTTCCTGCAGAACACTGATCTCGGTCATTTCCCCTTCAATGGCCGACTTGTTCAGATCTGTATGCAATGCTTCCAGGATCTCTGTTTTACATCGGATGATGCATTCAGATAATTTTTGAAGGGCTTCCTTCCTGAAAGACAGATCACGGGTTTTACCTGACAGGAAAAACGCATGTTGTTGTTCAAGGATATCAAAAAAATTCTTCATGTCTTAGTGATTTCAGGTGTGATTTAAAGATGGAAAAATTTTCTCAGGTTGGTGACTTTTTTAAGACGGAAGTGGATATATAGTAAGATTGCCGATACGGCTACCATAGATGCGAATAAAATGAGGCTCCAGTGAAGGTTCAATATTTTGTTTATATGGAATGAAAGTATTCCTTCGGTACATATCCCTGTAACTGCAATGGCAAGGAGGACATAAGCGATCAGGTTGACCCCTTTTTGTCGGGACTTTTTTATGAGCAGTGTAACGATCAATATGATCAGATATATGCAGAACAACAGGGGAACACCCATGGTAATTGACCAGTCCAGACTTTTATTGATCCAGTCCAAAAGAACTATCAACAGGGAAGATGTGGTGAATCCAAAAATTAAAAGGGGAATAATCCTGGTATGCAGGAATACAACAAGAGAGATGTGTATTACCAGGGCCAGACCAACAGCAATAGTGTATTTTGACCAGGTGATGTTCTTGTTGACGACCAAGTCTATCACGGTAGAGGTAAATATGCCGACCAACAATACTATGAGGGAAAGATTCCAGAAGATCTTTCTTTTCTGTACGTTTGAAAGATCTTGAAAATCATATAATTCATCCTTGTTGTGAGTAGATTCTTCACCGGAAATATTGGTTTTATATCCGCAAAGAGGACAATAATTCATGTTGACGTCCAGCTCTACGCCACACTTTTTACACACATTCATCATGGCAGTTTCTGTTATAAGTTATGGTAACAGGAATTTTTTCCCCGGTCAAAAAACGGAAAAAATTCTTTTCCAGTTCCCGGCTGTATGTTATATTTCCAAAGGTAATAACTATTTTCTCGTTAAGACCTATCATCCCGCAGTTCACCCGGATCATTTTGCCGGGAGGTGGCGCTATAACCATCAGGGATTCAATGTGGTCAAACATTTGTGAAGGGAAATGTATCCTGCCAAGATTGGATAACACCCCGCTGTACTGACTGCTGCCCATGGTACGGTGATTGATCCTTAATATGGGATCTTTTATGAACAGGGGGATGGCACGTACAATGATCTTTCTTTCACTGCCTACATTGCGGGAGATGATCTTATTGATAAGCCTTGTGTCCGTTTCCAATTGCAACTGGTGGTATACGGTTTTTACAATTTCGTCAAAAGTATAGTGTCCCAGTCCCGGATCAATTTCCGGCATCACAAAAAGGGAAAAATTACGCATGGTTTTACTGGGATACGTGTTGCGCAGGTTCACAGGGATCTGTATGCTTATCTTCCCTGTTTGTTTCTTTCTGCGGTTCACCGCCGGATTCTCCCAAATTTGCTGGATCGCGTAAAGATAAACAGCTGTCAGGTATACGGTTAAATTAACCCCTTTTTCTTTGGCTTTTTCTTTCAGTGAAGCCAACGGAATTGTTGCAGAAAGCACTCCAAACCGTGGTTTCTGATTCAGGAGAAAAGGTATGTGGTACGCTTTAGGCCGCCTGGAATTTACAGGTATATTCTCTTTAAAAAACCTATTGTAGTCATCTTCAAATTCTCCCGGATCAGGATCTCCCTTAGGGTCCATATACTGAAAATCCGCAGGAACCTCAATCTCCCGATGCATAAAATACTGAGCCAGTAAAACCTTGAAGTATTCCATGGCACCTCCTCCGTCTGCGAGCAAATGGGAAAACTCAACACTTATCCGGTTATCGGCAGCTAAAACACGCATTAGCAGATCATCTTTTTCAAATTTTCGGCAGGGCACATTATAATCAAAGATCAACGGTGTCAGTAAATTGCTTGATTCCAGGTAATACCAGAAGAACCCCTTTTTCAGAGTGACACGGTAATACGGAAAACGTTTTTCCAGTGACCTGACAGCCCTGAAGAGACTTTTAATATGTACTTTATGTTTGAGGATAACCGAGATGCGAAAAACACAGGTTACTTCATCATTGGTTACTGCCGGAAATATCTTTGCGGCATTGTCCAAAGGGTACCAGAAGCCTTTTCCTTTCATCAGGCGGCATCCCGGTTAAGATTGGACATCTTTCCCATAAACAGGATGATACCGGTGCTTTTTTCTTTTATTACATAAACGAAAGGACGGTTTACATAAAAAGGAAGGGGATCATCGGATTCAATGGAACTTTTTTCCACACCCACTACGGTAACAGCGGCAGCTTCTGTCCCTTCTTCGTTAACCTCAACATAAGTTTTTTGTTTGACAAGACCTATGTAAAGACCTCCCGAGGGAGACATGTTGCTGAAATCGGCCATTCCTTCCATAAAGGGAACGGTCATACCCATAGCCTGTAACGTAGGTATAAGGTCTTTCTCGTATTCAAACCTGAACTTTGGCATGGATACGGTCAGTTTGCGTTCAAAACGTTCCAGGCCGCTTACCAGGATATTCCATTGTTCCATGTTCATAAATTCTTTAATCACACGATCAACATGAACACCTGGTTTGGGGAGCATCAATACCATTGAAAAAGCTTCATTACCGTAAGGGAGTTCAGCTATTTGGCAAAGTTCGTGTTCCAGATAAGGAAAGGTTTCAGTCTGAAGCATATACTCGGTAAAGGGCGAAGAGCCGTCATCTCCGTAAAAACGGTCGCTATAAGTAGCTGATTTATCAAAGGAATATGTCCACGTCCCTTTAAAATACAGGGCATTGATCAGGTACATAACCATTGCAGGCGGGATCTCGTCAATGATCTCCTCAATTTTCCCGTTCGTTTGTGAAGCACACCAGTTATTGATGGTTTCAATAGCGGAAGGAGAAGAAAAATCCAATTCTTCTATTTGTGCCAGGTACCAGGTTCTTACAATGTCTTTGAATTTTTCGTATACCGGGAAGCCTTCCCGAATCCATACCGAGTTTGCGATTCCCAATTCAGTAAGCTGATCGGCTTCTTTCAGTTCCCGGGACATCTTTTTAAAGAACCTGTTCATTTGTTCGTAGGAAAACTCTTCAAATCCAAGAACGTCTTTCATTTGTGCAGCCGTCTCACCGGCGGTGCCGTTGGCCGTCATGGATAAAGCCAGGGAGGCGCTCAAAGGGGAAATAAAATAATTTTTATCCTCTGAGTTAACCTGTTGGAACAGATCAAAAGCAAACCGGTTGGCCTCCGCCGACAGAGCCTGTTCAGTTTTTGTCAGTATAATGTCACGGCGCTGGTTTGTTAGTTGCGGCAAACGGTCGAAACCGGAACAGGATCCCAGTAGTACACAGGTAAATAACAAATATTTATGTGTCTGGCGTTTCATCATAATAAAGATACAATTCCTGCACAAAACGTTGCACGAATCACTTCTCTTCAGGCAGGTAGTACATTCCTTCACGCGAAAGCAGGTGGTCCAGGTTTGCCAGGTTGTATATGAGTACTGCCTGGACAACAGAGGTGTGTTCCTGGTATTCTGCTATACTTTTGGTAAAAAGATCCCTTTCCGTATGCCAGATCTCCCTGTAATTGAAGTTGTAACCTTTTACATCACTGTCACGTAACGAAATGGTAGGGACACCCTGGATAGCAAAAACGGACGCATCGGTACCTCCGGTACGTGTGGGTTTTGGACGTGCAGTGATAGTGTCTACGGTAAAAGGAAAATCCGGATTAATGGAAGATAAGTCCCTGGATGCTTTTACAAAATCATTGTACATGGCCGCAGGAACAGATACACCGCTGGCAGCAAGAGGGGCTCCGTCCCTGTTAAACAGGTTGGATATTTTATCCAGCTTGTCTTTATGTTGTTCTACCCATGCAGTGGCACCTAAAAGACCGAACTCCTCACCGGCAAACAATACAAAAAGTATGGAACGTTTGGGTTTGGCTCCGGCGACTGATAACAAACGGGCAGATTCCATGGCCGGGGTAACACCTACGCCGCAATCCACTCCACCGGTAGCTACGTCATAAGAATCCAAATGACCGCTTACCATAATGTACTCATCGGGATAACGGGTGCCGGTCATTTTGGCTACTACATTGTGGAATTTCACGGGACCCGGGCGGAAATGATTTCGGATGTCAAATTCAAGTTCTATGGGACGTCTTTCTTTTACCAATTGGTAAATATATTGGTACTGGTGTTCATCCAGCTTGATGTCCGTAATTGTCGGTAGGTTCTCAAATGAAGAGTTTTCCCCGAATACGGTTTCCTTGTCCCAGAGAGCAGTAATGGGTACCGGAGATGCCTGGATAAGACCCAGGATACCTGCCTCCACCATTTGCCTGTAAAAGAGGGCGGGTTCGTCAGCTGTTTTTTTCAGGCTGTCTTTCAAAGCTTCCTGCATTTCGTCCACGTTCATCCGCCGGTCTCCCGTCCGCGTTCTGTAACGGCGAATTACCTGGTTGTTATGGCGGGCTATCTCTTCATTCAGACGGATCAGGGAATCCCTTCTCAGGTCGGCTTTTTCAGAACGTTCCACGGGCCATCCCGTATTACTTCCGGTGATTAATACCCAGGCTCCTTTCAGGGCTCCTTTCATTCGGTCAAATTCGGCTTGGGTTTTTGGTTCAATGAGCACATGTCCTCGCTGAAGTCCTTTAGTGCCTGCAGTGTAGGAGGGAGTTGCAAAATGCAAATGAATACCGTCTCCGCCGGGGAACACGTCCCCGTACAATGTTCCGAACCAGGGACCCCGGCTGAAGCCTACCCGGGTTTCACCGGCTTCTTCAATGGATACTTCCAGACCCCAGGATTCAAATTGTGAGGCTGTCCAGCATACAGCGGCATTGTAGGCGTCCGATCCTACCAGGCGCCCGCCAATGCGGTTGGACAAAACATCCAGATGGTCCTGGGTTTTGTTGTTAAGTGTACCCTCTTCAATGATTTTTTTCACAACGGCATCCTGTGCGGTTGCCTTAGGGCAAATAGAAACAATACTTACTGCTATGAGCAAGCTTACTGATAAGGTCCTGTATTTCATTGTAAACTATTTTGGAAAAACAAGTGGTACAAATGTAGTGTTTTATATCTTTGCACCATGATTAAATTCAGGGAAATTGTCAGTGCATTCATGGTCTTGTTTGCCGTGATAGATATTACGGGATCCATTCCCATTATCCTGGATATGAAAGCCAAAGGCAGAAAATTCAAACCTTTTATGGCGGCGATCATTTCTACTGCGCTGATTTTCTTGTTCTTATTTGTGGGAGAGGCTATTCTGGGTTTATTTAGCGTGGATATTTCTTCCTTTGCCATTGCCGGTTCCCTGGTTATTTTTGTGCTGGCTGTGGAAATGATCTTTGGAATTGAAATTTTCAAGAACGACGGTCCTCCGGATGCCTCAACCATCGTGCCCCTGGTTTTTCCTCTTATAGCCGGAACGGGGACCCTGACCACGGTGCTTTCACTGCGTGCCGAGTATAGTCTGATAAACGTTTCCATATCCATTTTACTCAACATGATCATCGTATTTGTGGTTTTGCGTCACGTGGACTGGGTCGAAAAACTGTTGGGCAAGGGAGGTATTTATATTTTACGGAAATTTTTCGGGATCATATTGCTGGCTATTTCCGTGAAACTTTTCGTTTCAAATATTTCAGTCTTATTTGGATAGTCATGATAAGAAAAACGATCATCTGTTTATTGACAGGAATCTTCCTGCTTTTTTCAGGTTGTGACAAGAAAGATCCTCTCGGGCCGGGAACAGATCCGGTGGAACAACCGGCATGGATAATTGGAGCGGACCTTTCTTTATTGACCAGGATGCAACAGGCCGGTGCCGTTTACAGGGATTTCCAGGGTAATGACGTGGATGTATTGCCGTTTTTCCGCGAAAAAGGGTTCAATTACATTAGAATTCGCCTGTTTGTAAATCCCGATCTGCAATCGACTGCCTGTCAGGACCTGAATTATGTAAGGGATCTAATCTTAAAAGCAAAAGAAAAGGGTTTTAAAGTATTGTTGGATTATCATTATTCAGATACCTGGGCAGATCCTGGCAAACAGTTCAAGCCTGCTGCATGGGAAAGTCTGAATGCAGATGAGCTGGCCCGGAAAATATATGTTTATACCAGGGAAACCCTGCTTGCCTTGCTAAAATCGGGGGCAGCCCCCGATATGATACAGATAGGCAATGAAATAACAAACGGCCTGTTGTGGGATTCGGCACGTGCCGATGTCTGGGCCCCTCAATGGAACACTCCGGGAAGGTGGTCATATTTTTGCGATGTCTTGTCTCAGGCATCCAAAGCTTGTCGCGAAACATGTCCGGAATCATGGATCATGGTACATACAGACAGAGGTGGTGACCGGCAAACTGCCCTGAAGTTTTACAATCAATTGGAGATCCATAATGTGGATTACGACATCATAGGATTAAGTTATTATCCCTTCTGGCACGGCCCTCTTTCAAACCTTCATTCATGCCTGGAAGGACTTCAAGTGAATTTCCCGGATAAAAAAGTAAACCTGGTTGAAGTGGCTTTTCCCAACGATCCGTGGGGTATTCCAGATAATGCGGGTTACACCCCGGAGTATGCAGCATCGCCCCAGGGACAGAAGGAGTTCATGGAAGATTTTATTGAGACTCTCAGGGATTTTTCCAATGTAAGCGGATTCATGTACTGGTATCCGGAAGAAACGTACATTCCATCGGGCAACATCCTTACACTTCACAGAGGGGTATTCGACATCCATACCGGCAACGCCTTACCGGTAATGGATGTTTTTGCCGATTAAGAAACGACGCAATTTGCTTTTATGGTAAGTCCCTCCGTAAGGATCGTGAAGGGTTTTTTTCTGTAGCCAGGTAAACGGTAGTGGAAGCGCCCCGTGCAGGAGTGCTCAGCATAGGCCTGAAAAAAAAATTGACCAACGTGTCCAGGCGTTTGTTCATGGTTATCATAGGGGTGTCTACTGTCCCGGGACCGGCTGAAACTACCTGTATATTAAATCGCCGTAGCGGATAATACGACCGGCCCAGTTTTTTGGAATACGGTTCACAAAGGATGGTTTGAGTCTGGAGAACCAACCAAAATAAATAGTGCACGAGACTGTAAAAATGATCCGGGCCGTCTTCGGTTATTAAGGTCCTTTTGGGGAGAATGCCCGCATTATGTACAAGTCGGTTAATGGCCTTGTATGTTATGCTGTCGGCAAAAGCTTTCACAGAGGCGTAAGAAGAAAGATCCGGTGAAGCAGGTCTATGTAAGGGGTGTTTGTTTTTATACTCGCTTATGAGCTGCTTATAAAAAGGCATGGACGCCTCTGTTGAGAGGCAGGCCATGACAAGTGAGTACCCGTTGGCCATCTGTCCCCGTTACAAGGGCCGTTTTGTCAGGCTTTATTGTCGGAGCCAAGTACGTTCACAACTTTGTGTTTATACAACTCTTTGAGTTTGTCACGAGCCGGACCCAGGTATTTGCGCGGGTCAAATTCTTCGGGTTTTTCAGCCAGGACTTTACGGACTGCTGCGGTCATTGCCAGCCTGCCGTCGGAGTCAATATTGATCTTGCATACGGCCGAACGAGCAGCCTTACGGAGCTGGTCTTCCGGGATTCCAATGGAATCTTTCAGTTTGCCGCCAAAATGGTTGATCTCGGCAACGATATCCTGTGGCACACTGGATGAACCATGCAACACAATGGGGAATCCGGGAATGCGTTTTTCGATCTCGGCCAGGATGTCCAGGCGGATCTCGGGTTTTTGTCCGGGTTTGAATTTGTATGCTCCGTGGGAAGTCCCAATGGAAATTGCCAGGGAATCAACCCCGGTGCGTTTTACAAAGTCTTCCACTTCTTCCGGCTGAGTGTACGTATGGTGTTCGGCTTTCACGTCGTCTTCAACACCGGCCAGTACACCCAGTTCTCCTTCCACGGTTACATCGTGCTGGTGTGCATACTCCACAACGCGACGGGTCAGTTCTACATTTTCTTCGTAAGAAAGATGAGATCCGTCTATCATTACGGATGAGAAACCGTATTCTATACAGTTTTTGCACAATTCAAAGGAGTCCCCGTGGTCCAGGTGCAATACTATGGGAATGGCATGTCCCAGTTCTTTGGCGTATTCAACGGCTCCCTGTGCCATGTAACGCAATAGTGTCTGATTGGCGTATTTACGGGCGCCGCTGGATACCTGGAGAATAACAGGTGATTTTGTTTCCACACAGGCACTGATGATGGCCTGCATCTGTTCCATGTTGTTAAAATTGAAAGCGGGGATGGCATAGCCGCCTTTGACTGCTTTGGCAAAAAGTTCTCGTGAGTTTACCAGGCCTAAATCTTTGTATGATACCATATTTTAAAATTTAATATTTGATGTTTTCCTTTATTCAATTTACAAAGATAAGACTTTTGCCGTATATTTCCTCTATAAATCCTATTCTGTATTATCTGAAAACATTATCTGAAAAC
>WOYW01000018.1 GCA_011620605.1 Bacteroidales bacterium | reverse complement strand
CATGTTCCTCCGCTTGTGCGGGCCCCCGTCAATTCCTTTGAGTTTCAACCTTGCGGCCGTACTCCCCAGGTGGATAACTTATCGCTTTCGCTTGGCCACCGACTGTGTATCGCCGACAGCGAGTTATCATCGTTTACAGTGTGGACTACCAGGGTATCTAATCCTGTTTGATCCCCACACTTTCGTGCCTCAGCGTCAATCTTGGCTTTGTGAGCTGCCTTCGCAATCGATATTCTGTGTGATCTCTAAGCATTTCACCGCTACACCACACATTCCACCCACAGCAACCAAATCCTAGCTCCCCAGTATCAACGGCACTGTTACAGTTAAGCTGCAAAATTTCACCGCTGACTTAAAAAGCCGCCTACGCACCCTTTAAACCCAATAAATCCGGATAACGCTCGCATCCTCCGTATTACCGCGGCTGCTGGCACGGAGTTAGCCGATGCTTATTCCTACGGTACTCTCATCAGTCTACTCGTAGACCTTATTGCTCCCGTAGAAAAGCAGTTTACAACCCATAGGGCCGTCTTCCTGCACGCGGCATGGCTGGATCAGATTTCCATCCATTGTCCAATATTCCTCACTGCTGCCTCCCGTAGGAGTCTGGGCCGTGTCTCAGTCCCAGTGTGGGGGGCCTTCCTCTCAGAACCCCTAGACATCATTGCCATGGTGGGCCGTTACCCCACCATCCAGCTAATGTCACGCGAGCCAATCCTATACCACCGAAGCTTTAAATATCCTAAGATGCCTTAAAATATTGCTATGGGGTATTAGACCAAGTTTCCCTGGCTTATCCCCCTGTATAGGGCATGTTGCTCACGCGTTACGCACCCTTCCGCCGGTCGCCACCAGGTATTGCTACCCGTGCTGCCCCTCGACTTGCATGTGTTAAGCCTGCCGCTAGCGTTCATCCTGAGCCAGGATCAAACTCTTCATTGTAAATTTGTTTTTTACACTCTTAGCTTGTCCCGTTACGCTCATTCTTTTCTTTTCAGAATTTAACGTTCTGCTCTTGTACTTTTTTTAGTTGTACTATTTCTTCCAATCTGTCAATGAACTTCTTTTTAATACCCTCTCTTGCCGAAAGGGGCTGCAAAGATAGAGAGAAAATTGAAACTCCAAAAAATATTTACAATTTTTCTCCTTTTGAGGGTGAAAGAGGGGATTCGAACCCCCGACCTCTAGAGCCACAATCTAGCGCTCTAACCAACTGAGCTACGATCACCATAAGGGACTGCAAAAGTAAAATAAAAATCGGAATTCGCAATCAAAAGGTTACGTCTTTCCAATCTTCTATCATGAATCTGAAACGATACCTGTACGATATTCCCCCTATTATCATAGGTAATTCCACAAACACCTTTTGGCCAATATTCCCTTTTTTGTGATAGAACAGGTAGTTGATCCGCCATAGTGTGAAATTGTCCGGATCATAATAAATATTAGAAACAGGAAGTAAAAAATCCTCCAGAGAGCCAGAAGGGGGTACAGCAGTAACTTTTTGTAGAGAGTCTTTTTTAGAAAAATCTATCCCGTCGTGGATAATCCTCAGCGTGTCTTCGTTTTGATTTATATAGGAGGCCTGCTCCCAATTAATGGTAAGCGTATCGGCAGTCAGGTTTTCAAGCAAAAACCCAAAACGGGTGTTTGTCAGCTTCCACGTGAGCCTGACCAAAGGATCTTCATAGATGTACTGAGTGGTTCCGTCGGGTTGTCCTACCGAGGAAAACATCATATCCCTGGTCTGGGAAGCAGGTACACTTTCCACATCCTGCAAACGGATAGTATACATCCCTATACGGGGGCCTCCGCATGCTGACATAAGCAACAGGCAGGAAATCTCTACAGCTATGTGCCACCGTGTAATCACAACCTAATTTTATTGCACAAATATAGTTAAAAGCTACATATTCAGCGGATGCTAGTGTTTTATGTAAGTTTGGGGGAAATTATGAAAGAATTGCAAACCGCCGTTATCGTAGGTGCCGGGACAGGAGGTTTTGCCACAGCCATATTCCTGGCTCAGAAAGGATTCAAAGTCAACGTTTTTGAACAGTCGGATGCAGCCGTATTATCCGCGACGGGCACCGGTTTGACCTGGGAAAAGAAATACCATCTTACAAAAGGATCCGTTTTTGGAATCATTAGTCATTTGATCTTGCAAATGGGTTATTTTCGTCCCCCCAACCGTCACCGCCGTTACCACAATTTATATTTTACGGGGGGAAGCACCCATCCGGGAAATGGCGTACCTTTGGTTTTAATGTCGGCGCAACTGACATCGGAAAGAATTTTTGAAGACATGCAAAATGAATCATCCGGAAGCTGATAAATTCCTGGAAATTTTTTATTCAATTGATTTTGAAAAAAATTAAGGACCACCCCAACATCCTGATCGCAGCAGCGTTCTGGGATCCTGAACGGTACAGAGCCGCTTATACCGCTTATGGTTTTATGCGTTCCATTGATGATCTGATAGATAATTATAAAACCGAACACACTTCTATTGGTAAAGAAGCACGGGCTAAACCAAACGGCTCTGGATGAAATAGCTCAAGGAGGGCCGGTTTCGCCTGGATTCCGGAAAGAAACCCTGCAAAAAATGGAAGAGGTGTGCCCTTTGCTTGACACCCGTTATCAATTAAGTTTACATATAATCTTTGACCTCTATCTGATAGTCTTCCGCAGGATTGATGCGGATAACGGCTGTTTTACCAGAGATGAAATGGAACCTGCCGCAGGAGAGATCCGTCAGCAGGTCTATGATTCTCTCATGACGTTTCTTTACAGACCTTCAAATATAAAGGGGACCGTTTCCTCAAAATGAGCCGAGGTTTCTCCGTGGTAAGTCTGGCCTTCCGATAAAGCCAGTTTACGGACGGAAGCTCCTTTTGAAAGATCAAAACAATTCAGATCTACCCAAAACGTACTGGGGGTTAAAACCGTTTCAAAATAATACAGCAGATTTTTCTGATCAGTTACCGACCTCCACCTTGTAGACGAAATATTAGGTTGATTTTCGGTAGATATTCCGTAAGGGACCGAACAATTCCGGATAACACTGAAAACAGAAGCAGTTGCAATACGCGCATCTTCCGTTTGCGGTATGGCATTGATAAAGAAGGAAGCCCTTACAAAACGGTCTGCAGCCCTGTTGGTCCCGGGCAGCATAACAGTCCCGCCTATGGCTTGCCAATATTTGTTGATGGCCAGCTGTTCATTAAAAACGGGAGAATTAGTCATAACGTTAAACGAACGGTCGTGGTAAATGAATAATTTGCCTCCGATGTATTCAAAAATGGCATTGTCTCCATCGGTGTCTGAAATGGAAAGATGAACCGTCGCATTTCTGCCAAGACCGGGCATCGGACCGGAAACGATCACAAACTCCTCCTTACCCAAAGCCTCCACCGCTTGTGTCACGGAAGCAAAATTGTCCAGCACATATTGTGCCCAGGCTGCTATGATCAATCCTTTCTGCGAACCGTCGTATGGAGGGTATTCAGACTCGGAAAGCCATAAAAGGTTGGCCACCAAACCTTTTTCGTTCATGCCATCGGCTGTGGACATATCGAAGGAACTGGCTACGACGCTTCCATAAAGAGATGTCCAGGTAACGGAGTTAGGGCCAACCCGGCCTTCTTTTTCCATTCCCCTGGGAAATACCCAGAGGTTGGCGGGAATTTCACTGGCCCAGTCCATCGATCGGGCTGTTATGATGAGTCCTCCGGGACCCTGGTAGACTACGCGTGTACACGCCAACACCTCTCCTGTTAACAGGAACTGCAAAGTAAATAACACTAGTATAGAGATCTTTTTCATGCCATAAAGTTAGCAAGATAGACGAAAAACCATTGGCTGTTTTTTTATAACTTTGTAAACGGTTAAAATGCAGTTGTTTTAATTATGAATATTTTAAGCAGGATCACTGGATTCTTTCTGATATTCTTGCTGGGGCCGGCAATTGAACCGGTTATGACGCAGGATTACGCACTTATGCGCGACCGTATGGTGCGGGAGCAGATCATAGGCCGCGGAGTTACCCACAGAGCCACGTTGCAGGCCATGCGTAAGGTGGAGCGCCATCTTTTTGTTGATGCATCATTAAGGAAAAGAGCCTACGACGACAACCCGCTTCCCATTGGATTCGGACAAACCATCTCCCAGCCGTTCATTGTTGCATATATGACCAGCCTGATTGATCCCCAACCGCATTTCAAAGTGTTGGAAATAGGAACAGGATCGGGATATCAGGCTGCTATCCTGGCCCAGATCACAGACTCGGTATATACCATCGAGATTGTCCCCGAACTCGGCTTAAAGGCAAAAAAGCTTTTACACGATCTGCATTACGACAACGTTGAAGTCATAACGGGAGACGGTTATTACGGGCTTCCCGGAAAAGGGCCTTTTGATGCCATTGTCGTAACAGCAGCTGCCGAACACGTGCCTCCGCCATTGATAGAACAATTAAAGGACGGGGGAAAGATGATCATTCCCGTGGGGTCTCCGTTTATGGTCCAGTCGTTGGTCCTGGTAACCAGGAAAAAGGGACGCATCAGAACGGAAAACCTGATGTCTGTCCGTTTTGTGCCGTTTACCAGGAAAGAGAACGAATAAAAAAAGGTTATGAATCGCAGGCTTCCCTGGGCTGTAGGCTTTCTTTCAGCCGGAATGATAGCGTTTCAGCTGTCACTGATGCAGATCCTTTCCATCTGTCAGTGGAGTCATTTTGCCTATATGGTCATCTCGGTTGCCATGCTGGGGCTGGGGACAAGCGGAACGGTGTTGTTTTTCCTGAAAAAGAAGTTGCTTGGAAGAACGGAACTTTATGTGCCGGCCCTTATGATCCTTACATCGGTGAGCATGGTGACGATTCTGTTTTTTTCAGGCAGGGTGTTCGGAGGTTTTGACTCTTACCTGGTGTTTTACGAGAAACGACATTATGCGGATCTGCTGTTGACGTATTTTGTGTTATTCATCCCGTTTTTCCTGGGGGCCTCTGCCCTGGGACTTTTATATATACGCTATGCATCCGGAATAGGGAAACTTTACTTTGCCGATCTGACCGGGTCCGGGCTGGCCGGTCTGTTGATGTTGTTTTTGTTCTGGCATTTTTCTCCTGAACGATTACCTGTAATTATTGCATGTTTTCCTTTGCTTGCAGGTATTCTGGCTATTCCGGCCAAAGGCGGCAGGGTGATCGCGGGATTGGGATTGATCGCAGGCTCTTTACTGCTGGCAGGGACCATGTATCCTGTGAAGCTGCCGTTGTCACAATACAAAAGCCTGTCCCGCACCCTTCTTTTACCCGGGGCCCGTATCATGGAGAAGGTGAACAGCCCTTACGGGCACTTAACAAGAGTACAGGCAAAATCCCTCAGGTATGCACCCGGCTTGAGTCTGACATACAGCGGTTCCGTACCCGTACAGGAAGTTTTGTTCAATAATGGCGACTGGCTGGGTCCGGTCGTTGCATTTGACACGTCCGCTACAGATCACTTCCTGGATCATGCCACGTATGCCCTTCCTTTTATAACGGGAGATCCCGGTTCCGTTTTTATTGCAGGAGCAGCTGCTGGTTTATACGCGGATCACGCATGGGTTCACGGAGTACAGGAGATCATAGCTGCCCAGACGAATAAAGCTGCAGTGGAACTGCTTTACCGCAACAGTGTCATCCCGGAACCTTCGGTTCATTTTGTAGGAATCCATCCCAGGACGTTTCTCCTGTCAGGATCCCGGTACGACCTGATCATACTTCCTGAAACGGGATCTTTCGGGGGAAGTGCCGGGATACACGCCCTGGAAGAACAGTTTTTATTCACGACCCAGGCCTTTTCTCAAATGTGGGACTGCCTGACGCCCGATGGCATGATCTCGGCAACGGTCTGGATGGACTTTCCATCCAGGAACAGCCTGAAACTGCTTGCCACCCTGGTACAGATTGCCGAGTCCAAAGCCCCCGGATCGCCTGCAGAGCATATTATGGCCGTCCGCAGCTGGGCGACCGTTACTTTTGTTCTTAAAAAAAGCAGGATCACCTCCCGGGAAATAACAAAACTCATGGAATTCTCTCGGCGGGAACAGTTTGATCCGTTACTGTATCCCGGGATGGGACCTTCCGCCGGAGATCATTACAACAGTTTGCAGGATGATTCCTTTTTTGTGGCTATAGAGCGGATTATGTCACCGTCCGTGGAAAGAAAGGCTTTTTTTAAGGAATATGATTTCAATATCAGGCCGGCAACGGATTCAAAACCCTATTTTTCACAATTCTTAAAATTGAACCGTTTGTCAAAAATGAGGGATGTTTTCGGGGATGCTTCAGTGCCTTTCCTGGAGACAGGATACCTGATCGTTCTTGTGACGTTTTTGCAAATAACAGCGGCTGCTTTACTTTTCATTCTTTTACCCCTGTTCCTGATAAAGAAACCCGGAAGAAAAAAGGCATCCCCATTGGTTTACTTTGCAGCCATAGGAGTCGGTTATATGTTTGTGGAAATGGTTTTTATCAGGCAGTATACCGTATATTTTGGAGATCCGCTGTATGCGGCTTCGGCAGTATTGAGTGCCATGCTGTTCTTTTCAGGTGCCGGGGCCTTTGTTTCCCGTAAGGTGGTTTTCGAGAACCGAAGATTTGGGATATTAATGTTATTTATTACAGGCCTCCTTGTGATACTGGCTGCCGGTTTGACTCCCCTGTTAAATTCAACAGCCGGGTTTCCCTTGTGGCTGAAACTTTTGTTGAGCTTTGTGATTACCGGTCCGCTGTCGTTTTTGATGGGAATGATGTTCCCTTCAGGTATCCGGGCATTATCACTTCAGAAGAAAGACGATCTGATACCGTGGGCCTGGGGTGTGAATGGTGCATTTTCAGTGATCAGTACGGTTTTGGCTACGATCCTTGCCGTTGAATTTGGATTCAGTATTGTTATGCTGGTTGGAGCCGTTGCTTATTTCACGGCAGGTCAGGCTGTAAGGTTCAGGCTTTTTTCTATATTTGTTTCCTAAACATTATCTGACTATTATGAAAAAAATCGTAATCTTTTGTTTTCTGAGCATCTATTCGCTGGCCGCTTTGGCACAGAATGCCGATAAAATATCAGGCATCTGGTGGAATGATGAAAAAACTACCAAGATCGAAGTCAAACTGGTGGATGGTAAGTACAACGGGACTATTATTTACATGATCCCCGAAAAGTACGAGAACGGGCAGGAACCCAAAGACGACAACAATCCCGATACCGCATTGCAAAGTCGTTCACTTATAGGCTTAAAGATCCTGGACGGCTTTGTTTACAATGCGAAAAAAAATGAGTGGAAAGACGGGACCATTTACGATCCTGCTTCCGGTAAGACATATGATTGTTTTGCCCGGCTTGAAAATGACGATCTGTTGAAATTAAGGGGTTTTGTGGCAGGAATGAGAATGTTGGGGAAGACCTCGGAGTGGTACAGGACTGAGTAGTAAGTAGTCTTCTGCGAAGCCTTATCAGGAGGGATTGCCTTCGCTGCGCGCAGCCTTCCCTCCGGGTCTAATACAGCCCAAGAAAAAAGGCTGCAAACGTGTTTGCCGCCTTTTTTTTCTTGTAGCGTGACCCAGGAGGGATTCAAACCCCCGACCTTCAGAACCGGAATCTGACGTTCTATTCAGCTGAACTACTGGGCCGGAATGAAACAGGATTGCAAAGATACACAGATTCCCGAACATTGAAAAAAAATGTATCTTTGACATCATGAATGCATATGTTTTTCCGGGCCAGGGAGCCCAGTTTATAGGAATGGGAAAGGATATTTACGATACCGACCCCCAAGCAAAAAAACTTTTTGAACAGGCAGATCAGATACTGGGGTTTCCCTTGTCTAAGATCATGTTTGAAGGATCGGCCGAAGAGCTGAAACAGACGAAAGTCACACAACCTGCCATTTTTTTACATTCGGTAACCGCAGCATTTTTTGGAGCGGATTTCAAACCGGATATGGTTGCGGGACATTCCCTTGGAGAATTTTCGGCCCTGACAGTGGCCGGGGCTTTGTCTTTTGAGGACGGATTGCGGCTTGTAAGTGCCAGGGCTCTTGCCATGCAGGCTGCATGCGAGCAAGAGCCCTCTACCATGGCGGCAGTACTGAACCTGGACGATGAGAAAGTGGAAGAGATCTGTAAATCTGTCTCGAATTCAACAGGTATAGTTATTCCTGCCAATTACAACTGTCCGGGACAGATCGTGATATCGGGAAAAGTGGAGGCCGTGGAAGAAGCATGCCGGTTGATGAAGGAAGCAGGGGCGAAAAGAGCCGTGATCTTACCTGTGGGAGGAGCTTTTCATTCTCCTTTCATGGAAAGTGCACGGAAATCGCTGGAGGAGGCTATTGAAAGGGCGCACATGGTCCGGCCTGTCTGCCCTGTTTATCAAAACGTCGATGCCCTTCCTCATACTGAACCGGGCGAGATAAAGATCAACCTGAAAAAACAACTTACCTCTCCCGTAAAATGGACTCAAACCGTGCGAAATATGGCAGCTGACGGAGCTACAAATTTCACTGAATTCGGGCCCGGTACGGTGCTTACCAATATGATAAAAAAGATTGTCCCTGAACTATTTATTTAGTATCTTTATAATTCTTTTCGTTTGGCGATCCGTTATGAGTGATGCACAGTTGATTGTCACACACTTTTGCATCCCGGAACATGTCACTCGGGTGGCAGTTCTGGGAGAGGGATTTATAAACGACACATACCTTGTAGAGACGACAGGAACCCAAAAGTACATTTTGCAAAGAAAAAACCGTTCGGTTTTTCCCGATGTTCCAGGCATGATGATCAATATTGACAAAGTGACACGTCACATCCGTTCAAAAGGGGCCGTTACCTTTACATTGATTACAAGCAGGGATGAAGATCTTTATTATCAGGATCCTGAAGGGGAATACTGGACATGTTGCACCTACATACCTGACACACACACCTATGAACACGCCCCTACAAAAGATCTTGTACGAACCGGGGGCGAAGGGATAGGGATGTTTCATAGCCAGATGGCAGATTTCAGGGGGACTCTCACAACCACATTGCCCGGATTCCATAACATCAGGTATCGCTTCAGCCAGTTCTCAGACTCGGCAATGGCAAACCGCGCAGGAAGATTGGCGGGCGTTTCTTCCCTGGTCAAGGAAATATACAGCAGACAGGAAAAGATGGAGTCGTTTTACAAGCTGATTGCTGACGGAACCATTCCGCCAAGGGTCAGTCACAACGATACCAAACTTTCCAACTTTTTATTTGACAGGCAAAAAAAGGTGGTTTGTGCCATTGATCTGGACACGGTCATGCAGACTACTGTTCTTTATGATTTTGGAGATGCGGTACGGTCTTACACCAATCCTTTTGCCGAAGATCATCCTGATCTTTCAAAGGTTATCATGGACATGGAACGTTTTAATGCTTTTTCTGAAGGATACGCAGGAAGGGCGGCCTGGTTTTTGAATGATACAGAGAAAACCTATTTGGCTTTTTCGGCTTTGTATATTACTTATGAACAATCCCTCCGGTTTTTAATGGATTATATAGACGGAGATACCTATTACCGGATACGTTACCCGACCCACAATCTTATTCGGGCACAAGCACAGTTGGCCCTGCTCAAAAGCATGGAGGATATGTATCCGCAAATGAGGGAGAATTTGAAAACAATCTTTAAAACCTTATAATATTCATTTAATCCATATCATTATGGCAAAAGAAAAAAAATTCATCACATGTGATGGAAATTATGCAGCAGCTCACGTAGGTTATCTTTTCAGTGATGTTGCTGCCATCTATCCCATCACACCGTCTTCCACCATGGCCGAATACGCCGATGAGTGGGCTTCACACGGAAAAAAGAACCTTTTTGGTGAACCATTGAAAATAGTTGAAATGCAAAGCGAAGGAGGCGCCTCGGGGGCCGTTCACGGAGCATTGCAGGCAGGAGCGCTGGCTACTACTTTTACGGCTTCACAGGGTTTGTTGCTGATGATACCCAATATGTACAAAATTTCAGGGGAATTGCTGCCAACGGTATTTCACGTATCGGCACGCTCTCTGGCCGCCCAGGCATTATCCATCTTTGGAGACCACTCAGACGTGATGGCCTGCCGCCAGACCGGTTTTGCCCTGCTGGCGTCGGGTGGTGTCCAGGAAGCCATGGACATGGGTGCGGTAGCTCACCTTTCCACTATCAAAACCAGGGTACCTTTCCTGCATTTCTTTGACGGATTCCGCACATCCCACGAAATTCAGAAAATTGAACTTCTGGATCCAGAAGCCCTGAAAAAAATGATCAGTGCCAAATCTCTGGCAGCTTTCCGTCAAAGGGCACTGAATCCCAACGATCCCGTAACCCGCGGTACTGCGCAGAATCCAGACGTGTATTTCCAGGCCCGTGAATCGGCCAATCCTTTTTATGAGGACGTCCCCGATATTGTAGCCCGTTATATGGGTGAGATCTCCGAACTTACAGGCCGTTCTTACCTGCCGTTCAATTATTACGGAGACGAGAAAGCAGAGAGGATCATTATTGCCATGGGTTCGGTTTGCGACACCATCAGGGAAACCGTGGAGCATCTGAACGAAAAAGGTGAAAAGGTCGGGATGATAGCCGTTCATTTGTACCGTCCCTTCTCTGCCAGATATTTCTTACGCGTAATGCCTAAGTCCGTTAAGAAAATAGCCGTTCTGGACCGCACCAAAGAACCCGGATCCCTGGGAGAACCCCTATATATGGATGTTAAGACCATCTATGCCAATGATCCCAAAGCTCCCGTTATTGTAGGCGGTCGTTACGGGTTATCCTCTAAAGACACCACCCCCGCCCAGATCATCTCTGTATTTGAAAACCTGGAACGGGAAACAGTCAAAAACAACTTTACTATAGGTATTATAGATGATGTAACATGCATTTCTCTTCCCCAGAAAGAAGAAATATCCATTGCAAAACCCGGAACTTACGAATGTAAATTCTTTGGTTTGGGATCTGACGGTACCGTAGGTGCCAATAAAAACACCATTAAGATCATTGGCGAAACCACACCTAAATATTGCCAGGGTTATTTTCAGTATGACTCCAAAAAATCCGGCGGATTTACCTGTTCACACCTGCGTTTTGGTGATTCCCCCATTTATTCTCCCTACCTGGTGACCACCCCGGATTTCGTAGCCTGCCACGTACCCAATTATCTGCGCAAGTACGATGTTTTGAAAGGTATCAAAAAAGGAGGCACCTTCGTGCTGAACAGCCTGTGGGATACAGAAGAAACCAAAAAGCACCTCCCTGATTTCGTCAAAAGGACCCTTGCCGAGAAGAACATCAATTTCTATATCATCAACGCCACCAAGATAGCCGACGAGATAGGCCTGGGAGGCCATACCAACACCATTCTTCAATCAGCGTTTTTCAAGATCGCCAATGTCATCCCTTACGAACAAGCCATAAAGGAAATGAAGGATGCCATTGTAAAATCCTACGGCAAGAAAGGGGAAAAGATCGTCAACATGAATTTTGCCGCCATTGATCGCGGAGGTGAAATTGAAAAAGTAGAGATCGATCCCCAGTGGAAGAGCTGTTCCGGGAAATTTGAAGCCGACACACATAACCGCCTTGCTCCCGAATGGGTAAAACACGTGGCCGACATAGTGAATGCGCAAAACGGAGACGATCTGCCCGTAAGTGTATTCAAAGGCTACGAAGACGGTACCATGCCGGCAGGTTCAGCTGCTTATGAAAAACGAGGCATTGCGGTGTTTATTCCCGAATGGAATCCAGACAATTGTATCCAGTGTAATCAGTGTGCCTACGTATGTCCCCACGCTGCCATCCGGCCTTTTGTCATGACTGAAGAAGAAGCCGCAAAAGCACCTGAATCCGTAAAACGGACAGCCGGTATCGGACCCATAAAAGGCTACCAGTTCACCATCCAGGTGAGTACTTTGGATTGTGCCGGTTGCGGTAATTGTGCGGATATATGTCCCGCCAAGACCAAAGCCCTGACCATGAAATTTGCCGAAACCCAAATGGCCGAGCAGTCCAATTTCGATTACCTGCATGCCAATATCGGTTATAAGGATACAATCGTTCCCAAAGCACAGAATGTGAAGAACCTTGGATTCACACAACCTTTGTTTGAATTCTCGGGAGCTTGCGCCGGTTGTGGTGAAACCCCTTATGTTAAGGCAGTCACACAACTCTTTGGCGACCACATGATGATAGCCAACGCTACAGGATGTTCATCCATTTACGGGGCATCCTTCCCTTCCTCCCCTTATTGCAAGGACCGCAACGGACGTGGACCGGCCTGGGCCAATTCTCTCTTTGAAGACAATGCCGAGTATGGTTTCGGGATGCGCTTAGGAGCCGAGCAGATTAGGGAAAAACTGGCCAACCTGATGATCGCTGCCCAAAAGAAAGACAGTGTCAGCGATGAGCTAAAGGCGTTGTTTGAAGAGTACCTTCCTGTCCGGAACAACTTTGAGCAAGCGGTGGTATTGGCAGACAAGATGATGCCTCTGCTGGAAAACGCTAAACAACAACCTCTTCGTGAAATATACGAACTGCGCGGATTCCTTACTCCCAGGTCACAATGGATCATAGGCGGAGACGGCTGGGCATATGATATCGGTTACGGAGGCCTGGACCACGTGCTTGCAAGCGGTGAAAATGTGAACGTCCTGGTACTTGATACGGAAGTATACTCAAATACCGGTGGCCAATCCTCAAAATCAACTCCTACCGGAGCTGTTGCAAAATTTGCTGCTTCCGGGAAGAAGATCCGTAAAAAAGACCTTGGAATGATGGCCATGAGTTACGGTTACGTATACGTTGCACAGGTAGCTATGGGCGCAAACCAGGTTCAGTTGCTCAAAGCGCTAAAAGAAGCCGAGGCCTACGACGGACCTTCACTCATAATTGCTTACTCTCCCTGTATTAATCACGGCTTAAGCCGGGGTATGGGACAATCTCAGCTGGAAGAAAAACTGGCTGTGGAAAGCGGATACTGGCAACTTTACCGTTACAATCCCAAATTGGCAGACGAAGGAAAGAATCCCTTTACCCTGGACAGCAAAGAACCTGACTGGGAAAAATTCCAGGAGTTCATCAAGGGAGAAGTACGCTACAGTTCCCTGCTCAAAACGTTTCCTGAACAGGCTAAGGAATTGTTCGCGCTTACCGAACTACATGCCAAAACTCGCTATCAGAATTACAAGCGTATGGCAGAATAAGGTTTCTACCATGCACATAAAAAAACGGCTAAAAGCAATTTTAGCCGTTTTTTTTTACTCAGTCCCAATCCGTTTTCCCCTGAAACCCGCTTCAATCTCAAGAGCGGAACCATTTTTCTTTTTAGCCCGAGGATTCTTCCCTTTCCCAGAGATTGTCTCTTCCATGCAAAGAACGGAGAGCTTTTTCTTTTTAGGCCGAGGCGCTCCGTTCTTTGCATGGAAGAGACCTTGCAGCTTACCTGGGGGCGGTTTTAATAACTTACCAGTAACCATAACCTAAACTCAGGGATAACATGCTGAAGTCAACTAATACCAGTTATCAGTTAATATGTATTAAACGACTCACCTTTCTTAAGAAATTTAGCGTTCAGCCAGTCAGTTAGTACCTGAAATCTATAAATTTTTCTGTAACCACAGATCCGTGCACAAAAAGGGCTGGTTTTGTGGATGGATTGCCTAAAACTATAATTCCGTGCACAAAAAGGGCTGGTTTTGTGTACGTGTTACCAATAATGTATCAGGAAGCAGAACCTTTTCGTGTTTTTGCGTGACTAATACTGATTTTCGTTGACTTTTTTGGTCTTATCCCTGCAAAAAATTGATCCGGTGTGTTTTTTATCGCTGCTATTAGTTGACTTCAGCATGTTATCCCTGATTGTAGTTGTCTCACAGGAAAAGGTAACAAAGAAGCAGTTAGCTCCCTTAGGTTCCACCTGTTTACTCCTCGGCGATTATTTCCGGAAGGTTCTTGTACGCCTTGACACCCAACTCCCTGAGTTTGTTGGCCTGCCCTATCAGATTTCCCTGCCCTTCTTTTAATTGGGCCATGGCCGTATCGTAAGCTTCCTGGGACTTCTTTATGGACCCTCCCAGGACATTCAGCGTATCCACAAAATTTTCAAACTTTTTCAGTAACAATTCTCCCCGCTTGGCGATCATCATTGCATTCTTGTTCTGCATCTCCCTGCTCCAAAGATCGGACATCAATTTCAGACAGGCAATCAGGTTGGTCGGGCTGATGAGCACGATGCGCTTGCGGTAAGCATAGCTCCACATTCCCGGATCCTTCTGAATGGCAATTAAATAAGCGGGTTCAACAGGAATAAACATCATTACGAAATCCAAAGAACCCTGAAAATTGTCGTATTGTTTGGCAGCTAATTCGTCTATGTGCTTTTTCATGGACACCAAGTGTTCCGTTAATGCCGATTGCTGTTCATCTGCAGACACACCTGAAGCATAACGTTCATAAGCCACTAACGACACTTTGGAATCAACAATGATCACCCGTTCGCCGGGCAGGTGAATGACGACATCAGGATAGAGTAAATTCCCCTGCTCGGTCCGGAAAGACTCCTGCATCACATAATGCGTATCTTTTTCCAGCCCCGACTGTTCCAGGATCCTTTCCAAGATCATTTCTCCCCAGTTCCCCTGTGTCTTGGGACTCCCCTTAAGCGCTTCAGCAAGATTGTTGGCCTGTGCACTCACGACATTGGTTTGTTCTATCAACCCCCTGATCCTTTCTTCCAACGTGGAACGCTGTCGAGTATCTTCCAGATGCGTATCCTCAACTCTTTTCTTAAACTCCATGATCTGTTCTCCCAGGGGCTTGAGCAATTGCTGCATACTTTGCTGACTCTTGAGCTCAAACTTTTGTGTATTAATCTCCAGGATCCGGTTGGCCAGGTTTTCAAATTGCAAGGTAAGCTTCTCCTGCATCTTTTCAAGCTCCTCCTCCTTAAGCTTTAAAGCCGTCCGGGCCGAGGCGATCCCCGAAGCCAGATCCCTGATCTCGGTTTCCTTTCCCTTGACCTCGGCATCCTTTTCCTTTATCTCTCTGTCTTTACCGCGTAACTTACTGTTGATCAGCAACCAAATTGCCAGCCCTCCTGCGATGGCCCCTATACCAAGGCCTGCTATTATTGAAACTATATCCATAACAACAAATTTAGCAAAAAAGTAGGTGCAACGCACACTTGATTCATTTGCCTGAAAAACAGGCAAATATATAAAAACGCACCCAGGGGGTGCGTTTTTATAATGCGCTGAAGATCAGCGAAAAGAATCAAGTGTGCGTTGCACTATTTCCGCCAGAGCCGGCTCATGTCCTCCAGAGTCTTGCCTTTTGTTTCCGGGACCATCTTGAAAACAAACAGGGCCGACAACAGTGAGAATGCGGCATATATCAGGTACGCCCCGCCCGTACTCCATTCGGACAGGGACGGGAATGTAGAAGATACTATGAAATTGGATATCCACTGGGCGGCAACGGCAATGGCAACTGCCTGACCACGTATGGTGTTGGGGAATATTTCCGAGATCAGTACCCAGGTAATGGGGCCCCAGCTCATCATGAATGAAGCAGTATATATAATGATAAATACCAGTGCGGCTACACCAATAACATCCATAAAGGAAAGAACGCTCAGGGCGGCCATCCCGATCATCATCCCGAAAGAACCTATAATCAACAAGGGTTTCCGGCCAAACTTATCCACAGTAAAGATCGCCACCATGGTAAAGATGATGTTGACCACACCCATGACCACAGTCTGCCTCATGGATACATCACCAGAGGCTCCAAGGTTTTCAAAGATCCGCGGCGCATAATACAGGACCACATTTATCCCTACGGCCTGCTGGAAAAAAGAGAGCAGAATCCCGATGATCACTACGGTTACTCCGTATGAAAACAATTTTTCGCGTTTTTCAATGACGGTTTCTTTGATCTCTTCCAGGATCTTTCGGGCGGGTGCCACTCCGTTAATACGGGTCAATACATGCAAAGCTTTGGTCTCGTTGCCGGATATGACCAGGTAACGCGGAGTCTTGGGAACAAGCAACAGCAACAACCCAAAAGTGGCCGCCGGAAATGCCTCGCTCAAAAACATCCTTCTCCAACCCAACTCCATCATGGCCTGTTCAATATTCCCCGGCAAATTGATCCGGATCAGGTAATTGACAAAATACACTACCAGCATACCGAAAATAATAGCAAACTGGTTGACCGAAACCAACCGGCCCCTTACATGCGCCGGGGAAACCTCGGCAATATACATGGGACAAATGGCCGAAGCAAGGCCTACGCCTATACCGCCCAATACCCGGTAAGCGTTAAAGGTCAGTAACAAACCAAAGGAAGGTTTCCCGAATTCGAAAAACAACATCTCGGGACGTGAAGACCCTATGGCTGAAAGCAAGAACAATACCGAGGCAAAGATCAGGGAATTGCGCCTGCCCCAGCGGGGAGCCAGCAATCCGGAAACAGCCCCTCCTATCACACAACCGATCAATGCACTGGAGGCTGTAATACCATGCCAGGCTTTGTTGTATATAAAGTCCGTGGATTGTGAAAAGAAAGCTTCCAGGGCTTTCTCGGCACCGGAGATGACAGCCGTATCGTATCCGAACAAAAGTCCGCCCAAAACGGCTACGAAAGTCAAACCTCCCAGGTACAGTTTACTGCCTTTATCTGAGTTAATCATGGTAGCAGCCATCCTATATGTACATACTAATAATGGTTTCGTACAGCTCCTGTTGTCCGCTTATCTGGCGGGGTTCTCCAACCTTCCGGCCATATTCGTAAATGGCCTGGAAATCCAGTTTGCCTTCTTCAAATTCTTTGCCCTTTCCGGAATCGAAAGAAGCATAACGCTCTTTACGCATTTTCATGTAGGGAGAATCTTCCAGTATGGCTGCAGCAGCTTCCAACCCGCGTGCAAATGTGTCCATACCCGAAATATGTGCGATAACCAGGTCCTGAAGATCTGTTGAATTTCTTCTAAGATGCGCATCAAAGTTAACACCTCCGTTGTGCAGACCACCGGCCTGCAAAAGTACCATCATTGCCTGGGTAACTTCCCACATGTCAATGGGGAACTGATCGGTATCCCATCCGTTCTGGTAATCTCCGCGGTTGGCATCAATGGATCCCAGAATTCCGGCATCGGCAGCACATTGTAATTCGTGTTCAAAAGTATGCCCGGCCAAAGTGGCATGGTTCACTTCAATATTGATCTTGAAATCTTTGTCCAGGTCGTATTTTTTTAGGAATCCCAGGATGGTCTCAACATCGGTATCGTATTGGTGTTTTGTAGGCTCCATAGGTTTTGGCTCGATCAGGAAAGTCCCTTTAAATCCTTTTGCACGTCCGTAATCCCGGGCCCTTTGAAGCATCAGTCCCAGATGGTGTTTTTCACGCTTCATGTCTGTGTTCAGCAAAGACATATAGCCTTCACGGCCTCCCCAGAATACGTAATTGGTACCGCCCAGTTCAATGGTAGCATCAATGGCTGTCTTTATCTGTACCACAGCTCTGGAAACCACATCAAAATCGGGATTGGTTGCCGCTCCGTTCATGTACCTTTTGTGACCGAAAACATTAGCGGTGCCCCACAAAAGCTTTATCCCGGTTTCCTGTTGTTTTTTCTTTGCATAGGCTACGATCTCTTTCATGCGGGCTTCGTATTCCTCAACGGTGGGTCCTTCAGCTACCAGGTCCACATCATGGAAGCAATAATACTCAATGCCCAGTTTTTGCATGAATTCAAAACCGGCATCCATTTTTTCCTTTGCAGCTGTGACGGGATCAGGCGACTTCCACCACTCGCGCGATATAGTGCCCGGACCAAACTGATCCTGTCCGTCTGCACACAACGTGTGCCAGTAAGCCATGGCAAATTTCAGCCATTCTTTCATCTTTTTACCATAAACTACTTTTTCAGGATCGTAATAGCGAAAGGCCAACGGGTTGTGGCTGTCCTTTCCTTCAAATTTGATTTTTCCGATACCCGGAAAATACTCTTTTGTTGCCATATGAAATACTTTTTAAACGTTAGATAATATTGATTCAAGTTGTTTTTTCCATGCAATATATGCCGCCTCCAGGGGTGCTTTCCAGGATGGTTCGGGTTTTTGTGTCCGCACCATTTCAAGCCCGGAGAAACACTCCTGACGGTTCTTGTAAAGGCCTGCTCCCCAAGCAGCTCCACGGGCAGCTCCCAATGCTCCGTCCGTGTTGTACAATTCTATGGTTGCTCCGATCAGGCTGGCCAGTGTTTTAATAAATACGGGACTCAGAAACATATTGGCTTCCCCCGCGCGGATCACTCCCGGCTGCATGCCCATTTCTTTCATGATCTCTATTCCGTAGCGAAACGAAAAAGCGATCCCTTCCTGTGCCGCCCGTACAAAATGGCCCCGGTGGTGACGGTTCAGATCCAACCCTGACATTTGAACTCCCGTAAAACGATTTTCCAGCATTCTTTCAGCGCCGTTCCCGAAAGGCAGGATCAATAGCCCTTCACTACCGGCCGGAACCCCGGAAGCTTCCGTATTCATCTGATCATAAGACAGACCTGACAACAAATTACGCCTGATCCAGGCATTCAGGATACCGGTACCGTTTATACATAACAAGACCCCATAGTGAGGATTGTCCCGGTGATGATTCACATGCAGGAACTGGTTTACACGTGAAAGGGGATCGGCTGTTGATTTAGAGGTGATCCCATATACCACCCCGGAGGTGCCGGCCGTTGCCGCCACTTCTCCTTCTTCCATCACATTGAGGGAAAAGGCATTGTTAGGCTGGTCCCCGGCACGGTAGGAAACCGGAGTGCCTGCGGGAATGTTCCATTGTTTTTCAACCTCTGCCGAGGTAAGGCTTTGGATCCCCAGGGAAGGTTTGTGCGCTGGAACATAGGAAGCGGGAATCCCATAATAATCCCTGACGAATCCTGCAGGGGCATCCTCCCGGAAGTCCCAGAGTATCTGTTCGGACAAGCCACTGTTTGTGGTCGACATGTCTCCCGTAAGTTTATAGGCTATAAAATCTCCCGGTAAAAAGAATTTAAAGGTTTTAAAAAACACATCCGGTTCATTCTCTTTAACCCAGGCCATCTTTGACGCCGTAAAGTTTCCGGGAGAATTCAGAAGGCGGGTGAGGCATTCTTCTTTCCCTATCTCTTTAAATGCTTTAGCCCCTATCTCTACCGCCCGGCTGTCACTCCATATAATTGACTTCCGGAGCGTGTTCCCGTTTTTGTCAACGCACACCAGGCCGTGCATCTGGTATGTAATACCTATGGACTTCACGTCTTTAAGAGAATAATTGTCATCCAGTTGCTTCAAACACCTACTGACATTCTCCCACCACATGTCGGGATCCTGCTCGGCCCAACCGGGACGTTCCGCGTGAACGGGCATTTCCGTTTCCGGACTGGTAGAAGCTGCAATGCAATTGCCCGATTTCAGATCCAGCAGCGATACTTTGATAAAAGATGTTCCCACATCTATTCCAATGCTTTTCATATTATTCGTTCCAATTAATGAAATTCAGTTTTTGGATTTTTTTTTCTTCCCTTCTGTAGCGGTTCTTATCAAAAATGTAATATTCCGCCGGTTTATGGGCAACCCCCTTCTCTTTTTCTCCGGTCGGCAGTATGTACCCGCATCCGATGATCTTTTTACGGAAATTGCGGTTGTCAATCTCTACACCCAGAACAGCCTTGTACAGATCGGCCAATTCCCGGATCGTGAACTTCCGGGGCAACAGTTCAAAGGCAATTGGAGAATGCGTCATATCCCGGGAAAGCATAGACAACGCTTTGTTCAGGATATCCTTATGATCCATGGCAAGTGTGGTTATCAGGGCAACGTCTTTCCATAATGCTTCTTTTTCCCGTGTATGGGACATGATCTTATTATCCAGTTTGACCAGGGCGTAATAAGCCACCGTAACTACCCTTGTAGTGTGAACATTGTAAAAATGATTGATCCATTCCAGGTCCTTGTCTCCGACCCTGGATGGATTCGAAAAAACAGACAATTCCTTCAGGAATATATCCCGCAAACCCGTCATTTCTTCCAGCACCCTGTAAGCAGCCGACGGTATGTCTTCTTCGTCTGAGATCAAACTGCCAGGTAATTTCAGGTCCTGACCGTCCCTTTTGATCAAAAGGCATTTCAATGATCGGCCGTCAAAACCGAACACAGCACAGTCAACAGAAATAGAATGATTTGTCTGCACAACTCAAAGTAAGCAAGAAATGGTGAAAAAACCAAACTTAGCGTAAAAAATACGCTAAGAAATTCTATTCCATGATTACTTCCATATGCATGAGTTCATCCAGGTCATAAACTGGACGTTCCAGTTCCAAAGGTATGGTTTTTCGCGAAAAAGTCTGAAAATACAATAGGCAGGCATCTCTCCACCATTGGGCATCCCTGGCCTGGATCTTCAGCTTGTATTGAATGTCATTAAAACGGGTTTTGTCAACATAAGGTTCCAGCCGGTCCCATGTTTTTTGAAATCCCCTGGCCCGATCTACCCCCAGCGTATACAGGCGGCACATTTCTTCCCAAAGTGTATTGCCGTTTTTCATAATATGATCCCACGGCACATGGTGGAACCATAACAGCAGGTTTTCCGGACACGTTTCCATATTATCGTAAATGCCGGACAAAGGTTCAAAATACTGGCTTACCGCATTGCTGCCAGTTGTTGAACGATCAAACCCAACGCCAAGAGCATCGGCCTTGTGATAATAAGGCGGCTGCCAGTCCGGACGTGAAAAGGGATCGTTGACCCAAGGTTCCGGGCCGTAATGATGTCCGGTATAGAAGAGATGGTGCAATCCCAGCGGCATCATGTAATTCACGACCGCTTCCCGGGATCCCATCATCATGTTTAACAGGGGTCGGGTAAAAGGTTCCTCATTGTTAAATGTCATGGCGATCCATTCCCGTGCAATATCCCCGGCATCCAGGCCGTGATTCCACGCCAAACGTCCAAAGACGTACCAGTTAGCCTGGGCCAGGTGATGCCCGGTCCAGTTCCAGTCAGTACCGGTATTGGCTACTCCTGCTATGGCCGAAACGGGATGACCAAACAACGACCCGTCGGTTGTTGATGCTACATTGGTTCCCGGACCAAGTGCATACGTATCAGCATCCAGGACTTCTTTATACAGAGGCCCCAGATAAGCCATTTGCCTGGACCAGCCCAAATATTCCTGCGTGATCTGGAATTCGATCATCAGGGGTGTCTGGCGCATAGCCCCAAATAAGGGAGTAAAGGGTTCTCGCGGCTGAAAATCCACCGGTCCGTTCTTAACCTGTATGATCACATTAGGGAGAAATTTCCCGTCCAAAGGCAAAAATTCCTCATAAGCCTGTTTGGCCCGGTCATCGCTTTCCGGACTGTAAACAAAGGCACGCCACATAACCAGCCCGTTATAGGGTCCCAGGGCCCGGGCCAACATGTTGGCCCCGTCGGCATGGGTCTTGCCGTAATCCAGAGGTCCCGACCTCCCTTCAGAATTGGCTTTCACCAGAAACCCTCCGAAGTCGGGAATGAACCTGTATATTTCGTGCACCTTTTCCTGCCACCATTTATTTACAAGAGGATCCAACGGATCTGAAGTGGGCAGCCCGCTTAAGATCTCAGGTGAAGAAAAATTCACCGACAGGTATACCCGGATGCCGTAATCCCGGAAAATATCCGCAAGTACTGCGATCTTTTCCAGGTAACCGGGTGTCAGAAAACACACATCGGCGTTTACGTTATTCAGTACGGTGGCATTGATTCCCACCGAGGCATTAGCCCTTGCATAATCCCGGTAACGGCTGCTGACAATATGCGGCAATTCTTCCCATTCCCATAAAGACAATCCAGCATAGCCCCTTTCTATGGAACGGTCCGGATTGTCCCAGTGGTTCAGGATCCTCAGATCGAATGTAGGATTCTCCGTTATATTCAGGTTTTCAAGGCATTGCCCTGTCTGCATGAGCCTTAGGAGATGAAATACGCCGTATAATACTCCTTTATGGGTACTCCCTGCTATGTAAAGCCGGTTGCCGGTGCTTTTGATCGTATAACCTTCAGGACCGACCGTTTCACGCTCCTGCGGTGTGAAACTGTTTTTAATTACACGATCTTTCCATGTCCCTGCCAAAATTCCCCCACTTTTGAGAATGTCTTCAGCTGAAAGGAGTTTTAACGACAATCCTGTCATACGTTCTGCCGCATCGCTCAGTTCTTCCACGGCCGCATTCATAACAGCTGACTGTTCTCCAATATAAAGTCCTCTGAGAAACGGGGCACAGGCATCTTTCATACCGGCATCCAGCGGCTGGTAACGCAACCAGAGTTCATATCCGTCTTCCCCCTTGGTGTAGAGAACGTTATGGTAACTCTCCGGGGGCCCCAGGTATGAAGGAAGCAATCCCCCTGTATCGATCTCCAGTCGCTGTAAAACAAGAAAAGGATCGACCGCTCTTATACGTAACGTATGAAGTCCCGGTTTTTCCAGGTGATGGACCGTACGGGAATGGATGATATTGTCAGCCACCCATGTTTCCCACTCCCTTTGGCTGTAGTTGCCATGGAGTTCCACTTCCCGGAAAGATCCGTCATCAAGGGTAATGGCGTACCTGAGGCTTTTCCCGTGAAAATTGAGCGTGGGCGAAAACAAAGCGTCTACCTTAATTTCTCCGGAAGAAAAGAAGAGGATGTCATAAGACAATTCGGCCGCCTTATCAGCGGGAATGTTTTCACACCCTTTTTGTATGGAAATTCTCATGCCGGAGTGTGTCCTTCCGAAAACGGGAATATGTTCCCATATCCAGGGACCGTCCTGTATCCTGTGACTGTAATGCATGGCTTCAATGGCCACATGACCGTTGCTTTCAAAAAAAGCGCCTGTTGCCGGTAATTCAGGGACAACAGGATTGTATACGTTTACTGGAATACGCAGTGTATTTCCTTTATCATCAGTAAGTTCCGTATATGTTTCCATCCTGCCGGCGGGGACTTTTTCCCACTCAGCCGTTAAAAAGACGGTGAGCTGATCATCCACAAATCCCCGCGAAGCAGACACGTGCAACCACGGATGTCCGGTTTTCAGGGTAAAGCGTCGGGAGGCCTTTCCTGTGTTATAGATCTCAAAAAGGACGGTATCGCAGCCAAAAGGATCCAGTACCGGCAGGGTCGATGAATCCGGGTCAGGACTGATCTTCAAACGACCTTCCCCGGGAATTTTTGTCCACTTGACTGAAGGCGCTACATTAACGGGAGGTTCCTGCCAATAAGTATACCCTATGTGTGTTTGCGACATCATGTGGTTCCATTTCCCGTCAGAAAGGCAATGGTGATAAGACGCCGTCAATTGGGAATCCTTTTTGAACAATTCCCCGACCTTTTTGGCCATGTCGTTTGCAGAAGTCCTGCCCTGATCTGCATAAAGTTGGTTTTTGGCTGCAGCTACATACATTTCATTAAGGTTGGCACACGCCTGTATGGGAAAAAGCACCAATTGGTAAAAAGCGTCCTTATAGGATTCCTCCATAGAATCATACAAAGCAAGTGCTTTGTTTTCCAGCGCCCTGTACTGTTCCACTACCCTGTCTGCTTCCCGGTAATTCTGCAGATGATAGGTTTTTGGGGATATCAATTCGGGTTTGCGTCTTGCATTGTACAAACTGTATGTGGTTATCATTTCCCCTATCTGGGAAGCATGCTCCGGCCCAAAATGTTCTTCTGCCCACTGCCGGGGATAAGACAACATACGCTCTTTGGTCATTTCCTGCGGATCCCAGGCCATTTCCAGGAAAAACGCTGTCGGGAATTCCATAGGTTTAATGTCACCAACGTTGACAACCCATATCCGGTCCACCCCGTGCCGATAGCACAGGTCCATCTGTTCCCAAACGCGGGATATCACATTGGTGTTCAGCCATTTATAATTACGGGGTCCTCCCACGTAATCAAAATGATAATACATCCCGTAACCGCCATTTCTTTCTTTATCCTGTATAAGCGGAAGTTTCCTGACATTGCCCCAGTTGTCGTCACAAAACATCAGAGTTATATCATCAGGGACACGCATGCCCTGATCATGATATTCCTGAACTTCTTTATATAACGCCCACATCTGGGGTGTTTCCTGAGCCGGTTTTCCGGTGACTTTCTCAATAATGCTGCGTTGGTCGATGATGATCTGTTCAAGCAGTTCAATATCCTGTGCCAGGTTCATGGGTTCATCACCGTCTCCCCTCATACCCACAGTTACTACACTTTCGTAATCTCCCATTCTTTCCAGACCTGTACGCCAGAAATCACGGAGAACTTCCGGGTTTGTCCTGTAATCCCAGGCTCCCTTTCCGTATCGGGACCATTCAACATGCGCACGCATCATAGGCTCATGATGGGAGGTCCCTATGACTATTCCGTATTCATGGGCTAATTGGGGATTAACGGGATCATCGTCGTAAAATGCCTTGCCCCACATAGCCGGCCAGAGAAAATTTCCCCTGAGTCGGAGGATGTATTCAAATACGTGTTCATAGAAGCGGCTGTTGAAAGAACCGTAACGTTCATGGACCCATCCTTCTAGGGCCGGTGCTTCATCGTTTATGAAAATACCCCTGTAACGAACGGCCGGTTCCCCGGGAGAATATATTCCGGGCAAAGCATACAGATCCCTGGCCTGTTTTACAGGTATATCGGCCCAAAAATGCAGGGGCGTTACGCCTATCTGCCTGGAAAGATCGTACAGACCGTATATGGTACCCCTTTTATCACTGCCTGCTATAATAAGGGCTTCCCCAATACCTTCAGCAGGATCTTTGACAACCGTGGCAATGTACGTTTCCCGTTTCCCTTGCAACAATTTCCCGGGGATCTGTCCCAAACCAATCAGATGATCAATGATCTCATTTTTTCCAACGGTTCCTGCTATGATCATCCCCTTACATACAGGATGATCAGCTCCTGTGTATAGAATAGGTCTGTTTCCTGTAACTTCTTCAATGTCTTTTTGTAAATGTTCGGCTACTCTTATCACTCCGGGAAAATCCTTACCGGATATCCTGACAGGGACAGGATTACCCGCAATGGAAATAGCAAAGCCGTTATCCACCTGATGCTTTGCAATATAATCTTCCTGATGCCGGGCGTTTAGTGTTATGGTCGTTGTCCCCAGCAATATCAGGAACAATAAAGCAGACCACAGTATCTTGCTGTATACAGATCTCATTACGTCGTATAATAATTATTTATCTATTACCCATTGAAACGGACTGGCAGGTAATTTTGAACTGTTTTGCAGATTGGCTTCCCCGGGATCATTGGCCCAGGCATATCTGACCTGTTGCGGTTTTACAATATCCTGCGTCCATATTTCGATTCTGTTTTTCCCGATAATTCGGGCCTGGGCCCTTACAAACCGGCCATTTTCCCCTGCGATTGCAAAATGTTGCAGTGGCTGACCGTTTCTTGATTCCAGACCTTTCCCGGTATGTGAAAAACTTATGATCACTTTATTTCCTCTAAGGACTGCTTTCCGGGGAACAGGAGACAACGGCGCATTTTTATCATTGTACGCCAGGAATTTTGCCGTATAAAACACCCTTTTGGCCAATTCTTGTTTATTCAGGGGATGCACGTCATTCCACTCGCCTAATCCCAACCCGACGACCAGGGCAGAGTGATTCCGGTTCAAAGCCGCCCTACGTTGTTCATCCCTTCGCCAGGCCCAGTCGGTTTCAACAGGCCATGGACCTGCATCTTTCATAAATTCAGGTAATTGCACAATAATAAACGGCATATTTTCATCTTTCCAGTCAGCTCTCCATTTATCGATCATGGCACATAACATTTTATAGTAATCGCGCCTGTGGGTTGCCGATTCTCCCTGGTACCAAACGACTCCCTTAACGGGAACAGCGGTCAAAGGAGCCAGTAAAGCATTGTATAAACCAGCAGGCTGATAATGCCATGTGGTAGAATAAGGGTACGACACATCTGCAAATTCATCAGGAAGCATACTTCCCGTACAGGCCAGCCAGCCATCCCCCGAGAGTGAAACAGTATCTGCATTATCGTAAAAAGGATGGGCGACACCTATGTAGAGTGAATAATCTTTCCCGGAAATAAATCCGCCAGGTCCCCAAAAATTTTCCAGGCGAACCAGTAACTCATTGCTTCCTTCCTTTAATAATCCTTTGGAAATGCTGTATATACGCGGTGGATACTGGTATCCCGTAGATCCCACAGGGGTGCCGTTTACAAATGTTTTATCAGCATCCACCATAGTGCCTAATATGAGCATCCCGTCCCGATCCGGGGCACCGACAGCCGCTTTGTCAATTTGTGCTTCGCTCAGGTGGATCTCTTTCCTGAACCAGACCGATCCCGGCGAATGCGACAACGGGCCTTCAGGAGTTGCATCGGCCCCGTTCCAGAATGAGGGAACGTGATAAGGAATCCATTTTCCTGATCCGGAAGGGCCTGGATCCGTGGTAAATAAAGAACGATAGTGTGCCAGGGCTTCCTTCTCGGCCTGTTTTACACTGTCCACCCACGTATCACGTTTTAGATCATCCAGGATGTCCGGGTAATGGCTTTTCCCGGCAGGACCGGGCATACTTCTGAGAGTGGCTTCATCCAGCCATGCATCCAGCGGAGAACCGCCTACGGCATTGACTATCACTCCCACGGGAATGTTTTTGTTTTCATGCAATTCCCTGGCAAAAAAGAATCCAAGAGCGGAAAAGCTTTGTATTTCTTCCTGTGTGCAAATTTTCCACCTGCCCTGATACACATCTTTCAGGGGCCCTTTGAAATCGTAATGGGTAGTAGTGCGGAATTCCCGTATCTGAGTGTTGCTGTAAGCAGTTGCTACCCCGGGATATTTTATAGCCACCCGGCTGACAGGCAATTCCACATTGGATTGCCCCGAAAACAGCCACACTTCCCCTATTAAAATGTCTTTTACCACTGTATTATTAACCTTCAGTGTATAGGAACCTCCGGCTTCCATAGCCGGGAACAGAACCTGCCAGTTCCCTTCACTGTCAGATGTGACCGATCTTGTTTCTCCGGCAAAGGTTACCCGAATCGCGGCTCCGGGTTTTGATCTTCCCCAAAACGGGATAGGTTTGTTCCTTTGCAGGACCATTCCGTCACTCAACACTTTGGGTAAAGTAATGGCACAAGCAGTAACCGGCTCCTGTGGGGTCGTTATCCATGAGGAGCCGGTGCATATTGTTAGTAAAACGGCAATGATTATGTTTTTTGACATATTGATTTAATTTGGTATAAATACAGTATCTCCTTCCATGCGAACCGAATATTTATTACCGCCTACTTCCAAAATAACGTTGCCCGCTTCAACCGTCCAAATCTGGTTATCATCCAGGGAAGCCATCTGTTCAGGAGTGATTGTAAGATCCACCACCCGGCTTTCACCTGCTTTCAAATGTATCCTCTCAAATCCCTGTAATGATTTAACAGGGACGGGATTGGAGGCATCCGGCAGGGATACATACATCTGTATTACTTCTTCACCATCCCGGTCACCCGTATTGGTTACCTTGAAGGATATATCCACCGATATACCGCACGGCACTTTTTCAGGGAGTCTTACCGGTTCGTATTCAAATGTAGTAAAACTTAACCCGTATCCAAAAGGATAGAGGGGTTCATCCCTGAAAAAACGGTAAGTTTTTCCTTCCATACTGTAATTATCAAAGGCCGGGATCTGGTCTATGGAACGGTAGAAAGTAACGGGGAGCCTGCCGGAAGGATTGTAATCCCCAAATATCACATCGGCAATGGCTCGTCCTCCTTCCTGCCCGGGATACCATGCTTCCAGAATGGCTGGAAGGGATTTGATCTCCTGGTCAAAGCTTACTGCACTTCCGTTAAGCAGGACCAAAACGGTTGATTTATCCAGTTTTTTAATCGCCTTGATAAGTGCAGTCTGGGTAGCCGGCAGTTCAATATCAACCCTGTCTCCCTGGTTGAACCCGTCCACCCTGACTTTCATCTCTTCACCTTCCAGCAGCGGACTCAATCCCATGCAGAGAATGACCAGGTCGCTTTCACAGGCTGCCTGCAAGGCTTCTTCTATCAGGTTCCCATGTGGAGCTTCCCACAAAAGACGCATGATGGCATATTCCGTTTTGTTCTGAACGTAACGGAGTGTTAACCGGTAAGGTTTCCCGGCTTCCAGTTGCACATACTCGTATTCTTTCCTGGGATGATGTACGTCAATTCTTTCCACCAGTGTTTTTCCGTCCAGCATCAGCGTAAAACCGCTGAAAGCTTCTCCACCCAGGGCATAGCGTCCCGTTTCGGGAACGCAGAGCACTCCGTTCCATTCTACGGAAAACACACTCTCGTTCATGTTTTCAAAAGGTGCCTTGTTCCACCAAATGAAATCTATGGTTTCATCTACTTCTTCATGAACCGGGGATCCTTCGTAGTTCATATTATCAAAATATCTTCCCAAAAGCCCTTGTTGAGTTAATGTGGAATCCGTAAACAAGACGCTTTTAGGGACAGGCTCAAAATACGGAAGGCCGTCGGCAAGGGGACATCCCTGAGCAAAAACCACCTCGGCTCCGGGAATTTTCTCGCGGATCCCCTGCAGCGGTGTTACCGGATCTTTGGAATACCCATTGTAATTTCCCAGGAGCACTTCAAGATCATCGGCATTGGGCCCGATGACGGCCACTTTCCGAACGTCTTTTGAAAATGGCAGGGTTCCGTCGTTTTCCAGAAGGACCATGGATTTGCGCGCAGCTTCCCGTGCCAGGGAGACATGCTCTTTGCACTCCACGACTTCTATGGGTATCTTACTAAAAGGCACTTTTTTAGGCTTGTCGAACATACCAAGCTTGAAACGGGCCAGCATCAATCTTTGGACAGCCGTGTCAATAAGTGATTCCTCAATATATCCTTCTTTAACGGCTTCCACAAGATAAGGGTAGCTTACCCCGCAGTTCAGGTCTGTCCCAGCGGTCACGCCAAGGGCGGCTGCTTCTGCGGGAGTTTTAACTACTTCGTGCATTCCTTCATCATAGAAATCCTTGATAGCCCAGCAATCGGAAACAATATAACCCCGGAATCCCCAGCGGTCACGAAGCAAAGAGCTCAGAAAGAAACTTCCGCAACAGGGTTCTCCCCACAGCCGCTGGTAAGCACCCATGACCGACCATACCCCGGCTTCCTGTACCACTTTTTTAAAATGAGGCGCATAGGTTTCGTAAAAATCCCGCTGACTGGGATGAACATCTGCACTGTGGCGCGTGGATTCGGGTCCGCTGTGCACGGCAAAATGTTTGGCTGTAGCCACCAGTTTCAGGTATTTTGGGTCATTTCCCTGCAACCCTTTGATGTATTGTACAGCCATTTCACCGGTCAAATACGGATCTTCGCCATATGTCTCCATTCCCCTCCCCCACCGTGGATCCCGGAAAATATTTATGTTTGGTGTCCAATAGGTCAGACCCTGGTATATTCCCCTTTTATTCTGCCTGAGAAAGTCATGGTGTTTTGCCCGGGCTTCGTCACTGACAGCCGTAGCAATGTCAAACATCATTTCTTTATCCCACATGGCGGCCATTCCTATGGCCTGGGGAAATACAGTGGCGTGCCCTGCACGGGCCACCCCGTGCAGGCACTCATTCCACCAGTTGTATTCCGGCACACCCAACCTTTCTATCGCAGCTGATTCGTGAGACATCTGCGATACTTTCTCCTGTAGCGTCATCCGGGAGACCACGTCTGCCGCCCGTTCTTTGAATGACAGACTCTCATTTTGGTATGCCGGTTTACAACTACCAAAACCTAACCAAAGACACAAAACAACAAATAATGCTTTTTTCATAATGCCCAAAGGTAACTAAAGTTACCTGATGACTCGCCCGATATATTTACGTATTTTTGTAATATATGAAAATCTGACCTGGCGGTACAGGAACAGAAACTAATAACATAGAAATCATTATGGAAAAACCTGGAGATGGTTTGGGCCCGGTGATAACATTCCGCTCAAACACCTGAAACAGATTGGAGTGGAAGGCATCGTGACCGCTTTGCATCATATTCCCAACGGGGAAGTCTGGAGCAGGCATGAGATGCAAAAAAAAACATCTGATAGAATCCGAGGGGCTCAGATGGTCGGTAGTGGAAAGTTTACCGGTCACCGAAGACATTAAACTGGCTTCCGGTGAGTCTGACAGGCATCTGAGAAATTATTGCACTTCATTGGAAAACCTGGGAATGGAAGGGATCCGTACCGTTTGCTATAATTTTATGCCGGTTATTGACTGGATACGTACGGATCTGTACAGACTGAATCCCGACGGGACCATGTCTTTGTATTTTGATTATGCAAGATTTGCCTATTTTGACAGCTACATTCTGCAACAGGAAGGAGCCCTGGAGCAATACCCCGAAAACATCCGTCTGGAAATGGAGAAGATACGGAAAACAATTACTCGGGCTGAAGAAAAGGAACTGATCAATAATATTATTGTCAAAACACAGGGATTTGTAAGCGGGAATTTTTAAGAGAAAGACAAACAGCCGGTTGTTTTATTCAGAAAATTGCTGGCCCGCTACCGGGGAATGGATAAAGAACAATTGAGATATCATTTTCAATGTTTCATGTCTTTCATTGCGCCTGTCCTGGTTAAAAAAATGTACGTATGTGCATCCATCCGGACGATCCCCCGTTTCCTGTGTTGGGTCTGCCCCGTATTGTGACAGGACAGGATGATATTGACTGGTTACTGGCTTCGGTGAATATTCCACAGAACGGATTAACATTCTGCGCCGGTTCACTCAGTTCAAGATTGCACAACGACGTTCCCGCACTGGCTGCCCGTTATGCTTGCCGGACGCATTTTGTGCATCTTAGAAGTACCGATGTTTTTGAAAACAAGTTTCAGCATTAAAGACAAAGTGGCGGTGATAACAGGAGCCGGAGGGGTACTTGGAGGAAGTCTGGCAAAACATTTTATTTCTCAGGGAGCCAAAGTAGCCGCCCTGGACATCAGAAAAGAACAACTTGACGTAGTCGTAGAAATGTTGCGTTCATCGGGAGGAGAAGCTATGGGTTTTGTGAGTGATGTTCTTGATCATGAAAAACTAAAAAAAACACCGATCTGAACCTGAATGGAACGGTATACCCCTCACTGGCCATAGGACGTATAATGGCTGAAAAGGGATCTGGTTCTATCATAAACATATCATCCATGGCCGCCTATTCTGCCATCACCCGTGTATTGGGGTATTCAGTAGCCAAAACCGGGATCATCAACTTCACGCAATGGATGGCCATGGAGATGGCTTTAAAATTCAGTGCAAAGATACGGGTAAACGCCATTGCGCCCGGATTTTTCATAGGCGATCAGAACAGGGACGTCTTGCTGAATCCCGACGGAAGCCTAACCGAAAGAAGCCGCAAAGTGCTGGCACGCACCCCCATGAAACGGTTTGGAGATATAACGGAACTCAACGGAGCCGTTCAATTCCTTTATTCAGATGAGGCAAGTTTTATTACAGGCGTGGTATTGCCTGTTGACGGGGGGTTTAGTTCTTTTAGCGGGGTATAGGATAACCGATCACCTGCCCTAATTGCGCTTTCCCGTTAAAGCCGAGCCTTTCTTTGATAGCTTCGCGGCTGATCATGCCCAGCACAACCGTGTTGAGATGCTCCTGTGCACAAAAAAGGTACACGTTCTGGCTTATGAAAGCAGCGTCTGCAGCCCCGTAAAAATTTTTTTGTTCCTGGTCCAGTCGCTGCATCTTATCAAAATTGGCCACATATAACAGAATAAGCGGGGCTTTTTGGGCGTATGGCTGCAGGACGGTTTCTTCCCTGAAATCCCCATTAAGAATATGCTTTAACATATGTTCACCGGGAATATACTGGTAAACGGCAGAAGGCGTATAGACATATACGTCAATTTCCTGCATGTTCATGGCGGAAGGTGCCGTACGCTTTCCGTCTTCCCGATTCACTCCCTGGGCCGCCCATAACAGATCCGATAAGGTATTTAGCGGGATCTCCTGACCGGACATTTCCCGTACGCTTTGCCTGCGGTTTAAAGCTTCCATCAGAGGCATCCCTCCTTTTTTTGAAGGTTCCGGGAGCCTGATATCCTGAGCATTAGTCATACCTAAAGACAAATTTATCATCAGTAAAAAAAACAATAATTTCATTATTTATTTATTTTTAAAGTTATTTTTTTCCAAAGATCGTTTTCCCGCTCTTTTGCAAGCTTCAGGATCTTTTGAGCTTCTTCCTTTAAAGATGCTGCTTTTTCCTGATCCTTCAGACCGGAAACATTGATTAGAACATTCAGGTATCCCCCCTTAACGGCTGCAAGTATTGCCTGGACTCCCACGCCCGCATCGGTTACCGAATTTGGATTTCCTTCCTCTATCATGGCTTCCAGGATATCATAGACACGTAAAGAGGTTTTTATGGTCGTCAAAGGCACCTGCGCCGCATATAAGGTGGCTTGTTCGATGGCCTCGGTCCGCTTGCTTTTTTCCGCCTGATTGTACCGGGGAAGGGAAAAGGCTTCCATCACTTTGTTGTAGGACAGCGTATCTTCATCCACCAGGTGAAGCAACTCGGCAAGAAGGGCCTGCCCCTTCTCGGCCCATCGGGAAAAATACTCCCATTTTTCATCCCAGCCGCGTTTTTGTGAGGACAGATTGGCCACCATCGTTCCCAGGGAAGCTCCCAAAGCGCCCATATAGGCAGCGACAGAGCCTCCTCCAGGGGCAGGTGATTCGGAGGCCGTTTCCAGAGCGAATTCCCGGCAGGTCAAGGCACAAAGGCTTTTATCGGAAGTCTCATCTTCCAAAAGATATTCCAGAATTTTTGTTTTAGGATCGAAAGGTCCCAGGTCATCCAGTCCCATAGATTTAATGGCTATTCGTATGATCTCTTCTTCTGGAAGGCCCAGGGATCGTTGTTGTTTTTGTAAAAAATATTTGCCTGCTTCTGTCAGTGCCTGCTTAGGTACCAGTCCCACGAGCTCGGTACCGGTAACCCGCATACCGCGCCGGGCTGCCTTGTCGCATACCTCGTCAAAAGCTACGTGTAAGGGAGTAACCTGTATGTTGGTCAGGTTCATGGATACCTGAGCAATACCGTACTCCTTAATAAACCAGCCTATGGCTTTACAATGTCTGAGGGTCCCGGGTTGCCAGGTTTCTTTCCCGTCTGTAATGACTTTCCGGCCTTTTTCCCGGACATCAAAAGATACGGCGTTGGCCCTGCGAACAGATGTGGTATTGAGGTTAAAATTAACTGCAATCAGAAAATCGCGGGCACCTATCACGGTCAAACCGGAAGTAGCCACTTTGTCTGAAAATTCTGCCGGACCGAAATCCGGTTTCCATTCCGGATCTTTGAATTTCGCCTGCAATCCTTCGTATTCCCCTACCCGGCATACCGCCAGATTTTTGCGTTTATCGGTAAAAGCGGCCTCTTCGTAACAATAGACTGGGATCCCCAGTTCTTCTCCCACCCTGCGGGCCAGGTCCCTGGCATATTGAACCGTTTCTTCCATGGTCACCCCGGTAACGGGGATCAAAGGACAGACATCCGTAGCCCCAATCCTGGGGTGTTCCCCATGATGCCTGCGCATATCAATGCAACCGGCAGCCGTTTTTATGGCCTGAAATGCGGCTTCGGTTATCGCATCCGGGGCCCCGGCAAAAGTCATAACGGTACGGTTCGTTGCCACTCCCGGATCAACATTCAACAATTTGACGCCTTCCACTGCGGATATGGCATCGGCTATGCGGGCAATAACCTGCTTATCCCTTCCTTCGGAAAAGTTCGGAACACATTCAATAATCTTCATATTGCTATTGGTATATTAATCTTACTTTGTCTCCCACCGCCTTTTCCAGTTTTTCTTTATCCAGTTCATAATAATGTACCGGATACACCACCGGGGCCCCTATCACTTTGACAGCCTTGATAAACTGTTCGTCACTCATGGTATAGGGCAGGTTTTTGGGCAAAATGGCCACATCTACCGGCCCTATAGTTTCCATTTCCGGGATCAGTTCGGTATCGCCGGCCAGATATACTTTGAGATTCCCGAATGTAAATATGTATCCGTTGCCGTAGCCTTTGGAATGAAAAGGATATCCGTCTTGTCTCTTATTGATGATGTTATAGGCAGGGACGGCTTTTATTTCAATTCCTTTCCAGGTATAAGAGTCCCCGTTCCGGAGCGTTTTTTCCAGTTTTAAATGCTCTTCCATACATTCCGGACCCACAAAAACGGTCTGTGGGGTAACCAGGTGTTCCAGTGCTTTCACATCGTAATGATCCTGGTGGTCGTGTGTGAAAAATATGATATCCGCTTTGGGATATTCACTATAGTCGGTTGTAGCCGAATAGGGATCTGCGTAAATGACCGTTTCTTCCAGCATAAAACAGATGGCTCCGTGGCCGGAAGGCACAATGGTCAATAACCCTAACAATGTCGTAAATTGTTGTGATGCTGAAAAGATCATAATTCTGTTATTTTTCCGTTTAATATAGTTGTTTCCACTAAAGGACTTGTAAATGCATAAATAAAATACTCATACGAAGGTATGGGTCTTGTGATAAATACATTGCCAATTTTTCCCACGGCTATGGATCCCAGGTTGAAAGAAAGATCCATGGCATGTGCACCGTTAAGCGTGACGGCATTGACAGCTTCTGCAGGGGTCATTTTCATTTTCAGGCAGGCCAGCAGCATCATAAACTGGAGGTTCCCGGCGGGACAAGACCCCGGATTGTAATTGGAAGCCAGAGCTATGGGCAACCCCCGGGATATCATTTCCCTGGCGGGAGCATAATCCATGTCCAGGTAGAAAGTTGACCCGGGAAGCAATACGGGCATAGTATCGGAACCGGCCAGAAGATCCCATTCTTCAGGACCTGTGTGTTCCAGGTGATCAACAGTAATCGCACCGTACGCCACTCCTGTCTGTACGCCTCCCGAGAAATCCATCTGGTTGGCGTGTACTTTGGGACGCAACCCGTGTTTCAGTGCCGCCGTTAAAATTCTTTCGGTATCTGCTACTGTAAAAAACCCGGTTTCACAAAAAACATCAACATATTGAGCCAGGTTTTCCTGCGCCACCTGCGGGATCATTTTTTCCACTATCAGATCTACATACTCAGACTGCCTGCCTTTGTACTTTTCCGGCACGGCATGAGCTCCCAGGAAAGTGGCTTTCACCGTCAGTGGCGTTTCTTCTGCGATTCTGCGAACAACCCGTAACATTTTCATTTCGTCTTCCACGGTAAGACCGTACCCGCTTTTGATCTCTACAGCCCCGGTGCCAAAACGGATCAGTTCTTTAGCACGTTCCATCGTCTGGCGGTACAATTCATCTTCAGGGGTGTTTTGAAGCAGACTTGCCGAGTTTAATATCCCGCCTCCGCGTGCTGCTATTTCCCTGTAGGTCAGTCCGCGGATCTTGTCAGAGAATTCCTGTTCGCGGCTACCGGAAAAAACAATGTGGGTATGGCAATCGCAAAACGAGGGGAATACACATCGCCCGGTGGCATCAATGATCTTTGTTCCTACGGGAATATCCTCCCTGTAGGGATATGTTTCCATGGGGCCGAATCCGTCTATCAGACCCTCCCTGATGTACAGCCAGGCATTATTAATAACCGGAAGCCCGTCCATTTCCTGTCCTGCACAATATGATTTTCCTGTTTTCTGTGGATCCTGGCGTACCTGTATGAGTTGTCCAATATTTTCAATCAGTATACCACTCATTTTTCAGAAAATTTTCAGCTTCGTGAATGTAAGGATAAAGTACCGTATCATCTTCCACAAAAGGTACGTGACGACGAAAAGCCTCTACCAGTTTTTCCAACCTGGGAGATGTCCGGGCAGGCCTTCTGAATTCAAGAGCCTGTGATGCATTGAATAATTCAATGGCCAAAACCCGTTGCACATTGTTCATTACCCTGTAGCATTTCAGGGCGGAATTGGCACCCATACTAACGTGATCTTCCTGTGCCTGGGAAGAATCTATGGAATCCACACAAGACGGGGTACACAATTGCTTGTTCTGGCTGACAATGGAGGCGGCCGTATATTGCGGGATCATAAAACCGCTGTTTAATCCCGGTTTGGCAACCAGGAAAGGCGGCAGTCCCCGTTTGCCCAATACCAGCTGATTGGTTCTGCGTTCGGAGATATTTCCCAGTTCAGCTATAGCAATGGCCAGGAAATCAAGGGCCAGGGCCAGTGGCTGACCGTGAAAATTGCCGGCAGATACGATCTTGTCCAGATCGGGAAATATGGTGGGATTGTCTGTAGCCGAATTCATTTCAGTCACCAGGACTTTTGTGACATATTCAATGCAATCCTTAGTGGCCCCGTGAACCTGGGGCGTGCACCTGAAGGAATACGGGTCCTGAACGTGTTCTTTATGCCTGGAGATCAATTCACTTCCTTCCAGAAACCCCAGGATATGCGCAGCTGTCTTAATTTGACCTTCGTGAGGACGCACCTTGTGAACATCTTCCGTAAAAGGCTCTATCCTTCCGTCATAAGCATCCAGGGACAAAGCACAGATCATATCTGCCTGCCCGGAAAGTCTTCTTGCCTGTATCAACGACAGGAGTCCGTAAGCAGACATAAACTGGGTCCCGTTCAAAAGAGCCAGGCCTTCCTTGGATTGCAAATTTATTGGATCCCATCCCATCATGCGGTTCATTTCTTCTCCCGTCATGCGTTGTCCCTGAAAGTCTACTTCGCCCAGGCCTATCAACGGTAATGATAAATGAGCCAGTGGTGCCAGATCTCCTGAAGCTCCCAGTGAGCCCTGTTCATAAACCACCGGGTATATTCCCTGGTTAAAAAAATCCATTAAACGCACTACTGTTTCCCGTTGTACGCCGGAATAACCGTAGGAAAGTGACTGTATCTTCAAAAAAAGCATCAGCCTGACAACTTCTTCGGGAACCTGTGCTCCCACCCCGCAGGCATGAGACATGACCAGGTTTTTCTGAAGCTGTTCCAATTCCCGGGTCCCTATTGCCACGTTATGTAAAGCTCCGAAACCGGTATTCACCCCGTAGATCAATTCTCCGGGAACACGCATCTTTTCATCAAGGTATTGCCGACACGTGATTATACGGGCCAGGGACTCCCGGGACAATTCAAGGCGGACGTCACCGGAAACGATCTTCTCCAACGTGTTGAGATCTACAGGCGAAGAAGAGACAGCATGTATGTGCATAAGATCTTTAATAATATTTTGCAACAAAATTACCTTTATTTCATAAGAATTAAAAGCAAAAACATTCTTGTTGGATAAATTTAGTTTTCTATCTTTGTGATTGAGCGTTGTAACTTTTATTTATAAACCCTTAATACTAACCTAACCAAATTTTCATGAAGAAATCATTTTTCTTTGTGCTGGCAGTTATGATAGCAACAACTGCTTTTGCACAAACAAGGGTTACCGGTAAGGTAACTTCTTCAGAAGACGGTTCTCCTCTTCCCTTTGTAACAATTCTTATACAGGGAGAAAGAGGACTTGGAACGAACACTGACATTGACGGGAACTTCGTACTGGAACGTTGCCCGGAAAACGCAGTGCTTGTACTCTCTTACATTGGCTATACAACCGTTGAGGTGCCTGTCAGTGGCAGGAATGTAGTTAATGTAACTATGACACCCGATGCCTTCGCCCTGGAAGAAGTTATGGTGGTCGCTTACGGTACCGCCAGAAAAGGAACTTATACAGGTGCGGCTTCCGTGGTAAGAAGTGATGACATCAAAGATGTCCCCACGCTTTCATTCGAAAGTGCCCTGAACGGTAAAGTGGCAGGAATGCAGATCACCACCAATTCAGGACAGGCAGGTGCCGTATCTAGCATACGTGTACGCGGTATCGGTTCCATGAACGCCTCTAACGAACCGCTTTACGTTGTGGACGGGGTTCCTGTAGTTTCGGGGAACACAGGACAAATGAGTGGCTATATCTATTCCACGAACAACGTTATGAGCACCTTGAACCCCCAGGACATTGAATCGATCACCGTTCTGAAAGATGCTGCCGCATCTGCATTGTACGGCTCACGTGCAGCCAACGGGGTAATTCTTATAACTACCAAATCAGGTCAACTTGGAAAACCGGTAGTAAATTTCAAAGCATCGGTTGGGGTAACACCTTCTTTTGCCACAACGAACTTTGATATAGCCAGTCCCGAACAGCAGGTTGAGCTTTATTATGAAAACTTCTGGAACGCAGGCAAGTACGGCGGAAAAACAGATGAAGCCTCAAGTGCCTCGGCCCTTGCCCAGTTGAATAAACGATTCAACAAACACGGGTATTACTTCACTGCAGATAACAACACGGTTAATTCGCTCAAAATTTTGGGTATGACCGACGGTATAGAAAACCGCGAAGGCAAATATTTTAACTGGGATGACGTACTGTTCCGCACTGCCGTGTACCAGACATACGATCTGTCTGTAAGCGGGGCCAGTGACCGTACAAGTTATTATTCTTCGTTATCCTACACCAAGGAACAGGGTCGCAGTACATTTAACGATTTCAGTCGTATAGCTGGTCGTGTCAATGTAAACCAGAAAGTGGGCAAAATAATTGAGTTTACAACAAATGTAAATATTGCCAAAAACGTACAGCACGGGTTCAACGATACCCGCAGTACAGGCTCCAACTACTTCATGCAATCACGAAACTTGTTGTGGCCTTTATACTGGCCTACCAACTATAAGACCGGAGACCCGTGGACAGCCCGTTATGGAAGTTATGCGTACAACCAGGTATACTACGACAACGAATGGGACAACGAATCCAACGTGTTGCGTCTGTCCGCCAACGAAACATTGACCGTTAAATTCATGCCGGAACTGGTTCTAAAATCTGTGCTGTCTTTTGACAACACCCAGACCCGGGATCATCTTTACTGGAGTGCCAATCACTTTAGTGCTTCCAGCGATAACGGACGGGTACACGAAATGTCCACCAACGTACAGAAGATCGTATCTTCCACTACGTTGAATTACGACAAGGAGTTTGCTGACAAACATGTAGTCAATCTGTTGGTGGGCTGGGAAGCTGAAGACAACCAGGTAGATTACCAGCGGGCTTCAGGGACCAACCTTCCTACAAGTGCGCTGCATACGGTAGCCACAGCCGGAGTGCTGGATGCCAGTGCCTACTATTGGGGAAGCACCATGCTTTCTCTCCTGTCCCGTGCGGAATACAGCTATGACGGCAGGTATTACCTGTCCGGATCTTTCCGTCGTGACGGATCCTCTCGTTTAGGTTCCAACACACGCTGGGGGAACTTCTGGTCAGTTGCCGGTTCCTGGAGGATCAACAACGAGGCGTTTATGAAAAACATTCCGCAGATCAGCGACCTCAGGTTGAGAGCTTCTTACGGGGTGAACGGAACACTGCCTTCTTCCAATTACGGATGGCGTGCCCTGACATCCTATGGTAATAAATATATGGAAGCACCCGGCGGAGGTGTGGCCAACATTGCTGACGCTAACCTCTCCTGGGAAACCAGCTATACTTACAACCTCGCATTGGAGTTCGGTCTGTTTAACAACCGCCTGAACGGAACGGTAGAATATTTTAACAGGGACTCCAAAGACCTGTTGCAAAGCGTTCCCATTTCAACCGTTACCGGGTTCTATTCAACGCTTAAAAACATTGGGGAGATCAACAACCGCGGTGTGGAAGTTGAATTGAGCGGAGACATTATCCGTACTAACGATTTCCGTTGGGGTGCAGGCGTAACCGGATCCTGGATCCGTTCCACGGTCACCAAACTTTACGACGGGAGTGATATTGTCTGGTACGACCCGACCGGAGGCGATGCCCGTGCAAAATTCATATATCGTGAAGGCGAATCCACCCTGGCATTTTACGGACTTGAATGGGCCGGTGTTGAAGATGAGACGGGCCGTAACGTTTGGTTCCTTAACAACGATTCAGCTGCCGACCTTACGGTTGACGGACGTCCCGCCACTTATTCCTACTCAAAGGCTGATGAAGTGATCCTTGGCAGTGCACACCCGGATTTCTTTGGCGGGATCAACACAGATGTAAGCTGGAAAGGATTTACGGTTGCTTTGAGCTTTATCTACAAGATCGGCGGTTATACTTATAATGCCGTTGGTCGTGACGTGAACGACGACGGTTATTACTGGGAACGTATTATGTCACAGTATTGCTACGATAATCGCTGGACACCGGAAAACAAAACAGCTATGTATCCTCAGCGTATTGCCATTGACATGGAAGACGTCAACCAGAAGAGCAGCCGTCACATGAATAAGGCTGATTTTCTCAGGCTTAAAAACGTATCTGTATCTTACACCCTGCCCCGCACACTGACAAGCAGGGTGAATGTCCAGAATGCCCGTATTTTCTTCAACGGAAATAACCTCTGGACATGGGCGGCTCATAAGGAGTACGATCCCGAAGTGAATGAATTCGGATCCAGGGGATGGGAAATCCCGTTGGGTAAAACCTTCACCTTCGGTTTGGAATTTAGTTTTTAATGATTAAATGAACAACACTATGAAAAAGATAAATATTTTACTTGCAGCAATTTGCGTTGTTCTGACCGTATCTTGTGAAGGATTTCTGGACGTTAAGCCCAGCAACTCTGCAGCAGCAGAAACATCCATAACCACGGCGGCCGATGCCAAAGTGATAATGAATGGTATTATGAGCAAGATGACTTCGTACAATTATTATGGTCGTAACTTTTTTATGTACGGAGATGCCAAAGGAGGTGATTTTGCCCTTCGTTCGCAAGGTAGGGGTCTGGATGGGCTCTATACATTCAACCATTCTCCTTCTTCAGGTTCTTATTCAGGTTACTGGAGCCAGATCTACCACTGTCTGGCCCAGGTGAACAACTTGCTTATCAACATCGAAAAGATCGAGGACGAAGGAAATTCTACAGATGACCTGCTTGTTTACAAAGGACAGGCACTCACCCTCCGCGCCCTGATGTATTTTGACTTGGTGCGTCTCTATGGCAAACCTTATAATATGGACAAAACCGCCCTGGGGGTACCCCTTGTGCTGGAACCGCTGGATGCTTCATCTCAACCTACAAGAGCTACTGTCAATGAAGTATACACCCAGATCATGAAAGACCTGACAGACTCGGCTCCGTTACTGCAAAAGACAAAGACCAACGGTTATGTGAACTATTATGCCAATATGGCCCTCCAGGCACGCGTCAACCTGTATATGGAAAATTACTCCGCGGCCCTGACAGCAGCTGAAGCTGTGATCAATTCCAACGTATACAGTTTGTACAGCAACGCTGAATGGGTAGGTTCATGGGCTTCCCAGTTCAATAAAGAATCCATCTTTGAACTGGCCATGCTACAGGGAGAAGGTGACCTGGGTATCTCGTCTCTAGGATTCTACCTCCGCCGCAGGACCCACGGATCTACGTCCGCCATGGGTTGGTTTATGGCCAGTGATTACTGGCTTGAAAGAATGAAACAGGATCCCGATGATGTTCGCTGGGGTGTAATGGATTACGACGAATCGTATTTCGACACAGGAGTGTACCGATTCGGGTCCTGCTACAAATACAGCGGAAGCACTTCTCTTGTAGGGGACGGAAAAGGTTCAAGTACAGCAGTTAATGTAAAAATTATCCGTCTTTCGGAAGTTTACCTGATAGCTGCAGAAGCTGCCCTGGGAACAGGAAACAAGGACAAAGCCGCCACTTACCTGAATGCGATCCGCAAACGCTCTCCCAACCTGGCACTTGCCACTGCGGCCAACGTTACTGTGGATATGATCCTGGATGAAAGAAGTAAAGAGTTGTTTGCCGAAGGGCATCGTTTCTTTGATATGATCCGTCTGAACAAGACCATTACCTTCAATGATGATTTCATTTATCCTTCCGTGGTAATCACTCACCGTGAAAACACCGTTGACCGGACTTTCTACAAGATCATTCTGCCTATTTCCATTGACGAAATGAATGCAAACGAAGCCATTCGCACCCAACAGAATCCCGGCTACAATTAGAATTTATTTCTTACTGTGAAAAAAGCTCTCCTTTTGGAGGGCTTTTTTTTGTAGATCCCTTTCCACAAAAACCTTGCTTCCGTCATCCGGGACAAAGCCCGTATAAAACATGACCGATGATTTGGTCAGGGGAGTGGGTGTAAAATCCTGAACCTGTTCCACCCAAATATTTTCTTTTTGGAATTCCCTCTCCAGTATATTCATGTCATGTTGTGTGCAACCCGGATGGGAAGAAATAAAGTAAGGCACCAATTGCATTTTTACACCCCTTCTTTTTGTTTCCTTTCTGAATTCGTCAGCCAGAATCCTGTATAAATGAAAAGAAGGTTTGTGCATATATCTCAAAACGTTGTCCCGGGTATGTTCGGGTGCCACTTTTAGCCTGCCCGACACATGATACTCCAATAATTCTTTAAAATATCTCCTCGCGTCTTCGTTTAAGAACCCTTTTTCACCCAGGAAAAGATCGTAACGGATCCCGCTGCCTATAGTGACTTTTTTTACCTCCGGCAGATTTCTGACAGATTGATATATATCCAGTAACGGAATATGTGAAATATCAAGATTCCTGCATATAGCGGGATAAATACAGGATGTCCGGCTGCATGCATCACAGATTTTCCGGTTGATCCCCTGCATCCTGTACATATTGGCTGTGGGTCCGCCCAGGTCCGTGAGATGTCCTTTGAACTCTTCCATTTTTGTAAGCCTGGCTACTTCGCGTAAAACCGATCCACGTGACCGGGAAGTGATCTGTTTCCCCTGGTGTGCCGCTATAGTACAGAAACTGCACCCGCCAAAACACCCCCTGTGTAAACAGACCGAAAACCGGATCATTTCCAGGGCAGGGATTTCTTTCCCTTTATACCTGGGATGCGCTTCATAGGTAAAAGGCAGATCGTAAATCGCATCTATTTCCTCCGTATTCATGACGGCAAAGGGAGGGTTTACCACCACAACGGGACCGTCTTCGGTGTCCAGAGGCTCTGCCAGAATAGGTGAATTTGACGTATTTGCCTGTTTCTCAATTATTCTGAAGTGTTCTGCAAATAATTTTTTGCTACTTAGACAGGCTGCATGAGAAGGCAGGTAAAGAATCTGCCGGGATGATACGGGAATCTCATTATTTGTCCCGGCAATATAGGCTATTTGCGGTATTTCTCTGAGCTCGCCGGAAGTTGCTTTATTTCTCATCATCCGGGCCAACCGGATAATGGGCCGTTCTCCCATACCGTAGACCAGGTAATCAGCCCCTGAATCCACCAGGACAGAAGGCATAAGGGAATCCGACCAGTAATCGTAATGTGTCAGGCGCCTGAGTGATGCTTCAATACCTCCAATTATAACAGGAACATCGGGGTACAGTTTTTTGAGAATCCGGGTATACACCGTAACAGCGTAGTCCGGTCTCATGCCCGGTCTTCCGTCAGCCGTATAGGCATCATTGCTTCTCAAACGTTTAGCTGCCGTATAATGATTGACCATGGAATCCATATTGCCGGCAGTTACGCCAAAAAACAGGCGGGGTTTCCCCAGCTTTTTAAAATCCCTCAGGTCATCCATCCAGTTGGGTTGAGGCACCAATGCTACCCGGTATCCCTGAGCTTCAAGGACACGGCCGATAACGGCCGGGCCAAAGGAAGGATGGTCCACATAGGCGTCTCCGGAAAACAGGATAATGTCCACGTAGGCATATCCCAGCCTGTCCAGTTCTTTTTTTGAAGTCGGCAACATACGACAAAGGTACGTGAGTTTTTCCTATCTTTGAGAAAAAATAACCTGTTATGTTTTTAACCGATATTTATAAACAACGCCGGGAGGCATTAAAATCAAAACTCAACAAAGGGATCGGCCTTTTTATGGGCAATCACGAAGCTCCCTGTAATTATACGGGAAACACCTATCATTTCCGCCAGGACAGCAACTTCTTGTATTACTTCGGGCTGGATGAACCCGATCTGGCCGCTGTCATAGATTTTGAAACAGGCCAGGAATACCTGTTTGCAGACGATGTCAGCCTGGACGATGTGGTGTGGACTGGCCCACTTCCCGGAATGCAGGAAAAAGCAGAAAGGATCGGGGTGCAAGAGACCAAACCACGCGGTTCACTTTCAGCTTATGTATCGGGAGAAAAAAAGAAAGGACGTCCTGTTCATTTTCTGCCACCCTACAGAGGTGACAACATGATCGAATTGATGGATATGGTGGGAATTCACCCCGGTCAACAGAAAGAAGCAGCCTCCGAAGCCCTGATACGTGCCATAGTCAGTATGCGCATGATCAAACAGCCCGAGGAGATCGAACAGATCGACCGGGCCTGTGATCTGGGTTACGCCATGCATTATACGGCTATGAACATGGCTAAACCGGGTATGGTAGAACAGGAACTGGCGGGTATCATGGAAGGGATTGCCGTAAGCGGGGGTTACATGCCAGCGTTCCCGATCATCCTTACCCAAAACGGAGAAGTCATGCACGGGCATTCACACCATCAGGTTCTGACCAATGGTAGGTTATTGCTAATGGATGCCGGAGCCGAACTGCCAAGTCATTATTGCAGTGATTTTACCCGCACCATTCCCGTGGGAGGAGAATTTTCAGGAATACAGAAAGGCCTGTACAACCTTGTATTGGATGCCAATAATCATTGTATTAATATGTGTGCTCCGGGAGTGTCTTTTAAAGACATTCACCTGGCTTCGGCTCGCATAATCACAGACGGACTGAAACAACTGGGCCTGATGAAAGGAGATACAGCCGAAGCGGTTGCGGCAGGAGCGCACGCCGCATTCTGGCCTACCGGACTGGGGCACAATATGGGGCTTGATGTGCACGATATGGAAGATCTGGGAGAACAGTTTGTCGGTTACGACAACACCGTTTCCCGCAGTCCCCAGTTTGGTCTCAAATCCTTGCGTATGGCCCGCGTTCTGGAAGCAGGTAATGTAATGACCGTTGAACCCGGTTTTTATGTCATACCCACCCTATTAGAGATGTGGAAAGCAGAAGGCCACAACACAGCTTATATTAATTTTGAAAAATGCGAACCCCTCTATGATTTTGGAGGAATTCGCATAGAAGACGACGTTCTGATCACTAACGAAGGATACAGGTTACTAGGCAGCAAACGACTACCCGTTACTGCTGAAGAGATCCGGGATGTAATGAAATGATCTTTCCCTGTTAACGGAAAGTCCATTTTGCAGCGATCGTAGGCACTATATAGAATCCGCGGTAAAACAGGTTGCTGCTCAATTCTATTTCAGTACCCAGACTCAATCCAAAATTATCATTAACGCCCTGAAAAGCATTCAGGTTTACCCAGAATTGTGGTTGAGAAAGCAGGACAAAGGTCTCTGATTGTCTCCAGAAGTCAAGGAACCCGGCAAAAGTACATTTTCCGCCGGCAAAATCCATACCCCAAACAGTTGTAAACTGGTAATTGGAAGGCTTGGGAAGCCCCTGAATGTATTTGTACATCAACGCAACAGAGATGTTTTTAGTGCCGTCCCGGGAAGTAAAATCATAACTCACCCCTGCCATATAAGCGTTCTTGAATAAGACCTGTCCCAACAAACCGCCGTTGTATTCCAGGTGTAACGCAACAGGAACGTCCCAGAATCTCAGATTACGTGCAATTTCCCAATAAGCGTAATTAACTCCCTGCGGAGTATAGGTCATATCTATGAAGAAAAAGGTATCTCCCCATGCATCAACATGAAACATTTCCGCCGTACTTAGTATGCGGGCATCACTGCCAAGCGAATCCGGATACAGCCATTGTCCTGTCTTGTAATGCAATTGCAGATTCTGGGCTGTTGCCCCCTGTATTCCAGCAACAGCCAGGATCGTAAACAGGATGAATATCTTACGCATGTTATGCTTTTCAATCGTTAAGGAAAAGACTGCGGGGATCCTCGTAAAATTTCAGAAAATCTTCCACCGAGGCGTGACCCGGATAAGGTGCAAAGATATGGTTTGGCATCTGATAACCTGGAGCATTGCGCCATACCAGCAAATAAGTAACGGGAATATCCTCGGTTGCTTTAAGTATCACTTGGGTAAACCATTCCGGATTCCCCAATCCGCCCATTCCGCATTCGGTCAGTGCTATCTGTTTATTATGTTGCTTGCCAAGACGTGAAACCAGGGTCAGCTCGTTACGCAATATCTCTATAAATTCCGGGCCGTCTCCGTAAGCGTCCAATCCCAGAATATCTACATAATCATCGCCCGGATATCTTTCCATGTAAACCTGTTCGGTCAGGCCCCCATAATTGGGAGAATATGCCATTATAAGATTGTCCAGGCCGCGGTTTTTCATATAATCTACTGTCATTTTCCACAAAGAAATATATTCTTCAGGGGAACAGATCTTTCTCCCCCACCAGAACCATGAACCGGTATGTTCATGCCAGGGCCGGAATATAACGGGAATTTTTGTCCCGTCTTCCAGGGTAAGCGATTCCAGGAAAAGGGCGGCCTTTTCCAGCCAGCCAAGGAACATTTCATGATGGGAACCTCCTTCAAAAACCGAGGCTACAACCGTATTGTCAGATGTATCCCAGGCGTTGGAAGAAGTAACGGGATTGCGTATATGCCAGCTGATGGTTACGATCCCCCCTGCCATGTAATGATCCTTAATGGCCTGGCGCATGACATCGAAGGGAACTCCGTCCAGGTTTTTATCATCCCCCAGTTCAATGTGTCCCAGATCACAACCCAGTACTGCCGGATGGCTGCCGCATACCTCTTTCACATCTCCCCGGCCTTCTTCGTATTCCCAGGAGTAACCGTAAAACGGATAATCTTCCTGTCCAAAAAAGAATTGGTTGTCATCGGCTGCCTGTTGCAACCGATCCATAACAGTATCTGCTTCCGGAGATACGGTCCGAACTTGTTTTTCCGTACAGGCGAACGCTGCGATCGCCAGTACAATCAATGCCAAACGTTTCATAGTCACAAATATAGAAAAAAGGAGTGTAAAAACCTTGCAATACCGTCGTCATCCACTGAAGGTGCAATGTGTGAAGCTGCAGCAAGCACTGTGGGATCATTCGAATTTCCCATAGCCACTCCCACCTGAACATACTCCAACACGGATACGTCATTCCCTCCGTCTCCGAATGCCATAGTCCCTTCCCTGTTCAGATTATAATACCGAAGGATCTTTTCAATTCCCGTTTTTTTACTGTTCCCTTTAGGTGTCACATCGGCAAAATGAGGGTGCCACCGGCTGGACTCACAATTTGTGAAGACCTCTTTCATGATCTTCTCTTCCAGGGCCAGATCTCCGTAGACATTCACCTGCATAACATCTTCAAATACAGTGTGTAACGGACGCACCTCCGGGAGATCCACTCCAAGAAATACCGACAGGTCCTCAACGTCCTGATTGATTAAATTGATATAGACATTGTCCCGCGTCATAAGCGATACGGGGAACGGTTCATTTTTCTCCAGGTAATTGACAAGCGCCCGGATATCCCTGCTGCACAATAACAACCGTTTTGTGCCACAACGCCGTCAAAATGAATGTTGCCGAGTTGTGGATGCGTAAAATCCTGAACCAGCACTTTTGGCCTGGCATGCTTTGATCGCTTTTGCGGCAGAATCGGGTACCGAATGGGTTTTAAAACTGACCAGGGTGCCGTCAATGTCAAAAAAGATGGAATGTATCATAAATAAGCCGCAAAGATATATCTTTGTTTCCATGAAACATAGAATAATTGGCATAACCACACTGCTGCTTTTAACAGGCAGTTTCTTAATGGCACAGGACCCTGTATACTATAGGAGTGTTATACGGGAATTATCCTCTGAAAAATACCAGGGCCGTTCCGACTACAAAAACGGAGATAAGAAAGCGGCCAGGTTCCTGGTCCGGCAATTTAAAAACATAGAAGGTGTTGAACCGGCCCTGAAAGACTTTTACCTGCAACCTTTTTCTTACGGTGTGAATGTTTTCCACAAGAAAATGGAATTGAGCGTAGACGGTCGTGAAATGGTTCCCGGAACAGATTTTATTGTCCGTGAATTTTCTCCCTCACAGAAAGGTTCATACGCTTTGGAATATATTTCCCACGACGATCATCATCCGGAACGTTTGCTGCCTTTACTGGAAACCGGGAAATTCAAAGATTCTTATATTGTTTTGCAATTTGACCTGGTATACAAATACCTGGGAATAGCCCCCGAAGTTCTTTATTCCATGCCCCTGGCGGGATTGATCATGATACGTGAAGGCCAGCCTCCGTTTTTCAAATCCCGCAGTGGCAAAATGCAACCTGTGCCGGTGATCTGGGTAAGCCCCCAATTCCCGGAGAACGCAAAAAAAATAACCGTTCGCTTTGAGAGTCAATGGATCAAAAATTACACTTCTTCCAACGTGATAGCCTGTCTTCCGGGTCAAGAGCGTAAGGATTCCTGTATCATATTCATAGCCCATTACGATCACCTTGGGCATTTCGGTAAGGATGTTTTTTATCCGGGAGCCAATGACAATGCCTCCGGAACGGCTTTTCTGCTAACCCTTGCAAGTTATTATGCGCAGCCTGAAAACAGGCCGGATCTGACTTACATTTTTATTGCTGCCGCCGCCGAAGAAAACAACCTGTTGGGTTCAACGTATTACACTGAAAACCCGGCTATTCCCTTGGATAAAACGTTGCAGGTCATCAACCTGGATATGGTAGCGGATAACGGAGACCACCTGTTTGTGGAAACCGGACCTGAAGGAGAAGCATCCCTTTTAAAATTCAGGGAGATCAACAAACGGCTGGACCTTTTCGGAACCATAGAACAGCATCCGCTTTCGAACGACAGCGATCATTATCCGTTTGCCATGAATAAAGTTCCTGCACTGTATATAATGGTAGACGGCGATGCCTACTCGGTTTATCACACGCCTCTGGATGACTACCGTCACATATATACCAACCGTTATTCGGATCTGTTCAGACTTGTGACGGAATTTGCCAGCATATTCTGAACATCAGGGATCCAGTTGGTGCCGTTGACTGGCATATAAGTTAACATACCCAGCTTTTTCCCTGTCTGTATGTTAGCCTGCCCGTCATCTATAAACAGGATTTCACCGGGTTCGTCATTTAATGTGGCAAGTACTTTCTCAAATATGACGGGATCGGGTTTCACGCATTGCATCCGGTAAGAAAGAAAAAGATGATCGAAGAACTCATACAGAGAACGACCAGTACCACAGAAATCCGGATTGGCCGCCCAGTCCATAATAAAAGGATTTGTATTACTCAACAGGCAGACTTTATATTCTTTTCTCAATGTTTCAAGAAATAAGAGCCTTTCCGCGGGTACATCCCTGATAATTGACAACCAGGCCTGCGAAGCCTGCTCACAGGTGATGATCTTTCCGCATAAACGGCTTAATTCCGAACAAAAACCTTTTGCATCCAGACGCCCGTCTTCCAGTTCCAGAAAAAATTCCTTTTGCTTGTAACAATCCAGGTAAGAAGCCGCATTCTTCAGTCCCAGTTTTTGAAACGCTTCTACGGAACGGTCACGATCTATATTGATAATTACCCCTCCCAGGTCAAAAAGTATGGTTTTAATCATTGTCAAAGATCGTATTTAGCCATCCCGTGAATGACCCAAATGTGTATTCCTTTCTCTTCATACATTTTCATCTCTTCCAAAGAAGGATTGTCAGCCGGAGCGACCAGAAAAGCACCCCTTATCAGATCGGGACAAACTGCCATAAAACGCCAGGTCATATACCCGCCTGCCGATGTGCCGCCAATAATTACACGTTCCGGATCTATCTTATGTTGTTTTATTACATCCTTTATCAAAGACTCAACGGTAGGAATATATATAGATGTTCCCGTCTTTTTATTTTTGGTTATCCAGGTCCCTTCGGGAATGTACTGCATCCCTTTTGTGTTGTCGTAATATTCATTGGCTTTAGGAAACAATATATACGCTCCTCCCAGCTTGTCCTGGTATTCTTTGCCTGCATATACTATAAAATCGGTATACTCGGCACACCTGACGCCCTCCATGCCGTTGGCTGCTCCGTGAAACACCACTCTAAGGGGATAATTTTTGTCGGGATCGGCTCCGTGGGCAAACGGATCATACAGGTAATACTGCATATCTCCCACCTGCGGATCAATTCCTGAAAAAGTATAATGTTCCAGCAAACGGATCAGATCCATGTTGTCGCCCTTATGGGTGGGCCCTTTTCCGGTAAAATCATTTTCGGGAGGAAAACGTTTTTCTTCTACATATCGGACTGCAGATTCCCTGTTCCAGGTTATAATAGCCGTTTTATACCTGAAATTTGCATTCAGAGATGGTATGAAAGTACTGTAAGGTTTACTTTCTGCTACCCCTGCAGCTATTTGTTCCATGAGTACTTCCATATGGTCCAGATATTCTTTACCCAATTTATTCAAAGATCTTTTTTGCCAGGAATGACCTCCCCATAAAGTCAACTGTTCTTCTGACAGATTATTATCGGTGTTCCTGAGGTATTCCGTAAAAGAGCGGAAACTCCCGTAAAACCGATCAAAACTATCGTAATCAAAGAGCCATAGACCTCCTCCTGATCCCAGGGCATCACCCGAAAACACAAGATTTTCATTTTTCAGGATGAAAAGCGTGGACCCCGGCGTATGACCCGGCAATAGAAATGTTTCAACAATTTTTTGTTCTCCCAGATCCAGAGAAGCACCTTTACTGAAATAGACAGTCCTATCTGCAGGAAACAGATCCCTTTTAGGGAAAAAGTCTTCCATTGGAACCCAAAACTCAACTTCAGGATCATTCACAAATACAGGCAGCATTCCCAGGTGATCACCGTGGTTATGTGTTACCGTTACGATCAACTTCCTGTTCCCGATCTTATCGTAAATGATTTCCCTGAGGCAGTCGGTCGGATGGTCATACCAGTCGATCATATTGGAAAGATCTATAAGTAAGGCTTTCTCTGTTCCAAGGATCAGGTACATATCTGAACAATTATTCATTCCTGACACTTTTCCGTCTTCTCCTGTATGTACTCCGGGAGGATTTTGGTTGTTGGCATCCTGGATGTTATACACATCATCAGCTATTCGGGTAATTGTATAAGGTCCCAATATCTGTTGTCCGGTCTCTTGTCCAAATGCATTGTGCCAGATAAGATTGCCAAAAACCATTAAAAGCGTGAATAAAAACCTTGTCATATATTTATTGAATTTGGTTCTGCGTCAGCAAAAGTAACTTTTTGAATGCATAAATAGCAATATTCTGAACAAAAACGAGTTCACATTTATGTTAATATTTGAACTTCAGTAAATCACCCGTTATGAAAAACATTCTCATTTTTATTACATTATGTACGATCACCGGTTGTAATATCCATCGTGGTTCTGATATCCCCTGGAATAACGGAACCTGGGTGGATCTGACCTTGGATTTTGAAGAAAGTACCACATACTGGCCTACAAACGTCACGTTCAGTCATGATACCGTATCTTACGGGATCAATGACAAAGGGTATTTTTACTCTTCTTTCTGTTATGCGGCAGAAGAACACGGAGGAACACATTTTGACGCCCCTTTGCATTTTACCGAGAACGGGAGATCTATTGAGCAGATAGTCCCCGAAGAATTTACGGGAGAAGGGATCTGTGTTGACGTATCCGAAAAAGCACTCAGCGACCGCGACTACCTTGCATCCGTTCAAGATTTCCGGGACTGGGAACAAAAACACGGAACAATCCCTGACAGGGTCATTGTTTTATTAAGAACCGGGTTTGGTCGGTTCTGGGGGGATCCACTGAAATATACCGGGACTTTGAAAACAGGTTCTGCGGGGGTTAAGGAGCTGCATTTCCCGGGGTTGGATCCGGAAGCTGCCGAATGGCTTGTAAAGGAAAGAAACATCAAAGCATTCGGGCTGGATACTCCCAGTATTGACCGGGGACAGTCCACAGAGTTTATGACACATCGTATCCTTTTCAGTCACAACATAACGGCCTATGAAAACATTGCGCATCTTGAGCTTGTTCCTCCACGTAACTTTTACGTGGTTGCAGCTCCTATGAAGATCAAAGGCGGCAGCGGAGCTCCCTTGCGTTTGCTGGTCTGGATCCCTGAAGAATAAACCGTTCCCGCTTAAAGCAGTTCCAGTATTTCAAGATCGTTGGGTTTTACCTTGGAGGGCCAGTACCCAATTAGCCTGCCCTGTTCATCCACCAGGTATTTGGCAAAATTCCAGGATAATCAGCCCGGGTGAATAGGCTTGGTTGAGTGCCTCCACTTCCGCAAACTGAGGGGTAAAACCGCATTTGGAAGCAGTATTGACCAGCAGCACTTTCTTTCTTCTAAGTTGTTCAAAAGAGAAATCCTCCCCTTGAATGGTTTTAAAGGACAATTCATAAAAGCTTTTTGGAGGGTCAACGGCTTTCCGGTCGTTTTGCTTACTGTTTCCTGAAAAAAATGAAAATAGCACGGCACACATGATAAGAATAGTTTTCATTATACAATTTTTAAAGATTCACATAAAAAAGAAGCCACACAAGCAGACAATCGTTTCTGCCAGAGAGTGGCGCCGGAATAACAGACTATGGGCAAAACCCATTCCAGCAAGGCCATTGCGTAAGGAATAAACGATTTTTCTTTACGGGCAGCATACGCGGCATATTCCCTCATTTTTATGGTAAGCGAGATATTCCTGTGCATGATCTCCGGCAATTTACCGGTCCATTCCCGGTCCGGCTTTCTTTCCAGTGATAAGGTGTTCCTGTAGAATTCTATAAGATAATCCAGTACATCCAAAAAATCCCGTTCTGTTTCCATGGGATAGGATTCAATCATGAAAATGGCTTCCAACCGCGCAAAATCCGATACAACGGACCGGGGCCGGGTTTCGGAAAAATCAATGAGGTAAACGTTCATCTTATCATCCAGCAGAATATTCTGCATGTTCAGATCCCCATGGCATACGCACGTATAATAATCAAAGCTCTCCTGCCGCCTTTTGGGATACTCTTCTTTAAGAAACCGGTAAGGATTCAAAAAGTCTTCAGTGCGGCCGTCAATCCGAAAAGAGACATTACGGGCGTCTATGCCAAGGATCGACTCGGCTTTATCAATAAGATCGGGGAAAAAAGTCTTTGTGGGATCATGGTCCTTGTACGGATATATCCGTTCCCTTACAGGCTGTCCGTACCAAGGTTTTAATATCTTCAGGAAAATTTTGTCAAAGAGGGGTTTTAATGATCCCACATCCATATTACGAAAATACCACGTTAACCATTTTAATTCGGTGTCTTCTCCACCAATTCCCACAAAGTTATAGCGTAAAGCACCCATCTGGCAATGAAAAGCCGTTCCCAGCACCATGGCACTGTTGTTCAAAATATAAGGCATGGCATATATCCGGCATCGTTCCGCTTCCCTTGATATCAGAGGCCTCGCCCCGATCTTCAACACCGTAGGCCGAAGCACCCTTCCCCTGTCATCGAATGATTTTACATAAAAGGTACTGGCCGAGTACCCTCCGTGGAGTCTTTTGATCTCCACTTTTTCAGAATCCCTGTATAAAGACCTGGTAAGGTAAGCATAGTATTTTTCCTGAAGCGTCTCCCCTGTGCATACCACCTTGGGGATATACCCGGCGGCCTCTGATATTCCTCGAGAATAAAACAACCAGCATACCGGATCCATAAGCATTGCTGAAATATCTCCTGCGGTTACTCCTTCTACGTTATCCCATGTGAGCAACGAACGGCAATACTGCTGAAATGTTTCATCCGGCCGCATATCAGTTATACGTTGCAACAGAAATGTACCTCCCTGCCATGTCTGGCTGTCCCGGCTAAGATATACGGATAATGTCGGCCTGTCAGTATCCCGGGTCAGGCAAACGGCAGCACACAGAAAACAATCTTCACCACAAGACAAATGTGTTGTATGTTGAAATATATCAGAGATCTTTATCTTTTGCCCATCCTCAATAGATATTTTTACCATAGGAAATTCCCGAACAGACATCGCCCGGTCCACAAAAACGGTTGCCTGCAAGGGGTCACCAGCTATCCGGAAATCCGGTGCAAAATTCTGATCATCTGGGATAAGTCCGGTACAGTGATAAAGTGTAAAAAACAATCCCCCGGGAGCATCACTTCTTAACAAGGTCTCTCCAAAGGCTCCGCATCCCGTTGCTATAGCAAGAGATCCATAATCAGTCAACACCGGTTCTTCCCATTGCTGAAGAACCGAATCCGGACTTGTTTTCAAAAGCTCAGTCTTCCACGGGATCTTTTCCTCATATACCTTTACATCACTTGAAAGAGCATTTTGCTGTTCTTCAATGAATGCCACGGCTTCTGAAACTTCATGAAAGAGGTTAAAAACAGATTCCAGTCCCGCCATTTGAAACACACGGAACAATTCATCTGAAAACCCGGCAACTGCCAGTTTGCCTCCCTGTAATCCCAATTCTCTGGAAGTACTCAATAAAACACGTATGCCGCTGCTTGACAGGTATGAGCACTCCGAAAAATCGACAACTAAAAAATGAAGCCCGGCAGTCATATCCCGGACTGCCTGATGGAAGGAGGCACTGTGAACCGTATCCAGCCTTCCGCAGGGCCGGATACAGTGGACAGAGGAATACTGATGCCTGGTTACTTCAAACATATTGCAAGTTACGTAATAATCTTTCTATATTTCCTCTATAAATCCTATTCTGTATTATCTGAAAACAGCTCTACGCGGAC
>WOYW01000016.1 GCA_011620605.1 Bacteroidales bacterium | reverse complement strand
AGACTATCTTTTTATTTTTACCTCTATTATCTCTCTTTAATACGTCAATGAACGACCGTTTATTTTCAAACGGGCTGCAAAGGTAAACGATTTTCCAGAATTCGCAAATTTTTGTACGAATATTTCCTTAATTTCGCATGATGAAACTGTTTTTGCTGTGTTTACTATATATTCAAGTCTTTTCTTTATCCCCGGACACCCTGGCAAAACAACACACAGACGGCTATGTAAACATAGCAGAAGCAGATACTTCCGCAGGAATACTCATCCTGGTAAATAAAGACCATAAGCTTCCAGAAGGATACCGCCCCGATGACCTTGTCCCCATTGAAGAAGCATACAACCGTGGAGCGATGAACCTGTTGCGCAAAGAAGCAGCCTCGGCTTTTGCTAACATGTGCCGCCGGGCAGCCAAAGACAGCATTACACTCTGGAACAGGTCGGCTTACCGGTCCGACACCGTGCAGCAGGAGCTGTTTGAAAATGCGGTCATGCGAAGGGGATTAAAAAGCGCCGAACAGTTTTCCGCACGGCCCGGACATTCGGAACACCAGACCGGGCTGACCATAGACATTAACAACGTACATTATTCTTTTGGGAATACACCCGAGGCAGCCTGGCTAAAAGAGCATGCACATCGTTTCGGCTATATAGAAAGGTATCCACAGGGAAAAGAAAACATCACAGGCTATCAGTATGAGCCCTGGCATTACAGGTACGTAGGGAAAAAAGCAGCAACCTATATATACCAACATAAAATCACACTGGAAGAATATCATGAAATCATCGGAAAACAAACCCGTAAAACTTCCCGATAACGCATACAGGGAATTAAAGCCGGGCGAATCGTACGAGCCCCTTATGTCGCCTGACAAGAAATACCCGGAAGTTACCTTCTGGTCTGTCATTACAGGCCTTGTTATGACCGTCCTGTTCTCGGCTGCCGCAGCCTACCTGGGACTGAAAGTCGGACAGGTCTTTGAAGCCGCGATCCCCATTGCCATAATTGCCGTGGGCCTGTCCTCGGCCCTGAAACGTAAAAATGCCCTGGGGGAAAACGTCATCATCCAGTCCATCGGAGGTTGTTCAGGCGGAGTGGTGGCCGGTGCCATATTCACCCTTCCGGCAATGTACATCTTGCAGGATAAATACCCGGCTATATCGGTGGATTTTATGAAGATCTTCTTCAGTTCCCTGTTGGGGGGCATCCTGGGGATCCTGTTCATAATTCCATTCCGAAAATATTTTGTAAAGGATATGCACGGCAAATTTCCCTTCCCGGAAGCCACCGCATCCACTCAGGTGCTTGTAAGCGGGGAAACGGGAGGCAAAAGCGCCCGGTACCTGCTCATCAGCGGTCTGATAGGCGGACTTTACGATTTTATAGTTTCCACGTTCGGATGGTGGAGTGAAGTTTTCACCACCCGGGTGATCCCGTGGGGGGTTGCCCTTGCCGATAAGGCCAAACTGGTGGGAAAACTGAACGTCAGTGCCGCCGTACTCGGCCTGGGGTATATAATCGGGCTGAAATACGCGTTCATCATCTGTTGCGGATCCTTCCTGGCCTGGTTCGGGATCATCCCGCTGATGAACCTCATCTGGGGAGAACAGGTCATAGACCTGATGGGAAGCGGGATTGTTCAGACAATAGGGCAAATGAGTCCCGAGGAGATCTTTACCGGGTACGCCAGGCACATCGGGATAGGCGGCATTGCAGTAGCCGGGATCATCGGCATCATAAAAGCCTCGGGAACTATCAAATCGGCTTTGGGGATGGCCAAAAAGGAACTCGGCGGAAAAAAGAACTCCGAAAAAGCACTGGCGGTTAGAACCCAGCGCGACCTTTCCATGAAGATCATCGTCATTGGCACTTTGATAACCCTGGCCCTGACCTTTGTATTTTTCTACTTTGGTGTTCTTGACTTCAACCTGTGGCATGCAATAATAGCTCTTGTAGTGGTAGCCGTTATTTCCTTCCTGTTCACAACTGTGGCAGCCAATGCCATTGCTATCGTGGGAACCAACCCGGTAAGCGGCATGACACTGATGACCCTTATCCTGGCTTCGGTAATTATGGTGGCTGCCGGGTTAAAAGGAACGGCAGGAATGACCGCTGCCCTGATCATCGGAGGTGTAGTGTGTACTGCACTGGCTGTATCCGGATCCTTTATAACTGACTTGAAGATAGGTTACTGGCTGGGTTCATCTCCCTTTAAACAACAGATCTGGAAATTTGCCGGCACACTGGTGGCCGCTGCTACTGTAGGCGGCGTCATGATCGTACTGAACAAGACTTACGGATTTACGGGAGAAAACGCCCTGGCTGCCCCGCAGGCCAATGCCATGGCAGCCGTTATTGAACCGCTTATGTCCGGTGGAGGAGCCCCCTGGCTTCTATACGGGATAGGAGGTGTTATTGCCATCCTTTTGACCGTATTCAAAATTCCGGCTCTGGCCTTTTCCCTGGGCATGTTTATCCCCCTTGAGCTCAACCTTCCTTTATTGGTGGGCGGAGTCATTGCCTGGTATGTTTCAACGCGCAGTAAAGATCAAAACATCAACGAAGAACGTAAAGACCGCGGCACCCTCCTTGCTTCCGGATTCATAGCCGGCGGAGCCCTGATGGGTGTAGTCAGTGCCGTCATGCGCTTTGCCGGGGTTAACCTGGTCAATTCACAATGGCAGGGATCTTCAGCAGCCCAGGCACTGGCGCTGGTAGCCTATGCCGGAATAATCATTTACCTGGCTGTCAGCAGTATGAAAGCCGGAAGACAAAAATAAAAAAGTTATACTATGGAAAAGATACTGGATAAATTTCTTAGATACGTTTCCTTTGACACGGCTTCCGATCCCATGTCGGAAAGCCAGCCCAGCACTGCAAAACAATTCGCTTTACTGGAACTCCTTTTTACCGAGTTAAAAAATATGGGCATAGCCGATGCGTATCTAGATGAATACGGGTACGTTATGGCGTCAATTCCTTCGAATATTTCCCGGAACATTCCGGCCGTGGGTTTCATTGCACACGTGGACACTTCACCCGACGCCCCCGGACATGACATTAATCCCCAGATCTTCCCGGATTACGACGGAAAACCGATCCTTTTGAATAAAGAAAAGGAATTGTACCTGAATCCGGCTGAATTTCCGGAATTGCTCCTTTACAAAGGACAAACCATCATCACCACCGACGGCACAACGCTGCTGGGAGCAGACGATAAAGCCGGTGTGGCTGCCATCATGTGGACTACTCAATACCTGATAGAACATCCGGAAATAAAACATGGCCCTGTTAAGATCGCTTTTACTCCGGACGAAGAAATTGGACGAGGCGTAGCCAAATTCGATGTGGAGAAATTCGGGGCAAAATATGCCTATACCATTGATGGCGGACAGGTTGGGGAAATGGAATACGAAAATTTCAATGCAGCCGCGGCAAACATCCATATCCAGGGCCGAAACATCCACCCCGGGTATGCCAAAGACAAAATGATCAACGCCCTGATCATAGGTACGGAACTGAACAACATGCTTCCTGTGGAACAAAGACCGGAATTTACCAGGGATTATGAGGGGTTTTACCACATCACTTCATTCCGCGGAACGGTGGAAGAAGCTCGGATGAATTATATCATAAGGGATCATGATCCTGAGAAATTTGAACAGAAAAAGGAGCTTATAAAAGAGGTTGTTGCCTTTCTGAACAAAAAACACGGAGCCAATTGCATCACCCTGGAATTGAAAGATCAGTATTACAACATGCGCAAACAAATTGAACCACATATGCATGTTGTTGACAAAGCGGTCTGCGCAATAAAGGCCGAAGGCATAACACCCATTGTACATCCCATCCGGGGAGGAACGGACGGGGCTCAGTTGTCTTACCTCGGATTGCCCTGTCCCAACATTTTTGCCGGCGGTCATAATTTTCACGGTAAAATGGAATACCTGCCCCTGGAAAGTATGGAGAAAGCAGCCCGCGTTATTTTGGGCATCATTGCCCAATATGCTGTCTGAACACTGTGAGTTTTACTGCACGGCCAAGTACAGCAACAGGGGGCCAAACGCCTTTACACCCCAGTCGGCATGTGTTCCCGGTCCGGATTGATATTGCACGTAGGCACCATTCTTTTTGAACGTTGTGTATGCATATTCGGCGGCTTCCACCGGAACATAAAGATCTTCGGTTCTGTGAAAAATGTATATGGGCATGCTGGGCACCCATCCGTCTACTGCCGAGTTCATATCCAGCACAGGTAGGTCTTCCGAAGAGCCCCCGTTTTTGTTCATGTGGGCGATCCCGGACATTTCCACAACCCCTTTGATATCCCGGTCCAGGGGATAATACAGCGTCCCGTCCGCAACAACCGGGTTGCCCAGCGGATCTGTTGTGTGGTATGTGATAACCACCGCCCTGAACGACCGGCATGTAATGATATACTCCAGTTTGGAAGTGATCTCGGGATAATCTTCAACCCCAAAAGAATCATAAAGTTCATCTATGTTCAGATCAACGGTTTGGTGAACACCTTCCAGGTAGCGGTTTTCTTCGGGAGCATCCTGGTACGGCTGGCAGGAATGCAACAAAGGGCCCAGGCACAAGGCAATAACAACAAAGACCTTTTTCATTTTTCAAATTAAGTAAGAAAAGCAGATTTAAGAAAATACGTCATTATTCTTACCTTTACAATCCAGACCAGATAAAAGTATTATGGAAGCTACCCAGTACATTCACGGTTATTCTCCAAAAGGAGAAGCTATTGTTAGTTATAAATTGACTAATAATAACGGCGCCTACGTGGAACTCTGCAATATCGGAGCCACTGTCACGGGCATTGGCGTTCCGGACCGCAAGGGGATTCTGAAAGATGTCGTACCGGGATATGAAGATATCATGCATTATTTCCAGGACCCTCCGTATTTGGGAAAAACCGTGGGACGCTACGCCAACCGTATAGCACGGGGCCTTTTTACCCTTGAAGGAAAAGAATATCAACTGGCGGTCAACAACGGGCCCAACCACCTTCATGGCGGACCTCAGTCCATGTGTAGGCAGGTGTGGGTTGCACGAATAGAAGAAGGCGATAATGCCGTTTCTTTTACTTATGCCAGCCCTCACGGCGAAGAAAATTACCCGGGCAACATGCAGGTAACAGCCACTTTCCGCTGGAGTGAAGACAATATCCTGCTCCTGGAGCTCCGTGCCATAACAGATCTGCCTACTATTGTGAATCTGACCAGCCATACCTATTTTAACCTTGCAGGTGAAGGCAGCGGTCCTGTTTACGATCATCAATTACAAATCAATGCAGATAAATACCTTCCCGTTGATAAAACAAGCATCCCCCTGGGTGCGCCGGCTTCTGTAGAAGGAACTCCGTTCGATTTCAGATCGCCCAAACCCATCGGCCGGGACATTGGTCTGGACAACGAACAATTACGCATAGGCAACGGCTATGACCATTGCTGGTGTCTGCCCCTGAGTGACGGCACCATGCAACAGGCTGCCTTTTTGCATGATCCGGAAAGCGGAAGAACTGTCACCATCCGTACCACACAGCCCGGTATTCAGGTATATACGGGAAACTGGATGGATGGCAACGGAAACGGGAAGAACGGCATCCCTCACAAAAACCGGCACGCAGTTGCCCTGGAATGCCAGAATTACCCGGATAGTCCCAACCACCCGGAATATCCGGATTGTGTTTTAAAACCGGGAGAACTGTATTTGCAGAAAATTGAATACGACTTCGGGATCCTTTAGTCCGAACCAGGAAGATAATCCAAAAGAATGGCACGGCAGGGAGAACCTTCCATACCGCCGAACTTTAGCGGCAGGGACGCCAGGTAATAATTGCCTTCCGGAACATCCTGAAGTACCAGACCTTCCAGTATGACAAGCTCATGTTCCAGTAAAGTACGATGTACTTCTTCTATCTGGGTTCCGTGTCCCACAGTCTGACTCTCTGTTCCTACCAGAACTATCTCGCTTTCTGCCAGAGCCCGGGCTGCTTTAAGTGTTAGCCATCCTTTTCCCTTGAACAACAACCGCTTTGCTCCTCTGCCCAGCAAAGGGGATATGTAGCCTTCATCTATAGGTCCGTAGGCAGTCAACACCATACACGGGCCTATGCAATGATCCAGCGGGATCATGTCCACGGTTTTGCCTTCTTTAATATAATGTGAAGGCGCATCTATATGTGTCGCACTGTGCAAACATATAGATACCGATGACAGGTTATAGGGGGATCCGTCTTTTATGCGCGAAAGCGGTATGGCCGCAGGGACCGGGTCTCCTTTGAATATGGCACCACTGAATATTTCCTGGGAAATGTCGTATATTCGCATATCAGAATGTCAAAAGATCTGGCAATTTACAAAATAAAAACAACATGCTGCGTATCACCTTTATTTCTACAATTCTTTACATCTTTTCTGCCCTCTCCTTAACAGCGCAACCGGGCATTATTGCCCACCGCGGCTTCTGGAACAGGGAAGGATCCGCCCAAAATTCAAGGAGCTCGGTACAAAATGCCATCAACGCCGGTTGCTACGGGGTGGAAATTGATGTATATCTGACTACTGACGGCAAAGTGGTATTAGTCCATGATCCTGTACTAAACGGGGTCCGTATAGATGAAAGCGCCTATAGTGATCTTTCAGGTCATACTTTGTCCAACGGAGAAACCCTTCCTTTGCTTGACGAGATTCTGCCCCTTATTGCTGCACAACAACACACCGGATTGGTCATTGAAATAAAACCTCACCGGGACAAGGAAACGGAAAAAGCCGCCGTGGCAGGGATCCTGGAGCTGGTGGATCAGGCAGGTGTGAGCGACAAAGTGGAATACATCAGCTTTTCTTCCCATATATGTGAAACAGTCATAGCCTCCCAACCAACTGCCAGGGTAGCTTATCTTGGCGGATCTTTGTCACCGGAACAACTCAAAGAACGGGGCTATTCCGGTCTGGATTACAACATGAGGGCGCTCAGGGAAAATCCCCAATGGATCCCGCAGGCAAAACAACTGGGACTTACTGTCAACGTGTGGACCGTGAACCAGCCGGAAGACATTCATTATTTCACACTTTCCGGGGTGGATTACATTACAACGGACAATCCCGCCTACGCACCCATTGAATTATGGCAGGATTCTGAATTGAGCCAGGTTAACCGGGCTCCCATGCGCACCTCCTATTTTGCGTACGAAAGCCTTCAGCTTGCACTCTCCCAAAACAAAGCCAACTCGGCCATGTTCAAAGATCTGGCGGGTCTTTGGAAATTTGCGTGGACCCCGGATGCCGTTCAGGGATATACGGATTTCCATCTGCCCAGGTATGACGACAGGGCATGGGAGAAGATGCCAGTACCGGGACTATGGGAACTCAACGGATATGGTGATCCCCTATACCTGAATATGGGATATGCCTGGATGAACCAATACAGGTCCAATCCTCCCGTCGTTCCCCTGGCAAACAATCACACCGGTCATTACCGGCACACCTTTACCCTTCCCGAAGGCTGGACCGGGAAACAGGTTTTCATACATTTAGGGTCCGTAACCTCTAACGTCAGTCTGTGGATCAACGGCATGTTCGTTGGGTATTCCCAGGACAGCAAACTGGAAGCCCAATTTGACATCACACCTTACCTAAAAAAAGGAGAAAACCTGATAGCATTACAGATCTTACGCTGGTGCGACGGTACGTACCTGGAAGACCAGGATTTCTGGCGACTGAGCGGTATTGCACGGGATGCATACCTTTTTGCCCGCGAAAAAACACACATTCACGATTTCAGTCTGAACCCTTCACTGGAAAACAATTACCGGCAGGGGAAACTGGGACTTTCAGCCACCCTGAACAAACCTTCCGGGGATTTTACACTGAAAGCCGAGTTGATCGACCCGCAGGGCCTCAGCCTGGGAACCAAAACCTTACCTGATAACGGGGACGATCTCTTTACCGGGACGTTCACTGTAAAAGACGTTAAACCCTGGTCCGCAGAACTTCCACACCTGTATACCCTTGTATTATCACTTGAAGACAGGCACACCGGCAAAGTGGTCGAATACATCCCCTGGAAAGTGGGCTTCAGAAGCGTGGAGATACGGGATGCCCAATTGCTTGTGAACGGGAAGCCCATATTGATCAAAGGGGTCAACAGGCACGAGATGGACCCCTCTACGGGGTATCACGTTTCCCGGGAACGCATGATCCAGGATATCCGGCTCATGAAACAATTCAACATCAACGCCGTCCGAACCTGTCATTACCCCAACACCCCGCTATGGTACGAACTCTGCGATCTATACGGGATCTATGTGGTGGACGAAGCCAACATTGAATCCCACGGCATGGGATACGGGGAACATACCCTGGCAGCACGGGAAGATTACCTTCAGGCACACCTCCTGCGCATGGAAAGAATGTTTGAAAGGGATAAAAATCATTCCTGTATCATTGTATGGTCCATGGGCAACGAAGCTGGCGACGGTCATAACTTCACCAAAGGTTATGAACTGTTGCGTAAAGCCGACATGCAGCACAGACCTATTCAATATGAACGGGCCACAAGAGCTGAAATATCAGACATTTTTGCTCCCATGTATATGGGCTACGAAAGTTGTATCCGTTACCTGGAAAACGATCCGCAAAGACCGTTGATCCAATGCGAATACGCCCATGCCATGGGCAATTCCCAGGGAGGGTTCGGCCGTTACTGGGAGATCATACGCAAATACCCGCATTTCCAGGGAGGGTTTATATGGGATTTCGTTGACCAGGCCTTATTCCTTGAAAAGCCCGCCGGTCACTTTGTTTTTGCCTATGGAGGCGATTACAACCGTTACGATGCTTCCGACCAGAATTTTAATTGCAACGGCGTGTTCAGTCCCGACAGGAAACCCAACCCGCATGCCCAGGAAGTGGGATACCATTATCAGAATATATGGGTAAGTAATGCCGATGCGGCCAATGGTAAGATCTATGTTTTCAATGAATATTTTTTCAGGGACCTGTCCCACTTGTCCCTGGAATGGGAACTGACGGCCGACGGCATACCCGTATTGAAAGGAAATGTGAACGATCTGAATACAGCTCCTCAAAAAACCGGTCTTATTGATCTGGATTACCGTTCTTCTGATCTGATTCCCTACAGCAATAAAGAATTGTTCCTGAATGTCTCTTTCCATACTAAAAAAGCTGAAGGCGTGCTTACGGCCGGAGAACTGCTGGCAAAAGGGCAACTGGTTATCCACGGTTCGCAAACCAGGCAACCCGACCCCGGTTCCCCGGAAGAAGTTATTATCAACGATCACGACCGTAACTGGCTGATTGTAAAGGCCGGCAATATGTATGTGGAATTCAGCAAACACAACGGATTTGTCGCTGCCCTTTCTTTCTCGGGAAGGGAAATGCTGCTGGAAAACACTTTTATCAGGCCCAATTTCTGGCGTGCTCCCACCGACAACGACTTTGGGGCGTCACTGCAGATAAAATACGCGGCCTGGAAGGATCCCGTCATGGAGTTCAAAGGATTCCACACGGAAAGTAATGAACTTTGTGCCGAGTATGACCTGCCGCAACTCAACGCAAAACTCTTTATGAGGTACAGTGCAGATCCCCGTGGAGGATTGCTTATAACCCAGGAACTTAAGACAGGGGTATTGCAGGATGAAGTCAGGGATATGCCTCCGATGTTCCGTTTTGGCATCAGGTTCTTTACCCCAAAACAATACAACAGCCTTGTGTATTACGGCAGGGGTCCCGGGGAAAATTACCCGGACCGGAAAGATGCATCTTTTGTGGGGCTTTACCGTCAGACCGTTGAAGAACAGTTTTACCCCTACATCCGGCCCCAGGAGAACGGGACCAGGACGGAGCTCAGATGGTGGCAGTTGCTGGATCACTGCGGCTCAGGCATCCTGGTGGACTCGGAATTCCTGTTTTCCGCCTCGGCTCTTCATTATTCACAGGAATTGCTGGACGACGGCCCCATGAAGCACAACCGTCATTCCCGGGATCTGGAAGAAGAAAATTTCACCCAATGTACTGTTGATCTCCGTCAGATGGGTCTGGGCTGCCTGAATTCCTGGGGTGCACTTCCCCAGGCGCAATACATGTTGCCCTACGGGGATTACTCCTTTACCTGTTCCATTCTTGACACAAATAAGATTTATTGATATGAAAACTTCCCTTGGTAAACACATACCCGTTATCCTTTTATCCTTTCTCCTGTTGATCTTTACTTCATCACCCCTGGATGGAAAGGTGAAAGTACACTCCCTGACTTCTCCCAACGGAGAACTTGAATTACAAGTGGTCACAGACACTAACATTTCTTTTTGCCTGTTGCATAAAGACAACGTATTGGTATCTTCTTCGTCACTGTCCATGACCTTAAAAGACGGGACGGTATTGGGGTCGAATGCCCGGCTTGTAAAAGCACGAAAGACTGATTCACAGGAGATCATCCCGTCTCCGTTCTACAGAAAATCTCAGATTATTGATCAGTACCAGCAACTGGATGTTAAATTCCGGGGAGGATTCGGGATCCGCTTTAGAATATACGACCAGGGGGCGGCATATCAGTTCTATACAGAAATAAAAGATTCTCTTTACATTGCAGATGAATCCGCCGGATTCATCTTTGAAAAGGATCACACCAGTTACATACCATACAGCCGCGGAGAAGAAAATCCTTTCCAGAATTCCTTTGAAAACGTTTATTCGGTGATACCCGTCAGTAAATTTGACAAGGAAAAACTGGCGTTTTTACCTCTTTTGGTGTGCCTGGAGAACGGGATGAAAATGGCCATCACGGAATCGGATCTGGAATCATACCCCGGAATGTACCTGAATGGAGGAAAAACCGGGAACGGATTTGAATTCAAAGGAGTTTTTGCTCCCATCCCTTCTGAAACCCGCACAGAGCCAGGAAGAGGGCAAGTCCTTGCGGTGGAATACTCGGACATATTGGCAAAAACTTCAGGTTCACGTTCGTTCCCCTGGCGTATTATGGCCGTTGCCACTGACGACACCCAATTGCCCGTAAATGACCTGGTTTACATTCTGGGCTCACCAAACAGGATAGGAAATACTAACTGGATCAAACCGGGGAAAGTCGCCTGGGACTGGTGGAACAACTGGGGAATTACCGGGGTGGATTTCCCTGCCGGTATCAACACGCAGACATACAAGTATTATATAGATTTTGCCAGTGACAACGGGATAGAATATGTTGTCCTGGATGAAGGATGGTCTCCTCCTGCCGGGGGTGACATCATGAAAGTGATCCCGCAAATTGACCTGAAAGAATTGGTGTCATATGCAAAAGCTAAGAACGTAGACCTGATACTCTGGTGTGTGGGTTATGTGCTGGATGAGAAACTTGAAGAAGCATGCCGTGTATATTCGGAAATGGGCTTTAAAGGATTTAAAGTGGACTTCATGGACAGGGACGACCAACTTGTGGTGGATATGCTTTACCGTATTGCCCATACTGCTGCCCGGTACAATATGTTGATAGACCTGCACGGTATGTATAAACCTACCGGGTTTAACCGGACCTATCCCAATGTGATCAATTTTGAAGGCATATTCGGACTGGAACAATCCAAGTGGAGCCGGGAAGATCTGGTTCCCTACGAAGTCACCTTTCCCTATATCCGTATGCTTGCCGGTCCTGTTGATTACACGCAGGGGGCTATGAGAAACGCAACCCGCCATGACTTCCATCCTGTTTACAACAATCCCATGGCAGCCGGAACACGTGCAAGACAGGTGGCCACTTACGTAGTATTTGACAATCCGCTTGTCATGTTATGCGACAATCCCACCGCGTACATTAAAGAACAGGAAACCACGGATTTCATTACTCAGATCCCGGTGGTGTGGGACGAGACCAGGATATTGCAGGGAAAAGTGGGAGAATATATCGTATCTGCACGCAGAAACGGATCCCGGTGGTTTGTTGGAGGGTTAACGGACTGGTCCCCACGTACCATTACCCTGGATCTGTCCTTCCTGGAACCGGGACGTATATATAAGGCCAGGATCTTTAGTGATGGGATCAACGCACACCGACATGCTACAGATTACAAAATAGAAGAAAAGGAAGTTACCAGGGAAGATACACTCACTGTCCGGTTAAGCCCGGGAGGAGGGTTTGCGATAATATTTTGAGTTTTTCGTAATCCCGTTTGTTATAGATCTTTGTTTCTTTCATACCACTTCCTTCTCCTATCAAAGAAGACGGGGTTTCTGAGTTATTGATCAGCAACCACCTGTCACTCAACGGCATGTATATGTTGAACAAATTCCTCATGCCCGACCAGTACCGACGTCGGATCACATTTTCCGGAATACTGTGCCCCCCGGCTATCACCCTGTTCTGTACACGTTCCACGGCCAGATCGGGACTGTGCAACCAGAAATATACCAGCATGATATCGTAGCCTTTCTTTTTGGTCTTTTCTATCAGATTGGCATAGGAACGTACTGCCAGTGTCGTCTCGAAGGCAAAATCTTCTTTAGTATCTGTCAAATCCTTGATCCTTTTAAGCATCACTCTTCCTGCATCTATGGCGGCATGCGAAAGATCAAAGGGAGAGATACCCCTTGCAATTTCATCCGAATTCACAAAATCCCGGCATTGAAGCATCTCGGAAAGGATGGTGTAGGAAGCTGTAGTTTTTCCGGCCCCGTTGCAGCCGCTTATCACGTACATGGTTGGCATAATGCAAATTTACATTAAAACCCTTAACTTTGCCCCATGCCCAGAAAAATTCCCAACAGAGAACTCCGCCGTCTGACTCCGGAAGAATTCCGTAAAAGTCCCAAAATGCCGGTTGTCCTGGTTCTGGACAATATCAGAAGCAGGCACAACATCGGCTCGGCTTTCAGAACATCGGACGCGTTTGCCCTGGAGCATATTTGTCTGTGTGGAATAACGTCCTGCCCTCCCTCTGCGGAAATACACAAATCGGCTTTGGGAGCAGAAGATACGGTAGTATGGACGTATTATGAAAATACTCTGGATGCCATACGTTCACTGCAAAAGAACGAATACAAGGTCTGGGCCGTGGAACAGGCTGAAGGCGCGGTAAACCTGGGTCATTTCACAACCGGGACTGATTCCCGGATCGCGTTGGTTTTTGGGCATGAAGTGCGTGGCGTGCAACAGGAGGTCGTCAACGCCTGTGACGGATGCATAGAGATCCCTCAGTACGGCACCAAACATTCACTGAATGTTTCCGTAGCCATAGGAGTGGTTCTGTGGCATTGTTACCTTACTTTTAAAGTTCTGTAGATCTCTACCGTCGCCCGGGATTTATTGAGTGTATAAAAATGAATGCCCGGAGCTCCCCTGGCTAACAGATCCCGGCATTGATCTATGGCAAAATCCATCCCGGCCTTGTACACTGCCTCTGAATTATAACGGTTGTCTTCTAACTTTTGCAGAAACCTGGCAGGGATACTGGCACGCGATAAATTGACAAATCTTTCCAGCTGTGAGTATTTAATCAGGGGTATTATCCCGGGAATGATCCGGCACGTTATCCCTATTTCGCGCGCACGGTCTACAAAGTCAAAATAACGTTGATTGTCAAAAAAGAATTGTGTAATTAAGAAATCACACCCGGCATCCACTTTTTTTTTCAGGTTCCTGATGTCAAATTCTGCATCGACGGACTCGGGATGTACTTCAGGATAAGCACCCCCTCCTATGCAGCAGTCTTCTATATGTTCTCTTGTATAGGAGACCAGTTCAGTGGCGTTGGCAAAACCGTCGTAACAAGGGATAAAGCCGTATTTCGATCCAATTTCGGGATCTCCCCGCAACAACATGAAGTTTTGCAATCCTTTTGCTCTCAAAGACCTGAGATCCTCCATGGCCTTGGATTTTGTGCTCCCTACACAGGTATAATGAGCCACTGTATTCAGGCCGATCCTGTTTTTTAGGTAGTCCACCAGGTCAAAAGTACGTGAACGGGTTGATCCTCCCGCCCCATAAGTGACCGACACGAAAGAAGGATCCAGTTTAATCAGCTGTCCTATGTTGATCCCGAAATCAACGGCCGCTATTTCATCTTTCGGGGGATAAAACTCAAAAGAAAAAGTTTTTTCCTTCTGTTTGAATATGTCGGTGATCTTCATACCCCCGGATCTTTATGCACGGTAAAATAGCAGGCCTGCGGATGGCCTATATACATACCGCACACCGATGAAACCGGCTGCATCATAAAAGATGGCGTAAGGGTTATCCCCAGGTCTTTTTCAGCCTGTAACAAGGTAACCACATCTTTTTTCAAAGAATGGTCCGGACACGAAGGATACCCGAAAGCGGGGCGGATCCCGCGTAACGCACCGCAAGGAAGCTTCATGAATTCACGATGTAGGTATTCGCTGCCGGCTTCGGCCAATCTGTCCAACAATGTCTGCAGCAACAGGGCATTGTAGATGTCCCCTGCTTCCTTAAAACGTGCTATTTGCCTCTCCATTTCAGGTGAAGAAGCGGTAAGCAGGAACAATCCCGCATAATCCGGTATGTGCGCCGGATTTTCTTGAACAATAAAATCGGTCAGACAAAGATTGGCAGAACCGTCCTTTTGACGCAGCAGATCCCGTTCCATGGGCAAATCCAGCAAAACGCGCCTGAGGGAAGCGTCGGCATAAAAAACAATATGGTCTTCCTCAGTGGAAAAGGCTGGCCAGAATCCGGCCACAGCACGGGCAAAGGCAATGTCTCCATATCTGCCCTGAACAAGATCGTTCAGCATACACCGGGCTTCTTCCTTCGCTTTTTCCCCTTGCTCCTTAGCCCCCTGAAGTTCCCATGCTTTCAGGAACATATCCCAATTGATCAATTTGCCGGTTTTTTCAAATGGGATTTTGAATGATCTCACCCCGACAAAAGGAGGTACAAAATCATCCAGTCCGTGCCGTTGTCCGCAATGCGGACACAGGTTTCGCATCCGCCAGTTGACCGTAGACACCCACCGGTTGGCATACGCTTCTTCCCGTGTTGCGTATTCCCGTTTTGTGCGGGCACTTTTATATGCATTGCGCATAAGGGTTTGTGAAGCTTTCAGATCATCGACGAACCGTTTTCTTATGTTTTCGTCACGGGAAAAATAATCGGCCAGTAACGGCACCACCCCGGCTGCATCCGGACAATGAATGACCGGCCCGTTATACTCGGGTGCGATCCTTAACGCAATAAACATTGCCGACGTGGTGGCTCCTCCTATAAGCAAAGGGATGGTCAATCCTGCTTTTTCCATGGAACGGGCCACTTCAACCATCTCATCAAGGGAGGGTGTGATCAGACCGCTCAATCCTACAAAGGCAGCTCCGCTTTGCCGGGCTTCCTGGACAATCCTGTGGGCGGGGACCATTACCCCAAGATCGGTAACCCGGTAATTATTGCATTCCAGAACCAGGGTAACCAGGTTTTTTCCGATATCGTGTACGTCACCTTTTACCGTTGCTATAAGACCGTGTATCGCTTCGTTTCCCGTCCCTGTTGCGGCATCTTTTTTCTTTTCCTCTTCTATCCGGGGCTGGAGTATGGCAACGGCTCTTTTCATGGTACGTGCCGTTTTAACCACCTGGGGAAGAAACATTTTTCCTTCTCCGAACAATTTCCCGACCCGGTTCATGCCTTCCATCAGGGTCTTTTCAACAACTTCCATAGCAGGAACATCCTGCATGGCACCCAGGTCTTCTTCCAGGAACGTTTCTGTTCCGTGTGCCAGAGCGTATATGAGTCTTTCCCGGACTTCCAAATCCCGCCATGTATCATAGGCCCCGGTTCTTCCTGGACGACTTTTCCCATTGAAATCTCCGGCAATTTCCACTAACCGGGACGTAGCTTCCGAATCGGAATCCAGAATAACATCTTCAATGGCTTTACGTAACGTATCGGGAATATCACTATAACCCGGTTGTTCACCGGGTTTTACTATGGCCATGTCCAATCCGGCCGCTATGGCGTGAAACAGGAAAACAGAATGCATGGCTTCCCGTACGGTATTATTTCCCCTGAATGAAAACGAAAGATTACTTACTCCGGCTATTACCGGGGCATCCTTCAGGTTCTGTTTCAAATAACGGACTGTTTCCAGGAAATCCACGGCAAAACGACGGTGTTCTTCCATTCCGGTGCCTATAGCCAACACATTCGGATCCAGTATAATGTCACAGGGGTGAAATCCGGCTTCTTCTGTCAGCATTTTGTAAGCCCGCGTACATATGGCTATCCGGCGATCAAAGGTGGTTGCCTGGCCTTCTTCATCAAAGGCCATTACAATGACAGCTGCCCCGTATTGTTTTATAAGACGGGCTCGTCGCAGAAACTCCTCGGGACCTTCTTTCAGACTTATGGAATTGACAATGGATTTTCCCTGGACACATTGCAATCCGGTTTCCAGCACTTCCCACCGGGAAGAATCCAGCATCACCGGAACACGGGCGATCTCGGGATCCGAACCCAATCTCAAAAGGAATTCCCTCATAGCGACCACCGCATCCAGCATAGGATCATCCATATTCACATCCAGGACATGGGCTCCGTCGCGAACCATCTTTCGAGCCGTTTCCAGGGCTTCATCATAATTTTTATCATGAATCAGGCGGGCAAATTTTCGGCTTCCGGACACGTTAGTCCGTTCTCCTACCAGAACAAAGGCGGGTTCATCCTGTACCCATAACCTTTCCATACCGCTGAGAACCATCTTTGGAGATCTTTCCCCGGACTCATCGTTTTTTTCACTCCTTAGTGGAGCGCTGCTTTCACGTACCATGGAAGCCAGTGCGGCTATATGTGCCGGAGTTGTTCCGCAGCATCCCCCTACAATATTCACAAGACTCTCTTCAATAAATGGTTTCATCTGCCGGGCCATTTCATCCGGCGTAAGATTGTAATTTCCGTACAAGTCCGGCAAACCGGCGTTGGGGTGTGCACTTGTGAAAGTGGATGCATGCCGGGATAAAGTGCGAAGGAATGGTAACATTTTATCGGGGCCAAAAGAACAATTCAATCCCGTGCTGAACAATCCTGCATGTTCTGTAGAAACCAGAAAAGCTTCAATCGTTTGCCCTGACAAAATCCTCCCGGAATTGTCCGCAATGGTGGCAGACAACATGACCGGCATTCCGGGAGCTTCTTCCGCCAGGGCAAACAAAGCAGCCTTGGCATTAAGGGTATCGAACACCGTTTCTACCAGAAACATATCCACTCCACCATCTTTCAACCCCCGGGCCTGCTCCCTGTATGCGTTTACAAGAGTCATAAAATCGATGGCACGTTTACCGGGACGGTTCACATCCGGCGATATGGAAGCAGACTTGTTAGTAGGCCCCATAGATCCCGCTACCAACAGGGCCCCGCTCTGACGCGCCAGGCGGGCAGCCTCCCGGTTCATTTGGTACACCCGGTCCTGCATGCCGTAATCCAGTTGGGATATGGCATTGGCATTAAAGGTGTTGGTGGTGATTATATCGGCTCCGGCCGCTACGTATTCTTTGTGTATAGACTGGATCAGCGCCGGTTGCGTTAGGACAAGAATATCATTGTTCCCCTCCGCTCCCGGGGGAAAAGTCGGACTCTGGCGCTGGATCATGGTACCCATTGCCCCGTCCAGTATCATTATATGCCCTTTCAGAAGGGAGCCGGGCTTACTGTTTAGCCAGTTCACTTATTTTCTCAAACAAGTCATCCACTCTTTTCAGAAATTCTTCTTTCAACGCCTTGAAATGAGGCCTGGCAGGTTTCTGATGAATTTTGTTAAGACGTTCAAACATTTCATCCCTGAGGGCTATCGCCTGGTTGATCACTTCCATGGCCTCTTCTTCTTTTTTGTTGGGATTAATGTAAATAAATGTACAGCAATCAGAGATTACTTCATCTATCAAATAATCAATATCCTTTTTAAATGTTCTTAAATTTTCAGGCATACTTGTTCTTTTAGTAATACATTATAAAGGTTCAACCCCTATTCCGGGCTTGTCTTCCAGGGTAATTCGTCCGTCAATAACTTTCATTCCTGTAAATATATCATTGGCTATCAGCCAGTTCCCGTCAAGGTCTGCCCATTCCAACTGATCTGCAAACTGAGCGGCTGCCGATATGGCAACGGAAGTTTCGGTCATGCAACCCATCATGATACGCATATGGAGGGCTTTGGCCAGCGTGATCATTTTGCGGGCTTCACGCATACCGGTACACTTCATCAATTTAATATTGATACCGTCATAAGCCCCGTAAAGTTTCATCACATCGGACAAACGCTGGCATGCTTCATCGGCTATAATGGGAAGCGGACTCCGGTCACGCAGCCAGGCAGTTTCATCCAGTAAAAGTTTAGGCATGGGCTGTTCCACCATTTCCACGCCTCTTTGGGCAAGCCATTCTATCATATCCAAGGCATAACCCTTTTCCTTCCAACCCTGGTTGGCATCAATAACTATTGGAAGATCCGTAACCTCCCGGATAGTTTTGATCATGGTTTTATCGTTCTCTTCCGTATTCCCCAGCTTAACTTTTATTAAATTATAATCCAGGGTCTCCAGTGTTTTTTTTCTCACTTCTTCTTTGTCTATGCTTCCGTCCTGAGCATAAGCCAGACCGACTGTCACCGAAGTACTGGGAAGATCCTGGTTGTTCCATCCCCATATCTTCCACCAGGGCTGTCCCATGATCTTACCGCATAGATCGTGTAAAGCTATATCCACGGCACATTTTGCAGCCGTGTTGTTGGTTGTGATATTATCTACATACGTCAGTATATCCTCCATTTGGAAAGGAGAACTGAACCGGCTCAGATCCACACGTCTGAGGAACTCCATGGCTGAAGCCGTGCTTTCTCCCAGATAAGGCGGCATGGAAGCCTCTCCGTAACCCACATACCCCTGGTAAGAAATCTCGGTCAATACAATGGGGGTCGTGGACCGGGATGATCCCGCAATTGTGAAAACATGTTTCATACGGGCTTCAAACGGTTCAAATGTGAGGACCATTTTATCCGGTCCGAAAGCTTTTCCGGTCCTTCCCTTACTACTTGTTCCCGATGCAAAAAGACGTACCGGATTGGCAATCGCCGCCGCTGCTGCCAGGGCCATGGATGTTTTTAAAAAATCGCGTCTGGTTGAATTCATGTTCTATTGATATTTTGTAACTTAATTTGCGGATAGTCCGTACCAGGGATGTTCCCTGACAGAGATCACCTTTGTTCCGTCGTCAATATGATTGAGTATCCGGACGGCTCGCAACAACCGGTCGGATCCTGAATAATAAATATCACTTGCCGGATCCAGGGAATTCACCCGAACAAGACCCGAGGAATGGATAAAACGGCTGTCTCCTATATATATTCCCACATGGGTAATACTTTCTTTTCTTGTTTTCGTGGCTTTTCTTCCGAAAAATATCAGGTCTCCCATTTGCAGGTTCTGCCATCCTTCGGAAATGTTGACCTCCTCGCCCATACGGGCCTGCTGGGAAGCATCACGCAACAGGATCACCCCGTTCAGGAAATACGTGTTTTTTACCAGACCGCTGCAATCCATAGCCTTGACGGATGTTCCTGCCCATAAATACGGGAATCCCACAAACTGCAGGGATGTGGAAATAATTTGCTCAGGCATGGGATTTTCTTTCATGGCCCACTCCCTCAAAGGTTCTGCATCAAAGCGCGATAAGTAAGCCTGCTTCCCGTTTGGGAGTTTTACCCTGTAATAAAGCGGGGTCTGTCCTTCCAGTTCAACAATATTTCCCCAGACACCGTCGGCAACGACCGGTGCACCGGGCAAAGCCTGCTCCCTGAACAATGTATAATGTTTATTAATGATCACTTTGGGAGCCGCCATCCATTTTTCATAAGCCTGTCTGTCCATGGCCTGTATCCCTGAAGATGGGGCCCAGGAAATATACCCTTCAGGTGTTTTCACCATGGTCCAGCCTCCTTTTTCCTGCAAGATCCTCAATGGTGTACCCATCAATGTCTGGGTGGCTGATTCGGAAGCATGACGCGGTTCGTACCTGTGGCTGACAACCGAAAGGGAAGTTACCCCGTAAATAAATTCACCCAGCCCCGGATCTGGCAATAGCGTTACACTGTCGGTCAGTGTAATTCTCTGTGAAGCGGCTGCGGCTATCAAAGCGGGTACCACTTCGGATTCAGTGGTTATTCCCCGTGCGATGTAACTCTTTGAACCTTTTTGCTTTTCAAAATTAATATCATAGACTTTCTCTCTTCGGTCAGGTGCGAAAGCCGATTTCATATTGTCGGAAATGACCGATAGTTGTTCCAGAGTCCTGCCTTTCGCGCACCCGGCGAGAACGGCAAATGCGACAGAAGCCGCCAGGAGATAATTGCTTAGCTTTTTCATAACTTACAAATTTAGGGCAAATCTTTGATATGACAAGCCTTACTTTTACCTTTGCAGCATGCAAAGGTATCGTTCATTTACCGGTTTTTTCATACAGAAATACGGAACCCGGCTTCAGAAAGTGGTGGTTGACGCGGGTTTTACCTGTCCAAACCGCGACGGGACTGTTGGAACGGGAGGATGTACCTATTGTAATAACAGGGCTTTCCATCCGGGTTACAGCACTCCCGACAAAAGTCTTACGCAACAAATAAATGAAGGTATTGAATTCCATCACGTCAGGTACCGGAAAGCCGGAGGTTACCTGGCCTATTTTCAACCCTACTCCAACACACATGCACCGCTGGAAGACCTGCGCCGTATATACAAACCTGTTTTGGAAGATCCCCGGATACGCGGGATAGTAATAGGGACACGTCCGGATTGTATAGATGAGCAAAAACTGGCTTTTTTCCGGGAATTGTCAAAAGAAAAGATCGTTATGCTGGAATACGGAGTGGAATCCTGTTACAACAGGACGCTCCAACGCATTAACCGTTGCCATACCTGGGAACAGTCGGTGGAAGCAATACGGGCGACAGCTGCACACGGTCTTCACACAGGCATTCACATGATCCTGGGCCTTCCGGGCGAATCCCGTGAAGACATGCTCAAGGAAGCCGCCTTTCTCAGCAGGTTGCCTATGACTAGCCTTAAGTTGCACCAGCTTCAGATAATAAAAGGTACCCCCATGGAAAAGGAATTTGAAAAAGATCCAGGGGACTTTGTGACGTTCACACTCCGGGAGTACCTGGATTTTGTTATTGATTTTCTGGAACTGCTACGTCCAAATATTTTCATTGAACGAATAGCCGGAGAAGTACCTCCCCGTTTTGTCAATTCAACGCCCTGGGGGTTGATTCGTAATGTTGAAATTATTCGACTCCTGGAAAAACGCCTGGAAGAACGTAACACATTCCAGGGGGCAAAATACGTTAATCCCCAAGAAAATCCAGTTCCCGGCAATCCTTGACTACCTGTAAGCTCCGGCGGAAACGCTCCGGCATGAATCCTGCAGTAACCATCCGGTCCAACTGGAGCAGCAAGGGGTCGTAAAATCTTCCAATATTCAACAATATAACAGGTTTTTGAATCTTATCCAATTGTTTATAGGCCAGGGCATTGAACATTTCATCCATAGTCCCGTAACTGCCCGGTAAAACCAAAATGGCATCACAATTTGCGATCAGCCGTTTTTTTCGTTCTTCCAGGTTAGATACCTGTATCATTTTTGTCAGACTTTCATGAGCGATCCGCTTTTCTTCTATCAAAGCAGGCATAATACCTTCTACCGTTCCTCCGTGTGCCAGTACACTGTCCGCCAAAACCCCCATAATACCTACACGGGTTCCCCCGTATACAAGCTCTATACCCTTTTTGGCCAAAAGCTCTCCCAAAAGTTCTGCCTGGCTGATGATCAGCTGATCGTTCCCTTTCCGGGATCCGCAAAAAACACTAATTCTTCGCATAAAATTTATTCACTATTACGGCAATAGCCCCGTCACCTGTGACATTGCAGGCCGTCCCGAAACTGTCCATGGCAATGTAAAGGGTGATCATCAGACCTATCGCCTGGGCATTGAAACCCAGCACGGACTGAAGTACGGCTATGGCAGCCATAATGGCCCCTCCGGGTACCCCGGGAGCCGCTATCATGGTAATTCCCAGTAAAAAAATAAAGCCGGCAAACACCGCGGGATCCGAAGGTATGTTCATCAATATCATTACCGCCATGGCACAGGATGTTATCTTGAGCATGCTCCCCGATAAATGTACGGTGGCACATAACGGGATCACAGATCCGGCTATACTGGGATCCACCCCGCATTTTACAGCCTGCTTTAAGGTAACCGGAATGGTGGCAACAGAAGATTGTGTTCCCAATGCTGTCACGTAGGCCGTTAACATGGTCTTTAAAAGGAAGAACGGATTTTTCCGGGCGATCAGCCCTGCTACAATGAACTGGAAGAGCAACAGGACCACGGTCATGCCAAAGATCAGCACGATGATCTTCAGAAAGACACCCAACACCTGTTCAACTTGTCCCTCGGCGGCCATTTTCAAGAAAATGCCGTAAACGAACAAAGGCAACAACGGGATGATCACCCCGGAAATGGTTTTATTGACCACCTCCCTGAAACCGGTAAGCACATTTCTGAGCGCATCTCCGTTCCGGATAACGGTAAGCCCCAGCCCCAGTACAAAAGCAAAAACCAGGGCAGACATGACGCCGAAAAGGGGGGGGAAGTCGAGTGTAAAGAATGGCGTGAGTTGTTCCGCGTTTTCCGTCAGACCGGCCGTTGTTTCCGTAGCCAGACTCAAAACGCTTCCGTTGCCTGTCAACAATACAGGGTATACCGCCCGGCATATAAAATAGGCAAAAAAACCGCTCAACAAAGTGGACCCGTAAGCAAGACCCAGGGTCGTGCCCAGCATTTTACCAGCTCCTTTCCCCAATTCGGCTATACCGGGAGCTATAAGACCCAGGATGACCAATGGCACAATAAAATTCAGGAAAGAGTTGAACAGAGCATTGAATGTCAGAAAAATACGTTGTGCCCAAACAGGAAAAAACAAACCGGATACAATGCCCAGTACTATGGCAATGGCCACCCTGGCAAGTAATCCGACTTTCCATTTCTTCATATATACAAAGATAATACATAATCACTCGTTTTCCTTATATTTGCAAGATAAAATCACCGGTCATGAAATTTTTCAGTAATCGTATTATCTATGAGGGACTCACTTTTGATGACGTTCTTCTTCTGCCTGCTGCTTCTTCCGTACTCCCCCGGGACGTGGATTTGACCACGCGTTTTTCAAGAAATATTTTTCTGAGCGCTCCTATTGTATCATCAGCCATGGACACGGTCACAGATTCGACCCTGGCCATTGCTATAGCACGGGAAGGAGGTATTGGCGTTATCCATAAGAATATGTCCATAGAACAACAGATGGAACATGTGCGCAAAGTCAAACGGTCAGAAAACGGGATGATATACGACCCCATAGTGATCTCACCGGACGCTTGTGTGGGAGACGCCCTTAAATTGATGGCAGACAATCATATTGGCGGCATACCCGTAATTGATGAAAAACACCGCCTGATAGGCATCATTACGAACCGGGACCTGCGATTTGTTGAAAACCTGGGAACTCCTATCCGGGAGATCATGACCAAAGAGAACCTGATCACTATTCATGACGGAGCCGACCTGGGCAGTGCCACCGAGCTTCTAAAGATCCATAAGATCGAAAAGCTGCCGGTGGTAGACAGGAATTTCAAACTTATTGGACTGCTGACTTTTAAAGACATCACCAAGATCAAGGACAACCCCGGCGCCAGCAAGGATACCAAGGGAAGGCTGCGCACGGCTGCCGCTGTGGGTGTCAAATCAGATACGCTGGAAAAGATAGAAAAACTGATTTCTGTAGACATTGATGCCGTAGTGATAGATACAGCGCACGGCCATTCCGCCGGAGTGCTTGAAACTGTTCGAAAGGCAAAACAGGCTTTTCCTAACCTGGACATCATTGCGGGGAATGTGGCCACCGCATCCGGGGCTCTTGCCCTTGCCGAGGCCGGTGCAGATGCCGTAAAAGTCGGCATCGGTCCCGGATCCATATGTACCACCAGGGTTGTGGCGGGAGTGGGCGTACCCCAGCTATCGGCCATTATGCAAGCCTACGGGGCTCTCAGGGAAAAAGGCATCCCGGTAATTGCCGACGGTGGGATAAGGTACTCGGGAGATATGGTCAAAGCCCTGGCTGCAGGAGCAGATACAGTGATGGCGGGATCCCTCTTTGCCGGAGTGGAAGAATCCCCCGGCGAGACCATCATTCTGAACGGAAGAAAATTCAAAAGCTATCGCGGGATGGGATCACTGGAAGCCATGCAGCAGGGATCTAAGGACCGCTACTTCCAGGACACGGAAGAAGATGTTAAAAAATTAGTTCCCGAAGGGATTGTTGCCCAGGTGCCTTACAAAGGAACACTGGGTGAAGTTTTTTATCAAATGACCGGGGGATTGCGTGCCGGTATGGGATATTGCGGCACCCCCGATCTGGCTTCCCTGAAAAAAGCGGAATTTGTAAGGATCACTTCCGCCGGCGTCATAGAAAATCATCCTCACGACGTTACCATAACGCGTGAAGCTCCCAATTATTCCCGTTAAATTTCCTGCAATGAAAAAATGGGTCTTAATAACTGCTTTTCTTTTTACCCTTACGTCCTGTCAGCATATTAAGCGCTGGTTTGGCAATGAACCGGAACGCATGGCCCAAATAGGCAAAGAGATCCTTTATAAAAAAGATGTGGAAGGATTGCTCCAGGATGCTCATACTTTCCAGGATTCCGTTAATATGGTAAACCACTATATTGACCTCTGGGCGATCGACAACCTGCTCCTGAAAAAAGCGGAAGAGGAACTTTCCGGCGAAGAAAAGGACGTGGAACAGGATCTTGCCGATTACAGGAAATCCCTCCTTGTCTTCAGGTATCAGAAAAAATTCGTGGAAGAACGCATAGATACCCTTATCAGTACGGAAGAGATCCAATCCTACTACACAAACAATCAGGAACTTTTTCTGCTGGATGAACCCCTTTTCAAAGCCAGGTTCATTCGTATGCGACTGCATTCCCCATACCTGCCAATGGTGCGCAATATTTACCGGTCAAACACTCTGGAAGATCTCACCCAGCTAGAACGACTATGTGAAAGTTCAGCCGAAATCTATACCGATTATGGCGGCAAATGGATAGCCGCCGCGGAATTGGCACAAGATTTGCCCGTTGGAACAGAAACGGTAATTAAGGCGCTCAAACCTGACGGATACATAAATACCAGGGACAGTCTTTACGCATACCTGGTATCGGTAACCGAATTCATTCCGGCGGGAAATCCCGCCCCCATGGAACATATCCGGTCGAATATACGCCAGATAATTATCAGCAAAAGAAAGCAGCAACTGTTAAAAGAACTCGAGACCCGGGTACTGAAAGAGGGTTGGGACAAACAAATGATAAAAATCTACAAAAAGGATGAAGATTAAAAAATCTGTAATAAGTATTTTGGTTCTTCTGTTGACCACAGGCGCAGCTTTTGGACAAAAATACGGCAACGGCCTGGTGGATAAAGTAATTGCCCTGGTTGGAAATGAAATGATCCAGCTCTCGGCTGTAGAGGAAGAAGTACAGATGCAGATCATGCAGGGAGTGATCTCGGACAAGAACATCCGATGTGAAATATTGGAGAACATGTTGGTTTCCAAACTCATGCTTAGTCAGGCCCGTTTGGACAGTCTTACCGTGAACGAAGAATACGTGGAACTTGAACTGGAAAACAGGCTACAGGATATAAAAACACGTCTGGGTGGGGAAAAAGCAACCGAAGAGTATTTCCATAAACCCATCTTCAGGCTAAAACAGGAATGGAGGGAATTATTCCGTGAACAAAGTCTTACGCGGGATATGCAATCTACCATTACCGAAAGCGTCCCCCCACTTACTCCAAAGGATATTGAAGATTTTTACCGGAACACCACAAAGGACAGCCTTCCCATTATTTCCACCCAGTACCAGATGAGCCAGATAGTGCTTTATCCCCCAAAAGAGGAAGCCATCCTGATGGTTAAAGAGCGACTGCTGGAATTCAGGGAAAGGATCCTGAACGGAGAACGTTTCAGCACACTGGCCACGTTGTATTCCCAGGACCCTTACTCGGCCCGCCGTGGCGGAGAGCTGGGCATGGCGGCCAAACAAATGTACTGGCCGGCATTCGGGGACGCCGCCATTGTCTTGAAAGAAGGACAGGTCTCTCAGATCGTAGAGACACCTGACGGCTTTCATCTTATACAGTTGATCGAGCGCGAGGGGGATATGTTCAACGCACGTCATATACTCCTGAAACCCGATGTTCTGAGCTCCGACAGGATTGCCTGCCTGAACCGGCTTGACAGCATAGGCAATGCTATAAAAACGGACAGCATCACTTTTGAAAGAGCCGCTTTCCTCTACTCGGAAGATCCTCCTTCACGTCTGAACGGGGGACGTATGGCCGATGAAAATACCGGATCCATGCTTTTTGAAAAGGACCAGCTCAAAACCAATGACTATAACTTGCTCAAGGACATGAAAGAAGGTGACATTTCCACGGCATTTGAAAGCAGGGACAACGAAGGCCGCGAAGGAAACATCATTTACAAGATCATCCGGCTGGATAAGATCATTCCTTCCCATACAGCCAATCTGGAAGATGATTACAATATCATTCAGAATATGGCCGAAAACAAACAACGTATGGATGCCATAGAGAACTTCATCAAAGAAAAACAAAAAACCACATACATCCTTATCGATCCCCTGTTCAGGGATTGTACGTTCAAACGGGATGGCTGGATCAAATAATGAAAAGACACCGGATTCTGCTATTCCTCCTGTGCCTTACGGGATTCACAACGACCTGTCATCATGTCCTGGGACAACCGGCAGACCAGAACCGGCCGGAAGAAGACAAAGTGCACCTGATAAGTGCACAGGTTGCAGAATTATACGAATTGTTCGGGGTAAGTTACCGGAAAATAACCGGTCCGGCCCGTTTTCTTCATAACGACACATACATTCTCTGCGATACGGCCATCTGGAATACAGAACAGAACGTGATCCATGCCGTTGGCAATGTTCAGATCATTCAGGAAGGGACCCGCCTTACGGGAGAAACAATACACTACCTGGGAGATCTCAATACGGCAGAAGTGCGCGGAAGGGTGGTTGAACTCATCGACAAGGACGAAAACCGTCTTCGCACACAACACCTGAACTTCAACACTAAGGACAGTATAGGGTATTTCTTCAACGGGGGAAGTATGGTCGATAACGAAGGGACCATACTGGAGAGCCGGCGTGGTTACTATTACTCCAAAGAAAAATTGTTTTGCCTGTATGAGCATGTGGAAATGGGGACAGACACGCTCAAGATAAAAGCCGATTCCCTTTATTACCACACCGATCTGAACCTTGCCGAGTTTTGGGGGAATGTTCAGGCATGGCATACCGACGGTTTTCTGACCTGCCGCGAAGGTACTTACGAAAGGGAAAAAGAACTTTTTCATTTTCTGGACGATGTCTTCATTCAGACCGGGGAACAGGAGATCAACGCCGATGATGTTCATTACAACCGCCTGAACAATTCCGGAAGGTTACTGAAAAACGTACAGATTCGGGATACTACCCAGCAGGTCCTGGTCCTGGGAGACCGCCTGGATTTCCGGCGTGAACCGGACTGGGTACAGGTAACGGAAAGCCCTGTCTTTATTGCCTGCGAAACAGATCCGGAAACAAACCGTACGGATTCGCTATTTTTGGGAGCAGATACCCTTCGCGTCTTTACCACCACCATGGGAGAGATGGATTCCCTGGACAGAAGCCGTGCTTTTGAACGCCGGGAAATACCCGTTCGTACAAAACCTTCATTGCCGGCAGACTCCCTGCCTGCCGCTGACACGCTTGTTGCAGCTGATACGCTTAAAACATCGGAACCTGTTCCCAAAAAAGAGGAAGTGCCGATCGACCCGGAAAATGAGCTGATTGAAAAAATGATCCGGGCAGATTCGCTGGATATACAAATGAGCCTTATTAAAGCAGACAGTGTGTTGCTTGCAGGCGTACGTCAGGAAGGTGACAGTTTGTTCAACACCATGGAAGTGCATCATTTCTATGGGTATAATAACGTCAAAGTATATAGAAGCGACCTGCAATCCGTTTGTGATTCCCTGGTATTGAATAGCATAGATTCAGTGTTAAGACAATACGGAAAACCGGTTATATGGAATCAGGAAAGCCAGTTGAGTGCAGACAGTGTGTTTTTCCGCTTTAGCCGGGACTCCCTGTACCGGGTTGACCTTCTATCGGGATCTTTCCTGATCTCGCAGGAAGAAGAAATATTTTTTCACCAGATCAAGGCGAACATGATGCAGGCCCATATCAAAGATAACGACATATACCGTTTTGATGCCCTGAAAAACGTCAAAGCGCTTTTCTATATTCCGGAGGACAGCCTCATCACATCGCTCAATATTAAAGAATGTGAGGAAATGAATGTAATGCTGAAAGAAAGAAGGGCAGAGCGCATAACTTACAAAAAATCGGTAAAAAGCGATATGATCCCGCTTTTTGAACTGAAAAAGGAACAGGAACGTTTGTCCGATTTCAACTGGAGAGCCACGGAAAGACCTGTAGACAGGTACAGCATTACCCAAAGAAGCATAAAACGATCACCTCAGCAAACGGAAAACGTTTATATATCACCGCTGTTCCCTTACACACTCAAATATTTCCCAAAAGTACACGCCCTTCCGTCCACATTGCGCAGCGGTGTAACTATAGATGCTGTTAAAGAATTGAATCGAAGAGAAAGAGAAGACAGAATAAATCCGTTCCTGCCTTTGGAGTCATTCAGGGATAGTATCATCATGGCAAAACCCCGGGAGGAGATCCGGCAAACAGAAGAATCCCGGCCTGTTCCTGTCAGGCAGCGAATCCCGCCCGACCGTAGGAGGATCACTACAATTCTTGAACAAAAAAAATCAGAGATTCAGGAAATTGAATAAGGTAAGGGCATCCTGGGCTTTATTAAGATCAAGTTTGTTCTCTTTTATGAATTTGTCTATCAAATCTTTTTTATCAGGATACAACCTTCTGAAATTTCTTTTACTGGATATGTAAAGCTTAGTCCCGTCATAAAGCAGTGCATCGTGAGTTACCGTGTAAGGGATATTCCGCAGGCTTTTTAGATAAACTGTCTGGGCCGAGGACCCGGGGACATCATACAAAGCAGAAACGTTGGAAATGGATGACGTGGCATCTGCCATTCCATAAGCACCTGTCTTTTGTTCCTGTTCAATATTCACAGATGTACGGATTCCAATAGCAAGAGCTCCCTTTACAGCCAGGAGTCTTACCCATGATCTGTCATAACGGATGTATGTGTCCTTCCCTATGGACAGTACACGGGCATCATCCTGATCTTTCATCACTAGTGTATCTCCACCGGGCGCTACAAAATGAACCTTTGATCCGATAAGATATAGATTTACGATTCCTTCAGAAGTGCTCCTGTCAGAAAATAAAATGGTCCCTTTCTGGAATTCAGGATACATATATACTACATCGTCCGGCAAAACACTGTTCAGGTCTGAACCGATGACGGCTTCTACAACTCCCCGTTGCACGGTTTGTGCAATAACTCCTGACGGCAACAATATCGTTGCTGTTATCAGGGCAACAGTAATTTTTATTTTCATGGTAATTGTGTTTACCAGGCGTACAAGGGTAACCCGCCCATTAATTCTTTAACGCGTTTTTTGACCCGCTCAATAACAGTCTGGTCATCAACATGGGACAACACTTCGTCAATAAGGGTGACAATAGTTTCCATGTCGTTTTCCTTCAATCCACGTGTGGTCACTGCAGGCGAACCTACTCGTATACCCGAGGTTTTAAACGGCGAACGGGAATCGTACGGAACCATGTTTTTGTTTACAGTAATCTCAGCCTTCACCAGTGTATTTTCAGCTTCTTTGCCGGTTAGTTCCGGAAATTTGGAACGCAGATCTATCAACAGCAGGTGGTTGTCGGTGCCTCCGGAAACAATGGTGTAATTCTTTTTGGCAAATGCGGCACCCAGAGCCTGTGCATTTTTTTGTACCTGTAGCTGATAATCTTTGAATTCCGGCTGCAGGGCTTCAAAAAAAGCTACTGCCTTCGCAGCTATTACGTGTTCCAGCGGTCCTCCCTGAACACCGGGAAAAACACTGGAGTTGATCATGGCTGACATTTTTTTGATTCCTCCTTTGGGAGTCGTGACCCCCCAGGGATTCTCAAAATCTTTGCCTATCAGAACGATTCCACCCCGGGGTCCGCGAAGGGTCTTATGGGTGGTGGATGTAACTATGTGAGCGTATTGTAATGGATTGTCCAGCAGACCGGCTGCTATCAGGCCGGCCGGATGGGCCATGTCTACCATAAAGATAGCTCCAACCTTATCGGCAATCTCACGCATGCGTTTGTAATCCCATTCCCTGGAATAAGCAGAGCCGCCGCCTATGATCATTTTTGGCTTATGCTCCAGGGCCAGCCGTTCCATATCGTCGTAATCTATCAAGCCTGTCTGCTGGTCAAGTTTGTAGGCAACAGGATTGTACAGGATCCCGGAAAAATTAACGGGTGAACCGTGTGTCAAGTGTCCGCCATGCGCCAGGTCAAGTCCCATAAACGTGTCTCCGGGTTTGAGACATGCCAGGAACACGGCCATATTTGCCTGGGCACCTGAATGAGGTTGCACATTGGCATACTCGGCCCCGAACAATTCACAGATCCTGTCTATACACAATTGTTCGGATTTGTCCACGACTTCACATCCCCCGTAATACCTGGCTCCAGGGTAACCTTCCGCGTATTTGTTGGTCAATACGGATCCCATGGCTTTTAACACCTGGGGGCTTACAAAATTCTCGGAAGCAATCAATTCAATCCCGTTAGACTGACGGTTTTCCTCCTTTCTGATCAGGTCAAAAAGAGCTATATCCTGTTTCATATCAAAAAATTATTTAATACGTAAAGATACAAAAAAACCCGGCTAAACCGGGTTTCTTCCCAACTCAAAATGCAATTTATTCTTCTCCTGCCACTTCTACTTTTACCGTAGCAGTGATTTCGCGGTAAATCTTAACAAGGGCTTCATGAACCCCCACTTCTTTAAGAGCATCTCCGCCGGGAAATGAAATATTGCGTCTGTCTACTTCCAGTCCCTGGGCGGCCAAAGCCTCTGCAACCTGAATATTGTTGACAGATCCAAAAACTTTTCCGTTACTGCTCACTTTGGTGGTAATCTTAACCCGGATGTCCGCCAGTTTGGCGGCCAAAGCCTGGGCATCTTCACGGATCGCGGCTTCTTTATGTGCACGCTGGCGCATATTCTCCTGGTGCATTTTTTTTGCAGAAGGGGTAGCCATTGTGGCCATTCCCTGGGGTATAAGGTAATTGGTGGCATACCCGTTACGGACATTTACAATATCGTCTTTATGGCCCAGACTGATCACATCTTGCTTCAAAATTATTTCCATGACCTCTTTCCTCCTTATTTTAGTAAATCGGTAACGTAGGGCAGTAAAGCCAGATGACGGGCACGTTTAACGGCCTGAGCCACTTTACGCTGGTATTTCAGAGATGTACCGGTAAGCCTGCGGGGCAGGATCTTGCCTTGCTCATTGAGAAACCGTTTCAGGAACTCGGGATCTTTATAGTCAATATATTTGATCCCTGCTTTTTTAAAACGGCAGTATTTTTTCTTTTTTACCTCAACTGTAGGAGGGTTCAGAAAACGAATTTCATTGTTTGTTGCCATGTTCTAGTCCTCCTCATCAATAATTTCAATGTCGTCATCTACTACCGGTTTCTTTGGCTTGGGAGCGGGCTTTTCTTCCTTTACGGGAGCTGCTTCCTTAGCTGAACCGTGTTTTTTATCAGCATACGCGATGGCATGTTTGTCCATAGCGAAAGTAAGGTACCGGATCACACGCTCGTCCCTGCGGTACTGGAGTTCCAGTTTGGCAATCAGTTCAGGATCGGCTTTGAATCCTATTAAATGATAAAACCCGGTGGTTTTTTTCTGGATGGGGTACGCCAGCTTTTTCAGCCCCCAAGCCTCTTCGTAAACGATTTCGCCCTGGTTGGCGACAATCATATCACGAAATTTGGCAACCGCTTCCTTCATCTGAACTTCAGACAAAACGGGAGTTAAAATGAAAACGGTTTCGTACTGTCTTAACATAGTGATTGGTTATTATTTAAATTGTAAAAGGGCTGCAAAGATAGGAAATTCCTGCAGCCCGGCAAATTTTTTTTCAAGGTATTCAAAGCCCGCCTATTTTATGGGAGCATTTTTTAGTGTTTCCACCAACAAATCCCAGAATTTCTGTACGGTAAGGATCAGGCATCGCTCGTCGGGAGAGTGCGGAGAACGGAGAGTAGGACCAAAAGAGATCATATCCCAATGGGGATAAGTCCCACCCAATATTCCGCATTCAAGACCGGCATGAATGGCTTTCACTTTAGCTTCCTGTCCGAACATTTCCTTGTAGGTATCCAGCATAACCTGTAAAATGGGTGAATCCATATTGGGTTTCCATCCGGGGTATGAACCGGAAAATGTAGCCCGGGCTCCAATATTTATAAAGCAACAGGCTAATGCCGTTCCCATATCTTCCTTGGCGGTATCCACCAAACTGCGGATCAAACAATGTACGGCCACCTGTCCTTCTTTAGCCTTAAATATGGCCATATTGGAAGATGTTTCCACCAATCCGGGCATAGAATTACTCATAGCCCATACGCCGTTGGGAGCAGCATACACGGCACGGACAACCCTGACAGCTACGTCACGTGGAACAATATCTTTTGGTTTATCACAGGCGTTCAGGGTTATTTCCAGACCGGGATCCGCCAGTTTCAATTCTGTTGCTATGATGCCTGTCATTTCGTCTGTCAGGGCCTTAACCCGGTCTTTTTTTGCCGGATCAAAACATATGACCGCATCGGCTTCCCGGGGTATGGCATTACGCAGATTCCCTCCTTCAACGGAGGCTATGGCAATTTCCGATTTCTCCATTAAATGGTACAGTATACGCACCATGATCTTGTTGGCATTCCCGCGCCCCAGGATGATGTCCATTCCGGAATGCCCCCCCTTCAGGCCGGTGATATTTATATGGGCCGATTCCCAGCCTGCAGGCACGGGGTCGGGTTTGTATTCCATTTCAAATGACCCGTCTTCTCCTCCGGCACAACCTACATATAGCTCCCCTTCATCTTCCGAGTCCAGGTTCAGCAAAATATCGCCTTTGAGTATGCCGGGTTTAAGGCCTCTGGCTCCCGTCATACCGGTTTCCTCGTCAGTAGTGATAAGGACCTCAACCGGACCGTGCTTCAGATCGTCAGCCTCCAGCACAGCCATTGCCGCAGCTATACCCATACCATTGTCTGCTCCCAGGGTTGTACCGGTGGCATATACCCACTCCCCTTCAATACGCGGAATGATGGGATCTTTCTCAAAATCATGTTTGACGGCGTTATTTTTTTGCGGAACCATATCCATGTGTGCCTGAAGGATGATCCCCTTTCGGTTTTCCATTCCCGGAGTGGCCGGTTTACGGATAATGACATTCCCAATTTCGTCTACGATCGTCTCCAGCCCAAGGTTTTTTCCGTATTCGGCCAAAAAGGCGCGAATTTTTTCCTCTTTTTTGGAAGGACGCGGTATACGGGTCAATGAATAAAAATGTTTCCAGACTCTTTGCGGTTTGAGATCAATAATGTCCATAAAAATATGTTTTAATTAATAATAAAATTCAGAACGGGGCCTTTTTGATATACCGGAACCCGTGCCTGCAACAATTCCTTCTGACCGTCTGTCAGACGTACCAGAGTGATAACGGGTTGACGGTAAAACAGCCTTGTCCCGGAACGCACCTTGCTTTCATCGGTGATTATCCTTGGAAAAGGTTCATCTGCAGAAATATCCATTTCCAGCAAAATTGGTCGTCCGCCCACATTATCGGCAGGCAGTAATCCTTCGGTTTCGGAAAAACGGAAGGCTACGTAACGCGTGCGTTCCTGATCGGGCAGCACATCAGTTGAAAGATGAGTTTTACCGGTGGTCGTTTCACCCAAAAACAGTCTCAGGTATTCTTCTTCCATGCGTCTCATTTCATCTACGGCAGCACCCATGGCTTCTCCGCTGTATATTGCATCAGTATCTCCGGTTATGATGGCATACCGCATATCCCGCAACCGGAATATTTTCCGGACAGCTTCCTCAGCTCGCTGTTCCAGTGTTTTTTCAACCAATTGTGTTTGTTGAACAGGGATGGCAGACACTTCACGTCCTTCAACCTGTGAACGATATAAGGTAGTACGTTCTTCCTTCAGATTCTCTATGATCCCGGCATCTGACACATCCTGCACTCCGTCGGGTGCAGGGAACCTCCACTTGCTTTCCTTTGCCTGATAAGCATCGGCAAGCAGAACAAGACCCTGTGATGTAAGTTGCAAAAACCAGGGTTCAATATTTTCCTTTGTCAGCAGGGCCATATAAAGCTGATGTGGATCGGTTTCCAGCATAGGGGTCATCTCAATACGAGAAAGTTCGTAAGTAATCGTCCTGTTCTGTCCCGCATCTATTCCCAGGAATTTCCGGGCATAGCGGGCATAAGGACCGGGGACGAACTGAGTATAGTGAGCTTCAGCCACTATTCGTATACATGTCCGTGGAAGGCTGTAAACAACAGCTCCCTGCGGGATCTGTTGTCCTTCGGAGACCGGCTGTCCCTGGACGGGTATCCAAAGACTTAGGGCCAGCAATAAGATCATCAGTTTTTTCATATCCTAAGTTTTATAAGTCTAATGCAAATATTAAGCCTTTGATGAAGGAACCCTTTTCCACCGTTTGTGACTCCATAGCCACAGGTGAGGGGTCTGTTCAATATCCTGTTCCAGCAACCGGGCAAATTTCAGGGTAATTTCTCCAGCTTCTGTTTCAGCCGCATCTTCTGTGATCAATGAAAAATGTAAGGAATAACGGCCCTTCCCTGTTTGTCGCAATACCCCATATACTACCGCAAAACCGAATTTACGCGCCAGGGCTTCCGGACCTTCAATCATCAGAGTCGGCTGATTCAAAAACACCCCGGAAACACTTTTTCCTACAGGACCGGGACACTGATCACTGATCATGGCATACATCCCCGGTTCATCCCGGTTTTTTGCGATGTACCGTGCCACATTTCTGCTTTCAAGGATCTTCCAGCCGGTTTTATAGCGGTTCCTGAGGGTATACATCAATTTGTCAAATAACGGGGAATTTACCCTCTGATAAACCATATGCAACTGTTGCACATCATAACCGCATACGGTTTTTTGACCGGGACAACTGCAGGCTCGTAAAAATTCCCAATTCCCGGTGTGAGGCAGCATGACCACAACGCTTTTCCCTTTCTCCCTAAGGTTTTCCAATACCCGGCAATTTTCAATGGCAAACCGTTTCATCACACTTTTCCCGGATGCGGTAAACAGCCATATTGTTTCAGCAAACAACCTTCCCAGGTAATGGTAAAAATCCCTGACCATCCGCTGAATTTCCGCGTAGGATTTTCCGGGAAAAGACCGGGCCATATTGATGGTCACTGCCGTTCTGCGGTAACCTGCTATCCTCAAAGGCAATTCCACAAAAATGAACGAAAGGCCGTATAAAAGGGACAGGGGCAACAAACTGAACAGGCAGATGATCGTGTAAACGACTAGAAAACAAATCCGCGAAAATATGGCCTTCATAAGCAGACAAAGTTATCAAAATTATCGTATTTTTGTCGGATATAAACTCAAAATAACCAAACCACTATGTTCAAAGGACAACCCAAAGGATTGATTGCCGCAGCACTTGCCAATATGGGCGAACGCTTTGGCTTTTACACAATGATGGCTATTCTGTCCCTGTTTTTATCGGCCAAGTTCGGTCTGAATGAAACAACGACCGGAGTCATATACGCCATCTTTTATGCCCTCATTTACGTATTGGCCCTGGTAGGGGGTCTCATTGCCGACAAAACAAAAAATTACAAGGGAACCATTTTGACGGGAATTGTAATGATGGCTGTCGGATATCTTATCATCGGATTTCCTACGCCCACACCCGTTCCCAATTTAGGTCTTTACCTGGCACTTACCTGTTTCGGCCTCTTTATCATCGCTTTCGGAAATGGCTTGTTCAAAGGAAATCTGCAGGCTGTCGTGGGACAGATGTATGACAATTCAAAATACGCCTCCAAAAGAGATACCGGATTCCAGATTTTTTACATGTTCATCAACATCGGAGCCATTTTTGCTCCATTCTTTGCCATCGCCGTCAGAAACTGGTGGCTGCAGTCACACAGTCTGACATACAATGCCGCGTTACCGGCCCTTTGCCATCAGTTCCGTGCCAATGAGATCACCGGTGAAGCCCTGGAAAAATTTTCATTAGCCGCTGCCGAAGCCAATCAGGGCCCCGTAACCGATCTGGCTGCTTTTGCTGATCGTTACCTGGACGTTTTCAGCACCGGATTCCATTATGCATTCTTTGTGGCCATTGTAGCCATGGCAATTTCCCTGGTGATCTTCCTGGTAACCAAGAACAGGCTCCCGGACGTTAAAAAAGACGGTATCACTACAGAGGATAATCCCAGACCCACTGTTACAAAAATGGATGTTGCCGAAGTCAAACGCCGTTTGCTGGCCTTGTTTGCCGTCTTCGGGATCGTGATCTTTTTCTGGTTCTCGTTCCATCAGAACGGTCTCTCACTGACTTTCTTTGCCAGGGATTATACAGATCTGAGCATGATAGACATCAATCTTGGATTTACCCGGATTGTCGGAGCTGAAATGTTCCAGTCAGTTAACCCGTTGTTCGTAGTGGTTCTGACCCCGCTTATCGTGGCACTTTTCTCCTGGCTGAACAAGAAAGGAAAAGAACCTTCCACACCAAAAAAGATCGCAATAGGTATGGGAATTGCCGCTGCCGCTTACCTAATCATGACTTTCGCCTCGGTGAACCTGCCTCTTTTCAGTGACGTAAAAGCAGCCGGAGGCCTGGAACAATCCGCCAAAGTCGGTCCATTCATTCTGATAACCACATATTTTGTATTGACCGTTGCCGAGTTGTTTATCAGTCCGCTTGGGCTTTCGTTCGTGTCCAAGGTTGCCCCGCCCCATATGCAGGGATTGATGCAGGGTGGATGGCTGGCCGCCACAGCTGCTGGAAATCAATTGCTTTTTATAGGGGGCCTTATGTATTCCCATATTCCCTTATGGGCTACCTGGACAGTGTTTGTTGTAGTATGTCTCATATCTATGATCATTATGCTGTCCATGGTTAAATGGCTGGAACGAGTTGCAAAATAGCAGATAAATTGCGCAGGTCAGCCGGCTTTTATGCCGCCATTGCCATAGGATGCTGGGCCACCGTGGCCACCGCTTTCAAATGGGCGCTTGCCGACCTGACACCTGCCGTATTGCTGTTCATTGCCAACACATCGGCTATCGCCACGTTATTCCTGCTGCTTCTGGCAGCGGGAAAGCGTGGCGCTCTTTTTTCCATTCCCCGGAAAGCCCTGGGAAGAGCGGCCTTATTGGGTTTTATTAATCCTTTTCTGTATTACCTGATCCTTTTCAAAGCATACAGTATGTTGCCTGCCCAGGTGGCACAGGCTCTCAACATGATATGGCCGCTCGTCCTGGTTTTATTGTCCATTCCTGTTCTGGGACAAAAGATCGGATGGATGGGTATTCTGGCTATGATCATAAGTTTTACCGGAGCTTTGTTCATTGCACTGCAGGGAAGTCCGCTGGCGTTGTTCAGGGAAGGTCTGCATATAAAAGATCCATGGGGTGTTGTTTTAGCCATGGGGAGTGCTTTTCTGTGGGCGACATATTTCCTGCTCAACATGAAAAACAAATTACCGGATGATATTTCCCTTTTTTTAAACTTTCTTTTTGCCTGGCTTTACATTTCCCTTTATCTACTGTTCAGCAATTTGTTCCAGGAAAACGGCACCGGCCGTATCATACAGGAAGTTTCCTCTAAAAGCATTCTTTCGGGGATCTATATAGGTGTTTTTGAAATGGCTGTTCCTTTTATCATTTGGCTTAAAGCGCTAAGGCTTGCAAAGAACACGGCAGTCGTCAGCTCCCTGATATACATATTTCCCTTTGTATCACTAATTCTTATACATTATATACTGGGAGAGCCCATATTTCCCTCTACCATTGCAGGACTGGTACTGATCGTCGGCGGCGTTCTCCTGTCACGGGTACCTGACCGTAAAATTGTTCAGGACACATGATATGAAACATTTCTTTTGTATTGTTCTTCTGATTCTGATGCTCTGCCTCCGGGGGATCTGGAACGTGGCCGGCGCACAACAACCGTTGCAGTCAGTAAGGGAACTGGACCACCCCGGTATGCGTATTGGTGTTCTTATAGCAACATGGCAGGAAAATTATGCCAGGCAGCAGTTCCCCAGGGCTCAGATCATTCCGCTGACCAATACGACCGATCTGCTTTCCATGTTAAGAAACGGAGACTGCGATGCCGTATTCCTGGCTTATCCGGCTTGTGTGTATATTCTGGAAGAGGCCCCCGACATATCTTTTCTGGACCAACAGGTGGCCGCCACCTCTGTATCTGTGGGATTCAGCCAGCATGACACTATACTACTTCCGCAATTTAACGCATTCCTCAAAGAAATACGGGAGAACAACATCCTGGGTCAAATGGAAGAACGGTGGCTGGAAAATACAGACGGGTCCATGCCTTCGTTTCCGGAAGCCGGCCAAAGCAACGAAACAATCAGAATTGGTACAACATGTATGGACGTGCCGTTTACCTTTTACCAGGGCAACGAACCCGCCGGATTCGATATCGAAATGGCCCGCCGCTTTGCCGCCTGGCTGGGTAAAAAGCCCGAGTTTATCATTTCGGATTTCAGCGGAATGCTGGCCGGAATGTCTGCCGGGAAAATTGATATGATGGTCAATTACATTATGGTTACCGAAGAAAGAAGCAAAAAATTCGCTTTTTCAGACACATACCTGACCACCTGGTCTTCCATGATCACCCTGCGATCCCGTATCCATAAGACAGATAAAACAGAGAAAACCCGGCAAAGCATCGGACAGCGTTTTTACAACAACCTGATCCGGGATAAACGGTATTTGCTTTTGTGGGACGGTCTTTTGATCACATTATTGACTGCATTTCTTTCCGCCCTGGGCGGCACACTTACGGGGGCTTTTGTTTGTTTTATGCGCATGAGCCAGTGGAGAGCAGTCTCCCTTTTAGCTCGCGCATACATATCCTTCTTCAGGGGCATCCCCCAGGTTGTCCTGTTGATGCTTATGTTTTATGTGGTTTTTGCATCTACCGGAATAAACGGTGTGACAGTTTCTGTAATTACTTTCTCCCTGATCTTTGGGGCATATGTATCGGAAATGTTCCGCTCTTCCATACAATCCGTTCCAAAAGGACAATCGGAAGCCGGAGTGGCATTGGGTTTTTCCCGTTTGCGTGCTTTTTTATACATTGTTCTCCCACAGGCAATACGCCGTGTTTATCCCGTTTACAAGGGAGAACTCATAGCTCTTACCAAACTGACTTCCATCGTTGGGTATATTGCAGTACAGGATCTGACAAAAGCCAGTGATCTTATACGGAGCCGCACTTTTGATGCATTTTTCCCCCTGATCGTGATCTCTGTGATCTATTTTTTACTTGCCTGGGGACTGGCCCGTTTACTGGAAACTGCATTATCTACATACATCAGGTAAGACCGGCAAGCAAAATAAACCGGGAATTTTTTCTTTCCTCTTACCAGAAACAACGGTTCTGACCATTTTTTTCTTTATTACCGTTTTCCCGCGGACAGTATCCCCCGGCCTGGTAAAGTTCACGGATCAGCTTAACGGCTTTTGTGAGCTCATGGTCGTACCACAGGAATGGCACACATCAGGTCTTTGGCCGGAGCCAGCAATTCTATCGTCCTCTTCATGGTGCAAATTTGCTAAAAACACTTACATTTGTCTTATGAAGCCGAAAGTGGCCATAGTGATCCTGAACTGGAACGGCAAACACTTCCTGAAACAGTTCCTTCCCCTTTTACTGGAACGCACTCCGGAACCCTGGGCGCGTATATTTGTGGCAGATAACGGCTCCACCGACGGTTCGGTGCCTTGGCTCACTGAAAATTTCCCTGACCTTCCGCTTATTGTCTTTCAGAGCAATCTGGGTTACACAGGAGGATACAACCTTGCCCTGAAGCAGATAGATGCCACGTATTACATACTTCTGAATTCCGATGTGGAAGTCACCTCCGGCTGGCTGCCTCCCCTTGCCGAGATGATGGACAGCCTGCCCGAATGCGGCGTTTGCATGCCAAAGATCCTGTCCTGGGCACATCCCGATACGTTTGAATATGCAGGGGCCTGCGGCGGGTTTATTGATTGGCTGGGATTCCCTTTTTGCCGGGGCCGGGTTTTGACATCCATAGAAAAAGACCACGGCCAGTATGACCGGCCTGTCCCTGTTTTCTGGGCCAGCGGAACATGTATGGTTGTCCGCTCCGATCTTTTTCACCGACTTGGAGGTTTGGACGATCATTTTTTTGCCCACATGGAAGAAATAGACTTTTCCTGGAGAGCTCATTGGGCAGGCAATTCTGTCTACGTTGTGCCGCAGTCAAAGATCCTGCATGTCGGAGGCGGTACTCTTCCCAACAATTCTCCCCGTAAACTCTATCTGAATTACAGGAATAACCTGTTGATGATGTACAAAAACCTGGGAAAAGGAGAATTGATCCCCATTTTATTGCTCCGGATACTGGCTGACCATCTTTCAGCCGTTGCTTACTGTTTTCAGGGAAAATGGAATTTCACCTTGTCCGTTTACAAAGCACACCTGCATTTCTGGAGCATGTGCCATAAAATGAAGCGCTCCGGAGGGAAAAAACCGGATCTCAGCCAGGTCATGTACAGGGGAAGTATTGTATGGCGTTTCTTTGTATCCGGTAAAAAGCTCACTTTCCTAAAACTCCGGATGCAATAAGTTTTGTAAGACGGATACCGTTGGATCCTTTGATAAGAACAACAAATCCTTCGGGAAGGTCTTTTTCCAGGTACGTGATCAACGCTTCCACATGGGGAAAACACATCCCCGCCGCCCGGCTTTCTTCTACTGCCCTGGTGAACCGGGGCCCCACCCAGAACACTTTATCCACGTTCATTTTTCCTACCTGCGCAACAATTTTGAGATGTTCCCGGTGAGATCCTTCGCCCAATTCCAGCATATCTCCCAGAACCAGACATTTTCGGGAACCTTCAGATGCAGTGAAATTTTCCAGGGATAAGGCCATGCTTACGGGATTTGCATTATAAGCATCCGAAAGCAGTAGGTTGCGGGATGTTTGAATCCATTGGGAACGATTGTTGGATGGCCTGTAAGACGCTATCGCCCTTACTGTTTCAAGGGGATCAGTACCGTAATACCTGCCGACAGCCAATGCAGCCAATACATTGGGAGTATTGTAGCTTCCCGCCAGATTGGTTTTGATCAACGGGTACCCGTCCACCTTCAATTGAAGTACACCTTCAGTAATTTCCGCTTTTATTCCCTGTACCCCCGTGCCGTAAGCTATTGTTTTCCCTTTTATGTTCCTTTCCTCCAGCATACGGCATAGCACAGGGTCATCTGAATTATAAAACACCACCCCCCCGGAAGATGCCAGGTAATCGTACAACGCACCTTTGCCTTTTTTGACACCTTCTATGGTTTCAAATCCTTCTATGTGCGCTCCCGCAATATTGGTTATCAGACCGGCATCGGGTTTGATCATTTTCGTAAGGAACGCTATCTCTCCGGGGTGACTGGCTCCCATTTCAAATAAACCGGCCTGTGTATCCCGGTTCATATCCAACAAACTCAGCGGTACCCCTATGTGGTTGTTAAGGTTCCCTTTTGTTGCAGTAACGCAGTAACGGGTGGCGAGTACGGCCTGGATCAATTCCTTTGTAGTGGTTTTCCCGTTGGACCCTGTCAGAGCTATTACGGGCACCTGAAATTTATCACGATGATTTACTGCCAATTGCTGTAAAGACTCCAATGCGTCAGGCACCCTAATCAACCTGGGATCATCTCCGGAACAGTTATCTACAACAGCATAAGCAGCGCCCTTGCCGAGTGCTTCTAGGGCAAAGAGATTCCCGTCAAAACGCTCCCCGCGGAGTGCGAAAAAAAGACAACCCGGACGAATCTGCCTGGTATCTGTACAGACATCGGGGTGTTTTAAAAACAATGAATAAAGTTTTTCCTCCATGTCTGCATTATTTACCACCCGTGGACCCGAATCCGCCTTCTCCGCGTTCGGTTTGTTCCAGTTCATTGACCGCATCCCATTCAACCCTTTCGTGTGAGGCCACAATCATTTGTGCGACTCTTTCACCGGGTTCGATCTCTACCGGCACATTGGAAAGATTTACCAGAATGACCCTGATCTCTCCCCGGTAATCGGCATCGATGGTACCTGGACTGTTCAATATGCCGAGTCCTTTTTTCACAGCCATTCCGCTGCGGGGTCTGATCTGTGCTTCATATCCCGGCGGAAGTGAAATAAAAAGACCCGTGGGAACAAGGGCCCTTTCCAGGGGTTGTAAAACTACTGATCCCGGCAGATCGGCACGCAAGTCCATCCCGGCAGATAAAGAAGTTGCATATTCCGGCAATGGATAACGGGAATGGTTGATTATCCTGACTTTCATAATATACAAATGTAAAAAAAAAACACTACCTTAGTTTTTCGAAAACCTTAGAAATATTCAATTTCAGAGATATGAAACAAACCACAATTTTTTTACTGATCTGTATAAGTGCATTATTTATGGGATCCTGCAATAACGCGGGCAAAAAGGGGAAAGACCAGGCATTTGACCCTGCCAGTCTTCCGGAGGAGCCCGTTTTTGAATTGAAAACCACTGAAGGGACCATGACCATTCGCCTTTACAGCGACACCCCTCTTCACCGGGATAACTTTGTAAAATTAACCTCCAAGAGGTTTTATGACAACATACTGTTCCACAGGGTTATTGAAGGATTTATGATCCAGTGCGGTGACCCGCAATCACGGAATGCCGCCCCGGGACAACGTCTTGGTTCCGGAAGCCCCGGATATACCGTCCCGGCTGAATTCGTACCCGAACTCGTACATAAAAAAGGTGCGATCGCCGCTGCCAGAACAGGTGATTCGGTAAATCCCGAAAAAGCATCTTCAGGCTCTCAATTCTATATTGTTCACAACGAAACGGCTTGCCGTCAACTGGATGGCAATTATACTGTTTTCGGAGAAGTAATCGAAGGATTGGATATTATAGATAAGATCGCTACCACGGAAACCGGGCCGGCTGATCGGCCTGTAAAAGATATCCGTATTATCAGTATTCTGCCCGTTCTTTAATACGTATCGTTCTTTCCCCTACACTCAAAGGTAAAGGATTCGGATACGGCCAGTGGTATTTCATATACCTGAGTAACATCACTGTCCGCTGTTAAAAACAGGCGGACTGTGAAATTTACTGATCCCGTTTCCTGGGAAAGAAGCCCGGATAATTCCTGTTTTTTAGCATCGAACTCGGTGCGGAAAGCGTTCATTTCCAAAATAAAAGAATTAACCACGCTGGAAGTAAAACCTGTTATGGCCTCATTAACGGCATTATCCAGGGCTTCTTCCTGTGTGTTTCCTCCTCCGGTGACCATCCAGTCAAATTGAAAATCTTTCTGTATGTCATTGCTTTTTTGGGAAAGCATGGCGGCAAGTTCCCTCAGACCGGGTGTTGTAGAAGCGGTAACTTCATTGAAAGTGATCTCTGTACGGGATCCAAAATAATATGTATACGTATGGCCCAGATCTTGGCAGGAAACAGTCATAAATCCGGCAACCAAAACCAGGAGTAATGTTCTGATAATCTTTTTCATAATTTCAAAGTTACGAAAAGCGGAAGAAATAACAAGAAAACTTGGGCAGTCTTTCCAGGGACATGATACCGGACGCTTCCAGATCTTCTGCATAGCCCCTGTTGTAATCAAACAGAACCCAGTAATTATCCACGCATGCATTTACCCCGTAATTACTGTTGTGTGCTTCCTGGATATTAGTCCCTATGTTTGAAAAATGAAATTATCGGAAGAACATAAGCCAAAGAGCATTATTTTTATGGAGTAAAACATTAATAAATAAAACTCAATGACTTATGCCTGTACAAATTAACAAATTAGATTTTAAAGGTCAAAACATTTACGCTGGATTAGATGTCCACCTCAAAAGTTGGCAAGTGACCCTATTGAATGATCAGTTAACGTTAAAGACTTTTGTCATGCCACCCGAGCCTGAAGTATTAAGTAATTATTTGCAAAGCAACTATCCCGGGGCGAGTTACTATTCTGCTTATGAGGCTGGTTTTTCCGGATTATGGACGCACTACCGATTGTGCAACCTGGGTGTAAACAATATCGTTGTCAACGCTGCAGACATTCCCGGCACCCAGAAGGATCAGTTCCAGAAGGAAGATAAAAGGGATAGCCGAAAAATAGCACGCTCTCTTCGTGAAGGAAGCCTGACTGCAATATATACACCTTCGGAAAGTACGCTGAACGACCGATCGTTGATCCGCTCCCGGAAGGCCTTGGTCCGGGATATGATTCGATTCAAGCTTCGTATCAAATCTTTCCTGTATTTTTACGGTATTCAACTGCCTGAACAATTTAAGGGTTCAAATAAACATTGGTCAAAATGTTTTATGACCTGGCTCGAAGCAATACCGATGAAAGAACCCTCCGGTCATTTGGCTCTGAAAGCTTTAGTTGATGAAGCTCGTTCTCAAAAAGAATTGCTCAAAAATATCATCAGGGAAATCAAATTGCTTTCTGAAAAAAACACTTATCGGGATCGTATAAAATTACTGTGCTCCATTCCCGGGATCGCTTTGATCAACGCGATGTTCATCCTGACGGAAATAGAGGATGTAGGCCGTTTTCAAAGTGCGGAACGTTTCGCCTCTTTCATTGGACTCATTCCGATGACGCACTCCAGCGGTTCAAAGGAGAAAGTTGGTGAGATCACCTTCCGTTCTCACAATTACTTGAGAAGCGCTTTTGTTGAGAGCGCCTGGGTAGCGATCCGCCGGGATCCGGCCTTACTGATGGCATACCAGAATTTAGTTAAACGGATGGAACCAAACAATGCGATCATCCGGATTGCTAAAAAGCTGGCTAATCGTACTTATGCTGTTTTGAAATACAACAAACCATATGAATATAATAAAACTGATAACCTATAAAAACCAATCAGCATTTCCGAAAGTGACCGTTAAGCAGACCCTGCAGCTATTATGCTGCTTTAATTAGATTACGGCACTTTTCATTATAAAGACTGAATCAGGGAAATGTAACATCCCCGGATGATTACTGATAGAAGGTTGTTTTTATAAGGTATTTACACGTTCTGAATTTGTATGATAAGGACAAAAGAGAGTGGTTTTTTGAAAGCCATTTCAAGGATTCCTGTATCAACTTATTAAAGTTAAAAGAAGGGGCCAGCCCCTCCCGATACAGTGTATCCGTACGGCTTATTACTGGCAGGTTGCACCCCTGCAGAGCCTGCTTCCTATTGGACTTGCATAACAAATTTACAAATTAGAAAAAATAATGCTCAAAAAAATTGGTTTTCAACATAGAAGTGGCCTGCTGAAGCAACCGTTTTTGGCCGTATTCCCTCAACTGGCGGCTGGATTGTTCCTGTGGCATCAGGTTTTCCCAGTCTCCGTATTCAGAAATGATATAAGGTTTCGGGACACCTCCGCCGGCAGGCACATTATCCATAATGGGATCGGTGATGTATAAAGACGATTTGATCGTCATTCGGGCCTCCCTGTAGAGTCCTCAGTACATGTTAAAATCCAGTCGTTTTCAGTTTAGCACGGGAAGAACGATCGCCGTTTTCTTTAAGAACAGCTGTCACATCAATGACAAAAGGAAGAAAGCCTCCCATATGTTTACCCGCATAATGCCCGTTGACCCACGTCTCGGCAACGTTCATGGCTCCCTCAAAACGAAGCAAGCCGTGGCGTATGTGGTAAAAAAAATTCCATCCGGAATTGATGTCCTTAACGGCATAATACACGGGGGCACTGCATGAAATGACATCTAAAAAAAGGAACCAGGTTATTCTTTTTATAAAACAAAGATAATGCTATATTTCATATCTTTGGATCCATGAAAATTTTGCCTCTGAAGGGTTTGTGGATACTTCTGCTGGTTCTTGCATCCTGCGGAAAACAAATTACGCCCGAACCCGGTCCGGGCGGGGAACCGGGAGTTTCTTTAAACCTTAGTTGTCAGGGGGCTATAGTCATTGACGCTGCCACAGGAACCGAGTTGTATTCGGAAAGCCCTGATTACCTGCTTGTACCGGCAAGTATGACAAAAGTGATGACTATGTACATCGTTTTTGATCATATAGAAAAAGGCTACCTGTCCCTGCAATCCCTGATCCCGGTAAGCGCTTATGCTGCTTCACGATCGGTCAATCCGGGAGAATCCAACGTGCCATTGAATGAGACCCTTACCTATTCGGTGGATGAAATGATCAAGGCCTTATGTGTAGTTTCTGCCAACGCATGTGCCGTGGCTTTGGGAGAATACCTGTCCGGTGGAACAGAACAGGATTTTGCAGCCATCATGAACCGGTATGCAGATTCGCTGGGCCTGAACGCCTATTATACTGATGCCTCCGGATTATCTTCCGGGAACGGAATATCTCCCCGGTCCATGGCCCTTCTTACCCGTGAATTCATTATCAGATTTCCCGAAATTTTAAATTTCACATCTTTGACCAGTATGAATTTCAGGGGCACGACCTATTGGGCTACAAACGGATTATTACCCGGACGTTCTTATGCTTACAACGGTTGTGACGGTTTTAAAACCGGGTATACCTCTGCGGCGGGCCTGTGTATAACGGCTACTGCAAAACTGTCAGATAAAAGAGTAATAGCAGTAGTTATGAAAGCGCCTTCGTCGCTGTTGCGGTACAAGGATGCTGCCCGTTTGATGGATTACGGGTTGACTGTTCTTCTAAATTAATAACGGATCACGGATTCATACTGTCCGTATTCCTGTAATTCAGAATACGGTGGATGGCATCCGAAGCTTCCCTGGCGGCATTGCAGGCCCCCAGCTCCATACATTTGGCATAAGCATTCAGCGCATCTCCCCACCTTTCGTCTTTACGGTAAAGATCCCCCAATTTATACCAGGCAGTCTGGTCACGGGATCCTTCGGCGGTCTTTACAAATTTTTCCAGTTGTTCAATATTTTCCATAATACACGGTTTTTGGATCAGACAATTCCCGAAAAACCCATAAAAGCCAATGCCAGTATACCGGCTGTTATCAATGCTATGGGAACGCCCCTGAACGGTTTGGGGACACCCACCAGATCCATATGTTCGCGCAACCCGGCAAAAATGATCAGGGCCAGTCCGAAGCCCAAAGCCATGGAAGCGGCATAAACAAGAGCCTGGGGTAAATTCAACATGGCTGCCGTTCCTGAAAAAGTAAACTCTTTGGTTACCACAATAATGGCAACCCCCAAAACGGCACAGTTGGTAGTGATCAAAGGAAGAAATATACCCAAAGCCTGGTAGAGGGCCGGTGATATTTTTTTCAGGATGATCTCCACCATCTGGACAAGAGAAGCGATCACCAAAATGAAGGTGACCGTTTGCATGAAGCCAATATTCAGTGGATCCAGGACATAATTTTGTATGAGATAGGTGATCAAAGTAGCCAGTGTCATTACAAAAACCACGGCTGCACTCATACCTGCGGCAGTAGATATTTTATTGGACACACCCAGGAACGGACAAACTCCCAGAAACTGGTTCAGTACAATATTGTTGACAAATACTGCCGATATAATAATCAGAATGTATTCCATAATATTATGCCTTTTTTATCTTGTTGAATAAGACCATAAGATAACCCAACGCTATAAAGGCACCGGGTGCCAGAATGAAGACCAGCATGGCATCTCCTGGTAGGATCTTCCAGCCGAAGAAAGCTCCCGAACCCAACAACTCACGCACGGCTCCCAAAACCGTTAATCCCAGTGTAAAACCAATACCTGCACCTAATCCGTCCAGGAATGAGTCCAGCGGCTTGTTTTTACTGGCAAAAGCCTCGGCACGACCCAGGACGATACAGTTCACAACAATAAGCGGAATGAACAGGCCGAGTGTTTCATAAAGGGTAGGTACATATGCCTGCATGATCAGTTGCACCATAGTAACAAAAACGGCAATGACAACAATAAATGAAGGAATCCTGACCTTAGCCGGTATAAATCCTGCGATCAGGGATATGACCAGGTTTGACAACATGAGCACAAAAGTAGTTGCCAGTCCCATCCCCAAACCGTTAAAAGCAGATGTTGTGGTTCCCAAGGTGGGACACATACCCAACACCAATACAAAAATTGGATTCTCCTTTATGATCCCTTTGGTTATGATACTTAATTTATTCATTGATCACCTCCTTTTTGGGCAGCCTGTTTGAATGCCCTGTATGCCAGGTTCACAGCATCACAAAAAGCCCTGGAACTGATAGTGGCTGCCGTAATGGCATCTACCTGTCCGCCGTCTTTTGTAACGGCCAGTTTAAAGGTATCGGGGTTCTTTCCCTTGAATTGCAGACTGAAATCGCTTTTTCTCGGATCCATCTTATCTCCCAGTCCCGGTGTTTCCGAGTGGGAAATAACAGCTGTATTGTAAATAGTACCATCGGTCTTAAAGCCCACCATTAAGGTTATGGGACCTCCAAAACCTTTTGTGGTAACGGCTTCTACGGCGGCTCCAGCAAACACACCGGCTATTTTGGCCGGATATACGGTTACGGCCCTGCCGTCCACCCGGATCTGATAAGCTTCCTCTGCAGGGACATTGTCAAATTCCGGCAAAACCCCGGCCAGTGCCTGGTTTACTTTGGCGGCCTGTGCATCCGCTATGGGTTGGTATGTTATCAGGTAAACCCCTCCCAGTAAAGCTGAACCACCAAGACAAATGATCAGCATGCACAGGAACATGTTTTTAAAATTGGATTCTCTAGCCACGACTCACCTCCTTTTGATACGGTAACGGTTTGATCTTGTTGAGCAGTGGGACCAAAGCGTTCATAAATAAAATAGCAAAAGAGACTCCTTCCGGATAAGCGCCCCAAACCCGGATCACCATCGTCACGATCCCGATACCAACACCAAAAATGATCATTCCCAGCGGAGACATAGGTGAGGTGGTATAATCGGTAGCCATGAAAACAGCCCCCAGCAACAATCCCCCGGTAAGCAAATGGAAGAGGGGATCCGCATATTGGGAAGGATCCGTCAGCCACAGAATACCCGAGAACACAGCAACGGTGATCACTATAGATAATGGAATAACCGGACGTATTACTTTTCTGATAAGCAGGTAAAACAATCCGGCCAGAATGGCCAGGACAGAGACTTCTCCCATGGAGCCGTCCATATGGCCGAACAACATGTGCCAATAAGAAAAATTATGTTGCTGGCTGAGTGTTTCCATAGTCATCCCGTTGGCCAGTCCTTCCTTGATAATACCCAGGGGAGTAGCGCCAGAAGAAGCATCAAGCAATTGACCCTGAACACCTAAAAGGCCTTTGGGAAGTTCCCATTTATCCGGTCTGAAAATACTGTTTGAAACCGTCCAGTTAGTCATCTGGACCGGGAAAGAGATCAGAAGGAAAACACGGGCTACCAATGCCGGGTTGAATAAATTGTGTCCCAGGCCGCCAAAAGTCATTTTGGCAATACCAATAGCCACTATACATCCTATCAGCACCATCCACCATGGTGAGGAGACAGGCAGGTTCAGGGCCAGCAGTATCCCGGTTACAACGGCAGACAGATCGCTTACCGTTGTTTTCTTCTTCATAAGGTACCGTGCAATGAGATGTTCCAGCAGAACACAACCTGCGACCGACACAACCAGAACCAGCAACGCACTAAGTCCTGCAAAATAAACGCTCACCAAAACAGAAGGCATGAGCGCTATGATAACATCACGCATTATCCTTCGGGTACTGTCTTTACTGTGCAGGTGTGGAGCCGGTGAAATAAGTAGTTTGTCCATTTTATTTCTTGCGTTTATTTTTCAATGACACGTTTTTGGCCAAACGGATCTGATCCAGCAACGGAATATGTGCCGGACAGGAATAGAGGCAACAACCGCATTCAATACAGTCAAAAACGCGGTTTTCATCCAGTTCTTCGGTTCTTCCTGCCAACGCCAGCTGATACAGTAAATACGGCTGTAACCTCATGGGACAGACCTGGAAGCATTTGGAACACCGGATACATTCCCCGGGTTCCTGTCTTTTTGTTTCCTTTTCAGTAAACAGAACAAAGCCTGAAGTGCTTTTCATTACCGGTCCGTCCAGGTTGGTAACAGGTTTTCCCATCATGGGGCCTCCGTTAACCACTTTGGAAAAAGACCGTGACAAATTTCCTTCTTTATCCATGGCTCCTGCCGCCGATAAAAAATCCCGGATAGGCGTTCCTACACGAAACCGATAATTCTTTTGAATGGAAGGATCAGAGGAGCTGATAGTTAACACATTTGTAATCAATGGTTTGTGTTTTTGTACCGCTTCGTAGACAGCATAAGCTGTACCTACATTTTGTACTACCGCCCCTGTTGATATGGGAAGTGAGAAGGAAGCAACCTTGCGGCCCAGTACAGCATCTATCAATTGCTTTTCTCCTCCTTGTGGGTAACGTTTTTTCAAAGGCACTACCTCCCATTGTAAATAATTAGCTGTCAGCCTTTTCATCAACTCTATGGCCTTGGGCTTGTTTTCTTCTATACCTATGATCCCTGCCACGTCCCCTAAAACCCGGCGCATCATTTCCCCTCCAATAAGAATTTCCTGGGCATGCTCTATCATAAGACGGTAATCCGATGTCAGGTAAGGTTCACATTCGGCTCCGTTCAGGATCAGGTATTCGGGTTTCATTCCCTCCAGGGGCGTAAGCTTAACATGGGTGGGAAACGCGGCTCCCCCCAGTCCTACAATTCCCGAGTCAGAAATAATTTTAAATATCTCACTTGGAGTAGCTGTAATCTCGTGTTTTATCTCCGGAGAACGGTCAATAGTTTCCATCCACTCATCTCCGTTGGTGTCAATGACTACAGACAACACTTTTTTCCCCAGAAAATCGGTATATGGGGCGACATCGGCAACTATCCCGCTAACGGAAGCATGAACAGGAGCCGATACGAATCCTGCAGGCTCGGCGATCAATTGACCTGTTTTTACCGCATCGCCCTTTTTCACTATCGGAACAGCAGGCATTCCCAAATGCTGATTCATTGAAATGACAGCCCTTTTTGGAATGGGAAATTCTTCAATGGATTTATCCCTGGAGAATTTACTGTCCTTAAGATGAATTCCTCCAATTGAAAACGTTTTACTCATTTTTGGTCACTTGTTTTTTTGGTGGAAAATTGATCTCCAGAATGCAGCCTGTGGGGCAAACAGCAACGCATTTGCGGCACAAACGACATTTTGCTGGATCTATATACGCCAGATTATCGGCAAAAGTAATGGCTTCAAAAGGACAAGCCTTCACGCATAATTGACATCCTATACAACCGACAGAACAGACTTTCCGGGTCACAGCCCCTTTGTCATTGTTGGCACAGACCACATAGATTCTGCGGCTTTTCGGTCCTTTAGGTCTTAATTCCAAAATGTTCCTGGGACACGCTTTAACACAGGCCCCACAAGAGGTACATTTATCTTCCACCACTTCGGGTAGACAGGTCTGCGGGTTAATGTATATGGCATCAAATGTACATGCATCCACGCAATCGCCCCATCCCAGGCATCCATAGGAACATCCTGTCTCTCCTCCGTAAAGGTCGGCGGCCACGGCACAACTGGGACTGCCGTCATACGTATTCAGAACAGGTCTTACTTCACACGATCCGTTACAACGCAACACAGCCAGTTTTGGAATCTGGTCCTTTACCTCCCTTCCCAGCACGGCAGCGACTTTTTTCATAATATCGTTTCCCCCTACGGGGCAAAAAAAGTCCGGATTGTCGGGGTTTTTAACAAAACTTTCCGCAAAAGCCCGGCAACCGGCATAGCCGCATCCTCCGCAATTGGCTCCCGGCAATACTTCCAGAACCTGGTCTATACGGGGGTCTTCCTGAACTTTGAATTTTTGTGCAATGAGATACAACACAACAGCCAGCAGCCCGCCCAATAAGCTAAGGCTTAATATTGTGTACAGTAAAGTAGAAGTCATTTTGGATACGATCTTTTAACAAATATAGAACAAAATAATATATTGCTATACTCATTATGGCAATTAAACCCTGCAGCAACTCGGCAAAACGGAAGAGTACCCCGCAGGCAATTGCAACACCCAAAATGACGGCAGGCAATGCCATCCCATACCACAACGCCTTGAATCCCAAACGGGTTCGCATCTCAATATACACCTCTTGTCCAATGTACGGTTCCCACCCTGCAGGCTCTTTCAAACGGGTGATCTCTTTGCGTTTTTTTTCACTCAATGAACAATACCCTCGCGCATGGCATGATGCACAGGCCGATTCGGTAAGGATTTCGGCTTTAAGCGGATTTGTTCCCGTGATGATACCCTTATGCCTGATGACCGATCCGAAACCCATGGTTATTTAATTTTGCTGGTCAGGGGGAACCTCAGGTTTTCATAAGTACCCAGTCGTGCCTTTACCCGACCCACAACAACAGGGGATTCAATAAATAAGGGCACCCTGTTTTTGTCGTCACTGATCCAGAAACGCAGATCTTCCTTCCCGTCAAAAACCACCCCGGCAACCGTCTGTGCAGAAAATTTCAGGCATCTGAAAGTACCCAAACCCTGTACCCGGATCTCATCCTTTCCATCATACCTTAGGTACAATTCAAAGATCTCTTCATCTATGGCAAACGATATGGGATAAACATCCCCGGTGTTCATATTACTGAACTCAAGGTTTCTCAGGAAGTAGAACAAGGTAATGAAATCAAACGTACATACCCGCCCTGGAAGCAAAGTATCCTGAACGGACCCGTCTTTCCGAATAATCCGGGCATTGATGGAATAATCCTGATTGTAGTTATAATAGTTCTTTATAGTATATTTCCCTTCATGAATATCCCTCATGAAATAGGTAGGACGCAGGTTGGATTGATTGAACCGGCTTTCGTAATAATCGTCAACCCAGAAAAAAGCGTTGAAAAAACGCGCCGTCTGTATGCGTCCTTTTGCATGAAACTGTGGAACGACTGAAGTGTCTGATTGAGACACTTCAAGAGAGACGGTCCCTACATCCGTATTTACCACACCCCATTGATAACTGGCTATTATGGTCAGTTTTTCTCCGGGATTGAAGGCCATTTGAGAAGGCGGGATATCCCGGACCTGTAAACAAGGTTTTTCTTTTTCCTGTGCCTGTGTAAGGCCACACAATGTGATCAGGAACAATGTCAGAATGGTACTTTTATAACCCGTCAAAGTTGTCATTCAAATCATTCATTTGGTTCATTCTGGAAGCGTAGGTAACGTTTTCACTCGATGCAAAATCCGGACCACCTTCATTTATGTCCAGAAAACGGATCTCGTTACTGCGGAATTGCATCTGAAATTCTCCCACGGCTCCGTTGCGGTGTTTGGCCATGATCACTTCTGCTATACCTTCCAGGGAACGTCCGCCTTCATCTTCTTTAAACCCGTAATATTCAGGTCTGTAAAGAAATATTACAATATCGGCGTCCTGTTCAATGGCTCCCGATTCCCTTAAATCACTCAACTGGGGTCTGCGGGTCCCTCCACGGGTTTCCGAAGAACGGTTCATCTGCGAGAGGGCGATCACAGGAACGTTCAATTCTTTGGCAATGGCTTTAAGGGAACGGGAAATGGCAGCCACTTCCTGCTCCCTCATTCCCCTCAATTCAGGAGGACCTGACATTAATTGCATATAATCTATGATCAGCATTTTAACTCCCATCCCGGCAACCAGGCGGCGAGCTTTGGCCCTGAATTCAAAAATGGAAAGCGACGGAGTATCATCAATATAAAGAGGCGCTTTTGTAAGATTTATGATCCGTTGGTTGAGCTGTTCCCATTCAAAGCTTTTTAATTTTTTGCCACCCCTGATCTTTTCTGAAGACAACCCGGTTTCACTGACCAATAACCTTTTGACCAGCTGGGAATCGGGCATTTCCAGGGAGAAAAAAGCTACTGGAATGTTGTGGTTTACGGCCATGTTCCGGGCCATGGTAAGCACGAAGGCCGTTTTTCCCATGGACGGGCGTGCAGCAATGACTACCAGGTCTGCTTTTTGCCAGCCGAGGGTCATCCTGTCGAGTGAAGTAAATCCGGAAGGGATCCCGCTCAGCCCGTCATCCCTTGTCTGCACGTCGGATAACTCGTCAAGTACATCTCCCAAAACAGACCGTACCGGGCGTGTGTCCCTGCGAAGGTTCATCTCTCCTAATTCAAAAAGCTTTTGCTGGGAAGTATCCAGCAATTCATCCGCGGGAATGGTATCGTCAAAAGCATCCCGCAAAATCCCGTAGGAGGTGTTTATCAGTTCCCTCTGAATGAATTTTTGTGTAAGCACCTTGGAATGATACTCCAGGTGAGAGGCTGCGGCAACCCGCATGGTCAGCTGGCTTAAATAATAAGGACCGCCAATTTCATCCAGCTGTTCGTTCTTTTTCAATTCTTCGGCAACCGTATACATGTCGACCGGGTTGTGCGAAGAGACCAGCGCCGTTATGGCTGCAAAGATCTTTTTGTGATTTTCTTTGTAAAAATATTCCGGTTTTACTGCTCCTACAATATCCAGCGAAGCGTTCGGTTCCAGCAGCAATGCCCCCAGAATGGCTTCTTCAATATCGATGGCCTGTGGGGGGACTTTCCCCATATCCAGGCCCACCATTTCCACCTGGGACTGTTCTTTCCCTTTTACAATTTTATTTACCGGTGCACGTTTTGCCATTATATATGATTTTTTATTTCAGTCTGTCCAAAGCCCGTTTTACAATCTGCACGGTCAATTTCAGTTCTTCCCGGTTAATACACAAAGGCGGAGATATCCGGAAAGCAGTGTCACAATATAAAAACCAGTCCGCCATGGCTCCTTCTTCCAGCAACAACCTTACCATTTCTTCTGCTTTACCCGCTTCTCCCAGTTCCACCGCCAGCAATAATCCGGCATCTCTGATCTCCCGTACCCGGGGATGCTGTATAAGCTCTTTCCTGAGAAAAGCAGATTTTTCCTCAACCTGACCGATCCATCCTTCTTTTAACAATACATTCAGAGCCGCAAAACCGGCCGCACAACAGACCGGATGTCCGCCAAAAGTAGTAATGTGCCCCAACACCGGATCCGATTGCCACGCTTTCATGTATTCCCGGGAACATACCAGGGCACCTAAAGGCATTCCACCACCCAAAGCTTTTGCCAGGGTAACCATGTGAGGTGTTACTCCGTACTTTTGCATGGCAAAAAGACTGCCTGTGCGTCCGAACCCCGTCTGTATCTCATCAAAGATAAGTAAAGTTCCCGTATCATTACAACGTTCTTTCAATAATTGCAAAAACCCGTTTTCGGGCAGACGGACCCCTGCTTCTGCCTGTACCGGTTCCACAATGACGCAGGCTGTCCGGTTGTCAATTTTATCAAGATCTTCTGCGCAATTAAAACGTAACGCCGTAACGCCGGGTAAAAGCGGTCTGAAAGAACGCCTGAATGTCTCGTTGCCCATCATGCTCAACGCTCCGTGCGTACTGCCGTGGTATGCATCGCGGAAACAGACCATACGGGATCGGCCCGTTATTCTCTTGGCGAGTTTCAGGGCAGCCTCATTGGCTTCCGATCCCGAGTTTACAAAATAGACCGAGTCCAGGGACTCCGGAAGATTTTGTGTAAGCAGTGAAGCCAGCAGTACCTGCGGCTTTTGAATGACTTCCCCGTATACCATAAGATGCAGGTGATCTCTTGCCTGATCCTCTATCGCATGAATTACTTCTTTTCTGGCATGCCCTACATTGCTGACAGAAACACCAGATACCAGGTCCACATATCGTTTCCCTTCAGGCGAAAGAAGAAATACCCCCTCTGCCTTCCGGATTTCAATACCTAACGGAGAGGGGGAAGTTTGCCCAAGACGGGCGTAAAACTGTTCACGTATGGTTGCCTTATTCTTCAAATGCCGGATCTACCAATATTCTGCCACAATATTCGCAAACGATGATCTTTTTACTCATCTTGATATCCAACTGACGCTGAGGTGTTATTTTGTTAAAACACCCTCCGCAGGCCCCTCGTTTGACGGTAACTACAGCCAACCCGTTACGGGCATTATTCCTGACTTTGCGGTATGCCGAAAGGACCCGGGCATCCAGTTGGGAATGGATCAGTTCCGTTTTTTTGAGCAACGCCTCTTCTTCCCTGGCTGTTTCACTAATAATGTTTTCCAGTTCTTTTTTCTTTACGTCCAGGTCTTTTTGCCTTTCCTCATAGGCTTCTTTAGCCTGATCCAGGGTTTCTTTGCGGTCTTTCAGTAACAGGGAAAACTCCCGGATGTATTTCTCGGCCAGGTCCGCATCGAGTGTCTGGTTTTCAATTTCTTTGGAAAGGGAATCAAATTCACGGCTGTTTTTCACGTTGGTTTGCTGTGCTTCGTATTTTGTTACCATGGCACGTGCATTGTCTCCGTCTATTCTGCGAAAAGCAATGTCCTTTTCAATATCTCGGATCTCCTTTTGCAAATTTTCCATCCTGGTGCCAAGCCCCTTGATATCATCTTCAAGATCCTGAACTTCCAGAGGCAGTTCACCGCGTAACAGATGTATTTTGTCTATCTCAGAATCGGTTTGCTGAAGCTGATAAAGAAGACGCAATTTATCCTCCATGGTCAGCGTCCCGTCCTGTTCAGCTTTTTGCAGTGCAGTAAATGATCCGACATCTGTTCCTGCACGCTTTGTCGTTTTCTTTGTCATAATAATATTGATAACTTAATAAAATCGAATGGGATTTGTATTGATCCGTGTTTTGCGGACGGCAAAGGTAGGGAATTTTTTTCTAAGCACATTGAATATCTGGTCCTGCACTCCCGTCTCCGATTCATAATGACCTATATCTGCAAGCATCATCCTTGGAATGGTTTCAAACCAGATATGGTAATTAAAATCCGCACTAACAAAAATCTGTGCTCCTGAGCGCATGGCATAAGGGATCAGTGACGATCCGCTGCCTCCGCAAAGCGCGATCCTGGAAACAGCCGGATAAATTATGGGAGAAGCTTTGATGATAGGGGTAAAAAAGACTTTTTTCAGAAGATCAAAAAAAGCTTCCGGGGCCATCGCTTCCGGTAGGTCTCCTACAACGCCCATTCCACAGGGTTCTGTCTTGTCTTGGCAGACTGCGTCGGGAGCAAGAATGGAAACGTTTGTCATCGAAAGGGCCCGTGCCATGGCTCCGCTAACCCCGTCCATGATCTTATCGGCATTGGTATGCATGGAATAGACTATCATGTTGTTGCGTATTGCCATGGCCACAGTCTGCTCCACGGGAGTTATATCACACAACTGTTTCAAGCCCCTGAAGATAAGGGGATGATGGGAAACAATCATATTAATATCGTTTGCCACGGCTTCTTCCACTATCTCTTTGTTACAATCCAGACAAACGAGCACTCCGGTTACAGGGGTATCGGGATTACCAATGCAAAGACCGGAATTATCCCATTCTTCCTGCAATCCGGGAGGAGCCCACTGTTCCAGGACTTCAATTATATCAAATGCTTTCCATTTCATTTCATTTTATCATATCCCTGATTTCGACCAATTGAGCCTTGATCCTGTTAAGCGACGCCATGATATCCACGGTTTTATCCTCCCCCTCCTTGTTGTCGTGCATACGTTTCCTGGCACCCTCCAGTGTCATGCCGCGTTCTTTGACAAGATGATGTACGATCTTGTAATTCGCCACATCGGCAGCTGTAAACAGACGGTTCCCTTTTTTGTTGCGGACCGGCTTAATAAATTCGTTGTAGGTAGTGGCCCAGAAACGTACCAGGGAAGTACTTTCTCCCAGCATCCCGGCTACCTCGCCTATTGTATAATACATCTTATCCATATCTCTTTAATCTAAAGATTGACCTGTATTGTATGCCGTCAGCATTATCTGTCTGTATTCCCCGGGCATCACGTCCATGAAGTAATAATGCACCGGATCCCTTACCTCTCCGTTTTGCTGTATTTCATAATGCAAATGAGGCATAAAGGACATTCCGGTCGAACCTATGCGGGCTATTACCATCCCCCTCTGGACGTATTGTCCCTTTCTTACAAAGATATCACTTAAATGCGCGTAAACCGTCTTATATCCCCTGTAAGGATGTTCAATTTCAACAACATTTCCCCTTCCCCTGGCAGAACGGAATACATTTGCTACACGACCGTCCGCTGTAGCAAGCACATCGGTTCCCAATCTTTCCAGGAAATCCATCCCGGTATGTTCCATGGGAATTTTATAAAACGGATGTATCCTGCGTCCAATCGTTGCACCCATTGCTTCCATGGGCGGTTCACGCAAAGGGAAGGCAGCCGGCAGGTATTGCAAACTGTCGCGCTGCTCATACACCTGGTTCGCGGCCATGTATAAAGCCCTGGTAACCAGGGCGGCCCTTCGTTCCAGTCCGGTTATTACCGAATCGGCATGATAGGACAGGGCAAAAGAAGGATCCTCAACAAGGATGCGGTAATGAGTAATATCAACCTCCTCTGTCAACTCAAGAGGTGTTGAATGAAGTACCGTTCCGTAAATGTTTCTGTCTCTGACTTCTAGTTCCTCTATGACTTTATTCAGGTTTCCCATTTCCCGGCTCAATCTTTCATACTCGCTTTGCATCAGTTCCGTTTCACGTACCAGGTTTCTTTCTGCAGGAGATAAAATGAACATTCCAAAGATCAAATAGTATACCAGGGCCAATCCTATACTGCCCAAGAAAACCCAAAAAATGCGCTTTAAAACCGTTTTGATACTGGGACGCACTTTGGTGAATTCCAATTTTTCTTCATTGAACTGGTAATTGTTCATTTCAGGAAATTATTGGCGTCCGCCCAAAATTACCGCGTGGTAATCTTCTGTTGCAATATTGTTGTTGAAATAGTTGTAAGGATTTACAGGACGTCCCATGTAGATCACTTCGTAATGCACATGAGGTCCCGTAGATTTACCGGTTGAACCCAGAAGGCCTATCTTTTCACCGCGTTTAATCAACTGGCCTTCGTAAACTATTGATTTATTCAGGTGGGCATAACGTGTTTTGTACCCAAATCCGTGATCAATTAAAATATAACGTCCGTATCCGTTGTACTCATAACGGATTGTTTCCACCTTACCGTCTCCCGTGGCATAGACCGGGGAATTAGTGGCACCCGTCAGATCTATGCCTTCATGCATACGGATGTCTCCGTATACCGGGTCTTTTCTGTATCCGAAGGCCCCTGACCACCTGAAGTTTTTGGTATCCTCGGGAAGCGGTAAAATGGAGGGGATGCACATGGCAACCTCACCCGCCTGACCCGCAACCCTTTCCACATCGTCAAAGGATCTGGACTGGATGTATGCCTTTTTCATCAATTTGTCAAAATTCAGTGCGGTATTCTTTAACAAAGCCGAGCTTTCCGCATACTCCAGGTACGGATACCGGTTGGACCCTCCAAATCCAGCATCTCTGACCTCGGGAGGTATCTGCTCCATCCCAAATATGTTCCGGTAAATGCCGTTGTCCCTGACCTGCAGATTTTCCAGTCTTTTCGCTGACTGTTCCATTTGTTTGTTGACCAGTTCCAGGCCGGAACGCACGTCGTTGTATTCCCTTTCCAGTCTTACAGTACGGGATGTCTTAAGATTAAGACCTTCCGTATAGAGCATATAATACCCAAAAGCGATCATCATACTTACCGGAAGTATGATCAACGCCCGGACAAGATAATAGCGCAAAGAAGGTCTTTGCAGTTCGTAAGAAAGAGTTTCCGGATTGTATTTGTATTTTCTTCTCCCTGCCATTAAGGTTGTTAACACGTTATTAACGTGCAAAGATAAGTATTTTTAGTAAAAAGCGGTATATTTGACCGTTAATATTATTTTAAAATGACGTTTGGCGAAATACGGAAAACTTTTCTGGATTTTTTTGAAAAGAAAGGACATGCCATTGTGCCCTCGGCTCCTATGGTGATTAAGAACGACCCTACACTGATGTTTACCAATGCCGGCATGAACCAGTTCAAAGACTGGTTTCTGGGCAATGAACCGGCCCTGTACAAGCGCGTTGCAGACACCCAGAAGTGCCTCAGGGTAAGCGGTAAGCACAACGATCTGGAAGAAGTGGGTCACGACACTTACCACCATACCATGTTCGAAATGCTGGGTAACTGGAGTTTTGGAGATTATTTTAAAGAAGAGGCCATTGCCTGGGCCTGGGAGTTGTTGCACCAGGTTTTCAAACTGGATGCCGACCGTCTTTACGCAACGGTATTTGAAGGCGCCCCTGACGATAATATTGCCGCCGATGACGAATCCAGTGCCATCTGGAGTCGTTTCTTACCGGAAGACCGGATCATTGCAGGCAATAAAAAAAACAATTTCTGGGAAATGGGTGATACGGGACCCTGCGGTCCCTGCAGTGAAATACATATAGACCTGCGGTCTCCCGGAGACCGGGCTGTTACTCCGGGAGCTTCCCTGGTCAACACCGGACATCCTTTGGTGGTGGAAGTGTGGAACCTGGTATTTATACAATACAACCGGAAAGCAGACGGCAAACTGATCATGCTCCCCCAAAAGCACGTAGACACGGGTATGGGGCTTGAACGTTTGTGCGTGGCCATCCAGGGAAAATATAGCACTTACGATACGGACCTGTTTCAAAACCTGATAGGAGCTATAGGCATTTTGTGCGGAAAGGAATACGGCCACGACAAAAACACAGACATTGCCATGCGTGTGGTTGCCGACCATCTTAGAGCCATTTGTTTCTCTATAGCCGACGGACAGCTTCCCTCCAACGTGAAAGCAGGATATGTCATCCGCCGTATCCTTCGCAGGGCTGTGCGTTATGGGTATACCTTCCTGGGATTTGATAAACCTTTTCTGTGTGACCTGGTACCGGCTTTGATTAAAGAAATGGGTCAGGCTTTCCCGGAACTGGATCAACAGAAAGAGCTCATAGAAAACATTATCCGTCAGGAAGAAGAAGCCTTCCTGCGTGCACTGGACAAAGGCATTCGATTATTTGACTATTTCACTCAGGATAAAACCCTGAAAGAATTCAGCGGAAAAGATGCCTTTTTGTTATATGACACATACGGCTTTCCGCTGGACTTGACCATTTTAATGGCCAGGGAAAAAGGACTGACCGTAAACACGGAGGAATTTCAGGAAGAATTACAGGCTCAAAAAGACCGGGCCAGAAAAGCCACACAAGCCAAGGAAGGTGACTGGGTTGAACTCAGACCTGTGGTTCAGCCAGTCTTTCTGGGCTATGAAACCACAAGAGCTTATGCCAGGATTACAAGATACCGTAAAGTAAGATCGAAAAACAGGGAATACTATCATGTAGTTCTGGATCAAACCCCGTTTTATGCTGAAAGCGGTGGACAGACCGGCGATTCCGGGTACCTGGAAAACACCCAGGGAGAAAAGGTCCGCATTACGGATACCATAAAAGAGAACAATCTGATCCTGCACATTGCTTCCAAGATCCCTGACAATCCCGAAACGGAATTTTATGCCGTTGTAGATGAAGAACGCAGGCAGGCAATAGCCAATAACCATACAGCCACACACCTGCTTCATTACGCACTCAGGAAAGTAGTGGGAACCCATATAGAACAGAAAGGATCTCACGTATCCCCGGACGGACTCCGTTTTGACTTTTCCCATTATGCACGCCTTGAACCGGAAGAGATCAAAAAGACTGAACGTCTTGTAAACAGCCTGATACGCAGCAACATATCGCAGGAAACACTGCAGAATATTCCCCTGGAAGAAGCCCGTCAAATGGGGGCCATGGCTTTGTTCGGCGAAAAATACGGTGAAAATGTACGGGTGATCCGTTTTGGAGATTCCATAGAATTGTGCGGGGGAACCCATGTCTCGGCCACAGGGAACATAGGCATGTTCAAAATTCTGAGCGAAAGCGCTATTGCTGCCGGTGTTCGGAGGATCGAGGCCATTACAGGTCTTGCCGTTGAAAGAAAAGTGGAAGAACTGGAAACCATCCTTTCCGGCGTGCGCAATATGATGAACGACAATCCAGATGTGATCACCTCAGTAAGAAAACTTGTCCGGGAGAACGATGATCTGAGGAAAGCCATGGAACAAAACATGCGTGAAAGGGCTGCGGCACTCAGGGAATCCCTCTGGGAACAAAGGACTGAGTTGAACGGCATCCAATTTGTATCACTCAGGGGTGTGTACATGCCCGAAATAATAAAAGACCTTGCCTTCTCCTTCCGGAACGGGATTCCCGGGAACATGGCCTTTGCAGCCGCCTATGAACATAACGGAAAGGCCAACCTGACCCTGCTAATTTCCGATGACCTGGTCAAATCCGGGTGGAATGCCTCGGAAATAATCCGGAAGGCTTCCCGCCATATAAGTGGAGGCGGAGGCGGACAGGACTTTTACGCCACTGCGGGCGGGAAAGACCCGGAAGGCCTGCAGGCCGCACTGGATGCCATTGCCGATGCATTGAAGAACCCTTAAACAAAAAAGCCGGTGAAAATTTTTGACCGATTTCTGGTCCGTTCATTCCTGGGACCATTGTTCCTGACAATCTTCATAGTACTTTTTGTACTTGTATTGCAATTTCTGTGGGTCTACATTGATGAACTGGTAGGAAAAGGACTCGGACTTAAAGTGATCCTGGAATTTCTTTTCTGGGGAACATGCACCATCATTCCCATGGCACTTCCCCTGGCCACCTTGCTTGCTTCCATTATGACCATGGGCAACCTTGGGGAATTCAACGAATTGCTTGCCATGAAAGCGGCCGGCATACCCTTGCAGCGTATCATGCGTCCTTTGATCTTTCTTTCGTTTCTCATTTCTATCGGAGCTTTTTTTGCCGCCAACAACCTGATGCCGCTGGCTTACAAAAACATTTTTGCCCTGCGGGACGATATTTCCCGGACAAAAGAAGAAATACGCATTCCAACCGGGATTTTTTATAACGGGATCGACAATTACAGCCTCCGGGTGGAAGACAGGAACGAAAAAACAGATATGCTATACGATGTTATGGTGTACAACCACAGTTCCAGAAGGGGCAACACCAGTGTCACCCTGGCCGATTCCGGGGCACTGAGACTTACCGAAGACAAGAAAAACATCATTTTCTCGCTTTTTAGCGGTGAATCCTACGAAGAAGGAGACAGACAGTCCTCGGCAGATACGTCTTTTGCCATGCAACGCATAAAATTTGAAAGACAGGATATTATCATTGAACTGACAAATTATGCCTTCCAGCGCCGGGACGGAGACCGTTTTGGGAACGATGTGATGGCCCAGGGTCTGAGCAGTCTGGCACACAGACGCGATTCACTGGATTCACTCTATTCCATTGCTCACAGCCAGTTCCTCAAACGTATGCTCATAACGGGAGGACTTACCTACGCTCATCAACTGGATACAGCTAGCAAAAAGGAATACCGGGGGTATTTTCCTCTGGATACGATTCCCTCCCTGGAAGATTATCCGCATTATGCAGATCTGCTGAACAGGGCCATGGGAAAAATAGACCAGTTATCCAACCAGGTAGATGCATTTGTCGTTGAAGAATTCCAGATACATCTGCCACTGAGAAGGACAAGGGTGGAATGGTACCGGAAATTTACCGTGGCCTTCGCCTGTTTCATTTTCTTTTTCGTGGGAGCCCCCCTGGGAGCCATCATACGCAAAGGCGGACTGGGTACTCCCGTGATCGTTTCCATGTTGTTCTTTGTGATTTACTATGTTATTGATATCTCGGGGAAAAAGCTGGCCACGGACGGCTCTATCTCGGCGGCTATGGGGACCATGATCTCTACGCTGGTATTATTGCCCATTGGTGTTTTCCTCACCTACAAGGCCACCACTGACTCGGCATTATTCAATAAAGATGCGTATCTTGTTTTCTTGAAAAAGATAAAAAAACATCTACCGTTTGGCCATGACAAACATAAAAAACAAACCTGAGATCGTATTTATGGGAACGCCTCTGTTTGCAGCGGGAATACTCTCCCTGCTCACAGAGAGGGATTATGTCGTAAAAGGCGTTGTCACGGCTCCCGATAAACCGGCGGGAAGAGGCATGGCGGCACGACCCTCCGCTGTAAAAAACACAGCCCTGCAAAAGAGCATCCAAGTCCTGCAGCCGGAATCTCTCAAAGATCCGTCTTTTCTGGAAGTACTCAGGCAATGGAACGCCACTGTTTTTGTTGTAGTGGCATTTCGTATGTTACCGCGCTGTGTGTGGAAAATGCCTTCATGTGGCTGTTTTAACCTACATGCCTCGCTACTGCCTCAATACCGGGGAGCCGCTCCAATTAATCATGCTATCATGAACGGAGAAGAGGAGACCGGGCTGACAACTTTCCTGATAGACGATCACATGGATACAGGAGCCATTCTGTTGCAGGTACCTGTTGTTATTGAACCTTTGGACGATGCAGGTTCCCTCCACGATAAACTGATGGATGCAGGAGGACCTCTTGTGGCCAAAACAATAGACGGATTATTTTCCGGCACATTAAAAGCAACTCCTCAACCCCTTGTTTCCAAAGAAGACCTGAAAACGGCACCCAAAATTACACGGGATATCTGCCGGATAGACTGGACACAGAATCCTGTCCGTATAGCGAATCTTATACGCGGACTGAGTCCTGTCCCTGCTGCCTTCGCCACCCTGAAAAAAGGGGATATATTGCAGGATGTTAAAATATTCAGGGCTCTTCCGGAACTGGTTACCCACCGGGAAATGCCGGGGACTATTGTGACAGACGGGAAAAAGATCCTGAAAGTGGCATGCCGGGAGGGTTTTTTACATATCCTGGAGATCCAGGCGCCCGGCAAAAAACGGCTTAACATACCTGCTTTTCTGGCCGGATTCAGAAATGCAGGTAACGCAATTTTTCAATGACATGAGAAACCAGGCAGTCATACTTGCCCAGGGAGCATATCCTTCCCATCCGTATCCTCTACAAATACTGGAAGAGGCAAAAATGCTGATCTGTACCGATGGTGCCGTAAATAATCTTACCGGCAGGGAACCTGATATTATTGTTGGAGATCTTGATTCTTTGTCTGATATCATGAAAGAACGTTATGCCTCCATATTGGTAATGAACAAAGACGAAAACACGAATGATCTTACCAAGGCGGTGCAATACTGTCATGAAAAGGGAGTACGAACAATCACCATTTTGGGGGCAACCGGGTTGAGGGAAGATCACATGCTGGGAAATATCTCCCTTCTGGGGGATTATGCCCGGATGATGAACTCGGTCCGTATGGTAACCGATTACGGCACTTTTTGGGCATACTCGGACCAACCGTCCAGCGCAGGGGAATTCACCAGTCTTTCGGTCCCCTGCATCAAAGGCGGTCCTGTTTCCTTTTTTGGGCTGAACCCTGCATTAAAACTACTGGTAAGCGGTGTAAAGTATCCTGTAGAAAATGTCGTTTTTGACGCTTTCTGGAAAGCCACACTCAATAAATGTACGGGAACCCGGCTGGATCTGCGTTTCCGGCACGGTCCCCTGCTGATCTATCTGACACATGCTACGGTCTTTCCGGAAGCCCCGGACAAGAGGGAAGAATAACGGATTTACAATTGACGGCATAAGATCCGAAAACTCCAAGGGCACCTCCGGAGATATTTCCTGTAACATTTCCGCGGGGACCGGAAAAAAGCGGGAAATGCTGGTTCTTTTCAATTTTTGCTTCCTGCAAAAATTTGTAGTATTCTTTACTGAGTGTCTGCAATTCAACGGTAAGCACATCACCAGCATAGAGGTCGTAGGTTTCTCCGTTATCCCATACAAGTGATTCGGTAATGATCCATTCCGGGATAGGGTACCGGATGAAAGATCCGTCCTGGCTGTAATCGTTAAGTGAATGTACGTAATAGCGTAATATCCTGTTGCTGTACAATTCATTATTGATCCACAAAGCCGCCCCGTAATAATCTTCTCCCGGAGTATCCTGGAATCCGGCCAGCAGAACAAAAGGAATATTAATCTCTCCCTGAATTAAAGACCTCACCGTCAGGGACTCCAAAACGTGAACATAGGGAACCGTCGTAGTGGCGGAGTAATATTCTTCTTTTCCGTCACGGTCAAAATCTATCCACACTTCCAACAGGTAAGTTTCTCCCTCAACAGCGGCAAAATTCGGTCCGGTAGTATAGATCCCGGGGGCATCCCTTATCAGTTCAATGTCGTTAAGCATAACACGGGCGGCGTCCATGTTTTCCGGCAGATCCGTACCAAAATAGGGCACCGTAGAAGAAATTTCAACGATCTGGTAACCGGGCTCTGTAGACAGGGTTCCCGTAATCACTAATTTGGGATCCATATCGTCCCCTATCATTTCTATGGGCTCAGTACAACCGGCTATGCCACCCAGGATGGTCAGAAGTATAACTGTTGTATATGTATATTTGATGTACTTCATGATTCTTAAAAACTGAAATTCCAGGTTATCGAGGGTACCACGCTAAAAAGGTATGTCATTTCAAGGTATTGTTCCCCAGTGGGTTTCAGACGGAAATTAATTGCCCACGGGTTTTTTCTCCCGTAAAGGTTATACACAGAAACATTCAGTGAATGTTTCCATCGTCTGTTCATATTTCCCAGTTTTATGGTCAGTGATGCATCCATTCTGTGATAATCTGCCATCCGGTATGAATTCCTTTCCGTGTATACAGGGATCAATTCATTATAGAACCAATAGCGTCCTTCCGGCAAAGTCACGGGCTGCCCGGTAGCATAGATCCAATTGAGTGAAGCCTGTAATCGGCGGGAAATATCATAAAACAGGACTATGTTAATATTATGGGGACGGTCAGAGGGAGAACGGTACTTCTGCCCGTTATTTACCCCGGGAATGGTCCTGAAAGAACGGGACCATGTATAACTGATCCATCCTGTAAGATCCCCCTTGTTTCGCCTGAGAAGAAATTCCGCACCGTAACTTCTCCCGGACCCAAAACGCAGTTCAGTTTCGATTTTATCATACAACAACAGGTTCGGGTGATCCTTAAAGTCCAGGACATTGTCAAGGCCTTTGTAAAAGAGTTCCACCGAAGCTTCGTAGTCTTTCCTGAACAAGGTGGCAAAAACCCCGGTCGAGATCTGGTGGGACGATTGAGGTTTTATCCCCGGACTGGAAGGGATCCATATCTCCATGGGAGATCCTGCCGAAGAAAACGACAGCAAATGAACATACTGAAGCGTTCGGGCATAAGCGGCCTTGACCGAAACATTGGGCGTAACCAAAAAGGATATACCCAAACGCGGCTCCCAACCGTATTCATGATGAAAAAAGTTACCCGAAGAAATGGCTATTCCATTTTCATCAAAAAGGTTGTAATTTTCATCCACCCGGTACAGGGTCGTGGGTCCTACATTATCAAAACGGTTCATCCGTAACCCGTACCGCAGTTCCATCCTTTGATTGAAAAATTTATGCTCATTGGAAAAATAAAGCACATTGACAAAACCCTGGCGCCTGGACATGGTAATGTCCTGTTCTATCTGAACCCCGCTTTCCAGGGTCCCTGTTCCGAGTGCTTTACCCGGCTGGAACCATTGAAAATTGGAAGTATAGCCGAATTCAAAAAGATGTTCAGGGGCAGGCATGTACGAGAAATCAAGTCGCATACCGGCATCCTGTATCCTGGACACCCATTCCATTTTCATTTCATTGGTACTCCCCTTAAAATCGTAATCATAGTTGGTGTACGTCGCGTGGAGTTTCATAAAGAAACGGTCTGAAAAATAATGATTCCAGTTGATGGCCGCCACTGAATTACCAAACTTTACTCCCATCTCCGAGATCGCAAAATTATCCTTTCCGTTGTATAATGTCAGGTACAGGTAATTCTTATCGTTTATCCGCCAGCGGACTCTTCCATTGAGATCGTAAAAATGAATGGTTGTATTTTTAATTACTTCATTCTTTGCCAGTGGAAGGAAAAGGTCTGCATACGTTCGTCTTCCCGCAGCCAGGTAAGTCAACCTGTCTCCCGCCACACTCCCTTGTGCCGCCAGCTTGCTGGATATCAGGCCTATGCCTCCGTTAACCGAAAAACGACCGGTTCCGTCGGCCGGTATCACGTCAAGTAAAGAGGATAGACGACCGCCGAACCTTGCTGGTATGTCTCCCTTGTATAGGGTCATATCGCTGACAGCATCCGAATTGAATATGGAGAAAAAACCCAGCATGTGAGACACATTGTACAAGGTGGCATTGTCAAAAAGGATCATGTTCTGGTCGGGACTTCCTCCGCGAACATGAAAACCACTGCTTCCTTCAGAAGCCGCCTGCACACCCGGAAGCATCTGGACAACCTTTAAAAGATCCACTTCTCCAAAAAGAGTGGGAACCTTTCGGATCACTTCTGCATCTATCCTTTCTATGCTCATTTCAGCCCTACGGAGTCTTTTTCCTGCACTTTCAGCAAAAACGGTAACTCCTTCCAGGTAGTAAGACAAGGGTTTAAGAAAAATCAAAATGTCCTTGTTTTTGTCCAGTATTATTTGGTGGCTCTGCGTTTCGTAGCTGATATAGGAAATTTCCAGTTTTACATGACCCTCGGGAAGAGTCAGAACAAACCGACCCCGGGAATCTGTAAGTGTCCAGGTATTATTTCCTTCCAATACCCTTACTACAGCTCCCGTTAATATTTCCCCTTCGTTTGCATCCATGACTTTCCCGGATAATGTATGCCTGCGCTGTGCCGGCAATTCCGTTGCCAACACCATCAATCCCAAAAAGATCAGTAGGCTTCTCCCTGCAATGGTTAAATGTAGCTTCATTTATCCTTAATATGTACATAAAAAGGAGAACATACGCGTCCTCCTTATCTTTGCCGACTTACGCCGGACTGATGTAGTAACCTTGGCTACAGTTCAATACTGGGGCGGAATTTCACAACTTTTTTTGCTTTGATTTTAATGGTAGCCCCGGTACGAGGATTACGTCCTGTCCTTTCGCCCCTGTGTCCTACAACAAATGAGCCAAACCCGACAAGAGTAACTCTTTCACCTTTTTTCATTGCTTTGGTAGTCGTGGCAAGAAAAGCGTCCAGTGCTTTTTTTGAATCAACTTTTGAAAGTCCGGATTCTGCAGCCATTGCGGCAATAAGATCTGCTTTGTTCATAATAGTAAATATTAGGTTAAATGAATGTTTTCCTAGGCATATGCCACAAATCTAATACTTTTTTATTTTGTTTCCAATAGCTTGCAGCAATTCAGCCCTTTGTTTCTCAAGATTTTTAAGAAATTCCCTGTAAGATACGGACCGGGGAAAGAGAGGTTTGTGTGCAAAAGAGGCATTGAGCTTCTCCATTTCTTTAACAAGTGTCATGGTTTCGAGATCTGCAGCAGCTTCCATAAAACGTTCCCGTATATACGAGGTGGCTTCCTGAGTCAGGTGGCATCTGTCGGCGGCATAAAACCTGTAATCACGCAATTCGTCCATTACCAGTTCATAAGAAGGGAAGTACCATGTCCAGGGAAATCTTTCCTGCAAGTGTTTTACGGCAAGATGAAGCGAAGCTTTGCTCAACTGGTTGCCGTGGGCCCCGTCGGCAAGGTGACGTATGGGACTTACGGTCATGATCCATGTTTTATCCCTGTTCCGGTCAATAAGAGGAGCTAACAGGTCAAATATTCCGGATGGTTCAAGAAACACGCGATCAAAAAGACAGGCCGGCATTTTGTGACAATTGGCGACAACAGCACCTTTGTATTTATATACCCATGCGGTCCCCAAAGTAATGACAACAATATCGGCCGTTTTGAAAAAATCCGCAGCTTTTTTAAGATCGGCATTGGCTTGCCCCAGAAACAACGCGGGATTTTCCTGCGAATATGATGTGTGATGGTACAGCGAACCAAAGGCTCCGTAGGAAAACTGCATTACATCTTCCGGAGTAAAGAATCCGGGATTTTCCAGGCGTTCCAGCGCAGAAGCAATGGAAGCCGGGTTGAACAAAGGACCAAAAGCATCTTCAGCCACCTGAAAATGCAGATCCCTCATCTGCTGTGCCATTTCCTGTGCAAAACAGGATCCTGCAAACAGGAACCGGGTAGCATAAGAAAACGGGGGTTGTAAGGATCCTGTTGTGATTTTTGTTTGCCATTCCATATGCGCAAAGTTAGCATTTTGTTTATCTTTGCGCAGTTACTCCAAAAACCATCCTTGTGAAAAAAGTTCTATTCCTTCTCTTCTGTATGGTGTTATCGGTAAATGTCATGCAGGCACAAAACGATTCCACGCTTGTGGTTCAGTCCGGCACAGAGATCCTGGATGCTGAGAATCCTTACCAGGGTATCCTGGAAAGCCGGCAATTTGTCTTCAGTATTAAATCCATACTCCGGGGTTTATTGGGCGTTTTTTCCCTGTTGCTGATAGCCTGGCTTTTCAGCACAGACCGGCGTCATGTGAGCTGGCGCACCGTGGGAATAGCCCTTGCCCTGCAATTGCTTATTGCCATAGGGATCCTTTCTGTCCCTGCCGTTCAGATGGTTTTTGATGTCTTTGGGCGGGCTTTTGTAAAGGTCCTGGACTGGACCAGGGCAGGGTCCGAATTTTTATTCGGGTCGCTCATGGACCAAACAAGGTTCGGTTACGTTTTTGCCTTACAGATCCTGCCAACCATTATCTTTTTTTCTGCTCTGACATCTCTTTTGTTTTACTGGGGCATTATTCAGAAAGTTGTGTGGGTTATGGCATGGGTCTTTACAAAACTTATGCGCATTTCGGGTGCCGAGAGTCTTTCCACTGCCGGCAATATCTTTTTAGGACAGACGGAAGCTCCGCTGCTTGTAAAAGCCTATATTCCAAAAATGACAAAGTCCGAGGTGATGCTGGTGATGACAGCCGGGATGAGCACCATGGCCGGAGGCGTACTGGCAGCCTATATTGGGATGTTGGGTGGCGGAGACGTTCAAATGAGCGTGGCCTTTGCCAAACACCTTCTTTCCGCCTCGGTCATGGCGGCGCCCGGAGCCATTGCCATGGCAAAGATCCTGGTACCGCAGACCGAAACCATTGACAACTCGGTAAGCGTTTCCAAGGAAAAAATGGGGAAAAGCGCGCTGGATTCCATTGCTAACGGATCTATTGACGGTCTGAAACTGGCTGCTAACGTAGCGGCCATGTTACTGGTCTTTTATGCATTGATCGCCGGAGCGAATTACATTTTCGGCAAAGTAGGACAATGGACCCATTTGAACAACCTGATAGCCGACTGGACCAATGGGATGTACGACAGCCTGTCAATGGAATGCATTCTTTCGTATCTTTTCGCCCCTGTGATCTGGCTGACCGGTGTTACCGGGCAGGATCTGGCCCTGGTAGGCCGTTTGCTGGGAGAGAAGCTTATCATGACTGAATTCGTGGGTTACAGCAGCCTGGCCCAAATGATCCAGGCGGGTTCTTTTGTTAGTACTAAGTCCCTGATCATTTCCACCTATGTACTATGCGGATTTGCCAATTTTGCCTCGGTCGGCATTCAGATAGGAGGCATTGGGGGTATTGCTCCCAATCAAAGGCATTTACTTGCCAAATACGGCTTCAGGGCCCTGTTGGGTGCTACATTGGCCGGTTTGTTGTCGGCTTCCATGATCGGGATGTTCCTGTAGAATTTACAACGTAGCTATGATCCACGACAGGTAAGCGGCATATACGATCAGCAAAAGTATGCCGTGTGTTCTGTTTAGTGTGTGCTTTTTTCCAATACCTACAAAGAGCAACAATAACAGGCTCCCCAAAGCAGCTACGGCTGCATCTGCCATCAGGTTCGGATACATGGGAAGCGGCCGTATGACGGCACTTACCCCCAATACCAGGAAAACATTGAATATATTGGACCCTAAGATGTTTCCCACGGCTATATCGGAGCTTTTTTTATATGCAGCGGCCACAGAGGTGGCCAACTCGGGAAGGGAAGTTCCCAGGGCCACAACAGTCACTCCTACCACGGCCTGGCTTACACCCCACGAAACAGCCAGATTTACTGCGGAACGGACGATCATCTCGGCCCCAATGCCAAGGCCGGCCAGTCCCCCCAACACAAAAAGCACAGCTCTGGCTATGCCCATGGGCTTGTAGTCTTCTTCTTCCACAGGTGCTTTCCCCTTTTTTCCCAGATAAAAAATATAAAGAAGGAAGCCGACAAAACAGGCAAGGAGAAAGAAACCGTCCAGACGCGACAATCCCTTAACCGGGGACAATACCATGCCACTGCCCAGAACAAGTACGGCTAAGGCGGCAAAAAGACTTAACGGGATCTCAACCCGGATGGTTGATCTTTGGGCCAACAGCGGATAAAACAAGGCCGCAAGGCCGAGTATCACAAATGTATTTATTGAATTACTCCCCAGAACATTGGTTATGGCAATTTCATTGCTGCCTTCAATGGCAGCCACCACGTTGACCACCAGTTCCGGGGCGGAAGTTCCGAAGGCAACCACTGTCAACCCGATCACCAGGTTAGAAATATTGAATTTTGCAGCCAGCCCGGTTGCCCCGTTAATCAGGATATTGGCTCCTCCCGTCAAAAGAACAAAACCCGCAATGATTAAAAGATAATCCATCTTACTTCAATAATTTCTTTTCCAGATTCTTCAACATGTCATCTGTCATGGCATCAATATCCCATTTGGCCTTCCAGCCCCATTCTTCACGCGCACAGGAATCGTCCATATAATTCGGCCAGGAATCGGCAATGGCCTGCTTGACCGGATCTACCGCGTAGTTCATCTGAAAATCAGGGACACGACGCCGGATGAGCTCGTAAAGCTCCCTGGGGCAAAAACTCATGGCTGTAATATTAAAACTGTTCCGGTGCACCAGCCGTGACGGGTCTGCCTCAATCAAAGTGCTGCATGCCTGCAGGGCATCCGGCATATACATCATATCCATATAAGAGTTATGAGGAATGGGGCATGTGTAGGATGTGCCCTTTACGGCCGCGTAAAATATCTCTACGGCATAATCTGTCGTACCTCCTCCGGGCAATGTCCCGTGAGATATGATGCCCGGGAAACGAACACTGCGTGTGTCTACGCCAAATCTCGACCAATAATAATCCGACAGTAGTTCTCCGGATACTTTACATACACCGTATATGGTATTTGGTCTCATTACAGTATCCTGAGGCGTTCCGTTTGAAGGAGTATTACTGCCGAAAGCCCCTATGGAACTGGGAGTGAAAACACCACACCGGTATTCCCTGGCAAGTTCCAGGCTGTTAAGCAATGCCCCCATATTGACATGCCAGGCAGTCTGGGGATTTTTTTCACCTGTAGCCGAGAGTACAGCCACCAGGTTGAAGATCCAGTCCGGCCTGTATTTTTTCATCACATCAGCATACGCCCGGGTGTCCAGTGCATTTAAACACTCAACGCGAACGTTTCCCGATAATTTCTCACAAACCTCGGGACGCAATTCAGCAGCAATTACATGATCTTCGCCGTAAAGCGATTGCATATGCGGAATCAGTTCCGTCCCTATCTGCCCTCCGGCTCCGACAATTAAAATAGTTTTGCTCATATAGATGTCAGGTTTTGTATCCTTATTTAGGTGCCAAACAGTACAATACAAATGCTATCAACGCATACATAATATTTGGGATCCACAGCGCTATGGCAGGCGGCAACAAGTCTGCATGTACGAACATTTCCGAAAATCTGAGGAAAAGAATATAGGAAAAGCTCAATGCGATCCCTATCCCAATATTCAGACCTGTTCCGCCCCTTCTTTTCCGGGATGACAAAGCCACTCCCATGATCGTAAGTATAAACGAGGAAAAAGGAATGGCCAGTCTTGAATTCTTCTGAATGAGGGCAAATTTTATATTTGTATCGCCCCTCATTCGAAGGGTTTCAATAAAGCGGTTCAGCTGAATGAGGTTAAATTGCTCCACCGACTCTTTTCGGCGGACAAGATCCGCTCCCGTGATATCAACCAGTGTGTCCAGCTGCCTGCCCCAGGTTACTTTATGGGCTGTGTCTGAGAAACGACGGATGTTGTAATCATTAAGGTGCCATTTCCCGGAAGTGGAATCCCAGCGGGCTGTTTCCGCAGAAAGTTTTGAAAACAGCTCATTCCCCCTGAATGATTCCAGGGTAAAACGAATGGCCGTATTGTTCCAGGTATTATACGATTCTATATAAACGTACGTATCGGGTTCCACCTGGTAGTGGATATTGCGGTTGTATTCCGTTCTTGTTTTCAGGTAATGCTCTTCAAAGGCCAGACGGTTTTTGTTGGCAGGAGGTATGACAAACCAGTTTAAAGCCAGTGACAATAATGCAATAAACAAAGCCGACAAAAAATAGGGATACATGATCCTGTTGAAGCTGATCCCGCCGCTGAGCATGGCAATAATCTCGCTGTGTCCGGCCATTTTGGAAGTAAAGAAGATCACTGAAATAAATACGAACAGCGGGGAAAACATATTCATGAAATAAGGAATGAAATTCATGTAATAATCCACCACCACCGCACGCAGAGGAGCTTCTTTATCAACAAAATCGTCAATTTTTTCACTGATATCAAAAATGATAACGATGCCAATAATAATGAGAATAGCAAAAAAATAAGTGCCAATAAATTTCCTGATTATATACCAGTCAAGCGTGGTTATATGGAAATTGTAAGGTCGTTTGTTAATTTTGTTTCTTCGCATTATAGCCTGGTCTCCAAACGTTTAATCATTTGTTTCTTCCAGGGAGTGAAATCCCCGTTTTCAATATGATCCGCAGCCTCCTTAACCAGCTGCAAATAAAACGCCAGATTGTGCAGGCTGGCTATCTGGGAGGCCAGCATTTCCCTTGCGGTAAACAAATGCCGCAGATAAGCCCGGGAATAAGTGCCGTCTACAAAAGATGTTCCCTGCGCATCGACAGGTGAAAGATCATCGGCCCATTTTTTGTTTTTAATATTCACTATTCCTTCCCGGGTAAATAACATCCCGTTCCTGCCGTTTCTTGTAGGCATCACACAATCGAACATATCTATTCCCCGGGCGATTCCTTCCAGAATGTTGGCCGGTGTACCCACACCCATTAAATAACGGGGTTTGTCTTCAGGCAGGTACGGGTGAACCGTTTCTATCATCTGATACATTACCTCTGCCGGTTCCCCCACGGAAAGACCTCCAATGGCATATCCTTCAGCGTCAAGGGAGGCGGCATGTTCTGCTGCCTGTTTGCGTAAGTCGGGATACGTGCATCCCTGCACAATGGGGAAAAAAGTCTGTTCATATCCGTACAGGCTCCGGGACAGGCGAAAATGTGCCAATCCCCTTTCCAGCCATTGCTGTGTTAATTTCAATGAATCGCGGGCGTATTCGTATGTGGCATCTCCGGGAGTACATTCATCAAGCGCCATTGTGATATCAGCGCCAATTATTCGCTGAATGTCCACTACCTTTTCCGGTGAAAAAAAATGCCTGGACCCGTCAATATGAGATTGAAAGTAATACCCTTCCGGAGTAAGCTTACGTTTTGCGGCAAGAGAAAAAACCTGGTACCCGCCGCTGTCGGTTAAAACAGGCTTATTCCAACTGCTGAACTTATGCAGTCCTCCTGCTTTTTGAATGATATCCGTGCCCGGACGCAGGTATAAATGATATGTATTGCCCAGGATGATCTGGGCCTTGGCGTCTTCTGTCAGTTCTTTGTGAAAAAGACCTTTCACCGTAGCAAGGGTCCCTACCGGTATGAAAACAGGCGTATTGATCTCTCCGTGATCCGTCTTGATCTTACCGGTTCGTGCGGCGCTCTCCCGATCACTATTCACTACAGTGAAATTCATCTTACAAAGATAGGTCTTCCTGCATAAAAAAAATGTTCCCGGAAAAATTTCCCGGGAACATTTTCTGTAAATCCGCTTACTCCTTTTCGGGTTTGGCAGAAATTTCTTCTATTTTTTCTTCCGTCACGGTTTCTTCAACCTTTTCCTCTACCGGGGTTTCGGTTTTTGCTTTGGCAGTTTTTGAACGGCCGCGGCGTGTGGTTTTCTTGACTTCCTTTTTGGTTGATCCGGCAAGTGCTGTTTCGTTAAAGTCAACCAGTTCTATCATGGCCATATCGGCTGCATCACCTGCACGAAATCCGGTTTTCAAAATACGGGTATAGCCTCCGGGCCGATCTGCGATCTTGGGAGCTACCACGCGGAAAAGTTCGCTCACTGCATCTTTGTCTTTCAGGTAGGAAAATACGGTACGACGTGAATGGGTCGTATCCAGTTTGGACTTGGTAATAAGCGGTTCCACGTACATGCGCAATGCTTTGGCTTTTGCTACCGTAGTTTCTATGCGCTTATGAAGTATGAGGGACGAAGCCATATTGGCCAACATAGCCTTCCGGTGAGCGGTTTTACGTCCCAGGTGATTAATTGTCTTTCTGTGTCTCATGTTTCTTTACTTTCTTTTCAATGTTGTACTTGGTAACGTCTATTCCAAAAGAGAGATCCAGACGCTCCATAAGCATATCAATTTCAGTCAGTGATTTTTTCCCGAAGTTGCGGAATTTCATCAATTCGTGACGGGGTACCGACACCAGCTCTGCAAATGTTTCGATCTCGGCAGCTTTCAGGCAATTCAGTGCTCTCACGGAAAGTTCCATATCGGAAAGTTTAGTGAGCAGAAGCTGACGCATCCGCAAGGATTCTTCATCCAGTTCCGTGCTGACATCTTCCTGGGGAAGTTCCAAACTGATACGCTCATCCGAGAAAAGCATAAAGTGATGGATCAGGATCTTGGCGGCTTCTTTCAGAGCATCCTTGGGATGAATGGACCCGTCGGTAGTCACCTCTATATTCAGTTTTTCGTAGTCGGTTTTCTGTTCTACCCGCCAGTAATCCATGGAATAATTCACATTCTTGATAGGAGTATAAATGGCATCCATGGCTATTAACCCTAACGGCGCATTTTCTATCCTGTTCTCTTCGGCAGGCACATAGCCCCGTCCTTTCCCTATATGCAATTCCATGGTAAGAGAAACTGAAGGATCCATATTGCAAATTACAAAGTCCGAGTTAAGTACCTTGAAAGAAGAAAGCTGCCTTGAAATTTCACCTGCAGTAAAAACTTCTTTTCCTTTTACAGTCACCCTGACCGTTTCTTCATCCACGCCTTCGATCATTCTTTTGAAACGCACCTGTTTCAGATTGAGAATGATATCCACTACATTCTCCATCACGCCGGGGATGGTTGCAAATTCGTGTTCCACACCGTCAATCCTGACGTATGTCAGTGCGTATCCTTCCAATGAGGATAACAGTATTCTGCGCAATGCATTTCCAATAGTCGTTGCGTATCCGGGTTCCAGGGGACGGAACTCAAAACGTCCGAACGTATCGGTTGCTTCAAGCATGATTACTTTATCGGGTTTTTGAAATGCTAAAATGGCCATTGTAGAAATTTAAAATGTTACTTGGAGTACAACTCCACGATTAATTGCTCATTGATAGTTTCAGGGATCTCAGTCCTGTCGGGGAAGTTCAAAAACTTACCGGAAACGGAGGCGGCATCCCATTCTATCCAGGGATATTTGCTTACAGAACGGGAGATGTTCTCCTGAATAACTTCCAGGTTCTTTGAACGTTCCCTGACAGCTACTATGGCACCTGGACGGACAAGGGCAGAAGGTATGTTGCATACTTTCCCGTCCACCGTAATATGACGGTGAGTGACCAATTGGCGGGCTGCCGGTCTGGAAGGAGCTATTCCCATACGGAATACTATGTTGTCCAAGCGGCTTTCCAGCAAAAGCAAAAGGTTTTCACCTTTACGGCCTTTCATGGAAGAAGCCTTTTTGAACAGGTTGTGGAACTGACGCTCCAGAATACCGTAAGTATATTTTACTTTTTGTTTTTCTTTCAGCTGAATTCCGTATTCAGACGTTTTTTTACGCTTTTTCATCATCCCGTGTTGTCCGGGAGGATAATTCTTACGTTCGTAGTTTTTATCAGGACCGTAAATCGGTTCTCCGAATTTACGGGCTATTTTTGTTTTTGGGCCTGTATATCTTGCCATCTTCTTTCTTTTTTTTGATCAACAATTATACCCTGCGACGTCCTTTGGGACGGCATCCGTTATGCGGAAGAGGGGTTACATCTACAATTTCCGTAATTTCAATACCGGCTCCGTGGATCGTACGAATGGCAGACTCCCGGCCCGAGCCTGGTCCTTTGACGTATGCCTTTACCTTGCGTAATCCCAGGTCGTAAGCAACCTTGGCACAGTCGGAGGCAGCTGTCTGGGCAGCGTAAGGAGTGTTTTTCTTGGAACCCCGGAAACCCATTTTTCCGGCGGAAGACCAACTGATTACCTGCCCTTCGCTGTTAGCCAGGGTCACGATCACATTGTTGAATGTCGAAGAAATGTGGGCTTGTCCGTAAGCATCCACTTTGACCACTTTCTTCTTATTGGAAGTATTTGATTTTTTTGCCATAATCTCAGTTGTTATTTGGTTGCTTTCTTCTTGTTGGCCACCGTTTTCTTACGTCCTTTACGGGTACGTGCATTGTTTTTGGTGGTCTGACCGCGTACCGGCAATCCTATACGATGACGGATGCCTCTGTAGCAACCGATATCCATCAACCTTTTGATATTTATTTGTATGGAAGAACGAAGTTCTCCTTCAATTTTGTATTCTTCCGTAATCAGTGAACGGATGGCTGCAATCTGATCGTCATTCCAGTCTTTCACTTTTGTGTCAAAATCGATCCCCGCTTTACTCAGAATGTCCTGGGCAGAGCTGCGACCGATCCCGTAGATATAGGTCAGTCCTATTTCTCCGCGTTTGTTATTGGGTAAGTCAACTCCGGCTATACGTGCCATAATTTATTATACTTTTTGATTTTACTGGTTTTTATCCCTGGCGCATTTTGAACTTGGGGTTCTTTTTGCAGATCACATACAAACGTCCTTTACGTCTTACGATTTTACAATCTTCACTGCGCTTTTTAACGGATGCTTTTACTTTCATTGTAGTAATTTTTATACATAATTACTTATACCTAAAGGTTATGCGACCTTTAGTAAGATCATAGGGAGACATTTCCACCCGAACCCTGTCGCCGGGCAATATACGGATGTAGTGCATCCTCATCTTTCCCGAAATGTGCGCAATTATTACATGTCCGTTATCAAGCTCTACGCGGAACATGGCATTGGACAATGCTTCAATAATTACACCTTCTTTTTCAATTGCAGATTGTTTGGGCATTTTTGTTAATCCTTTATAATCTCTTTCTTTTATATGGTTTCGCCTTCAATGAAGGCAAATGTTGACAGAAGTTCCGCCTTGTTTTTACGTATGACTACCGTCAGTTCGTAATGGGCCGAATTCCTGTTGTCTGCCGTTCTGAGTGTCCAACCGTCTCTTTCCAGGTATACACCTCTTCCTCCCTGGTTGATCATGGGTTCTATACACATTACCATTCCTTCTTCCAGATGTTTGCCCTGACCGGGCCTGCCGTAATTCGGCACATCGGGCTTTTCGTGAAGGTGCCGGCCTATACCATGACCTACCATCTCTCTTACCACTGAAAATCCGCGTTCTTCCACATAAGTCTGAACAGCAGCGCCGATATCGCCAACACGATTACCGGCAACGGCTTTTTCTATTCCCCTGAAAAGTGACTCCCGGGTGGTGCGCATAAGCAGTTCAGCCGCTTGGGAAACCTGTCCTACGCCAAAAGTGTAGGCCGAGTCCCCAAAAAACCCCTTATACTTTGCCCCGCAATCCACAGAAACAATGTCTCCTTCCTTCAGACTGTAATCACCGGGAAACCCGTGGACCACTACTGAATTAACAGAAACACATAGGGTAAAAGGAAAACCGTTATATCCGAGAAACGCCGGAACTGCTCCATGGTCACGTATGAAAGTCTCGGCAATTGCATTAAGATGGTCGGTGGTCACCCCGGGGGCAATATGCTTTCCTACTTCCGCAAGTGTTTTGGATACCAACATTCCGTTTTCGCGCATAAGCGCGATCTCTTCTTCGGTTTTCGTAATAATCATTAAACAAAGAACAATTAAAAATCTCTACATATTGGAACGGCCTTTCAGCCTTCCTGTCTTCATTAACCCGTCGTAGTGACGCATTAAAAGATGACTCTCTATCTGTTGCAGGGTGTCCAGTATGACACCAACCAGGATCAGCAGCGAGGTCCCGCCGTAAAACTGGGCAAACTGCATATTAACCCCTATCATCTGCGCAAAAACGGGCATGATTGCCACAAGTCCCAAAAATATTGAACCGGGCAGTGTGATACGGGACATAATATTGTCAATATACTCAGCCGTTTTCTTTCCGGGTTTTACACCGGGAATAAAACCGCCGTTCTTCTTCATATCGTCTGCCATATTGGTGGGATTGACCGTAACAGCTGTATAAAAATACGTAAAGGCAACCACCAGTATGAAAAACACAAAATTATACCAAAATCCCTGCATATTGCTCATTACCGCCGCAAAACCGCGTGTGGCATCAAAGCTGGCAAAGATCATGGGAAACAACATCAGGGCCTGTGCAAAAATGATAGGCATAACCCCTGCTGCATTGATCTTTAAGGGGATGTACTGACGTACCCCTCCGTATTGCTTATTGCCTACTATTCGTTTGGCATATTGTACCGGGATCTTACGGACGCCCTGTACCAAAGCAATGGAAGCTACAAAGATAAAGAATAATACTACCAGTTCAATAACCAGCATCAGTATGCCTCCGGATGACTGAGACCAGCGACCCCCCGCCTCTGCCACGAAAGCAAAAGGCAGACGGGCTACGATCCCTACCATAATGATCAGGGAAATACCGTTCCCCAGTCCTCGATCGGTAATCCTCTCACCCAGCCACATAATAAACATGGTTCCTCCAATGAGCACTACCGTGGCAAAAAGGTTGAACGAAAATCCACTCAGCAGAAATGCCGTTTCCGGAAGCTGTGCATGCAGATTGGTCAGATAGGCAGGCCCCTGCAATGCCAGGATCAGGATGGTCAGGTAACGGGTCCACTGGTTCATTTTCCGGCGACCGCTTTCTCCTTCCCTCTGCATCCTTTGGAAATAGGGAATCATAATACCCAGAAGCTGGATCACGATGGAAGCAGAAATGTAAGGCATAACCCCCAAAGCAAAAATGGAGGCATTTCCGAACGCTCCGCCCGAAAACATGTTCAACAATCCAACCAGACCTCCTGAAGCCTGTGCCTGCAAATTGCTCAACTGCATGGGATCTATCCCTGGCAGAACAACAAAGCTGCCCAGCCGGTAGATCAGCAGAAGCAATATTGTGTATATGATCCGCTTGCGCAGTTCTTCAATCTTGAAAATGTTTTGTATGGTTTCTATCAGTTTTTTCATTGGTCAGGCTTATTCTGGGTTATTCAATGACAGCAACTTTCCCTTCTTTTGCCTCAATAGCTTTTTTTGCCTTTTTGGAAAAACCGTGCGCCGTAACGTTCAGTTTGACGTTAAGTTCACCGTTCCCCAATATTTTAACCAGGTCGTTCCTGGATACCAGACCTGCATCGCGCAATGCATTAAAATCTATATCGGTAACTCCTGTTTTTTCATGTAACGCCTGTAAAGTAGAAAGATTTATGGCCTTATACTCTACGCGGTTGATATTCTTGAATCCGAACTTGGGAAGACGACGCTGCAAAGGCATCTGACCTCCTTCAAATCCGGGCTTGCGGGAATATCCCGAACGTGACTGGGCTCCCTTGTGTCCGCGTGTAGAGGTACCGCCTCTTCCGGATCCTTCGCCACGACCAATACGTTTTCTCTTGGAAACCGACCCTTCGGCGGGTTTTAAATTTGATAAATTCATATTGTTTCCTCCTTTACTTTACTTCTTCAACTGAGACCAAATGACGTACTTTTTCCACCATTCCGCGAATAACCGGAGTGGCTTCCTTTTCTACCGAATGATTAATCCTGCGGATCCCCAGGGCCTCCAACGAGGCGATCTGGCGTTTTGTGGCGGAATTCTTACTTTTTACCTGTGTGATTTTCCAAATTTCCATAATCCTTCCTCCTTATCCGTTAAAAACTTTATCCATTTTAATACCGCGTACTCCGGCAACCTGGTAAGCATCGCGCATTTCCATAAGAGCATGCACCGTAGCCTTCACCAGATTATGAGGGTTGGAAGACCCTTTTGATTTGGCCAGAACGTCGTGTATTCCTACCGATTCAAAAACAGCGCGCATGGCTCCTCCTGCAATCACTCCCGATCCGGGTGCGGCAGGTTTCATAAATACGCGTGCTCCTCCGAATTTGGATTCCATTTCGTGGGGAATAGTTTCCCTGTTCAGGGGAATGCGGTAAAGATTCTTTTTGGCATCCTCGATCCCTTTTGATATGGCCGAGGTTACCTCGCCCGCTTTGCCCAATCCGTATCCCACAACACCTTTTTCATCACCTACAACGACAATGGCAGCGAAACTGAAATGACGCCCTCCCTTCGTTACTTTGGTAACTCTCTGAATGGCCACCAGACGGTCTTTTAATTCAAGGTCCGTGGCTTTTACTTTTTTTGCTTTTATACTTGCCATATCCGTATTAGAATTTAAGACCACCTTCTCTGGCGGCGTCTGCTAAACTTTTAACTCGTCCGTGATAGAGGTATCCGCCACGGTCAAATGATACCATGGTGATGCCTTTTTCCAGGGCCCGTTCTGCAGCCAGTTTGCCTACAAATGCGGATATATGGATGGGGTTTTTCCCTTTCAGTGCTTCTGCCAGAGAAGTATCTTTGGAAGAAGCCTGCACCAGGGTCACCCCTTTGGTATCATCTATCATCTGTACATATATCTGTTTATTACTCCTGTAAACGGCCATCCTGGGACGTTCGGGAGTTCCGGAGATCCGCTTGCGAATGCGGTATTTGATCCGTTGTCTTCTAGCTTGTTTTGTTAAAGCCATAATTTCACCTCCTACTATTTAGCTCCGGCCGATTTCCCGGCTTTACGGCGTATTTGTTCACCTACAAATTTAATACCCTTGCCTTTATAAGGTTCGGGAACACGTAGTGACCGAATCTTGGCAGCTACTGTTCCCAGTAACTGTTTGTCATGACTCGTAAGTGTCAGGACCGGATTCGCGCCTTTCCGGGCTATTTCCACCGATGCCTTGATCTCGTTGGGTAACATAAAATGGATATTATGAGAATATCCCAGATTGAATTCCAGCATTTGTCCCTTTGCCTCAACGCGGTAACCCACGCCGACCAATTCCTGCTTAGTGGTAAAACCCGTAGAAACGCCAACCACCATGTTGTGGATCAGGGCACGGTACAAACCGTGCATAGACCGGTGGCGTGGCTGATCTGTAGGACGTTCCAGCTTAAGCTCTGTTCCCTCTACAGACACCTTGATGTCCGGATCAACTTTTTGTTGCAATTCTCCGAGAGGGCCTTTCACCGTCACCATATTGCCCGAGCCTACAGTTACGCTCACGCCTTTAGGCAGGGTTACAGGGAGTTTTCCTATTCGTGACATATTGTTTTGTTCATTAATATACGTAACACATGATCTCACCGCCAACGTTGAGCGTTTTTGCTTCCTTGTCGGTGATTATTCCTTTGGATGTAGAAACGATCGCAATACCCAGTCCGTTCAGAACGCGGGGCATTTTGTCCACACTTGTATAACGGCGTAATCCGGGACTTGAAACGCGGATGAGTTTTTTAATAGCCGGGCGTTTTGTCTCGGGATGGTATTTTAATGCGATCTTGATGGTGTTGGAGGGTGTTCCTTCCTCAATTTTATAACTGAGTATGTAACCCTTTTCGTGTAAAATACGGGTGAGTTCCGTTTTTACCTTTGATGCGGGAATTTCCACGACTTTGTGTCCTGCGGTCACCGCATTGCGAATCCTTGTCAGATAATCTGCTATTGGATCAGTCATAATAAAGGTTTTAATAATTTGTTTTCGGCAATTAATTGCCCGATATCCAATAAATAATATGTATGGCCGGCCCACACGGGGTCTTTGTCTACCAGCTGGCTTTGCGTACGCCGGGGATCAAACCGTTACTTACCATTTCGCGGAACTGTATGCGGGAAATCCCAAACTCACGCATGTATCCCTTAGGTCTGCCCGTAATGGAACAGCGATTGTGCAGGCGAACGGGACTGGAGTTTTTGGGCAGCTTTGCCAAACCTTCCCAATCTCCCGCCTCTTTCAAAGCTTTCCTCTTTTCTGCATATCTGGCGCATAATCTGGCACGTTTGACCTCGCGCGCTTTCATTGACTCTTTTGCCATTTATTGTTGTTTTTTAATGTTTTTAAAAGGTAATCCGAATTCATGAAGCAAGGCATAAGCCTCTTCATCTTTGCTGCTGGAAGTAACAAAGGTTATCTCAATTCCCAGGATCTTGGAAATTTTATCTATGTCAATTTCAGGAAAAATGATCTGCTCCCTGATACCCAGTGTGTAATTCCCGCGTCCGTCAAATTTTTCCGCTATCCCCTTGAAGTCCCTGATACGAGGCAGGGCGATGGCTATCAGACGGTCCAGGAATTCGTACATTTTGGCCGAACGTAGCGTAACTTTCACGCCAATGGGCATGCCCTTGCGTAATTTAAAATTGGAGATGTCCTTACGCGAAAAGGTCTGGACTGCTTTCTGCCCGGATATGAGTGACAGTTCGTTCTGTGCTGTTTCAATCAGTTTTTTGTCGGCAGTGGCCGAACCTACGCCTTCATTCAACACGATCTTTTCCAGTTTTGGTACCTGCATAATGGATTTGTACCCGAATTCTTTCATGAGCCTGGGAACGATCTCTTCCTTGTATTTTTTCTGCAGGGCGGGTACATAGTCTTTTACTACCACAGGTGACGGTTGTTGTTTTTTTACTGCTTTTGCCATTACTTGATCTCCTCTCCCGATTTTTTAGCGTAACGTACCAATTTACCTTTGTCATTCAGACGGCGTCCTATACGGGTAGGTCCTCCTTTGGAGGGGTCTACCACCTGAAGATTGGATATATGTATGGCGGCTTCCTGTTTGATGATGCCTCCCTGTGGGCTTTTGGCGGAAGGTTTGGTGTGCTTGCTGACCATATTGATCCCTTCAACGATCGCCCTTTGTTCTTTGGGATTGACTTCCAGCACCCTTCCGGTTTTTCCCTTGTCTTCCCCGGTATTCACAAATACCGTATCGCCTTTCTTTATGTGCAATTTTGTACTCATAACTATAATCCTATAATACCTCCGGAGCCAGTGAGACAATTTTCATGTATCGTTCCCTAAGCTCACGGGCTACCGGGCCAAAAATACGCGTTCCGCGCAATTCCCCGATGTTACTAAGTAAAACACAGGCATTGTCGTCAAAACGGATGTATGATCCGTCGGCACGACGAATTTCTTTCTTGGTCCTTACCACAACCGCTTTGGAGACAGATCCTTTTTTGGCATCTCCGCCGCCCGGAATGGCACTTTTGACCGTAACTACTATGGTGTCGCCGATACGCGCATATCTGCGTTTTGTTCCACCCAAAACGCGGATACAAAGAACTTCTTTTGCACCGCTGTTGTCAGCCACCAGTAAACGTGATTCTTGCTGTATCATGGCTATTTCACTTTTTCAACGATTTCTATTAAACGCCAGCATTTGGTTTTACTCAAAGGCCGTGTTTCCATAATGCGTACGGTATCACCCTCGCTGCACTCATTTTTTTCATCATGAGCAACAAACTTGGTGGTTTTATTTACAAATTTTCCGTAAACCGGGTGTTTTACCTTTCTTTTTACGGCAACCACAATGGATTTATCCATTTTATTGCTGACCACCAGTCCAGTTCTTTCTTTTCTAAGATTTCTTTCCATGAATCAATTATTCTAGATTCTGTTTGGCTTTCGTTTCACTCAAAATAGTAAGCATCCGTGCTATATTGCGGCGTGCTTTCTTTATTTGTGACAAATCATCTACAGGAGAGATGGTGTGGTTCATTTTAAGACGAAGCAAGTTGGCTTTTTCCGCCTCAATACGATCGCTTAAATCTTTCACAGATAACTCGCGTATTTCAGGTGCTTTCATTTTTCTTTCACTAATTTTGTTCTACATAATCCCTGCGTACCACAAATTTTGTGATAACAGGCAACTTTTGGGCGCCTAACCTGAGGGCTTCCTTGGCTATGTCCATTGGTACACCTTCTACTTCTATCAGGAGTCTGCCGGGAGTAACGGGGCAGACAAAACCTTCCGGAGCACCTTTCCCTTTACCCATACGAACCTCGGCAGGCTTTTTGGTAAAAGGTTTGTCGGGAAATACACGGATCCATATTTGTCCTTCACGTTTCATATAACGTGTAACTGCCTGACGCGCTGCTTCAATCTGATGACCGGTCAACCAGCATGATTCAGTGGTTTTGATCCCGAACGACCCAAAGGCAAGTTGGTTTCCTCTCTGGGCGATCCCCTTCATACGGCCTTTCTGTTGCCTTCTGAATTTGGTTTTTTTAGGTTGTAACATTGTTTTTTTCTAAACGTATAACGTAACGTAAATATGTATTGTTGCTTCGGTGCGAATTCATGAGGAGCTATAATGTAACCCTCTGTCCTGCAAATTATTAGGAACAAACTGCCCTAAAATTGCGGGTTGCAAAGATAGAACTTAATTTCTGATTTACAAAAATTTATGAACAAAAGAAAGCGAAAAATGTTAGAAACTGCGGGCATTTGCACGCACTGCATCCAGCACGCGTATAACATTACCGCCCCAGATCTTTGCAATATCCTCCGGTGTGTACCCTTCTTCCAGGAGTGCCCGGGTTATGGCTTTCATTTTTCCCATGTTTTCAACCCCGTCTATCCCACCCCCGCCGTCAAAATCGCTTCCTATACCAACATGGTCCACTCCTGCCAGGTTTACCACATAATTAATATGTTCAATAAGATGTGACAGCCCTACCTGTTCTTTGGGCAGGAACGACAGAAAATACCTGCCTATGGATATCTGCACCAGCCCTCCTTTGGCGGCAATGGCCAGGATCTCCTGGTCGGTCAGGTTCCTGGGTATTTCTTTCAGATTGAAAACGCATGAATGACTTGCTATTATTGGCGCATTGCTTGCTTTCACGGCCTGCAGGCACGTTTTTCGGGAAGCATGAGAAACATCCACGATCATTCCCAGCCTGTTCATCTCTTCAATTACCCTAAAGCCGAAAGGCGAAAGCCCCCCGTGACGTTCCAGACTGTCTATGCAGGAGTCGGCCACATCGTTGTTGCCGTTGTGGGTAAGCCCAATCATACGAACCCCCATATTATAATAGTGCTCCACCAGTGACAGGTCTTCTCCCAGGCAATAAGCGTTTTCTATGGACAGCAGCATAGCTGCCTTTCCCTGCTTTTTCAACTTCCGGATATCTTCCGGGCAATACGCGATCCCTCCCAGTTCCCGGTTTTCCCGGGCATATCGGTGTAACGTACGCAACATGCTGTCCGCTAAATATTTTGCTTTCTCACGACCGGCCTCCGAACAAGGTCCCTGTCCCTGGTAAGCGGCAAAAAAAGCCGCGTCCAGTCGTCCTTCTTTCATTAGTTCAAAGGAAACCTGGCCCTTTGCCACAGTTGACCTTCTCTCCGGAAAGGCCAGCGACATGGCAAAATCATTGTGTGTATCTATAGAAATAATGGAATCGTGCAACTTGTCTACACGTTCATCCAGGCTGTCAGGCAAAAAGCCCTGAACAGCCAGGCAGATCAAAAACAACAGTTTCATGGAGTAAAGATAATCCTTTTCTCTCATTTTTCTTACATTTGTCAGTACAATCAAGCTTTTGGGCTTATGAAACGAATACTGCCAATTTTTCTCTTACTGATAACAACGGCCCTGCCCGTTAATTCCCAAAACAAAACGTACCGCCTATTGCTTCACTGGTACCCGCAGGCCCAGTTTGCAGGCTATTACTACGCCCTGGAAAAGGGATACTACCAGGAAGAAGACCTGAACATAAACATCATATACGGAACGGTCAGCATCCCCTCTACCCGTATCCTGAAAACCGGTGATTTCGATTTTGCCATTTTATGGCTTTCCACTGCCGTACAGCTAAGAGCCGAAAAAGTGCCGTTGCAGCTCCTGGCACAGACTAACCAAAACTCGGCATTGCTTCTGGTCAGCCACAAGGGCAAAGGATTGGACCGCCTGGAAGATTTTCAGGGGAAGAAGATCGGGATCTGGAGTGGGGATTTTGAATTGCAGCCGTTGAGCCTGCTCAAAAGGAACAATATAGAGATGCAGGTCATTAACATCAACAATTCCATCAACCTGTTTTTGAAGGGGGGACTGGACGTGTGTACTGCCATGTGGTACAACGAATATCATGAAATGCTGAGCGCAGGTCTGCGGGAAGAGGATCTGAATATATTCCGCATGAGCGAATACGGCATGAATTTCCCGGAAGACGGCATTTATGTCCATGAAAAACTGGCCTGGAACCAGCCCCGGGTATGCGAAAAATTCCTGAAGGCCTCTATACGGGGCTGGATGGATGCTTTTCAGGACGTAGAAGGCACTCTAAATATACTGGAAAAAGCCTGTGCAGAAGCGGGTGTTCCCTTCAGCAGGGCACATCAGAGATGGATGCTCAATTGTTTCCGGGAATTGTTGATTCATCCGCGTTCCGGAAAAATTGAAACAACACTTACCCCGCAGTCTTATAATTTTGTGGGATCCGTTCTCCTGGAACGGGATTTCATACAATCCATTCCTCCCTATGAAAAATTCATCGCACCCTTATAAAAGCAGGAAAAGCATTTCCTACACCATAGCCCGTTACGTATTTGCCGGCACTGCCATAATCCTGGTCATAATCCTGGGACTCAATTACAGTTCCTCTAAAAAACACATGACCGCAGTGATCCTGGAAAAAGCCCAACACCAGACGGAAGAGTACGCGGGAAGGATCAACGAGATCTTTGCAACTACCCAGCGCATTCCCACTGTTATGGCCTCCCAGCTGAACCAGTGCACGGACTGGACCAAACTGGACCTGGACCGGATGCTGGAATCCCTTCTGCGCGAAAATCCGGATGTGTTCGGAGCCGCCATAGCCTTTGAACCAGGCATGTATGCAGGCCTTCCCCATATGGCCCCTTATGCCTTCAGAACAGATGACGGCATCAAATCCACCTTGCTCTTTGACGGACAAGACAATTATTTTATGGAAGACTGGTACATGATTCCTGTACAACTTCATGAACCTTACTGGTCCGACCCCTATTACGAGACTTCAGCAGGACAGGACAACGTGCTGATGATCACCTATTCCGTGCCTCTCTATACCCTACGGGACGGTAAACGTGTTATTGCAGGTGTAACAACCGTAGACATATCACTCCAGTGGATCAACAACCTGATGGAAAACCTGGATGTTTACCAATCGGGGTACGGTTTTTTGATCACCAACGGAGGACGGTTCGTTTACCATCGCGACGAACGGCTGAAAATGAACGAGACCGTTTTCTCGGCCATGGAAGACTGGATCGCCAGCAACGACAGGCTGGATGCAGAAAAAGCCGCATTGATCAAGAATCAGCAATTTGGAGTATACCGTAAAATGCAGGACGGGGAAAGCGGACTTTTCATGGACTCCTTCATGTTTCCCAACCAGGACGAAAAAGCCTGGTTCGCTTATGCGCCCATCCGTGCCAACGACTGGTCCCTGGCGTTGATCTATCCCCGAAAAGAAGCCCTTGCCGAGTTGTACAGCCTGAACACCATCCTGGTTATTGTGGGCTTGTTTTCACTTTTCGTGCTTTTTGGATTCGTATTCATTGTTACCAGGGTCCTGACCCTGCCGGTGGTAAAACTGACCCGCTATGCCAAAAGCGTTGCAGAGACAGGCGATTATACCACCGAGGTCCCGGAATTGTCTTCCAAAGACGAGATCGGGGAACTGGCCCAATCATTTTCTGTCATGATGCAAGAGATTGAAGAGGCACACCAGACCCTGGAAGACCGGGTTGTAGAACGGACCGCCCAGTTGGTGGAAACCCAGGAACAATTGGTTCAATCGGAAAAGATGGCATCCCTGGGACAATTGACAGCAGGTGTAGCTCACGAGATAAAAAATCCCCTGAATTTCATCAACAATTTCTCCGAACTGTCCATAGACCTGACCAAAGAACTGAATGAAGCCCTGGAACCCGTGGAAATGAGCGAAGATGACCGATTCTACATCGGGAAGATCCTGGGAGATCTTTCCATGAACGCCTCCAAGATCCTGGAACACGGTAAACGTGCCGACAGCATCGTAAAAAGTATGTTGCTGCACTCCAGGGGAAAAAGCGGGGAATTCCAGTTGACCGACATCAACAATATGTTGTCCGAGGATATCGCCCTGGGGTACCATGGCATGAGAGCCCAGGACAACTCGTTCAACATTACCATAGAAGAAGATTTTGACAAAGACCTGCCACAGATCAGCGTCGTTCCGCAGGATCTGAGCCGGGTATTTCTGAACCTGATCAACAACGCCTGTTACTCGGTAAAAGACTCGGCCCCGTCCAAGCCATCGGGCTGGGTCCCCACGCTTCGTGTCAGCAGCCGTCAGCAGGATGGCATGCTGGAAGTACGCATCCGGGATAACGGGAAAGGGATCTCGCAGGAAAACATCAAAAAGATCTTTGACCCATTCTTTACCACTAAACCGGCCGGCAAAGGCACCGGGTTGGGCCTCTCCCTGAGCTACGATATAGTGGTAAAAGTGCACAACGGGCAGATACAAGTAGAATCGGAACCGGGACAATTTGCAGAATTTATAGTAACCATACCCATAAAACAATAATAATAAATGGCAGCAGAAAAAATTTTGGTAGTAGACGACGAAACTGATCTTCAATTTGTGATCAACCAGAAATTCCGCAGGCAAATCCGCAACGGTCAGTATGAATTCCATTTTGCCTTCAACGGACTGGAAGCATTGGCAAAACTTATTGAAGTACCCGAAATAGCCATAATTCTGAGTGATATCAACATGCCCGAAATGGACGGCCTGACGTTGTTGAGCAAAGTCAGGGAACTGAAAAACCCGTTACTCAAGACCGTCATCTGTTCGGCATACGGCGATATGGAAAACATCCGCACCGCCATGAACCGCGGAGCCTTTGACTTTGTTACCAAACCCGTAGATTTTACCGACCTGGAAGTGACACTTGAAAAAACCATTGCCGAGTTGAACGTCGTCCGGGAAGGCCTGGCATACCATGACAAACTGTTGTCCATAGAACACGACCTGCTGGTGGCCCGGGAGATCCAACGTGCCATCCTGCCCAAAAGGATCCCGGATCTGGGCTGGACAGACATTTATGGCTCCATGGATGCCGCAAAACAGATCGGAGGGGACTTCTACGATTATTTCCTGATGGACGATCACCGGATGGGTTTTGTCATTGGAGACGTCTCAGGCAAAGGAATCCCCGCCGCAATTTTTATGGCCGTGAGCCGTACCCTGATCCGCGCCACCGGGCTTAAAGGCATGTCCCCTACCGAATGTATGAATTACGTCAACCACCTGTTGTGTACGGAAAGTGTGAACTCCATGTTCGTGACCGTTTTCTACGGGATGATGGACAAAGAGAACGACACCCTGCATTTCGTCAACGCCGGTCACAATCCGCCCGTTTTACTCAGAAAGGACGGAACCATGGAAGTCTTTCCAATGACATGCAACATCGTTCTGGGAATAATGGACGGATTTAATTTTACCGCTCACAGCATACCTTTCCGGGAAGGCGATGTTCTGGTCCTTTATACAGACGGGGTAACGGAAGCCTTCAACTCCAACCAGGAAGAATACGGTTTTGAAACGCTGCAGGAACTGCTCCGCGAAAAAGTGCTCAATGATCCGGATGTAATGACAGCCGGGGACACTTCTGAAATAACGTGCCGTACCATTACCGGGGATGTGGCCCGCTTTGCCGGGGACGAAGAGCAAAGCGATGACATTACCGTACTGGTCGTGAAAAGAACATAATTTTTATAGTTATGAAACGCACTTTGGAACTGGAGAATAAATTGTCTGAACTTTCCAGGCTGCTGGACGTTACCGAAGAATTTCTTGAATCCGGCCGGGTCCCCGTTCCCGTGCAGTATAAGATCAAACTGGTCCTGGACGAAATGTTCAGCAACATTGTCTCTTACGGATACCGCCCTGCAGATCCGCCGGACAGGATCCGTGTTGAATTGAGCCTGACAGACAAGAAATTCACCGGCACACTGGATGACGGAGGCATTCCTTTCAATCCCCTGGAACAAGACCAGGCCGACACGACACTTTCGGCCGAAGAAAGGCCCATTGGAGGCCTTGGCATTCACCTGGTCAGAAACCTCACTCACGAATTGTCTTACAAACGGGAAAAAAACAGGAACGTTTTTTGCTTCTCCATGGAGGTTGAATGAAAACTACGTTCGGCATTTTTCTCTGGGTCCTGTATGCACTGACCCCTCTGATCCTGCAGGCACAAAACGATTCTTTGCGCCGCGGTTATCTTATGAGCTATATCATTGAAAACGGAGACACACTCTTTGTGGAATCATTGCCTCCCGTTTACGTATACAACAGGGACACAAAGAAAAATGACAAAAATTGGCGTGAGTTTTACAGGACCGTTCATAATTTTGCCAGAGCTTATCCTTTTGCCCTCCAGGCCCGGCAACGAATGGATACGGCAGACAGCATCCTGGCAATCAGCAATTTTTCGGCAATGGAAAAGGAACGTTTCCTGGCTCAGACGGAAAAAGATCTTTTTGCCGAGTTTGAAGCCCCGTTGAAAAAACTCACCTTCTCCCAGGGCCGTATGCTCTTGCGCCTGATAGACCGTGAGATCGGCCAGACTTCCTTTGCGATAGTCAAAAGTTACCGCGGAGGTCTTACCGCCTCTTTCTGGCAGGGGGTAGCCCGTATATTCGGGGCCGACATGAAAAAGCCGTATGACAAATACGGTGAAGACAAGATCCTGGAAGAATTAGTCCGAATGTACCACGACGGGCGCTTTTATTACCTCTACTTCTCCCTTTTCGGTCCCCCCAAAGACACCAATATCTCCCCTTACGGAACCCGCAGGGGCAACTGACAGCCAGTCCTCCAGCACAATAAGCTCCCCACCGTTCGGCAACCGGCAACGCCCGGAAGTATGCAGGTGTCCGGTTATGCAATAATCCATCGGTCGTTCACAGGCGGCGGCGTATTTGTAAACCGGTTCTTCCTGACATCTAAACCGACGTAAGGATTTATGATTGTTCCTGTTGTGAACGGACCATTTGTGGGCCAGGGCAAAAGCCCACCTGGGATGAAGTGCGCTAAAAAGGATTTGTAAAAAGCGGTTGTGGAACATACCGTGCAAAAATCTTATTTTTAAAGGATAACGCCCCATTCGGTGCCCGTGTCCCAAAAGAAAATTTTTTCCTTCCAATTGAATGTACAACTCCCTGCGATGGACCTGCATACCCAATTCTTCTTCCAGGTATCCGAATGTCCACAGGTCGTGATTTCCCACAAAGAAATGTACAGGGATCCCCCGGTCACGAACACGTGCCAGGGCACCCAGAGTCCGCGTATAACCCCTGGGGATCACATATTTGTAATCATACCAGAAGTCAAAGATGTCTCCCAGCAGAAAAAGGCCGGCAGTGTCTTCTTCCAGGCTGTCCAGAAAACGGATGAAACGCCGTTCTCTTTCGGCGGGATCACCTTTTTTCAATCCCAGGTGTACATCGGCAGTAAAGTAATATTTGCTCATATCAAAGGCACTATAAGACAAGCCAGTCCCACCAGCAGACAGTAAACAGCAAACCATGTAAATTTCACCTTGCGGACAATGGCTATCATAAACTTACAAGCCAGCGCCCCGGAAACAAACGCCGACACAAATCCTATAAGCAGCGCGTGAAAAGGGATCCCTGTCACGGCCGGGGCAAAGCCCCCCGAAAGAATTTCCAAAAATGTTTCTCCCAATACGGGAATCAATACCATCATAAATGAAAAAGGAGCGATTTTGTCTTTGTGTCCTCCCAGGGATAATCCCGTGGCAATAGTCGCTCCCGATCGGGACAACCCCGGAATTACGGCAAAAGCCTGTGCAATCCCCATCAAAAAAGCATCCTGGTATCCTATGGGATGTGTGCTCCCCTGTTTTTGCCTGATCCCCGAAAGCCACTGGGCCAAAAGCAATAGTGCAGCTGTTAGCAACAACATCCAGCCCACAATAGAAAGTCCGCCGGTAAAGAGGGCCTCGATCCTGTCTTTGAATAACAATCCCACAACAAGTACAGGCAATGTGGAAAAAAGTATCCGGAGCGCCATGCCGGTTGCCTCGGTCCTTTTGAAACCAAGAGTATCCCGTATCATTTTCCACAAAGGTTTCCATAACACCGTCACGGTGCTTAACACGGTCGCAACATGCACTATGATCTCGAACGAGGCGTCCGTCGTTTCTATTCCAAAAAGATTCTTAACAATTACCAGGTGACCGCTGCTGCTTACCGGAAGAAATTCGGTAAGCCCCTGAACAAGTCCCAGCACCAATGCTTCAAACCCGTTCATCTTCTTTTTGTTTCCTGACCTTCATAATGGCTATGATCTCAAAAACAAAGCCACCGCATATAAGCAGGGGAGCTAAGACCATCCTGCGAAAACTGAACATGGCCTCTTCCCGAAATACCTGCGGATTGTCGGAACCGCCCCCGGCCAGTAATACAAAACCCAGGGCGATGACGGCCAGGCCGATCAACAGCAGGTACACATTCTTCAGAGGCATAGCGAATGCGGCTTCAGTTACTTTTTGATTTCCCTTGTTTTTTTTCATGAGCACATCAATAATAAAAGGCGGAAGCCTTGAGCTTCACGACACTGTTAACGACAAAAAAGGTAGATATCCGGCATAACAATATCCCGGTAATCAGGATAGCTCCTGCCACTGCCAGGAACATATACGGTGAAACGAGCATCAATATGCCCGGAAATTCGCGCTGCAACAGGTACAGGAGCCCTATGAGCAACAAAATGGCGATCAGCGATGCAATAAAGCCCTGTATGAAGGCCTGGAGCATGAAAGGCTTGCGGATAAACCGCTTGGTAGCACCCACCAACCTCATGGTGTATATGGTAAACCGGCGGGCATACACAGAGAGTCTTATGGTGTTATGGATCAACGCAAAAGATATAATTAAAAGTACCAGTATGATCACCCCAAGCACCATACCAATATTTCTCAGATTTCTATTTATCAGGGAGATCAGCGGTGCCTGGTACGACACTTCTTCAATGTGCCTGAATTTAGCCAGATGAGATTCCAGAACCGCTATACTGTCATTATGTACATAAGGAGCGTTGAGTCTCAATTCAACGGAAGCCGGCAGGGGATTGTATTCAAAAATATCCAGGAACCCGGAACCCAGCAACTCAGCCATTTCCTGCGCGCCCTGTTCACGTGAAACAAAAGAAGCATCGTGAACGGCCCGGTTAATATACTCCTGCGCCAGCATTTGTTTGACGATCAGGGTAGAATCTGCGTCTTTCGCATCCGTGGACAAGATCACCGTTACCCCTATGTGTTCCTTGAAATAGTCAGACACAGTCTTGGCGTTGACAGCCAGCAGACCTGTGATCCCCATCAATAAAAGTACCAGGGCAATACTAATGACAGAAGATAAATAGGATTGAACAAGTTGCTGGTTGATAATATTTTTCTCTTGCTGAGCCATAATTTCGAAATTCAAAGATAATGAAAGTATAAGAATTTTTGCTATCTTTGTATGTTTTAACTGGGTAAAAGCCTTATGTCCAAAGCAAAAAAGATCCTGTATGTGAGCTCGGAGATATTCCCGTTTCTGCCGCAGACAGATATGTCTTACATAGGACGGCATTTACCACAGGCCATTCAGGAAGCCGGCGGTGAGATCCGTTCCTTCATGCCTAAATACGGAAGCATAAACGAACGTCGCAATCAGCTTCACGAAGTCATTCGCCTGTCCGGGATGAACATCATTATCAAAGATATAGACCGTCCCCTTATCATAAAGGTAGCTTCTATCTCAGCTGCCAGGATGCAAGTCTATTTCATTGACAACGAAGATTATTTCCAGAGAAAATTCATATACAGAGACGAAAAAGAAAGGTTTTTTGCCGACAATGATGAACGGGGCATATTTTTTGCTCGGGGAGTCTTGGAAACCGTGAAGAAACTGCGCTGGAAGCCTACCCTGGTACATTGTCACGGATGGCTCAGCCACCTGTTGCCCCTGTACCTAAAAAAAGTTTACCGCAACGACCCGCTCTTCACAAACGCCAAAGTGGTTCTGTCTTTATACAACGATCTGACCACTGAAACTTTTAACGAGAATATGCGTTCCAAGGTTCTTACAGGCGGCATAAAACCCAAGGACGTGGAATTTCTGGCGGAACCCAACGCCGTGAACCTGGCAAAGACAGCCATTCAGTATGCCGATGGCGTTGTTCTGGCCAACCCGGATGTTGACACTTCGCTAACCGACTATGCTGAAAGCCTGGGACTTCCCGTTCTCCCGTTCATAGATCCGCAAGACCCTGAAAGCACATATATCACGGATTACAACCGTTTTTACGACAAAATTTTAGAAACCAAATGACGATCAGGGCCCGTAGCATCTTTCTTTCTGCCATTTTCTTTTTCACCCTAACTTCCTGTATCCCGGTGGATAACCGTATGGGTTCGGGGTTCATACCGTCCAACCAGGTGATCTACATTCACACACAGGACTTTGATGCTCCCATGTTTACGGCTGTCGCCGACAGCATGAATATGGCGGTACCCTCATACCTTGAATTTGGATCCGTTAATTCCCCTGTCTTTGGGAACACGACTTCCTCGGGTCTTGTCCAGTTTGCTCCTTATTCATATCAGGAAGAATACGGGGAAGATCCCGTGGTGGACAATATGTTTGTAAACATTCCTATGAGCGGTTTTACGGTCTTTCAGGAAGACGACCGTTACATGCCCCAGAATGTATACGTATACAGACTGATCAAAGACCTGGACCATCTGCAGATATACCCTGATTCCTTTTCGGAAGAATACATAGACCCCCTCCCGGTAAGCAAACCGGGACTTATATACATGGGAGGCGACACCCTGCGGATTGATTTCAAAGAATCTTTTGCCTACGAACTGCTCCAGGCAGATTCCGTTGAACGGGACAGTACGGAAGCTTTTACGGCAAAATACAAAGGCTTGTTCTTTACAACCGAAAAATACAGTGCTTCCCAAAAAGGCGGCAGGATCAATTACATGAATATTGCCGACGCCAGCATTTACCTGAATTACAAATCGGGCGGCGGTGACAGCCTGCTCACCTATTACTTTAACGTTTACGGCACCTACTATAACATAGCCTCTCATGAATCTTCAGGCCTTGCCAATGAACAACCTGCAGAAACCCTTTACTATGAGGGCCTTGCTGGTGTTAAACCCTGCCTGGACGTAACTGCCCTTGTATCCGATATCAAAGCCTGGGGCCAGGCACAATCACCTCCCGTTGATCCCGAAAGGATCCTGATCTCCCGTGCCGAGTTGATCATGCCCGTAAAGATCCCGACCGACGGCGATTATACCATGGCCGACAACGCTCCTAATATGTTGTATCCGTGCAAACTCATGTCCAACGACTCACTCCTTTATTACAGCCCGGTCGTGGATATATACAATCAAAAGGCGGGCGGGTCCATGAACCGTTCGCACTGGCATTACTCTTTTGAGATCACCTCGTACCTGCAGAAAGTATTAAAAAGCGACACCCTGGATGCAAAAGACAACTTGTGGATCATGCCTGTCTATTCTGTAACATCTTCTACTTCCAACAGCAGCACCTATTATGTAGACAATTTCACATACCGCAATACTGTCCTGTGCGGGAACCTTTCCGACAGGCCCCCCCACGTACGCATAACGTATGCCGTATTGCTACAATAAGAAAAAAACATTACCTTTGCACCCCTTCCGGTTATTTATTAAGACTTCGTAGCTCAGTTGGTAGAGCAAATGACTCTTAATCATTGGGTCGAGGGTTCGAGCCCCTCCGAGGTCACAAATGAGAAGCTTTCTCTTTGCCTTATTGCTGATTATTTCTGTTCTGCCGCTGGCATCACAGGTTTATCACATAAAACCCGCAGATTTCCTGCAAATGATCACGGAAGATCCACGGGCACAGGTTCTTGATTTGCGGGACGCACAGGACTACCAATTCAAACACATTCCCGGAGCCGTTAATATTCAACCCACAGATATTTTTTTTCTGGAAGACGTCCGCAATCAACTCTCTGCCTCGGATACCTTATATATATATTGCCGTATCGGTAAAGTGAAAGATGTGGCGGCGCTCCTGCTGAAAAACGGGTACCAAGTGATCTACAACCTCAAAGGCGGGTCGGTTGCCTGGGATACATACCTGGAAAAAGAAAAACGAAGAAAGAGACTAAAGGGAGATCACTGAGGATCCGTTCCGCGATTGAATTCACGCATCCATGCCTTGCGCGAGGCCTCCTGCTCGGCATCTTTTTTGGAATATCCCCGGCCGGTTCCCAGAACAGTCCCGTCTGCCATCACCTCGGCCTGGAACGTGGCCGGCTTCCAGGTTTCCTGCGGAAGCGTATGGACACGGAAAGAGATCTGCTTGCCTTTTTTCTGGAATCGTTCCACAATACGTGATTTATAATCCGTTTCGGTACATTCCAGCTCCTGCCAGTCCACTTGCGAAAGCAAATAATCCAGCAATACTTTCTTGCATTTTTTAAACCCGATATCCAAGAAGATCGCTCCGGCGAATGCTTCAAGCATATTGCCCCCGATATTGCGAAAATGGGACTCGTTGCCTTTTACATCCATCCATTGGCGCAATTCGGTGTGTTCTGCTATCCGGTTCAGGGAATCGCGGCTCACGATCCGGGAACGCATTTGTGTCAGATAACCCTCATCTCCCGACGGGTAACGCAGGTACACGGCTTCCCCCACAACAGCCCCTAAAATGGCATCTCCCAGGAATTCCAATCTTTCATTGGAATCTACGTCCCGCGAAACGGCAGAACGGTGAGTCAGTGCTTTTTTATAAAGTTCCAGATCTTTTGGATAAAAGCCGAAGCAATCGTACAGAGCTTGTCTCAACTCCCTGTCCTTAGGATCTTTATCCGCTTTGCGGAAATTCATTTTCAGATTTTTTTGATCAGCAGGCTGGAATTATGCCCTCCAAAACCGAAAGTGTTGGAAAGGGCAACCCGCACTTTTCGCTGCTGTGACTCGTTGAATGTGAAATTCAATTTGTAGTCGATAGCCGGATCTTCCTCTTTGAAATTAATCGTAGGAGGTATAATATCCCGTTCCATGGCACAGATGCAGGCCAGAATTTCTATGGCACCGGTAGCACCCAGCGCATGTCCCGCCATGGATTTTGTGGAACTCATATTCATCTTATAGGCGTGATCCCCAAAAAGATCCTTTATGGCCTTTACTTCCACAATATCTCCCAGCGGTGTAGCCGTGCCATGCAGATTGATATAATCTACATCTTCAGGTTTCAGGCCCGATTCACGGATGGCTTCTTCCATAACCCTTCGGGCACCGTCTCCGTCAGGATGCGGGGCCGTTATGTGATAGGCATCTGCTGTCATTCCCGTTCCCCCTATCTCGGCATAAATTTTGGCGCCTCTGGCACGTGCGTGTTCATATTCTTCGAATATGAGAATACCGGCGCCTTCTCCCATAACAAAACCGTCACGTGTCCTGTCAAAAGGACGCGATGCGGTCATGTATTCTTCGTTGTTCGTGGAAATGGCTTTGGAGGCATTGAACCCTCCAATGCTGGCTACGTTGATAGGTGCTTCGCTTCCCCCGGTTATGATCACATCGGCCTTACCCATACGAATGAGGGTAAAGGCATCGCTCATGGCGTGATTGGATGTGGAACAGGCAGAAACCGTAGCGTAATTTGGTCCGCGGAATCCGTATCTCATAGAGATCATCCCTGAAGCAATGTCGGGGATCATCATGGGAACCAGGAAAGGACTGAAACGGGGAACTTCCCCGCCTTCATAAAACGCTTTCATTTCTTTTATCAGCGTTTCTATTCCCCCGATCCCCGATCCAACCACAACCCCTGCCTTGTTTTTGTCAATTGCATCCAGGTCCAGTCCACTGTCTTTTACGGCTTCTTCTGTTGCAATAAAGGCATATTGAGTAAAAGGATCGTTTCTGCGGACATCCCGTTTGTCCAGACCGAATTTTTCCGGATCGTAATCTTTGATTTCGCAGGCAAAATGGGTTTTGAACAGTGAAGCGTCAAAACGGGTAATCCATCCGGCTCCGGACTTCCCGGCCACCAGGTTTTCAAAATATTCCTGAACATTATGACCAAGGGAATTGATCGTCCCAATTCCGGTAATGACTACCCGTCTGAGCTCCATGTTAATAAAATTATTCGGCTTTAGTGTTTTCTTCTATGTATTTGATTGCGTCGCCTACTGTAGAGATCTTTTCAGCGGCCTCATCAGGGATGTTGATGCCGAAAGCTTCTTCAAATTCCATAATCAATTCTACGGTATCCAAAGAATCCGCACCCAAATCATTTGTAAAGTTAGCAGTGGGGGTTACTTCATTCTCATCTGCACCCAATTTGTCCACGATGATTTGCTTAACTTTTTCTTCAATGTTAACTGCCATAATTCAGTGATTAGTTAATAAATATGTAGTTTTTACGCAAAATTCAACGAACTTTGCAGCGAACAAAGTAAAATAATTTATTCCAAATAACGAAATCCAACCCAAATTTTACCCGATCATGAAAAGCATCACCCACAATAAAACAGTTCTGTTATTAGCAGGATTTCTCCTTATTTCCCCTGTCTCCCTGTTTACTCAGGTATCACGCGGGGATTGCCCTTTTTATGAAGCATTCCGAACATTGTCACTTCAAGAACGAGAAACCCTCACGGCCAAACACATCCTGGCCGGTAATGTCCCGGACTATATGAAAGGATTCATTCGTATCAAAACTTTTCAAAAAGATGCACAAGGCCGTAAGCACCGGTTGACATTATGGGTGAAACCCCATTACCTGGCCGTTTTGAGCGGTGGTGTTCCCTTTATTGTACCGTTGACTCCTATGACAGCGGAAAAGATCGCCCACTCGCTGGATTGCTCGCTGCCCACTCCAAAGATCGTTGATATCATATACGAGCATTCACAGGTCACTCCCGAACCTTTCAATTACATTCCCCGGGGAGAAAGGAACCTGAATCCCGATCTCTTTTTTGACCATTCACAGGTGATCTTTGCCCAATTAAAGGCCGCAGGGAAAAAACCGGGAATATTGGTGGCCGGCACCAAAAAAGACGTTGTTATAACACGTGTCCCTCCCCATCCTGAAAGGACACATCACGTTATCATTTACGGATGGCACAGACCGGACGGAACGCCTATCCAACCTGTTTATGATGGTCATATAAATACGTATGTGGATTACAGTCACGGCATCCGCTTAATAAAGAACAAAGTCCTGGTCGACGGGGAAGAATACACCATTTCTGAATTACTCACAGACCCTGTCCTGTGGTCGTTGATCTCCTATTAACGAACAGGATGTGCCCCCTATATAGCTGACAGGACCATCATAAGGATAACCCAGAACTACTGGCGAACAGAAGTGACCTTAGTACTGATTTCCATGGTCACGGCCATCGTCTGGCTCTGACCTCCCTGTTCCATTACAAGGTCTCCTTTCAAAGACTGCGAACCGGTATTTTCAATTACCCAGCCAGTATCAGCGTCTATCACAATTTTGGCTTCTCCGTTCCCGGAGATGTTTTCCATCCGTTGGGCCGCATCGGATTTTTCGGCATTCGGATCGGGCATAATAATGGATTTTGCCTCCAGGATGGCCCGGTTACCGGTCAATTCCTGCAAACGATTCTGCACGGTAATGATAGCCCCCAATTCCGCACTGTTTTCTTCTTCGGTCCATACAGCGGGTATTTTCATTTCCTGATCCGGGAACTTGGTCAGTCCGGCTTGTACAACACTTTTTATGGTATTTTCGCTGAATATGGACTTGATCTGCTGCAGGGCCGTCTCGCGGCGGCGGCGTGCATATTGTGTGGCCAGAGTCTCGTCAACTGCGTTAAACAAGGTGTCCTCCACGGGCATTTGTTCCACGATCTCTCCCTGCGGGGACACGATCATTCGGAATGGCTTGTTAAGCATAGTCCTTATAGCCTCGCTCATAATATCTTCCCCTTCAGAGTCAAACACCTGGGATTGCCCTTGTCCGGTGGCCTTGACGGTCATCCGGGTCAGGCGGGCTTCCACCAGGTAGCCTTTTTCGGTTTTTTCTGCCAGTGAAACCACAGCGCTCAATATCTGGTTAGATTCTGTGGTCATGTCTCCCATCATGGGAACGCGAATTGTTGTAGTTTGGTTGATCTCCATGGATATGGGATATTCCGCTCCCATAACGGGTTTAAACTCCAGTTTAACGCTCTGTGCCTGTGCTGTAATGGCAGCAAACACGAATAATAAGGTAACGATACGTTTCATTGCTGTTTTCTTTTATTTAGCGCAAACTTACAATTAATTCCTTAATTTTGTACGATACAATCATGGTTTGATATTTGTGACATTATTCGTAATATTGTATTAAACAGAGCATGCTATTGAATATGAAAATGTTAAAATTGTTTCTCTTTTCCGCTTTCCTGGCCGGGTTTTCTCATTTTACAATGGCTCAGACTACTTCTTCTATGGACGCAGAAGCATCCATCACTCTGGGAGTTGAAATGCGGATAGAAAAACTGAGTGATTTGCATTTCGGAGATATTACAAGCCAACCTACCGGGGGATCCGTTATTCTTAATCCCTCGGATGGTAGCGTTTCCAGTCTTTCCGGGAATTTTTACCTCCTGGGGAACAGTACTGCAGCGCGTTTTCAGCTATCCGGGGCTATTAACCAGTGTTTTGAAATTGCGGCCGGGAGTTACCCTTCACAGATCACGTTAACAAACGAGCTGGGAAACACCATGACGGTAAATAATTTTCAGTTTCTGCCCTCAAGCGGCAACCTTGGCAGTACCGGGATCATTGAGATAAAAGTAGGTGGAACGCTGAATATCAACGCCAGCCAACCCGGCGGGAATTATACAAATGATTCAGACCTTACCGTGACCATTTCTTACCAATAACTCTTAATGTTATGAACAAGACAATTCTGATCATCATGATGCTTAGCAGTGCCCTGATCCATCCCGGCTGTAGGGAAAATGCCGGTGACAAAGTCCCGGTTATCGGAAAATATACAGATATAACGGAAAACGATCTCCTGGATGCCGGGATTTTAAATCATTTCGGCCGTGTTTCGGATCCTCAGATCTCGCCTGACGGAACAAAGATCGTATACGGAGTCACTTATACTTCTATTGAACAAAACAAACGAAACAGGGAATTGTTCGTTATGAATATTGATGGGAGCAACAATCTGCCCATTACCAACACCTCAAAAAGCGAATCCAATGCCCGCTGGCTGGATAACAATCGCATCCTTTTCCTGACGGAAGGGAAATTGTGGGTTATGCAGGATGACGGTTCACGTCGCAGACAGATAGATGGAACGGAAAGACAGATCATGGAATTCAGCCTCTCTCCGGCCGGAAACAGGGTCCTCTTTACCTCAGCCGTAAAATCAGCTGTAAAACCCACAGACATTGATCCCGCCCTGGATAAAGCTACCGGACGAGTCATAGACGATCTGATGTACCGTCACTGGGACTGTTTTGTAGAAGAGATCCCCCATGCTTTTGTGGCGGACTTTGACGGCAAGACCCTGTCAGGGGAAACCGACCTGCTGGAAGGGTTGCCCTACGAACTGCCTACCCTTCCTTTCGGGGACATAGGGGAATTGGCCTGGAGCCCCGACGGGAAAAGAATTGCCTATTCATGCCGAAAACTTACCGGAGTGGAATACGCCGTTTCCACCAATACAGACATTTACCTGCATGATCTGGAAACCGGACAGGAAGTCAACCTGAGCCGGGACAACAAAGGATATGATACGGCCCCCCGGTTTTCCCCATGCGGAAAATACCTGGTCTGGAACAGTATGGAACGCGACGGATACGAAGCCGACAAAAACCGCCTGATGTTGCATTCGTTCGGGGACGGCTCGGTCAAAGACCTTACGGCCAGGTTCCGTTACAATGTGGAAAGCGTCACCTGGATGCAGGACAGCAAAGGCCTTTTCTTTACTTCCTGTGCCGAGGGAATTACACACGTGTTCGCCCTGGATCTTGAAACCGGAAAGATTCGCCAGATCACATCCGGCTGGTACAATTGCGGCCCGGTTCAACTGACGGGCAGTCCTGCCGAAGGACAGCAACTCATAGGAACGTATGTCTCCATGTCCATGCCTGCCGAGTTGGTTTCCATAGATCCCGTATCGGGCACATACACGCAGCTTTCCTTTGAAAACAAACATTTGCTGGACCGGCTGACCATGGGTCAGGTGGAAGAACGGTGGATAACCACGACCGATAACAAGAAAATGCTTACCTGGGTGATATATCCGCCTCACTTTGATCCCGAAAAGAAATACCCGGCCGTATTGTTTTGCGCCGGAGGTCCGCAATCCACCCTGTCCCAGGGATGGTCTTACCGCTGGTGCCACCAGCTCATAGCCGCCAACGGCTACATAGTGATCCTTCCCAACCGCAGGGGCACCACCGCTTTCGGACAGGAGTGGACCGAACAGATCAGCGGGGATTATGCCGGACAAAACATGCAGGATTACCTGAGTGCCGTAGATCATATGAGACGGGAACCCTTTGTGGACGGCAAACGCATTGCTGCTGTTGGTGCCAGTTACGGAGGATATTCCGTCTTTTACCTGGCCGGCAATCACAGTGAACGTTTTGCCGCCTTCATTGCCCATGCCGGCATCTTCAATACCGAACACATGTACATGGAAACTGAGGAGATATGGTTCCCCTATTGGGACAACGGAGGCGCTCCCTGGGATACCAACCCCGCCGCTGTCAGGCATTACGCCCAGTCACCCCACAAACGGGTTCAGTACTGGAACAAACCCATCCTGATCACACACGGAGAACTGGATTATCGAGTCCCCGTAGACCAGGCCATGGCTGCTTTCAATGCCGCAAAATTGAATGGAGTCCCGGCTAAAATGGTTTTGTTTCCCGATGAGAACCACTGGATCCTAAAACCCCAGAATAACATCCTGTGGAACCGTATTTTCTTTGAATTTCTGGACAAATACCTGAAATGATCGTTGTTTTTACGAAGAAAACCCGGCAAATTAAAAAACTTCACAGGACAATTTCAGTTTTTTAGTTTCCGGAATCTTTTTTTCCCGCCGTTGTAGTAAGTTCGTTCCATATAACCTTAAAATAAAACGTTATGGAACAATCTGTAAACAAAGTGGAATTGATGGGACGTGTAGGTGCAGATCCCAGGATCGGGCAATCCGATGAAGGACGTAAGGTCATGAATTTTAACCTGGCCACAGGTGAAGTAGTTAAGACTGCTTCAGGAGAGCTGAAAGAAGAGACTACGTGGCACCGCATAGTGGCCTGGGAAGGAAAAGACATTGCCCCCTTTGAAAGCGTAAAAAAGGGTAAGAGACTTCTGATCACCGGGAAGATCAGGACCAAAACCTATGAAAAGGATGGGCAGGCGCGTTATATCCAGGAAATCATGGCACAGACACTAAAGGAGGTGGTATCGGGCTGAAAAAATACGTACATTTGCAGACACAGGAAAAAGCAAATGTACCATCATGCCAAGAGATCTTTTTATTTATAACACCCTGACCAGGGAAAAGGAAAAATTTCAACCTCTTATTCCGGATCATGTGGGTCTTTACGTCTGCGGTCCTACGGTGTACGGGGATCCGCACCTTGGACATGCCCGTCCCGGTGTGGTATATGATGTCTTTGTACGACTGCTTGGAAATATCGGATACAAAGTCCGTTATGTCCGTAATATTACCGATGTGGGACACCTGGAAAACGATTCCGACACGGGAGAAGACAAGATCGCCAAAAAGGCACGTCTGGAGGAACTGGAACCCATGGAAGTTGTGCAATATTACACCATCCGTTACCACCGGGCCATGGCAGCTCTTAATACCAGGCCGCCCAGTATTGAACCCAGGGCTTCCGGCCACATTACCGAGCAGATTGCCATGATCCAACAAATACTGAATGCCGGGATGGCATACGAAAAAAACGGATCCGTTTATTTTGACGTAGAAAAATACAACCGTCAGCACCATTACGGGATCCTGTCCCGACGCGTGCTGGAAGACCTTCAGGCCAACACACGGACCCTGGACGGTCAGAACGATAAACGGTCCCCGTTTGATTTTGCCCTATGGAAAAAAGCTTCTCCGGAGCATATCATGCACTGGCCTTCTCCCTGGAGCGAAGGCTTTCCCGGATGGCACCTGGAATGCTCGGTAATGAGCTCCAAGTACCTGGGACAGGTTTTTGATATTCACGGCGGCGGCATGGACCTGCTGTTCCCCCATCACGAATGTGAACTGGCCCAGAATACGGTAACGCGCGGAGAGAACAGTGTCAGGTACTGGATGCACAATAATTTGATCACTATTAACGGTCAGAAAATGGGCAAATCACTGGGCAACTTCATTACCCTGGAACAGCTTTTTGAAGGGACCCATCCACTATTGTCGCAGCCCTTCCAACCCATGACCATCCGCTTTTTCATCCTCCAGGCACATTACCGTGGACACCTGGATTTCAGCAACGATGCCCTGCTGGCCGCAGAAAAAGGCTTGCAGCGGCTTCTTCGGGGCCGGAACGTGATCCAAAAACTGGTTTCTTCAGAAAAAGAATCTCCTTCCGAATTTTTACAGGAAACCGAAGAAAAGATCTACGCGGCCTTATGTGACGATCTGAACACCCCCGTGGCCCTTGCAGCACTATTTGACCTGGTCTCCTGGATCCATACCACGGCCGATAATAAAAAGGCGGTATCCCCGGAAGATATCGAACGACTGGAACGTATCTATGATCAGGTGGTGGATGAGATACTTGGTTTGCAGGAAGAAAATGACCAAAACCGGCTTCCTTTGGTAGAAAGCCTTATTGAAATGATCCTGGATTTCAGGAAACAGGCCAGGACCCAAAAGAATTGGGAAGAATCCGACAGGATTCGTGACAAGCTGTCCGGGCTGGGTGTTCAAATAAAAGACACCAAAGACGGAACCGACTGGGAGATTTGACCTGACGGAATGTTTAAATAAGCTTTCTATAGGCAAAGAGGGATACTGTCGCCTGTCAGTATCCCTCTTTATTGCGTGGCGCGACCAATGGATCTTCTGTTTGCATGAAAAAATTCAGCGCGCTCACAGTGTTCGTCACTGTTATTTAAGTCAAAAAGCGTTCCAAAAAATTCCCCAATTCAAAAAAACTGTATATCTGAGGCAAAAAAAGCATACAAAAAAATAATCCCCTGAATATCAACACTAAAATTAAGCAACATCTTTTCAAAGACTGATTCCTTATTCCCCTTTTTGGGGAATTTGAGGTCTCGCACCGGGGAATATTTCCCCAATATTACTAAAAGATAAGGATTTTGTACCGCCGGGAATTTCTTTATACCTTAGTCCTATGAAACCGGATACGGGATTTCGCCTGAAGATCGTCTTCAGCTATTTATTGCTTGTGGCCCTTGCCGTAAGCACCGGATGGTACGTGTACAAACGCGTATATCCTTTTCTTTTCCAGAGTGAAGACCGTCGTGAAGAGATCCTGGAGCGAAGCCTTCTTATCAGCAATACCATTTCTCTTTTGTACGAAGCCGAATGGCTGGGCACCCGTTTTATCCAGGATCCCAAAGCAGAAAATTACGACCTCTACCGTAATGCCCTGGACAACGTAGATATAATGCTGGACTCACTGGGAAAGGGGACCACCCTGCCTCGCCAGCAGGAAATCCTGATGGAAATTGACAGTTTACTTGTATACAGGGATGTAAACATACAGGATATAGCCAGGCAGCAGCGGGAACTCAGCCGTCGCAGCAACCGGGAAGTGGAACAAAAGGTAACCCGTGCATTGCCGCAACTTCCGGTCGTTGCTGAAACTCCAAAATTGACCGAAGTGGTTTCCCGCCCCAATCCTCCGGTAGTCATCCGTGAGGAGATCATTTACGACACCATTACCACCGCCGTACAGAGGCCCCGCCTGACTTTCTTTGAACGCCTGGGCAACGCCGTTAGTCCTTCCCGCATGCAGGACAGCATTACAGAGATCAAACAGATCCGAAGGACCATTACCGATTCCCTGGTGCGTGTCATCCCCGGCACCCCGCAACCCGTGGCGCAAAGAACGCCCAGCCGCGATACGGTCGTGCAGGCGGTCATGAAAGTTCTGGACGATGTGGAAGCCGAAAGGCAACGCCAGCTGAAAGCCATCTCGGCCCAGCTGGAACAGCTCATTGACACCGACCGGGCACTGAATATTCAGATTAATAAGCTACTGGAAGAACTGAACCAGGAGTGGTTCCAAAGCACCCTGACATCCCTGGAAACACGGCGCGCCTCGCTCAAACAGGCCGGGGATTCGCTTTCCCTTCTGGGAGGGGTCTCCCTGTTCATCATACTGGTCTCGGTGTTGTTCATTTTTGCCGATCTGAACAAAAGCCGTAAATACCGCAGAGACCTGGAAGTTGCGCGGAACCGTGCCGAGTCTTTAATGAAAAGCCGGGAAAAACTGCTGTTGACCGTCACGCACGACATCAAAGCCCCGCTGAGTGCCATAGTCGGGTACCTGGACCTGCTCAAAAGCCCCTCTGAGAAAGGGACCGGGCAAAAACTGCAAGAATACCTGGACCCCATGACCCACTCGGCAGAACACGTTATGGAACTGCTGGCCAACCTGCTGGAGTATTACCGGCTGGAAGCGCAGAAAACACAGCTCAATCCCGTCGTGACCCCGGTCACGCGCCTGTTCCGGGAGGCCATTGCGGTCTTTACACCCACGGCCAACAAAAAAGGCGTATCGCTGAACCTGCGCACCGAAATACCTGCCTCACAGTGCATTATCACCGACCCGCTGCGTCTCCGGCAAATAGTCATGAACATGCTGTCCAATGCTGTTAAGTTCACCGACAAAGGACATGTGGACCTGTTTGTTTCCCTGGACGGTTCCGTCTTGTTCTTTTCCGTATACGATACCGGGACAGGCATTTCTCCCCGGGCAAGAACGCAGATATTTGAAGAATTCACAAGGGCAGAAACGCCCCGCACCCCGGAAAAAGAAGGCGTGGGGCTGGGCCTTTCCATTGTAAAGCGTACCGTAGAACTGTTCAAGGGAAATATTACTCTGTCAGGGAACAAAGATTCAGGTTCTACGTTTTGTATTTCCATTCCGGTGGAACTGACAGACAAACAGGCAGAAGATATTCCGTTGCCCGCATCACAAATTTCAGAAAAACCGTCCGGCAATCCGTTGCGGGTACTTGTTGTGGATGATGACCCCGCACAATTGGCCCTGTCTTCGGAAATGCTAAAACTTACCGGGCACCTGGTTGCCACAGCTCCGGGCACAGGAGAAGCCCTGAAGATCCTGCAAAACATTCTCGTAGATGTAGTCCTGACAGACATCCAGATGCCGGAAGGGGACGGATTCCATTTATTGGAAAAGGTCCGTAACCTCTATCAAACACCCGTGATAGCGGTAACGGCCAACAGCCTTTACGATTCCCGTCATTTCATTGAAAAGGGATTCACCGGGCACCTGGAAAAACCATTTGTAAAAGCCCAGCTCAATCATATCCTGGCACCCGTCATCCCCGCCGTACCCTACGATGGTTTTTCACTGGCGGAAATTGGGCAGATGGTAGACGGCGACCTGGAGGCCGTAACTCAGGTTTTACGTGTATTTCACACCACTGCCGTTGAAAGCCTGGATACTATGCTGGAATGCCTGGAAAAGAAAGATTTTGCCAGGATCTCGTCCGTAGTTCACAAAATGTTGCCCATGTTCAGGCAATTGCGATCCCCCCTGGTAAATGATCTGGAGGTCCTGGAACGGTCAGGGAAAGAGGATCCGGAACGGGTTCAAAGCGTTATCGAAAAAGCCCGGGAGCTACTCCAGGTGATAAAGCTTCATTTTATTGTATAAGGTTTTGCGGTCGATGCCCAACAACCGTGCCGCACGGGTGCGGTTGTTGCGGGTTCGTGCCAGCGCCTCCAGGATCATCTGACGTTCGTGTTGTTCTTTCAGCGATTGGGTATCCTGCCCGTGTCCTGAGGAAGGTACCTGGCGGATTTCTTCGGGCAGGTCATCTACCGTTACCAGAGGCCCTTCGGACAATAACACCGTCCGTTTTACCATATTTAAAAGTTCCCGCAAATTTCCCCTCCATTGATAGGATAACATCAATTGTTCGGCATCCGGGGAAAATCCTTTGATCTGCTTGTTCATCTGGCGGTTGGCGTATTCCAGGAAATGCTTGGCAAACAGTAGGATATCCAGGCCCCTTTCCTGCAGACGCGGGATGGTGAGCTGGAATTCGTTGATCCGGTGATACAGGTCTTCGCGGAATTTGCCCTGTTCTATCATCTGCTTCAAGTCCACGTTGGTGGCTGTAATAATCCGGATGTTCACTTCTATGATCCGGGAGCTTCCCACCGGTTTGATCACCCCTTCCTGCAGGGCTCGCAGCAATTGCATCTGCACGTCGGGCGAAAGGTTCCCAATCTCGTCCAGGAACAACGTACCGCCGTCGGCCATTTCAAAGGCCCCTTTCTTGTCGTTTATTGCCGAGGTGAAGGATCCCTTCAGGTGCCCGAACAATTCGCTCGAGGCCAGATCCCGCGGAATCGCCCCGCAGTCCAGTGCCACGAACGGACCGTCGCGGCGGGTACTGTTCTGGTGGATGTGATTGGCTACGTATTCCTTCCCTGTGCCGCTCTCTCCGGCTATAAGCACCGACAGGAGAGTGGGAGCCACCAGCATCATGTAATCGTAAAGCTTCTGGGACGCGGGACTTTCTCCTTTAATAAAAGGTATACGTTCGTGCGGCCGGTCCTTCCTGCGAAGCACCTCGTCAATTTTCTCTTTAAGGATAACAGGGTCCACGGGTTTTTCCAGGTAATCGGCCGCTCCCAGGCGAATGGCCTGCACGGCGGTCTGGATATCGGCATACCCTGTCATGATAAACACGGCACTATCGGGCGAAGTTTCCCGGATCCATTTTAAAAGTGTCATGCCGTCTGTATCGGGCAGGCGGAGGTCACAAAGGACTATGTCGTAGACCTGTGCCTGTACGGCCTTCATGGCTTCTCCGGCAGAAAGCACGCCGTCCGCCCGGAATCCGCTTTTGGCCAGCCAGGTTTTCAGCAGGACGTTGAATGCGGCGTCATCTTCTATGATCAGTATTTTAACCATGGGTACAAATGTAAAAAATATTTTTATGTACCTTTGTAAACGAATGAGAAGCTCCGCAAAACACAGATTTCTATTGTCTATGCTCTTTTTGAGCGGGTTTTCCCTAATGTACGGACAATCCCAGACAAAGTATGTTCCCCTGACGGCACAGTTGGAGATAGAGGTGATCATACCTATATCCATTGCCAAAGAATCCAACCTTTCATTTGGGTTTGCCTCTCCCGGACCGGGCACCGGAACCGTTACGGTAACGGCAGAGGAAAATCCACAGCGCACAGCATCGGGTGTCGCTTCTCTTTTGCCGAGTACGGGTATCGTTTCCGCCGGAAAATTCAGGGTAACGGGAACCCCCTATGCATCTGTAAACATCACGGTCCCCGACTGGATCCACACTCTTAATCACCAGGGCGGCACAAGCTCTCTTAACCTTGAACTGACCAGTTCGGCAACCAACCTGCAATTGGGAGCAGCGGGTGAAGACGTGTTTTATGTGGGCGGTACGGTCACTATGTGGTGGGGCCAGGAGCTTGGTCAGTACACCGGAACCTTTACCGTAACGGTTTCTTATGACTGATTTTTCAACCTTTTCGTTGAACAAAGAAGGCAGTTCGTAGATAAAATCCCTGTTTGTGTTGAAACCATTTTCTCGTTAACAACGGGCAGCATATCTTTGCATCACGTTTGAAAAACGACTTGCATCCTGAAGTTGATTTTTAGTTTAAAAAACATTTAAAATATTCATTATGAAAACAACAATCTTAAAATTTTTCACTCTCTCTGTAGCCATCTTCGCTTTCTCAACAATTTCTTTCGGACAAAACACAGACAATGCAACTGCTTCTGCAGGTGCACGAATCGTTACTCCTCTTACTATTGAAAATGATGAGGCATTGGAATTCGGTGATATCATTTCTGCTGAAAACACCGTTACAATTTCACCTGCCGGAGCTAGATCCGCCACAAATGAAGACGCTTTGCTTGTTACTATTACTGCATCGCGCACTCCTCAAGCCGCCCAATTTACAGTTGTAGGAGAAGCCAGTCTTAGCTATACGGTAGTAATTGATAATAGTATAACCCTGACAGGAGCAGTTACTTCTGAGACTATGACAGTAGACAATTTTTTACACAATGCAACCGGGACCCTTGATGCAACCGGAAAAGAGACTTTCTCTGTTGGTGCTGACTTGACAGTAGGCGAAACACAGTCCTCTGATATTTATACAGGTTCATTTACAGTAACTGTTACTTACGAATAATATATAGTTCCATAAAAATATATTTCCTCGGTCGCTCCTTCCATATGGGATGGAGCGTTCCGGGGAAAATTAAAAAAAGAACTTTAACAACACAATCATGAAAAAGCTTATACTTCCCCTGATATTTAGCCTGCTGTTCATCGGGTTTTCCCTGAACATCTATGCTTTGGATCCGGATCCTGTTACTGCCACGGCAACTGCCGAACTGGTGGAAGCTCTTTCCGCAGAGGAAGTAGATCAGTTGAATTTCGGGAAATTCATTGCCGGGACAAGCGGTGGAACAATTACCGTTGACGGGACCGCTACAGGGACTGTTACCACAACAAACACCGTTGCCACTATTGGCGGTGGAGCTCCCAGTTCCGCTTCATTTGATATCAGCGGTCTGGCAAGTCAGAATGTTTCTGTAAGCCTCCCGGCCGACGGATCTGTAAACCTCACTCATGAGTCCACTTCGGATGTTATGAATGTATCCTCATTTTCTGTATCGGCATCCACACTTACATTGAGTTCAACGGGTGATGCCACCGTTTACGTCGGAGCTACCTTAACAGTTCCTGCTTCTGGAGTCTCTGTGGGTGTTTACAGTGGCACGTACACGGTAACTTTCGCCTACCAATAAAATTTAGGAACCAAACACAATACCAAAACGCTTCCTGCGGTACGCCGGGGAAGCGTTTTCTGGTAAAAAACACGTACCTTTACTTTATGAAACCTAAACATTGGATACCGCTTCTGCTTACCCTGGCTTTTCTGGGATCTTCCCGGGTTCAGTCTTTTGCCCTTGACCCGGACCCTGAAGTCACCAGCACGGCCTTTGCCGAGTTGATAGACGTGCTTTCGGCCACGGAAGCCGCCCCGTTGAATTTCGGCCGGTTCTTCATTGACGGGGAAGGCGGGGGATCCATTGTCATCGCTCCCACATCCGGCATAGACCGGACCTCTGACGGGAATGCCATACACCTGGCGGCAGGCGGCAGTCCTTCTCCCGCCATTTACGAAGTAGTGGGATACCCGGATTGCAGCGTTTCCATCACCTTGCCGGGCCCCGCCACATTGACAAACACATCCAACCCGACGCACCGGATGCTGGTCAATGATTGGGTTTCAACGCCTTCCAACTCGGCAAAACTGGACATGAACGGCAAGCTTACCTTTTACGTGGGGGCAAGGCTTCACGTGGAATCTCTGTCACAAAACCCCGTTGGCATCTATACGGGAACTTACACCATCACCTTCGCCTATAACTAGCAGTTTACAATTTTTTATTATCTTTGTTTGATTGGTATAATACTTTTAAAACTGCGGATCATGTTTGAATCAAAAAAAATTGTCTTTCTCCTGGCATTGGTACTTTTTTCCGGTGTCATGATCCCTCGTGCCCTGGCACAGGGGAACCTGCTGGTAACACCCCGCCGCGTGGTGTTTGACGGCTCAAGCAGGGTAATGGAACTCAACCTGGCCAATACAGGACGTGATACGGCCCGTTATAACATCTCATTTATTCAATACCGCATGACCGAAGAGGGTGCCTTTGAGGAAATTACGGAACCCGATCCCGGTCAGTTCTTTGCCGATAAACACCTGCGCTTCTTTCCCCGTTCGGTGACCCTTGCTCCCAATGAAGCTCAAACGGTCCGCATGCAGGTAGTAGGAAGGGAACGCCTGGACCCGGGTGAATACCGCTCGCACATATATTTTCGCGCCGTTCCCAACCAGGTGGCCCTTGGCGAGGAAGATCCCAGCCGGGACACCACTTCGGTAAGTGTACGGCTGATCCCCATATTCGGGATCACCATCCCCGTGATCATCCGTGTTGGAGAACCTACCACAGAAGTATATATTTCCGACCTGGTTCTGGAAGAACCTGAAGAAGGAGCCGCCCCTCAGCTGCAATTGACTTTTAACCGATCCGGAAACATGTCCGTTTACGGGGATCTGACTGTGACGCATGTATCTCCGGAAGGTACCGAAACCGTTGTAGGCATAGTCAACGGTATAGCCGTTTACACACCCAATTCCGTCCGCAGATTCCGTATGGAACTCAATCAGCAACCCGGTACTGATCTCAGTTCCGGGAAATTACTGATCACTTACAACGCCCAGTCTGATGTCAAACCGGAAACGTATGCTTCCGCACAACTGGAGCTTCCCTGAAATTCAACCATAGTGTTCTCTGTATGAAATTGAAATTATCCCTCTTTGCTCTATTGCTTTTGCTGACAGCTACTTCTGCCAAAGCACAGCTGGGTGCGGATGTGATCAAAAATTTCAATTTTGGCAAAGTAGCTGTAACCGGTTGGTGGGGAACCGTCTCATTAAATGTAAATAACGGGAATCTTAGCCGTACCGCAACGGGATCCGTTGAGCTTAAGAGTTCTGTCTTTCATCCCGCAGAAATTTATTTGTACGGTGCCGGAAAAGGAAATCCTGATGTAACTCATATTGCTGTTCCGGGGTCCGTTATACTTACCCGGGAAGGAGGCGGTTATACCCGGGAGATCTACAACATCACGTATTGGCCCACTACCCCATTATATAATTTAAAAAACAATCCTAAGACCGTATACCTGGGAGGCACCATAGGCATAGCCGATTACGCGACCAATCCAGGCGGCGTATATACAGGCAGCCTGCAACTCTCCCTGGTATGGGAATAGTTGTGGAAAAAACCCTCTTCTTTTTTATTTGTTCTCTGTTTGTTTTGCCTGTATGGGGGCAATACTTTAAAGACAGTTTGTCCGGAGAACCCCGGGGTATCCGTGTTATGAACACTCCCGAAGGGGTCCCGTACGAAAGGCCCATGGTCGTTCAGCTCATGGCTCCCCCGGAAATGATGGGGATCCAGTTCCGCACCCGTTTGTACTGGTTCCTGGGAGCTGCCGGTGTTTCTTTTGATAAAACAAGGTATCCCCAACAAGATTCAACTTCATTTTCCACCGCTTTTGATGCCCGCTCCGTGTGTATAAAAGCTGTTGCCATGCCTTTTGTGAACAGGGATGAACCGGGGCTGCATTACCACGGATTGTCCCTGCTTACTGAAATTGATTTTTAAATTCTGGACCCTATGGAGTCTGATCCCCTGGCACCTTATGTTATTCTCGGCCGGAGCCTAAACCCAGGGAGCGGGACTGTATGCTTCCGGATTGCCCTGGATCATGACCGGTAAATTGTTCAGCTCTATGGGGATCACACCGGAAACTCCGTTCTGGATTATATATATAATGCTTACAGGGGCCATGCTTTTAAGTGCTTTTCTTTCAGTCCAAGACCATGCAAACGTTGCTCTATACTTCAAATCAATACAGTCTGGGGGACAGTTTCCGTTTTGGCATCATTATGATGGCGGTCACATGGGGTGTTATCATCCTTTAGGGAGAAACAGTGCTCCGCTGGCCGGGAAATAACTTCTGCATCAAGGCATCGGGCTCGGGATCGCGTCCACGGAATTTACGGTACAACACATCGGCATCTTCAATATTGCCCCGGGAAAGAATGTGTTCCCGGAATTTACCGGCTGTTTCACGGTTGAATATCCCGGTTTCTTTAAACAGGGCAAAAGCATCCGCTTCCAGAACTTCGGCCCATTTGTAGGAATAATAACCGGCACTGTACCCTCCGGCAAAAATATGGGAAAAAGCCGTTGAAAATGCAGTACCCGGGATGGCAGGCAATATGATGGATCCGCCCAGTGTCGTTTCTTCAAATTTAGGAATGTCCATGGAAGGGACCTGGTCCGAATCGTGCCATGCCATGTCCAGAATGCCGTATTGCAATTGTCTTACCTGTCCGAACCCGGCCAGGTAGTTTTTGGAAGCCACTATCTTGTTTATCATTTCCTGCGGTATGGCTTCACCGGTTTGGTAATGTACGGCAAATGTCTTCAAAAATTCAGGTTCGTAAGCCCAGTTTTCCAGTATCTGGGAAGGTAGTTCTACAAAATCACGGGCCACGCTTGTCCCGGTGAGTGAGGCATAGGAGCCCTCTGCCAGCATTCCGTGCAGGCAGTGACCGAATTCGTGAAAGAGTGTTGTCACTTCGTTGAACGTAAGCAGGGACGGAGTTGTAGCCGTAGGTTTGGTAAAATTGGTTACAAGCGAAACCAGCGGACGGTATTCATTCCCGTTATGTTTGTATTGTTCGCGGTAGGAAGTCATCCAGGCACCGGAATGTTTACTTTCACGCGGATAATAATCTACATAAAGCAGGGCCATGAACTGTCCGTCTTCCCCGGTTACTTCAAAGACTTTTACATCGGGATGATAGACCGGGACTTCATGTGCGGGTTTGAATTGCAATCCGTATAACGTTCCGGCGAGCGAGAAAACGGCTCCCTGTACCTTGTCCAGTGAAAAATACGGTTTCAGCATTTCCTCGCTCAGATCAAATTTTTCTTCCCTGTATTTTTCAGACCAATACGAAAAATCCCAGGGCATCAACAACCCGTTAAATCCCTGAGAGCGTGCATATTGCTGTATTTCCGCCACTTCCCGGCGGGCGTGGGGCAGGGTTTTTTCCATCAGGTCCTGCAAAAAACCGTTCACAGTTTTGGGATTTTTGGCCATGCGCTGTTCCAGTGCATAATCCGAATACTTATCATATCCCAACAGTTTGGCAGACTGCAGACGCAAAGAAACAACTTCGCGGATCAGGTCCTGGTTCCCGTTTTCATCCAGGCAACGCGAATTATAAGCTTTCCACATTTGTTCCCGAAGGTCCCTGCGGGTACTGAATTTCATAAACCCGCCGTAACTGGGATAATCCAGCGTATAGACCCATCCGTCCTTTTTCTGAGCCGCTGCGGCTTCTTTACCCATTTCCTTCATATACACAGGAAGGCCAGCCAGGTCTTCTTCAAGGGTAAGATGAAGGCTATATGTATTTGTGGCCGCCAGGACGTTGCTGGAAAATTTCAGGGAAGCCAGGGAAAGTTGTTCCTGTATGGCTCCGTATGTTTTTTTGTCTTCCTGTGACAGATTGGCCCCGTTACGTACAAAACCCTTGTACGTTTCTTCCAGCAAGCGGGCCTGTTCCTGTGTCAGCTCCATGGCAGTTCGGTCCCTGTACACTTCTTTTACCCGTTCAAACAAAGCTGGATTCAGGGATACATACAATTGGTATTCCGTATACATCGGAGACAGCTCCTGTGCCAGCTGCTGCATTTTATCGGAAGTATGCGCTTCGTTCAGGTTGTAAAAGATCATGGCCACCCTGGAAACCTCTTCTCCGGCATATTCCAGGGCTTCTATTGTATTGGTAAAAGTGGGCGGCTCAGGGTTTGCCGTTATGGAATCTACCCGGTTTTTGGCAATATCAATGGCCCGGATCAAGGCCGGTTTGTAATCCTTAAGTTCTATACGGTCAAAAGGAGGAGCCTGGTAAATAGTATCGGATATTTGAAGTAAAGGATTGTTTTTTGTCATGGTGCAGAAAGTCAACAGTAATATAAAAGATATCTTTAATAGATTTTTCATATAAATTACAATTCGCAGGTAAGAATGTCTCCACTAAGTAAAAGCAATGATATTTCACAGATCTTTATGTTGTACTCAACGGTGGACAGGCGTTCTTCCGATTTGAGCAGGCTCAATTGTGCTTCCCGCAACTCTATGCCGGAGAGCTCACGCAACCGGTAACGTTCCATGGCAATTTCAAAATTGCTCCGGGCCACTTTCAAATTGCTCTTTTCAATCTCCCATAACTGCAAGTTATTATCATATGCCATCCACAGACTGGCCAGGTCGGCCTGCAGTGTATTTTCTATTTGTTCCAAGCGCAACCTGCTGTTATCTATACTAAGCCGTGCATTGGCCTGTTCCCTTCGACGGTTTCCGGCATCGTACAGGGCAATTCCCATAGATGCTCCAAATGTGGGGCCAAACTGGTTGTTCCGGTCATAGGTGCCGTTCCCATACCAGTAATTCCGGTAACCGTAACCTGCATTTAGCCTCAGGTAGGGGTAATTCCTGCTTCTGGCCTTTTTGTAATCCAGTTCTGATATTGTCTGGTCACTTAAGGTTTGCAGCAATGAGGTGTTGTTTTTCAGTGTGTTTTGCCACAATTGCGCTTTATCCAGGTCACAATTCAATGCAATGGAGGTATCTGCGGGTATGGTCTTGCGTTCAATATCCTCCAGGGCCATCAGCTTGTTCAGGTTTATGATGGATTTACTGACCAGTTCCACCTGTGCCAGGTAATCGGAAGTGTCGGCGTTATAGTCTACCTGGGCCTGCTGGTAGTCCAGCCCGGAAGAAGCCCCTATCTGGTAACTTTCCTGTACTATTCGCAACCGTTCCCTGGACAGGGCAACGCTTTGACGCAAATTATCCTGACGTATCTGTTGCCGGATCAGGTAATAATATTCAGAGGCCACCGAAGCCACAAAATCTTCCAGTATCAGCCGCATGTCCAGCTCTCCCTGTATCCTGAGCTCCTGAAGTTTTTGATAATTTGCCTGTATGCCGAACCCGTCAAAAAGCGTCCAGTTCACATCTACACCAGCCTGCAGGTTGGTGTTGAGCGAGGAAGCAGTGCTGCGTTCCCCGTCCGGGTACAGGTAATTGTTTTGATAATAATTGCCTCCGTAGGAAGCGTTCAGGTTGACGGTAGGCAGCTGGCCGGCATTCCCGCGGGTGGCATTGTTTGCCGCCTGCTGTTCCAGATTTCGCATGATCCGGACCGAAAAATTATTCTGTAATCCTGTCTCAATGCAGGCTTCCAGCGTGACAGGATAAGAAAGCCCCTTCCCCGGGGGATCCTGCAGGCCCATGGCCGCGATGGCAGTTCCGGGAACCGCCACGGCCAGGACTATCATGAGCCTAACAATCATGAACTTATGTATATATCTTTTCATTGGAGATCCTCCTGGTTGTTCTTTTTACTTCTGTCTGTCGCAATAAAACCATACATGGCCGGGACAATGAATAAAGTCATAAGTGTAGAGAAGACCAACCCGCCCACTACGGCAACACCCATGGCGATCCGGCCGTTGGCTCCTTCCCCGGAGGCAAAGACCAGTGGTAAGAGTCCCAGTATGGTGGATATACTCGTCATCAGTACAGGACGTAACCGTTGTGCTGCCGCAGCCGTTATAGATTCCATTTTCATCATGCCGGCAGCCTGTTTCTGATTGGCAAATTCCACTATCAGAATCCCGTTTTTGGCTACCAGGCCAATAAGCATGATTAATCCTATCTGGCTGAAAATGTTCATGGTCTGACCTGTCCATCTCATCAGGGCCAGTCCTCCGGCTAAAGCCAATGGCACTGTAAACATGATAATTAGCGGGTCTTTGAAACTTTCGAACTGGGCCGATAACACCAAAAAGATCAGCACGAGGGCCAATACCATAGCAAAAACAAGGCTTGAGGCGCTCTCCCGGAACTCTTTGGATTCCCCGGCCAGGGCTGTCCGGAAACTGTCGTCCAGCACTCCGGCAGCAATTTTATCCATTTCTTCCAGCCCGTCGCCTATGGTATATCCCTGGTTTAATCCGGAAGAAATGGTGGCCGAGACAAACCGGTTGTAACGGTACAATTGTGGCGGGGCTACGTCCTCATACAGGGTAACCAGGTTGTCCAGCTGGATCATTTCTCCCTTATCGTTGCGAATGAATATTGATTTCAGATCGGCAGGCGTATTGCGTTGCTGGCGGTTGATTTCTCCCAATATCTGGTATTGTTTCCCGTTCATGTAAAAATACCCCATCCGCTGCCCGCTCAGGGCATATTGCAGGGTCTGTGCGATATTCCGGGTGGTAACTCCCATGGTATTGGCTTTGTCACGGTCAATGACGATCCGTGTTTCGGGTTTGGTGAATTTCAGGTTCACATCGGCCATCCTCAGGACAGGGCTTCGATCCACCTGTTCCATAAACCGGGGGATCACCTCCTGCAATTTCTCAATGGTGGGCGCCTGCAAAACGTATTGTACGGGCATGCCTCCGCGCCGGCCTCCAAAGGTGGATGTCTGCTGCACAAAAACACGCGCCTGCGTCTCGCTCATGATGCGTTGCGTCATGGCCTCGGCAATTTCCATCTGGCTTCGCTCACGTTCCTTGATATCGGGAAGTAACACGTTTATGAAACCACCCCCTGTCCAGGATCGGGAAACCAGCGCCCGGTTTTCATACGCCACGGAATCGGAAATATCGGCAATATGATCCGTAAAATCACGGATATACTCAAACGTGCTTCCCTCCTGGCCGGTAACACGCACGGTAAGCTGCGAACGGTCTTCCAGGGGAGACAACTCGGAAGGAATGGTCATCCAGAACCATGCAATGATACCCAGCAGGACAAGCACCACCGGAATGGCTATCCATTTTACATTCAAAAAAGACTTAAGCCAACGCGTATACCCGCTGATCATACCACTGAAGAAAGGTTCCGTTTTTGCATACAGCCAGCTTTTTTTATCCCTTTTCTTGAGGATCTTGGTGGCCAGCATGGGGGTAAAGGTCAGGGCCACCAGTGAAGAAAAGGCCACGGCACCAGCTATCACTATGCTGAATTCCTGGAACAGACGGCCTGTCATACCCTCCATAAATATGATGGGCAGGAATACGGCTATCAGGGTTATGGTAGTGGAAATCACGGCAAAGAAAATTTCCCTGGACCCTTCAATACCAGCTTTCCGGGGTGAAATGCCCCGTTCAATGCGAATATATATGTTCTCTGTAACCACTATGGCATCATCTACCACAAGCCCAACGGACAGAACAACGGCCAGCATGGAAAGTACGTTTATGGAAAAACCAGCCAGATACATGACAAAAAACGCCCCAACCAAAGAAACGGGAATGACCACTACAGGTACCAGTGTAACCCTCCAGTCCCTGAGGAAAACGAAAATGATGAATACGACCAGGAAAAAGGCAATGAAGATGGTATTGCGTACTTCCTTAATTGAAGCCCGAATGTATTCGGTGTTGTCGTACATAACCTCTACGGAAACATCTTCCGGAAGGTCTTTCTTCATTTGTTCCACACGGTCAATCGCCTCATCGGCTATCATTATGTGGTTGGCTCCGGGCTGCGGTATTATCACCACCACCACCATGGGCACCCCATCCTTACGCAAGGCGCTCCGGGTGTCCTCAGGCCCCAACTCGGCCCTTCCCACATCCTGAAAACGCACAATACGGCCACGGTCCTGTTTGATGATCAGGTTGTTAAATTCGTACGGAGTTGTCATCAGCCCCAGGGTGCGGATGGACAGCTCAATTTTATCCCCTTCCACCCTTCCGGAGGGCAATTCTACATTTTCCCGGTCCACTGCATTTTTAACATCCATGGGAGTTACCCCGTAACCGGCCATTTTTACCGGATCCAGCCACAGGCGCATGGAATAACGTTTTTCTCCCCAGATAGACACGCCGCTTACATCCTGGATGGTCTGCAATTGTTCTTTTACTGTCAATTCGGCTATATTGCTTACTTCCATCAGGGACCGCTTGTCGCTGCGAACCCCTATCTGCATGATGGGCGTGGCATCGGCATCTGCTTTGGACACGGTTGGCGGGTCACAGTCACGTGGCAAAAAACGCTGTGCCCGGGAAACTTTGTCCCGTACATCGTTTGCGGCTGTTTCCAGGTCTACGCTCAATTCAAATTCTATGGTAATGCGCGAACTTCCCTGGCTGCTGACACTGCTTAGGGAACGGATCCCGGGAATGCCATTGATGTTTTGTTCCAGGGGTTCGGTGATCTGGTTCATGATCACATCGGCATTGGCTCCCGGATAACTCACATTGACGGTAATGATGGGGCGGTCCACGCTGGGAAATTCCCGGGTTCCCAAAAATGTAAACCCTATCAGACCGAACAGAGTGATCACCAGAACCACAACTGTTGCCAGAACGGGTCTCTTAATACTTAACTCGGAAATGTTCATAAAGCGTCCTCTCTTTCCACGATCCTGTCAATGATCACATCCAACCCGCTGCGCAATTGCATGACTCCCGATATAATAAGGGTGTCCCCCTCCTTCACGCCGCTAAGAGCCTGTACCCTGTTTGCTGTGCGTATTCCCGCATCCATAGTCACCGGCTGTACTTTTCCGTTTTTGTATATGTAAACCAGGTTTTTCCCCATTTCGGGGATGATAGCCTCCGATGGAACGGAAATGGCATTGGGGATCTCGTCTTTCATGATCTTTACCGAGACGTACCTTCCCGGAATGAGTTGGTCACCGGGGTTGTGATACAATGCCCGCACCGTTAAAGTCCGCGTGGCACGATTGATGCCCGATTCAACGGCGTACACGTTGGCCTGGTAAGTTTTGTCGCGCCCCTGGTCATCTGTCAGTGTGAATTCAATGGGCGTTCCTTTGTGAATGTCGCGTGAATAAGTTTCGGGGACGGAAAATTCGATCTTCAGGTCCGAGACTTTCGCCAATGTGGCTATTTGTGTGCCGGGAGAGGCAAAAGCACCTTCACTAAGTTGCCGGAGCCCTATCACACCGTCAAAAGGAGCACGTAATTCGGTTTGTGCTATCTGAGCTTTCACCAGTTCAATGTCGGCCTGCAGTTTATTGTACTCGGTCAATACGGCCTGGTAGGCTTCCTGGCTGACGGCATCCCTTTCCAGTAAGGTTTGCTGGCGGTATACCCTGTCCTGTGCCAGTTTCACCTGGGTTTCCAGTTTTTTCAGTTGTGCCTGAAGAGGGGCATCGTTGATCTTTGCCAGAACAGTGCCTTTGTTAACATAAGCTCCTTCTGTAAAATAAATGGCCACCACTTTCCCGGAAGTTTCAAAGGTCAGGTTCACTTCTTCGGCCGGAAGAATATCTCCAGTAGTCACGGTGTGGTCGGACATGACATAGGGTTTGAGTACTTCTGCATTTACAGATAGTACCTGTTGTCCCGAACGCTGTCCGGGAACAGGCCCCGCGTTTTCTCCACTCAATATTCTTTTGAGTGAAGGGAAAAATATAATAAAGCCCAGCACCAATAAAGTCAGGGCGCCTACAATCCATCTGGTACGTTTTGACATAACTTTCCTGTTAAAAAAGAAAAAAGTTGATTGGAAATTAGACTTCAATCAACGGAAATGGTTTAATAAATATTGGGATTATTTTGAATACGTGTTGACTACTTTCAACGTCATGGAGAAACTCAGAAAAACCAACAATGCATAAGCAAAACACAATAAGGCCAGCAACAGGGAACGGGTTTCAAAGAAAAACGGAGCGTACACGGCAAACGGTATAGCCAAGACCAGTAGTGCAATGGACAGGATCAGCAAAACAAGGGCAAACACTTTTTTTGTTGTAAAATAGATCTTTCCGATGTTGTACCATTGCAGTATAAGACACATGATCAGACCAAATGCAAGTATCTGATTTACATACATTTCCAGATATTGCCGAAAAAAAAGGATAGCCACTGCTGCCAGTACGGCAACCAGGCCCAGGTAAAACAGGATCTTTATCGGTCTCCGGCCGGTTTCACAACCATTCGCTTTGTCAATACCCCACACGATGAAACAGGCTTCCCCTCCCACAATGAACATGATGGAGAGCAAAATGACCTGTAATGTCGGGGATGCCAATAATAAAAGCAGACCGCCGGAAATTCCCAGCAGTCCTCCCAATAACGTGACATAAACAAGACGTTTATCCGGAATGCTCATAAGAAAGGATTTCTGAACGAAAGCAAATCTACTGAATTTTTTCAACATGTTATTCACAGTTCGCTAAAAATCTTTATTTTTATCTTTGTACAAACAAGACTATGACTTATGAAAATCTCTTCTTACAAAGATTTTGAAACTTCTCAAAACCCGCACGGCGTGGATGCCCGAATTATCTTCAATACAGATGCCGTACAGGTAGTCCATATTGCACTGGGTAAAGGCGAAGGACTGAAATTGCATACGACTCCCATTGATGTTTTTTTCTACATCCTGGAAGGCGAAGGATATATTGAAATTGGAGATGAAACCCAAAAAGTGGTCAAGGACATGCTGATAGACAGTCCTAAAGACATTCCGCACCGGCCTTTCAACAAAGACAGCGAAATCTTCCGTTTCCTGGTCGTAAAACTTAAAAAATAATTACCGCAACCCGGCCTTGCTCAACAAGTATGCCCATCTATTATAAAGAGTTGCCGGGCAATATGCCGGACGCTCGCACCGTCGAGCTGATAATGACGGAGCGACAGGACTTTTAGGTACATTATATTGAAAAACTCAGAATTCAATATGAGTAGGGAGTTATTGCAGGATTATTTTTTCAATAGCTTCAATGAATAATTGTGTTTCGGGAAGTAGTCTTTCTACCGTTTCCCGGTCGAAAGATAAAAAGTCATCATAATCGCCGCTGTGTCGCTTGTCAAAAAGCTCCGTATAAGTTATGTTATAAGTTCGTGGAAGTTTACCGTTTATAATAAAGCTCATTCCAAACATTTGCTTTACACCGGAATGTGTATGCGCCTGAATGTTATTTTTTACAAGTAATGCAGATACTGCATAATAACAGGCATAATATAAGCGGTTTACAGCTGCATTGTAATGATCTTTTTCGAGCATATCCACTGCTTCCTGTACAGTGTCTTTTGCCCGTTCCAAGCGGTACGCCACAAGTGCGGTTTTAATTTCCTCCGTTAGCTCTTCTCTCATAACACAATTCCTTCGTTCATTACGTTCAGATAAAAAGGTGTTTTGAACGGGCGATTTTCCCATTTCGTCTTAGGAAGAATGATGGAGCTTATTATAACGCCTGTTTCCAATGACAAATCGCTTAACCGACCGATAATTTCTTTTTCTTCTTCTACCGATATTTTATATTTGTCCACCAATATCAGCAAATCAATATCGCTATCACGACGAGCATCCCCGCGCGCTTCGCTGCCGTATAGTATGGCTTTAGCGTCAGGGTTTATCTGCCTAAGCGTATTTTTTATTTGTTGTACTATTTCCGGTCGTCTCATAATGCTATCTTTTACATTATCATCCACAAAGATATTCATAATTTCCATTTTCAATATGTCAAAGAACACTTTTTTTTGTTCTCTCCGGTCAATCAATGACCTGCGAATTTTTTGTACGTTGGGCATGGTATTAAACAGTCATGATGCAAGTTCCTGCATGTGCCGGGTTGATAGGAAAAACGATTGGCAATGGCGCCCAAGGCGACTGCAAATCTGAAAGAAGCCATTAGTAAGTCTGAACTTCTGACGCTCAGAAATCTGATATAAGGCTCATAAGAGAGGGCAACCGAGCAGTGGATTGGGAAAGCCCAAAAGTTCAACCGTAATTCAAGTGGAGTGTTTTGAAATAAGACACTTAACACTATTGCTAACTCCGGAGATCATTCTTGTTATATTATATGGGGAAAGTCCTTTTATCGCTTAATTCAACAAGCTGCAGATACAGCTCCTGTTACATATAATGACATTACAAAATCAACTTGACCAAAAGGGATAAGCAGTTAAACTAAAAGCATTGATATGAAGAAAATATTTAAAAAAGTCCTGCACACTATTATTTTCTTGTTTGTAGTAATATTTATTTGTGGGTTGATATTGGCGTTTTTACCAAATAAATCAAAGACAAATCATGTCGGGATTTCGCCTGAAGAAGCTGCTGATTTGAGACATAACTTCAAAGGAGCACATAATCAGTTTACTACAACAGATGGACAAATTCTTTTTTTGCGGAAATGGAACGCTGACACTATTATACCATCAAAAAAAGATATTGCTGTTTTGATCTTTCATGGTTTTACTGCACACAGTGGAGCCTATAATATGGTCGGTAAAATAATATCGGCAGGTGGATATACGACATTTGGTTTGGATTACAGAGGACATGGCTTATCGGACGGAAACCGGGGTGATAGCCCAAATAAAGAAAGATGGATTGCTGATTTAGCCGAGTCAGTAAAATTTATTAAAGGGTTAGGGTATTCAAAAGTGATTTTTTTGGGACATAGCTTGGGAGTTGCTTCTGCGATATGTGCAACCAATGCAGTTCCAAATGATATTTCAGGATTAATATTACTCTCCGGGGCTTATGAAAGCAAGAAAAGTCAGGCAAAACCGCCAACATTTTTTCAAAAAGCTAAAATTCTTTCAAGTTCAATTTTCCGTCCGTCTTATCAAGTTATTGAATATAATAGAGACGGCATGATTGTGTCGAAAGATCCCTTGTACAATTATAGGTATACGCTTCGTTTTGTGACAATGCTGGACGTGAAACAACTCAGGCTTCCAATAAACCTGAATATTCCAGTGTTGGTAGGTATTGGTGATAAAGATGAATTATTTGCTGCGGATAAAGTGAAAGAGTTCTATAATGTTATTCATGGCAACAAGAAGGAATTTTTAGTCATGAAAAACACTACCCATGCTCAGATCCCTGTTGAAAGTTGGGAAGAAATTGTTAAATGGTTGAATAAAAACTTTTGAGATTTGGGCCGGTTACTGGCCTGAGAATCACCCGCTGGCGCAGTTCTACGACCTGTGTCTAGCTTTGAAAAAGCAAAAAATTATTTGCCCTTGTGGGTACAAAAGGCAAAGCCCTTTGGGGTCACCCCCAACGCCTTTAAATATCAGGCTGTTAAAAAATTGGATCGTGGTAGAATCAACAATGAAAAGCTCTTGCTTATATCCCTATTAATTTTTATCCATTAATAAAAGTGCAATGAGAACCGGCAGACCAGTCAGCGCCTCCACGCAATACAAGATGATAGTCCACACGGAGGACACCGATACGCATCAACCAAGCCATACACAATAGACGAGGTTGTGGTGTACTCGCTGACAACGCATATGCCCAATCTATTATTAAGAGTTGCCGGGTCCCTTGAAACGGTGTCTTATGACAATACAACTTCCCGGCGTTCGCGGATCCGGCCGGTTTTCGGGATCTTGCTGCTGACACTTCTGATATATTAAAAACCCAGTTCTTCCTCTATGGGGGAGAGGGCATCCAGGGCAAGCTGTGCAAACTCATTGAGCGGAATCCCTATGGCATCGCATTCCAAGATGGCTTCCCGGTTGACGGAAGCTGCGAATATTTTTTCTTTCATGCGCTTGGTTACCGACTTTGTCTTCACACTGGAGATCTTTTTATCGGGATAAACAAGTGCAACGGCAAATATCAACCCGGTTATGGTTTCACCTGCAGCCAGGGCATGCTGGAACAGCGTGGTGCGTTTCTTTTCTCCCGTAGCCTTTTCGTTGTGCATGGCGATGGCATCCAACACCTCTGCGGGCAGGTCTTCCTGCTGTAGCATAGTGGCTCCTTCGGGCCCGTGTCGTAACGGATCGGCCCCGGTTATCTCCACGTCAATATCGTGCAACAGCCCTGCCAGACCCCACACATCTTCATTTTCCCCAAACCTGCAGGCAAGGGCCTTCATGACTGCCTCGGAAGCCAGGCTGTGGGCGATCATTTTGGGGTTTTTTATGTGACTTTTCAGCAGGGTCAGGTAATGTTCTCTGGATCTCATTTACTTTTCATTTAAATAAAACATCAATTCCGTTTCCGGAGTAATTCATCTTAAGGTTATTACAAATATACGATTCATGCCGAAATTTAGTAATTTTGTTTTTATGGAATATATGAATGTCCTTGTCTGGATAGGTTTTTGTCAGGCACTTTTTGCTGCAATACTTATGTTCGCAAAAAAAGAGCGTACAGTATCTGATAAAGTTTTATCGGCGTGGATGATGTTGTTGTCTCTCGAATTTTTAACATGCGGCATAGACTATCAGGTATTTCAAAGACCTTTATTATCAGGTTCACATTTATTGTTCAATGCTGCATTGTATTTGTATGTCAGATCACTTACAGCGGCAGGATTCCGCCTGAAATATGTTCAGCTTTTTCACCTTGTACCATTCGTTATATTTGAGATCCTGGCATATATAATTCAAGAACCGCTTTCCCTGGGAGATTATCTTGTTTACAATGACAATTACCTATTCAGGTTGTCTTTTGCTCTGATAAACCTTGTTTCATGGCTGATTTACAGTATGTTGAGCATTACCTTGATTCACAAATACCGAACAAATCTTCTTAATGAGACCTCAAATATTCAAAGGAACGAAAACATTAAATGGCTTATGTCTGTTACCATATTTTATGTGGTCTATTGCATTCTGGAGTTTATTCTGTCATATTTCCTTATTATCAAAGGGTATCATTCAATGGCGCCTCATATATTAAATTACTCGTCATTGTTGGTTTTGGTTTATATGTTAAGTTTTTACGGGTTATTGCAAAAAAACATCCCGGAACAATTGCTTATAACAAAAAAGAGCAGACAATATAAAAACCCTTTGTTAAGCGACCGGGACAGAAAAGACATCGGGGAAAAAGTGCTTGACTATTTTGACAAGCATAAAGAATACCTCAACCCCAATCTGAGTATGGAGATCCTTTCATCGGATCTGAACGTCCCCAAACATCAGCTTACAGAAGTCCTGAATATTGGACTTGGAAAGAGTTTCTTCCACCTTGTCAATTCATACCGCGTGGAAGCCGTAAAAAAAATGCTCGCAGATCCCGGTAACATCTATTCTATAGAAGCTATTGGTTACGAATGCGGGTTTTCAAACAAATCCTCTTTTTATAAGGTCTTCAAAGAAACAGTTGGTAAAACTCCGGTAGAATACAGGGACAGTCTCTCTTCTGTCTGATAGTCCTTAGTCCGCCTTTTACAATGTATACCGGTTGATGTTGTCCTTCTTTTAAACTGCGGACTGAATAAGTTTTCGTTATCTCTTTCTTTGTATAAAACAAGAAAGGATGAAACGAGTTGTCATATTTCTTACCGTGATTTTGGCCTGTACAAATGTTTTTGCTCAGATAAAGGATGGTGCGCAGATCAACATTAACGGCTACGGAAGAGGATCAGTGTTCGGAGGAGGGACGGTCTACGACCTGGCCTCGGCTTTTGCCGAATTCTCTCTCCAGACTTCCCTGACCAGGGGGAAGGCCCTGTTTGTATCTGATATCAGGTTCAGAACGGGAATTTTCTTTAATGAGAATGAGCTGGCCTTTCAGATCAAAGAGCTTTATGCAGGATACAAAGAGGAAAAGCTCCATGTTTTACTGGGCAACCAGATAGTAAATTGGGGCCGGTCGGATGGATTCAATCCAACCAATAATATCACGCCCGATGATTATTTTTTCCTTTCCTCGGATCCTGCTGATCAAAGGCTTTCCAATTTTATGTTGAAACTGAATTACCTTCCTGTTCCGGGAATAAACATTGAAGTGATCGGGATCCCGTTTTACAAAATGTCCGAATACCGGTTTGATCTGTTTGACATGGGTGATCATGTCCGGTTTGGCAAAAAGGTGATTCCGCAACGAATTCTGGCAAACGGAACTGTTGCAGTACGGGTGAATCTTGATTTTCCTGCGGCAGGAGGTTCCGTGTCATGGTTCCGTGGGTATGATCCTTATCATGGGTTCAACGTGACTTCAATTGATTGGTCTTCCGGTCAGCCCATGGTAACCAATGCTGCCGCAGTCTATCGTAAAACCACATGGGGCGCCGATCTGGCCCTGCCTGCAGGGAATTGGATCATCAGGGCCGAGGCGGCTTATAATATTACAGATAATCCGGATAATGAAATGTATATCCCAAATCCGGACCTCAGTTATGTGGGCGGACTGGAAACCAATGTTGGCGGGTTTACACTTATAGCACAATATATTGGAAAATACACCCTTGATTTCAAACCACTTATCATTCCGGTTCCTGGGGAAAGTCCCGATCCGGGGGCCATTGTTCAGTATACAAATGAAATGATAACGTTTGAAAACAGATCGTTCAACCGTAAGGTTTTTCATCAGCAGGAAAAGACCAATCACGCGGTTTCTTTTACTGTAACCAGATCATTTGCTTATGATGTGCTTAACGCGGAATTTACTGCTTATTACAATTTCACATCAAATGAATGGTTGTTGAGACCCCGTTTGACCTGGAAAATTTCAGATGCCCTGTCTGCCTGTATTGGCGCGAATTATATGAAAGGAGGTTCCCGAACTCTGTTCGGTTATTCGGCAACCGTATTGAACGGGGCATTTCTTGAACTAAAAGTAAGTTTTTGATCTATGAAAAAAGGCCTGTTCGTGATCAAATACAGATGGTGGATCATCATAACAACAGTATTACTGGTTGTCGCAAGTCTTATTCCCCTTCTTCAGATCCGAATAAACCCGGATCTGGAATCGTACATACCCGATTCCATGCCGTCAAAACAAAACAACCGGATCATAAGTGAAGTATTCGGGAATGATGAAATGATCCTGATTGTCCTTGAGATTCGGGACGTGCTGGATAACAAAACACTCAAAAGGGTCTGCGAGATAAGTGAAGCCTTTGCTAAGATGCCCGATTTTGGAAGGGTTTATTCAATATGTCAGGCAAAAAACATTCGTTCCGAAGATGGAAGCATGGTGGTTGACCCTGCGCTGGGGCAGCTCCCTCAAAACGATTCGGAACGGGAAGAGTTGCGTACTGCTCTCAAAGGGAATGATATGGCTTATAAAGTGGTGGTATCGGACGACTTCAGGTATACACTTATCATGCTAAGTTCAAACAAAGCCATCCCTGACGATCAGCTTATGGAAATTGTCAATTCGACGTTGGCAAAATTTCCCGGCCAAGAAAAAGTGTATGTTACAGGAGCCCCTTACCTAAGGGATGAATCCAATCAAAAGATCGGGCATGATATTATGGTACTGCTACCTATAGGTTTGTTGGTTATGTTCATTTTTCTGTTTGTTACGTTCCGGGAGATCAGAAGTGTGCTTCTTCCATTCTCGGCAGTGCTTTTTTCCATTGTAATATGTCTGGCACTGATCCCGGTTTTCGGGTGGGAACTTAGTTTAATTGGTGTGCTTATCCCCATAATGATGATCGCCATAGCCAATAATTACGGGGTATATTTCATTGCACGTTACCAGGACCTCAATGCAGCCGAACCGGATCTGAGTGTTAACGCCCTTGTCAAAAAAACAACGAATTATCTCATAAAGCCGGTGGCCTTATGCGGGCTTACTACTATTGTAGGAGTACTGGGTCTGGTAGCACATCTGCTGATCCCCGCCCGACAAATGGGTGTGGTAACTGCAATTGGGATAACCTTTGCCCTGCTTATCAGTTTGTTGTTCATCCCGGCTGTAATGTCGTTGTTGAAAAAAGGCAATGCCCGTAAAGCATTATCAAACGGTACAAATGGGTTTATTACTGCAATGGTGACCCATGTTGCCCGTTGGATCACTAAAAAGCCGGGGTTGGTCATCATTGTTTTTATACTTTTTCTGGGACTGAGTTCGGCCGGATTGTTCTTTCTGAAAATAGCACCCGATTCAAATAAAGTCTTGCCTGAAAAACATGATTTCAATAAAGCAATAAACATAACAGACTCCCATTTTGGGGGAAGTAAAGTGATCTATGTAATGTTTGACGGGGATGTGACAGATCCTGTATTGTTAAATTGCCTGGACAGGTATGAGCAGGAACTGAAAATGTTGCCGAACGTGGGAACAGTGACTTCTCTTGCGACTATAGTTAAGAAAATCAGTAAAGCACTGAACGATTCCACAGAGTCAGGTTATAACGCCATTCCCGATTCCCGGCAGGCGATCGCCCAATACCTGGAACTTTATTCAATGAGTGGTGATCCGGCAGATCTGGAACAGTATGTAAGTTTCGATTATACAAAAACACTCATGACTATCCAGTACAAGGCGGACAATCTAGCGCAGGTACGACAAATCCAGGACAAACTCCACAGTCTTACACAAAAAGATTCACTGACCCCGGTGATCGGAGGGACCAGCCTTACTGACAAAGACATCAGTGAATCTGTGGAACGCGGACAGTATTATTCACTTTTGGCAGCCTTTGTGGCCATTCTCATATTACTGAGCCTGATTTTTAAAAGTATTCATGCAGGAATGCTCGGCAGTCTGCCATTGGTCTTTGCAGTACTGTGCACATTTGGGTTAATGGGTTGGATGGGTATTGAGCTGAATATCGTAACCGCCCTGCTTTCCTCAATTTCTATAGGACTGGGAGTGGATTTTACCATTCATGTCCTTTGGAGGATAAAATGGGAGCTTGCTTCCGGGAATGATTATGCCGGAAGCATCACCTCCACCCTTAGGACGATTGGAAGGGGGATCATTATCAACGCATGTGCTGTTATGTTGGGATTTGCCGTCCTTTTCCTGTCGGCTTTTCCGCTCATACAGTCTTTTGCTTTTCTGATCATCATATCACTTATCCTTTGCCTTGTTAGCGGTCTGGTACTTGTCCCTGCTTTGTGTTACTTATTCAAACCGAAATTTTTAAATAAACCCAATAAAATATCTATGTATGAAACTAATTAAAATAAAATTGTCATTGCTGACTGCCAGCTTAATGCTGTTGTCATGTTCGTTGCCGGTATTCGGACAAACAGCAGCCCAGATCAGCAAGAAATCCACGGATGTTACCGATATCGGGCCAATGGAAATGGATATGACCGTTTTTATACGTGACAGCAAGGGAAATGAAAGGGTACGGCAGATCACTGTGAGTTCCGGGAAATTTGGGGATGTGAGCAAAACCTTGATACGTTTTACTGCACCGGCCGGTGTAAAAGGGACCTCATTACTGATCTATGATCACCAGGAAAAAGATGATGATATGTGGATCTTTATGCCTGCACTTAAAAAAGTCCGCCGTATAATCAGCTCGGAAAAAGGCAAAAGCTTTATGGGGTCTGAATTTACCAATGCCGACATGAGTAAGCCAAATCAGGCGGATTTCAATTATTCAATACTGGGAACGGTAGAATATAATGGCCAGCCCTGTTGGAAAATAGAAACGACAGGTATTAACAAGGATATCCAAAAGGCGAGCGGGTACAGTAAAACTGTCAGCTACATTGATCAGCAGAATTATTTGTGCCACAAAGTTGAATACTATGATTTTTCCGGGAACTTACACCGGATCCAACACATTACGGACTATAAAGAACAGACCGGAAAGACGTATTTCGCTCACCGGATGATCATGGAAAATGTACAGAACAAAAGGGTTTCCGAGATGTTTGTAGACCGCCTTCAAATGGGTACGGACCTTTCGGAAAACGCATTTTCTCCGACAGCCCTGCAGTAAATATACCGTCCAGTCCCGGTACTTTTGGTTTGACGGTTTCGGGACGATGCAGACGAAAACGGAAAGATGAAATATTTTTATTTAATACCAGCGGCTTATTTCTTCCAGGGGCTTGCGTTTTTTCTCTCGTACGGGGGCATCCGTGTATCCCAGTGACAGGACAAGGGCAACTTCCTTTTTAGTTTCTATTTGAAGCAGTTTCTTGATTTTTTTTTGGTCAAACAACCCAATGATGCATGTTCCCAGACCCAATTCTGCCGCCTGCAGACAAAAATGACTTACTGCTATGCCAACATCGTAGACCGAGAATTCTTTGTGTTGCATCCAGCCGCCAAGGGCTGAAAACAGGTTGGCCCTTTCCCTTATCACAACGATCAATACAGGTGCCTCACGCGTAAATTTATTAAACCCGAGTGTCACGGTAGCCTCGGCCAAACGGCTGGTTCTTATAACTGCGTACACTCCGGCGTTGTTTTATGAGTTCTGAAAAAAGCATGAACAAATATAGCAAAAACGGGAGTTCCTTGCTTAAAATTCTGTATATTTACGACAAACTAAAAACCTCAAATTATGAATAAGACGTTGATTTTCTGCTTTTTATGCCTATCCCCGATCTTATTGTCTGCACAATCCAATTTTGATTACCTCAAGATCATCGGTAGGAATGGTGAATACATTACAGTTCTGGATGTTACCTCAACTGCCATTGAATACGAAAATTCATACGGTCTGAGGAAGACCATTCCTGTCAGCGATGTGGAATTCCTGGAATACGACGGTAAGGTGACTTATTACAAGTACAATAAACAAGCCCACGATGTCTACGACGAATACCTGCAGCGTATTTCCCGCCGTGATCCTGAAAAATTACTGGAAAAAGGGGCGAAAGTTTATGTGCCGCTGATGTATGGGGACACTCGCTGGCAAATCATGGGCTGCATTAACACCCGCGAAATGCTTGTTAAAGACCATAGCAAGTTCTGGAAACTGGTGGATACGGAATACGAGGCCGAGATCATTTTGTATTATGTGGCGAAATACGACGATGATGATGTCAATCATTATTATGTCATAGAAAACCGCGACGGAGAAACCATCTACAAATCCGATGATGAGGAATTCGAAGGCGGCTGGAGAGCGGATTGGGATGAAAGCAGGGAATACGTGGAAGATCTGCTGGATAATATGATAGGTGATATAGACTGATCCCGGTTACTAGTTGTACTTGGCATCGGCCCGCGGTTTGGATTGATGATTTTCAGAAATAAACGCTTTCGGATCAAGGACAGGTAAAATAACATTATGCAGAAAAGTTCCTCTGAACAGTGTAAACAAAACACCCCGCACAGTTGAAAGAGAAATTGAATTTAATTTGAAAATAAAATCGGGTGGGAATGTTACCTTTTTCCCCTCTACAAAATTTTCGAGATTAACAATATTATAAATACAGCTGACTTTTGCTGATACCAACTCTGATTCGATACCATCGGCGTGAACACGGACTGTTACAACCACAAAAACACGTTTCTGCTCTATATTGAAACGATGTTCAATATTTAAATCGAATCTATAAGGAGTCCCGGCGGCAATCGCTTGTTTAGGGGTTGTAATAGCGTAATCCAAAAGCTCGATGCCAGTAACAGCAAAAGAGATATTTTTGTCCATGGATAAAACTGTTTAGTTGCTTAAAGTAGCTGTTTTTTCAAAATAAAGTTGGCTATTTGCCATAGCATTTACATTACAGTTGTTTATTATTTCGGATTTGACGCTGACAGTAAAATTATATCTTTGGATTACTGTTTCTTGCTTTTCTTCTAGATTTAGTAAATCAACGTCTAATACAAAACACAAATCGGTCAGAGTGTCTATTGTAAAATTATGCGTTCCGCTAAGCCAACGAGTAATTTCAGAAGGGTTGGTTTTTCCCACAGCGTGCATTAGGTCTTTTTTTCCCCAACCTTTGGTTCTCATTACTTCGTCAATTTTAGAGGCAATAAGCATACGGTTCTCTATTCGCCTTGCTTCTTTCGGAGTTATGGATGCTAATATTTCTCCAACACTGCTTTTTCTTTTTTTATTTGTCATAATTTCTAAATCCTTTTATGCCGCATTTATATGCAGTTTTGTTATTGATCAATGTTCAGATTAAATGCGAAGTCTCCTTCAAAATCGTTTCCATCTTCTGAAAATCGGATATCCTTTTCTTTTATTCTTTCTGTTATCTGTTTTAAAAGTTCTCGTAATAAATAATTTTCTTTAGTCAGTTTGCTGTCTTGTTGCAAGGCACGTACAGGTTTTATTCCACCACCTTGATTTCCTTCGTGTAATTTAAAAAATTGTTCTCTAGCTCCGGTTTTTGTTCCTATTTTTTTAAACGTTGAACGATGTCTTTTATTTCACTTAAATGTAAATGTTTGTTTTCTTCAATAAAAATATCGAAAAGCGTTTGTTCATAATCCTCTATTAATACAGAATAGATGGATGTACTCTTTCCACTAAGCTCTTCTATCTTTTTTAGTACACACTTCATGATTTAATCAGGGTTGGCAAAGATAGTTAAATTTTACTTATATGTGAATTATCTGGAAAAATCTTCATCAATTTAGGATATTGAGCTGCGTTTTAGGCCAGAACGGATTCAAAGCTAAATATGCGTGACACACGATCATGGGTAATGATTACATATTTACAAGCTTCCGCTTTCTTCCAAAAACAACAATCATGATCAATCCGTACACCCCTATTGCGATAAGAGGAATGTCCGGGATCCAGCCGGCTGCAACGGTGGGCAGTCCAATGAACAATGAAAACGTTGTTAAAAGATTAAACAAACCCAGCACTACCATTGTGGTAGGACAGGGCATCAGACCAAAATTGGAAAACAACAGATCCCTGCCCTGAAACACAAAACCTTCTGCATAATGATATGTCGGATACCACAAACCCCATAATACTATTACCAGAACCCAATACCTCCATCCCTGGATTTTTCTGAAATCAAGATCAATGCGGGGATGAAAGCATTCCCGTATCCACTCGGCAGTAATAAATCCCAGCAGGATGGGGGTCATCATGAAAGTCGTCAGGTAAACCGGACCAATCCGGGCCCAGTATATTATTGCGTAGACGCCCCAGTACCAAAAGAGAAATAGCCAGTTAAGTGTAAGGTATACCGTAAAAAGCTTTCTTGCCCTGTTCCCAAAATAAAAACCAGCAGCAGAATCAGAAAAGTCAATACGTGGAACAGAATCCCCAGAGACGTGGTTAACCATTCCATTTCCTGCTGGACAAACCGGTGGAACGCTTCCCCGAAAATATGTACATCAAAATTCATTTTCTATATATAGGAATTTTGGGCGCAGGAGGTTCTATCTTCTATCCATAAAAAAATCACCCGCAACAAGTTGCAGGTGAAATTTCTGTGTAGCGAGGACGAGAATTGAACTCGTGACCTCATGATTATGAATCATGCGCTCTAACCAACTGAGCTACCTCGCCGCTACGGAGCTGCAAAAGTAAGAATTATTTTGAAACACACAAACGTGAATTCTGTTTAGCCCTCCGGCCAAAGCAGTGCTGTGGCATATACTGCCACCCCTTCTTCTCTTCCAACAAAGCCGAGTTTTTCAGGTGTGGTAGCCTTTACCGAAACAAAGTCAACCGGTATTTCAAGGATCCGTGCAAGAATCTCCCGCATTTGCGGAATTACTCCCCCGATCTTCGGTTCCTGCAAACAAACCGTACAATCAATATTCCCGACTTTATACCCTGCCTGACGAACCATAACGTACGTCCTCTCCAAAAGAATCTTGCTATCAATCCCCCTGAATTTTTCAGAACTGTCGGGAAAATGAGTGCCTATATCCCCTAAAGCCAGCGCGCCCAGCAATGCATCGCATACGGCGTGAATGAGACAATCCCCGTCTGAGTGCGCAATGCAGCCTTTTGAATGATCCAGTTGCACACCGCCCAGGAAAAAAGGATATCCGGGAGCCAGCGGATGTACATCGTACCCGTTGCCAAACCTGGGTAGTCCAACCCCTTTACTTGTACTGCTTTTCATCATAACACAAAAATAACGATTTTTCCATACCTTTGTAAGTTATGACAAGAATTGCCGTATTTGCATCGGGCAACGGGACCAATGCGGAGAACCTCATCCGCAATCTGACCTGCGGAAAGGTTGTGTTGCTTTTATGCAACAAACCAGGGGCATATGTACTGCAACGTGCGCGGCAACTTGAAGTGCCAACCATCGTCTTCTCCAGGGAAAAACTGGAAGATCCCGATCACGAAAACAGCCTTACCGGGATCCTGAAAGCACATAAAATCGATCTTATTATTCTTGCAGGATTCCTCTGGAAAATTCCCGAACACCTGATTCGCTCATGGCCCGGCAAGATCCTGAACATTCATCCTGCCCTGCTTCCAAAATACGGAGGTCCCGGTATGTACGGAGAACGCGTTCACAAGGCCGTATTGCAAAACGGGGAAAAGGAGTCCGGCATAACCATACATATTGTGGATTCCCTGTACGATCACGGTCAGATTATTTTCCAGGCCAAGTGTTCAGTTGACCCTTCTGATACCCCGGAAACCCTGGCAGCAAAAATTCACGATCTGGAACAGCTTCATTTCCCCAAGGTGGCAGACCGCTATATATCCCAAACATTTAAAGATCAGGCCGTATGATCAGGGTAGAACATCTTTCTAAAAGATTCGGGGATCTTGAAGTGCTCCGGGATGTGAACGCACACATAAACCGGGGCGAGGTGATCTCGGTCATTGGACCTTCCGGTACCGGGAAAAGCACTTTTCTGCGTTGCCTGAACCTGCTGGACCCACCCACCGGCGGCCGCATTTTTATTGAGGGACAGGAAATCACTGCTCCGAACGCCAACGTTTCTTTGTTAAGGCAAAAAATGGGCATGGTCTTCCAGGATTTCAACCTTTTTATGCACCTGAACGTGCTTGACAACCTGACCCTTGCCCCCGTCAAACTCCTTCACAAAACAAAAGCCCTTGCCGAGGCAAAAGCACGTGAATTACTGCAAATGGTTGGCCTGGCGGCCAAGGAACAAGCCTACCCTGCCGAGCTTTCCGGGGGGCAGAAGCAACGCGTGGCCATTGCCCGTTGCCTGGCCATGAACCCGGACATTATTCTTTTTGACGAACCCACCTCTGCCCTTGATCCCACCATGGTCAGCGAAGTGCTGGGTGTAATCCGCCGCCTGGCCGGAACCGGAATGACCATGGTCATAGTTACCCATGAAATGCAGTTTGCCAGGGATGTTTCTTCTCGTGTTTTTTACATGGACCAGGGGGTCATTTACGAAGAAGGACCTCCGGCACAGATCTTTGATCAGCCGAAAAAAGAAGCTACCCGTACATTTATTAACCGCATCAGAAACCTGGAACAGCTCATAGAAGATTACGAACACTACGATATCTATGCGCTTACTACGGAAATTATACAATTTTGTGAAAAACACTTCCTGGGACCCGGGCAAAGGGATGCTATCATCCACCTGGTTGAAGAGACCATGCAACTTTGCATGGGAACCGATAACAGTACCGAAACTCTCAGGCGCAGGGAGATCCTCCGTAAAACCGGAGGTCTATCCTTGTTTATTTCATACTCAGAGAAAACAAAGCAGATCAATGCGCGTTTCACAGCCCACGCCCGTCTTGAAACCATATTAAACAGATCTCAGGATACCGATGGTCTGGGTATGATGATCATCAACGGCATCACCAAAGGGAAAGCCGTGGAAAAAATTGAAGGAGATCGCGTAATTTTAGATCTGCCTTTATAACACATTACTGTTATGGCATTTAGAATATCATTTTTTCATACTCCTCAACACCGGGTTTTTAATTACAGACCCCGTTACTGGAACCCGGAAAAGGAAGCCTTTGAAGAACGTATAAAACAATCCAGGGAAAAAGTGGCTGCCGAAAAACGGAATGAAGACAAGCCTTACGTTCCCGGTGGATCAATAAGGGGTTCTTTCCAGCGTAGTCACGAAGTGGCACGCCGCTACCCGGCCCGTCAGAAACTCATACGCGCAATTATCATCATATCGTTGATCGTTATCATGATTATGGCTCTGTACCTAACCCAGGCATTCAGCTATTTATTTAAAATATTCTGATGATTCACGTACTTCCTCCACATATTGCCAGTCAGATAGCTGCCGGAGAAGTAATCCAGCGGCCGGCTTCGGTCATTAAAGAATTGATGGAAAATGCCGTCGATTCAGGAGCCGACAGGATTGACGTGGTACTGACCGACGGAGGAGCCACCCTCATGCAGGTAACAGATAACGGGTGCGGTATGAGCCCGGAAGACGCCATGCTGGCCTTTGAACGTCATGCCACGTCCAAGATCCGGGGTGTGGAAGACCTGCAAAACATTCAGACTTTCGGATTCCGGGGAGAAGCCCTTGCGTCCATAGCCTCCATTTCCCATGTACGTCTGCGCACCCGCCGGGCAGAAGACGAAATGGGTACACAGATTACCATTGCCGGTTCCGCAATAACTTCACAGGAAGAGATCGCATGTACCCCGGGTTCCGACCTGTGTGTAAGGAATCTTTTTTACAACGTGCCAGTCCGCCGTCGTTTCCTAAAATCCCAGACAGTGGAGTTACGGCATATAATGGAAGAGTTTCACCGGGTTGTTCTGTGCCATCCTGAAAAAACGTTTACCCTTACCCATAACGAAAACACCGTCTATCACCTTCCTGCAAGCGACACGCTGCGTACACGCATTGTCGGAACAATGGGCAAAGAACTGAATGCACAATTACTGGACATAAATGTAGACACTTCGCTTGTGTGTATCAGGGGATATGTCAGCCGGCCGCGCGATTCTTATAAAAAGGGAGGACACCGTTACCTGTTTGTCAACGGAAGGTACTTTAAAAGTTCTTACCTGCACAAGGCCGTTGTCAATGCTTACGGGAAACTGTTGCCGGAAGACAGGATCCCTACGTATTTCATATACCTGGAAGCGGATCCCTCCATTATTGATGTGAACATCCACCCCTCCAAGACCGAAGTAAAATTTGAAGACGAATCCGTGATCTTCCAGATGCTTCAGGCAGTGATTCGCGAATCGGTCGGAAAATTCGCGCTGGGACCCAGCATAGATTTTGAAACGGGGGCCATGCAACATCATATTCCCGTGCCTCCCGCACCGGGAGAACATATACCCCAACCCAAATTAAAGTACGATCCGCTTTTTGATCCCTTCCGGGAAAACACCGCCCACGAATCGTTGCCTGTATTTGGGGAACAGCCGGTGCAAACTTATGAAACACCCTTATTCCCTTTACGGAAAAAATACCTGGTAACCCCGGTGGCTTCGGGACTATTGATCGTCCACAGGCAACGGGCGCTGGAACGTATCTTTTACGAAGAACTGTTGCCGAAATTCCGTGACAGGAAACCCGTTCCGGAAAAGCTCTATTTCTCCGTGGCACTAAACTTGCAGCCTTCCCAGTCCCTGCTCCTGGAACAAAACCGCAAACGTCTCCTACAAATGGGCTTTCAGACAGACGATAATGAAAACATCACGGCCGTACCTCCGGAACACCCGGTAGATGCACAGTCCGTGATCGACTCGGTTCATGAGATCCTCTCTGAACCGGAAGAAGAAGAAACAACCACTATATACGGGGAACGACTGGCCGCCATGCTGGCAAGGAGGATGGCCGCTGCAGAAAAGGAAGACAATCAAACGGCAAACCGGACCCTTATTGATCGACTTTTTGCCTGCCGGGAGCCGGATAGAACACCTGACGGGAGGGTCTGTACGACCATAATCCCCTTAGAACAAATTGATAAATATTTTAGTTAAATTATGTACCAATACAACCGGGGCGGTTTTTTCGCCAGTATACCTCTTGTAATCAAGAATATTATCATCATCAACGTATTCATGTTGATCCTGACCATGATCAACAGGGGATTCATGATCGAGCATTTTGCCCTTTTTTACCCGGCTTCTGCTTTTTTCAGACCCTGGCAGATCGTTTCCCATATTTTCATGCACGGCAATTTCGGGCACCTGTTATTCAATATGTATGCGCTATGGATGTTCGGGTCGGTGCTTGAACAGCTTTGGGGTCCCAAAAAATTCTTGCTCTATTACCTGGTCACGGGGCTCGGCGCTGCCGCCATGCATATGGGCGTGCAATGGATAGAAGCCTCAACGCTGGTCAACGCCATTAACGAAAACGGGCCCGATGCCATGAACGCGCTGGCCCGTTACCGGATCCTGATGAATACGCCCACGGTGGGTGCTTCCGGCGCCGTATACGGCATTTTACTAGCCTACGGCATGTTGTTCCCCAACAATGAACTACGGATCATATTTGTACCCATATCATTAAAAGCCAAATATTTTGTCATCATATTTGCTGTTATCGAACTGATATTAGGTCTTGTGGGTGGCGGAAACATAGCTCACTTTGCCCATCTGGGCGGTATGATCTTCGGGTTCTTTTTGATACGTTACTGGAAAAAAAGAAACAAACTTTATTATTGATACTATGAAAGACAACCGGGATATATACCCGCATGTGGAACAGGCAGGTGAAATACTTCGCCGCAGCGGGACCATCCTGTATCCCACAGATACGATTTGGGGCATAGGCTGTGACGCGTGCAACGAAAAAGCCGTTCAAAAAGTTACGGAAATTAAAAACCGGCCTGCCGTTAAGAATTACATTGTCCTGGCTGCCGATCTGAATATGGTATCCCGCTATGTGGAACAGATCCCTTCTATTGCTGCAGAACTCCTTGAAGTTGCCGACAAGCCCCTGACCATCATTTATCCGCGGGCCATGAACCTGGCCCCGGGAGTGGCAGCCCCGGACGGAAGCGTGGCCATCCGGATTCCCAACCAACGGTTCTGCCGCGCGTTGATCCGGAAATTAAAGAGGCCTTTGTTGTCCACCTCGGCAAATATCAGCGGGGCAAAAGCCCCGGTGCGTTTTTCGGAAATTGACCCTGCTTTGATCCGGAAGATCGACTGGACCGCTCCCCGGTTCCTGGAAGAAAATGCAACTGGCAACCCTTCTTCCATTATTCGCCTGGGACCAAACAATGAAATTGAGATCATAAGACCTTAATCCATAAAACCATGCAAAGAACACTCATCCAGATACGTTTCAATGACATAGACATGCTCGGACATGTCAACAACGTCATGTTCGGGCATTATTGCGATGTGGCCCGCAAAGATTTTTTTTTCAACCAATCGACCTATCGCCCCGATTATTTTAAAGACACTCAGATTCTGATACTGGTTCACACAGAGTACGATTATATGATGCCCTGTTTCCTGGGAGATTCGCTTTTTGTGGAAACTTCTGTTGAAAAAGCCGGGGAACGAAGCCTTCATTTTCTGCAGGAGATCGTAGATGAAAAAGGAAACTTACGGGTACGCTCCCGGAGCGTCATGTCAACTTTTGATAAATCCACGGGGAGGTCTTTTCCTTTACCCAAGGAGTGGTTAACGCTATAGGTTCGTATGTATTTTTTTTATGCTCCCGATATTCATGTGCCCGAACATATCCTTTCCCCCCAGGAAAGCGCGCATTGTACACGGGTTCTCAGACTTCAGGCATCCGACACTGTTTTCCTGGCTGACGGAAAAGGGACCCTGTGTACCGGAGAGATCACAGACCCGGACCCCCGGGGATGCCGCATTCGGATCACAGACAGGCAGGAACATTACGGCGCCAGGTCTTATCATTTGCATGTAGCTGTGGCCCCCCCAAAAAACATGGAACGTTTTGAATGGTTCGTGGAAAAAGCAACCGAAGTGGGTATAGATGTCATTACGCCGCTGATCTGTGAACGGTCCGAGCGGAAGCATTTCAAAACAGAACGATCCGAACGCATAGCCATAGCCGCAATGAAGCAATGCAAACGCGCACAGATGCCCGTTATTAACCGGGCAGTCCAGTTTTCTGAATTCATACAACACGGTATTCCCGAAGGTACCTCCGCCGCCATTGCCTGCGTTTGGACCGATCAAAAACGTATCCCCGTCAAGAACTGGATACAAAAGGCTGGGAACAGGATCCTTTTTTTGATAGGGCCCGAGGGGGATTTTTCCCCTCAGGAGATCCGGGATACGATTGATGCCGGTTGTACTCCCGTAGACCTGGGAGAGTCGGTGTTGCGAACGGAAACGGCCGCCCTGAGTACTGTATTCCTGACTTCTTTCAAATAATGTATATTTGCAAAAAACTATCTGAGAAATGTCTTCAGTTACATCAAAAAACAGGTATGTCGCACTGGATGTTTTACGGGGAATGACCATTGCAGGTATGATCCTGGTTAACAATCCGGGAACCTGGAGCAAGATCTATCCCCCGTTGCGTCACGCCGCATGGTTTGGCTGTACACCTACCGATCTGGTTTTCCCTTTCTTCTTGTTCATAGTGGGTACGGCCATGGCTTTTTCCTTTGCACGGTATCTGGACGGAACCCTTTCCATGGGAAGCGGTTATGCCAAATTGTATAAAAGGGCCGTGCTCATTTTTTTGGTTGGCCTGTTGTTGAACGCCTTTCCCTTTTTCCCTGTGAAACCGGATCCTGATTTAACCTTTTGGGAAAACCTGGAATCTTATTATTCCCATTTACGCATATTCGGAGTGCTTCAGCGCATTGCCATGGCTTATGCCCTGGGCGGGACACTGGCTCTCTGGCTGAAAAAACCTCGTCGCATAATATGGGCTTTCGGGTTGGTGCTATTACTGCATTGGGGACTTTTATACTTATTTGGAGGAGACGATCCTTATTCCAGGGAAACAAATTTTGCGCGGGTCATGGATCTTTTCCTGGTCGGACCCGATCATCTGTACCGGGGATACGGACTGCCTTTTGATCCCGAAGGCGTATTAGGGATGATCTCCGGGGCCGGGACCGTACTAATGGGATACCTGGCCGGGATCAGTATCCGTAAAAACACAGAAAAAATTGAAGCCGTAGGCAGTCTCTATACCTGGGGTCTGGTAAGCCTGGGAGCCGCCATGATCTGGAGCATCTGGCTGCCCATAAGCAAGCCGCTATGGACAGCTTCCTATGTGTTGTACGCCGGAGGCTGGACCTTGTTATTGTTGGGTTTTTTTGTTTACCTGGTAGACATTAAGCAAAAGGAGAAATGGTTCATGCCTTTCAGGGCACTTGGCCTTAATCCGCTGTTTGCATTTGTCATGTCAGGTCTTTTTGCCAAGGTGTTAGGACGGCTCATTCACTGGCAAACGTCAGATGGGACCGTAACCACGCCCTTGGGATGGTTGTATCACAATGTATGCGTTCCTGTCCTGGGAGATACGTCTGCCGGATCTCTGGCTTATGCCGTGATATACGTGGCTTTTTTTACGGCTATGGCACTGGTTCTGTACAAAAGAAAGATCATTATAAAAATATAAACCCTAAAACCTGAATCTATGATAAAGAAAAGGATGTTGTTGGTATGCATTGCCCTGGTTGCCGGCACAGCATTACAGGCTCAACCTGTACGGGGCATAAGTCGTGAAAAAGCCAATTATGAATTGGCTTCACGTTTTTCCGCAAAAAAGATCAACAAAATGGTATTCTCCACCAGTGTGCGTCCCAATTGGTTCAAAACCTCTGACCTCTTCTGGTACGAATACAAAACACCGCAAGGAAACAATTGGTATGTTACCGATCCCGGCAAGGGAACCCGCACCGAACTTTTTGACCGGGACAAACTTGCCGCTGAACTTACCCGTATTGTCAAAGATCCCTTTGACACACAGAATTTACCTTTGAAAGATCTGAAGCTCAAAGATGACGCTACATTTACTTTCTACATCCAGAGTACCGAAATGGTAGAAAAGAAAGAGGACAAAAAAGAGGTAGAGGACAAAAAAGAAGGAGAAAACAAAAAAGAGGTAGACAATAATAAGAAAGGCGGCAAAGAACCGCGTCTGTTCTTCTTTGAGTATGCCTGGAAAACCAAGACCCTCACATGGTTGGAAGACGAAGAAAAGAAAGATCCCGTTCCCCGTTGGGCCAACATTTCCCCTAACAAAGAGTATGTTGTCTTTTCCCGCAATTTCAATCTTTACTGGATGGATTGGGAGAATTTCGAAAAAGCCCGTAAAGACGATAAAGATTCCACCATTGTGGAACATCAGCTGACCACGGAAGGAACCCGCGATTTTGCGTTCGGGTCCGGGTCTCAGGATTTTTATGCCGATTCCACCGAGTTGAACAAGCGCACCGGGGTGCGTGGTTTGATCTGGAGCCCCGATTCAAGGCATTTTGCCATGATCCGCTCCGATGAAACGAAAGTGCAGGACCTTTTTGTGGTGAATGTCCTTGCCGAGCCGCGTCCCAAGCTGGAACGCTACAAATACGAAATGCCGGGAGAAAAGAACATGCCCCAATATTCCGTGGTGGTTTTCAACATGGAAGACAAAACATGGAAAACAATAGAAACAACTGCCTTTAAGGACCAGACATTGGAATTGAGTTACAAGCCCATGGAAAAACGGAAGATGTCCGATGAATTCCAAAGCTGGGAATGGCTTGGGGATAATTCCGGTTTCTACTTCTACCGTACCAGCCGTGACTTGAAACGCATTGATCTTTGCCGTGCGGAAATCACACTGGATACAGCGCTGACCGTTATTGAAGAACGCCTGAACACATACGTAGAAACACGTCCCCTGTTTTTGGTAAAGAACGGGAAAGAATTGATTCACTGGTCTGAAAAAACAGGCTGGGGACATCTGTACCTGTATGACAATAAGGGAAATGAACTAAATGCCATCACATCCGGTCCGTGGCACGTGGAACAGATCCTGGGTATTGACGAAGACTCACGTACCGTATACTTCACCGCATGCGGAAAAGACGAGGGGATAGATCCTTATTACGAACATTTATACGCAGCCCGTCTGGACGGCAGCCAGGTTCGTTTGCTTACCCCTGGAGAATTTCATTACACAGCCAATATGAGCGATACCAAAAAATATTTTGTAATGAACCGTTCACGCGTGGATTTTGCCCCAGTTTCTGAATTGTACGACAACACCGGGAAAAAGATCCTGACCCTTGAAGAAACAGACCTGAGCCTGCTTACAGAAGCCGGATACAAATTCCCGGAACGTTTCAAAGTAAAAGCCGCCGATGGTGTAACCGATTTACACGGTATCATGTACAAACCTTTTGACTTTGATCCCGAACGCAAATATCCCATCATCACATACGTTTACCCCGGACCCCAGGTGGAAGGACCCGGACAGGCCTGGAGCCAGCGCATGGATCGGCTGGACCGTCTGGCACAAATGGGATTCATTGTCATAACCGTAGGTAACCGGGGCGGTCACCCCAACCGGTCAAAATGGTACCACAATTTCGGGTACGGAAACTTGCGCGATTACGGACTGGAAGACCAAAAATACGCCATTGAACAATTGGCATCCCGTTATTCCTTTATTGATGCTTCCCGGGTAGGAATCCACGGTCATTCAGGCGGCGGCTTTATGTCAACGGCGGCCATCCTGCAATACCCGCATTTCTTCAAAGTGGCCGTTTCCTGTGCAGGGAATCACGAAAACAACATTTACAACCGTTGGTGGAGTGAGAAACACCACGGGGTATTGGAAGAGATTACGGCCAAAGGAGATACCACCTTCAAATACAATATTGACACGAATTCCGAGCTGGCCAAAAACCTGTCAGGCAGATTGCTGCTGATCCACGGAGATATTGATAATAACGTTCATCCCGGGAACACCTTACGGGTAGCCAATGCTCTGATCAGGGCCAATAAACGGTTTGATATGCTGATATTGCCGGGACAGCGTCACGGCTTTGGAGATATGACAGAATATTTTTTCTGGAGAATGGCCGATTATTTTTCTCGTTACTTGTTAGGTGATTGCGAAAACACGGTAGATATTCCCCAGATGTACAATGATTAAGCGGGTTTACGGTGGCGCACCAGTTTGTCCACTCCCAGGAGCAGGGCAACTCCGGCCACCAGGAAAACCACATACCATACCTGAACGGGCCACGCGGAGATTTCCGTAGTGGCCTTTTCTATAAATCCGGATTCTGCGTTTTGGGTTACACCCGCACCCCAGGTTAAAAAAGAAAATTTTGTGTTTTCGTATATTTCAACGATCCTTCCTGTGACAACCCCTGAGCTTTCGTCTGCCCAACGAAAAATACCGGCAAGAAATTCCCGGAAATAAATACCTATCCCTACGGCTGCCAAAACAAAAGCGAAACTTCCCGACAGCCACCTATACCAACGTTTTTTACTCCGGACTGCCTTTTGTTTTTCAATAATGTTAACAACATGCATCCCAATCGGCCTGATCCCGGCAGCTTCTTCCATGCGCCGGTTCTGTTCTTCTTTAAAGAAATCTTTCAACGTATACATAGTATTTCTTTTTATGCTGCGGTCATGGCCTCCTGCAATTTCTGACGTATCCTGAAAATGCGCACTTTGGCATTTGAAACGGTCATTCCGCAGATATAAGCCACTTCTTCCATTTTCAATTCCTTATAATAATACAATTCTATAAGCATTCGTTCTGCGGCAGGAAGTTCCTCAACTAACTGTCTGATCTTATCGTATTTCGCTTCGCGTTCCGAGTCGTGTTCCTCATCTATGGAACTACCTGTATGCATTACCTCCTGCATGTAAGCCTCACCCGCTTTCCCACGGCTTTTTGTTTTTCTTATATGGCTTATGGCCGTGTTGTATGCGATACGGTAAAGCCAGGTCCTAAAAGAAGCCGTTCCTTTAAACGTATGCAATTGCTCATAGGCTTTCAAAAAAACATCCTGCGTTACTTCCTGGGCATCGGCAGTTGTTTTGCATATACCCCTTACTAATACAAAAACAAGGCTCTGGTATTTATCCACCAAAGCACCATAGGCACGTGCGTCTCCGCTCAACGTCCTCTGTATGTCAGCCATGTCCTGTGTCAAACCGCCGGTATTCTTTTGTCTTTTTGACGCACACAGGCAATAAAAGTTACAACTTTTGTAACCGAAAACGCAACGTTACGTCAAAGAGATGAAGTTTTTAATGTTGAACGCTAAATTAGAAAAAATGGATTTAACTGCTGTATTAATCGTTGCATCTGTGTTTTATTTTATCTATGCGGTATGGGACCGCAATGCAACAAAAAAGGAAAGAACACGATTTTTGGAAACTCTGGCTTCCATGAGCCCCGATTCACTGGCTGCCTTCAAAGAGATCAATCCCAATTGGGAAGTTAGTCTGAAAAAAGATCCCCGAGGGATTCTCAGACCTGCCTGCCTGCTGATTGGCCTGGGAATAGGACTGCTGATAGTCTGGCTGGGACTTACGGTTTGGTATCCCGGATCGGGCTTCGGATCTGTACATGACGGGATCAACGGATTTTTGATGTTAGCCAGCCCGTTGCTGTTTGGAGGCCTGGGACTGCTTGTCGCCTATTTAATAGAGCGCAAAAAGTAACCCGGTTTTTTCATACCTTTGCGGTATGACAGAACCGATCCCTGTTGAAGAGTTTTTAAAAAAATCGAGCACCATACCGGTTGCCGATGTAAGAACGCCCGCGGAATACGAAAAAGGTCATATTCCGGGGGCTTTTCTTTTTCCTCTTTTCAACGACCAGGAACGGGCCGAGGTAGGAACTTTGTACGTACAGGAGGGACGTACTGCCGCCGTGCTCAAAGGGCTGGAACTGATGGGTCCCCGCCTGGAAGAAATGGCTCGCCGGGGCCTTGAAATTGCCCGCCAGGGGACGGAAACCGCTACCGAAGAGATGCAAGCAGCTACCGGGGTGAAGCAAGTCGCTACCGAAGAGATGCGGGCCGCTATCGGGGTGCAGACGGCTACCCAAGAGTTGCAAGCCGCTACCCACGGATCGTTGCTGCTTTATTGCTGGCGGGGAGGCATGCGCTCACAATCGGTTGCCTGGTTGATGGAACAGGCAGGCATCCGTTGTTTCACGCTCAAAAACGGGTATAAGGGCTACCGGAACCACCTCCTCGGCTTTTTTAACAATATACCCCATCCAGTACACGTTCTGGGGGGACTTACCGGAAGCGGCAAAACTGACAAATTGAAAGAGATGGCTGCAGCAGGAGAGCAGGTCGTAGACCTGGAAGGGTTGGCAAATCACAAAGGTTCTGCTTTCGGGAACCTGGGAAATCCGTCTCAACCTGCTACCGAACATTTTCAAAACTTACTTTTTCAGGCTTTTTCCCAATTGGATCCGTCACAGCCCGTGTGGGTGGAAGATGAAAGCCGGAATGTTGGAAAATGCAGTCTTCCGGATGGCTTGTGGGAAAAAATGCAACAGGCCCGCTTCTATTTATTGGAAACTCCCCGTGAAGAAAGGATAAACCGCCTTATGAAAGAATACGCCGGTTTTGATCCGGCTTTGCTGGAAACATCCATTTTAAAAATTCAAAAAAGACTGGGTTTTGATCAATGCAAAAAAGCGGTCGAAGCCTGCCGTAGCGGAAATATCCAAACAGCACTGGAGATCTGCCTGGCATATTACGACAAATCATACACATACCAATTGGAAACACGAAAAAAGAATAATGGACTCCATACGTTTAACTCAATTTAGCCCCGGTGCCGGATGCGGGTGCAAGATCTCTCCTGCCGAACTCCGAAACATCATTCAGGAAAGCCTGTCCGCCTATGAACGGACGCAGGGCCCCGGCACCAGGAAACGGCATACCGGGAATAGTAACCAGCGCCCCGGTGTGGCGGGCCTGAATACAAGCACAGATGACCAACGTGTCGCAATGGTGGACCGGAGCAACGGTGCCATTGAGTTCCCGCAACTGCTGGTGGGAAACGAATCCAGCGATGATGCCGCCGTTTACGATATTGGCGGAGGAAAAGCGGTCATCAGTACCACTGATTTTTTTACTCCTATTGTGGACGATCCGTACGATTTTGGCCGTATAGCTGCCACAAATGCCCTGTCTGACGTATATGCGATGGGAGGAAATCCCTTGATGGCAATTGCCATATTGGGATGGCCTCTGGACAGATTGTCGGCTTCGGTGGCCGGAAAAGTATTGGAAGGCGCCCGTGCCGTATGCACGGCAGCGGGAATCCCACTTGCCGGGGGACATAGCATCAGCATTTCGGAGCCCGTTTTTGGCCTGGCCGTTACGGGGATCATAGATACCGCACTAATAAAAAAGAACAATACCATTCATAAGGGAGACCTGTTGTTTCTTACCAAGCCCCTTGGAATTGGGATTGTAGGAACTGCTGTTAAAAAAGGCCTGGCAGAAAAAGAACACATTGACCTGGCCCTGAAACTGATGACACGATTGAATACAGAAGGAGTTCGTCTTGCCGCATGGACAGAAGTCCATGCCATGACAGATGTAACCGGGTTCGGTATGTTGGGTCACTGCCTGGAAATGGTGGACGGGTCCGGCTATACCGCCCGGATCCGGATTGATGACGTACCGCTGATACCCGGGATTGAAAAATACATTGCCCAAGATTGCATTCCTGGAGGCACGTACCGGAATTTTGACAGCTACGGGCACCGCTTGTCATTTTCGGCTGCGGACAATACCGTGATCGTGGGAATTCCGGAAGGAGGAACGCTGCCGGACACTGCTCAAAAACCTGTGACTGCAAAGATCCCGGAAGGCGCCAAATTGCCCGACCCGGTGAAACTCCGGCTCTGTGATCCCCAGACCAGCGGGGGCCTGCTTGTTGCTGCCCACCCCGACAGCCGGGCCGTTCTGGAAAAAGAATTCGGGGCGGTTTGTGTTGGGAATATTGTTTAAAATCAGGGAGATCTTTTAGTCTCAAATTAGTTTGCAATTTCATTTCGCCATGACAGGTGAGTTGATTTATACTTCGAAACATCGGAATAATATTCAATTTTTTGGCAATCCGGATATTTTGAGTAAATTTACTCGCAGCATTGAGTAAATTATTTAAAATGTACGAACGCCCTTATTTGAAACAAGTTAAGTTAAGAATAGAAGAGCCGCGACAGTTCATTCAGGTAATACTTGGCCCTCGCCAGGTGGGTAAAACCACTATGATAAACCAATTGTTGTCTCAATGGTCCATATCATATGTATATGAATCTGCTGATGCTATTACAGCAACTAACCCGGTGTGGCTGATGCAAGTTTGGGAGACAGCCAGGCTGAAATTGAAAGCCTCCGGTGCTTCGCAATATCTCCTTGTTATTGATGAAATACAAAAGATAGATAACTGGAGCGAAGTCATCAAGCAGCAGTGGGATAAAGACACTCGTGAGAAAGTAAATATCAAGGTTATTTTGTTGGGGTCTTCCCGCCTCCTTATTCAGAAAGGTTTAACAGAATCGTTGGCCGGACGTTTCGAAACATTTTATCTTGGGCACTGGTCGTTTGCTGAAATGGAGGCTGCTTTTGGCTGGTCTGTAGAACAGTATATTTATTTCGGAGGATATCCCGTTTCTGCGTCATTGATCAATGATGAAGAACGTTGGAAAAGCTACATAAAAGATGCACTTATAGAAACCAGTATTTCCAAAGATATTTTGATGCTGACCCGTGTGGATAAACCTGCATTATTGAAACGACTATTTGAACTTGGGTGCTTATACTCAGGGCAGATTCTATCATATACAAAAATAATCGGGCAGCTACAGGATGCAGGCAATACCACGACTTTGGCAAATTATCTGACATTATTATCTGATAGTGGTTTGTTAGGTGGATTGGAAAAATATGCAGGAAGTGTAATTCGGCAACGGTCGTCCAGTCCGAAGTTCCAAGTATATAATAATGCATTATTAACATCGCAGGATCACGAAACCTATTCAACTGCCATTGTAAATCCAAAACTGTGGGGCAGACTGGTTGAATCGTCTGTTGGCGCTCATTTGCTGAATCATTCTTTTTCTGAACGGTATAATCTGCATTATTGGCGAGAAGGAAATAATGAAGTAGATTTTATACTTGAGAAGGGAGATAAGGTCATAGGTCTGGAAGTTAAAAGCGGTGCTGACATAGATAACAAAGGGATGGGTCTGTTTCATGAAAAATTTCATCCTCACAAAATACTGCTGGTAGGCACAGGCGGGCTTTCTTATGAGGAATTTCTAAAGATTAATCCGAAAGACCTGTTTTGAATTTAATGCAGCCCATGTTCCCGAATTCACTGCACTTCTGGGGTTCTGGCTTCTGTTTACAGTTTTCAGCCTCGGCTCACAGTCAGCTTCCGTTCCCCGGAGGGAAGGACATCCAGTGTTGCCTGCCAGGCTTCCGGGGGAAGCAGGGGGGTAATCAACTCGGGCCATTCAATTAAAGAAAGAGTTCCGGGCGTTTCAAAATACTCTTCACAACCAATGTCCACGGCTTCCTGAAGATTTTTAATGCGGTAAAAATCAAAATGATAGATGGGGATCCCTTCGGATGAAAGGTATTCATTGACCAAGGTAAAAGTAGGGCTGTTGACCTGGTCCCCGGTCCCCAGTACCTCGCACAACGCTTTAATAAAAGTGGTTTTTCCCGCGCCCATCTGTCCGTAAAAGGCGATCACGCCTTCATGTCCGGTATGTTTTAAAAGAGTCTGGGCCGCTTTCTTTATGTTCTCAAGGGAAAAGATCAGTTCCATGGTGCAAAGATAGAAAGAATTAGGGTGCAACGCACACATTGTTCTTTTTCCTCATATTCAGCCACTTATGAAATTCGGCCCCCCGGGGGTGCAATTTTGTAACGCTTTGAATTTCAGCCAAAAGAACAATGTGTGCGTTGCACCACTTTTTCAGCTCGCTGCTACTAACTACCTCCTAATTCAGTACGGCAAACGAAATTGCAAATCCACCTCCGGGAGCTGCTGTAATGGTGATGACATCTTCCCGGCAGACTGTTTGCTTTTCGATTTCATAAGCCTGTGGGTTTGTGATGTAATCGGCATTCGGAGCATCTCTATAAATGGTAGCTTCGTATTTTCGGTTAGGTTCCAGAAAATCAAGTTTGAGATCAAACGTTCTTCTCTGCTCGTCAGTTACTCCCCCCAGAAACCATTGACCGCTGTTTTTGGCTTTTCTTGCTATAACAACATAGTCACCCGGCGCCGCTTGTAGATATCGGCTTTCAGACCAGTCTAATGCTACGTCTTTTATGAATTGGAAGGCATCCATAAACTTCTCATAATGCTGTGGAAGATCTGCTGCCATTTGAAGAGGCGAATACATAGTGACGTACAAACCAAGTTGGTTTGCGATTGTGGCATTTACTTTTGAAGTGTTATTCGAAAAAGTACTCAAATCCATTTCGAATATTCCCGGTGTAAAATCCATTGGTCCTCCGTTTAATCTGGTGAAAGGAAGGATGGTCACATGATTCGGCTGAGTGCCGCCAAATGCCTGATATTCATTTCCTCTGGCTGACTCGTTTCCAATCAGGTTGGGGTATGTACGGCATAAACCTGTCGGACGTACTGCTTCATGGGCATTGACCATAATATGATGCCTGGAAGCCTCAGTGACCGCATAGAGATAGTGATTCACCATCCACTGTCCATAATGATGTTCTCCTCGCGGAATGATGTCGCCGACATAACCGGATTTGACCGCATCATATCCATATTTGTTCATCAAAGTGTATGCGTCTTCCATATGTCTCTCGTAATTACGGACTGAGGATGAAGTTTCGTGATGCATTATTAGTTTTATTCCCTTGGAATGGGCATATTCATTCAATGCTTTTATGTCGAAATCAGGATATGATGTTTGAAAGTCGAAAACATAATCCTTGGAACAATCGGCCCAATCTTCCCATCCAATATTCCATCCTTCTACCAGCAAAGCATCAATTCCGTTTGCTGATGCGAAATCAATATATTTTTTTACGTTCTCGTTATTTGCACTATGCCGGCCATTAGGCTTAGCTGAATTGTAATCTATCGCATCAAGTTTCACAGATGGATAATCTGATGTATAAGCCCAGGATCCTGCACCTGATATCATTTCCCACCATACACCCATATATTTTACCGGATGAATCCAGGACACATCATCATAAACACAAGGCTCATTTAGATTTAAGATCAATCGGCTTGCCAACATCGATTCCGCTGATGGGGTTACCTGAACCGTGCGCCAGGGAGTATTACAGGGTATTTGCATATATCCCTTCCACCCTTGCGCATCGGGGGTGAGATGTGATACCAGGACCTTTTTCCGGGGATCAACAAGAAGGTGCATACAAGGATAATCAACAAGAGCAGCCTCGTGGATATTGACATACACTCCTGCATTTGTTTTCATCAGAAGAGATGTTTGTACGCCATTTATTGAAAATGGAGTCTGAGAGGAATTACCTGATATTGCATCCTGAAAATGTTCCGGAACCTGCGATATGCGACTTTCCACATATTCATATTCCTGTGTGTCGTAATCACCCGGTAACCACCATGCAAAATAGTCTTCAGCCAGGGCGAATTCTGTGAGCTCTTCTTTTATTACGAAGTAGTTCAAATTCTGATCGCCCGGAAATTCATAACGGAATCCCAACCCGTCATCATACAATCTGAATCTGATCGACATCCTCTCGGAAGTCTCACTCTGGACTAGATCAATGAGCAGCTCATTATAGTGATTTCTAATCTCTGATTCTTCTCCCCATACAGGATTCCATATCTCATCAAAAGAATCTCTGTAAATATTGACTATTTTAAAGTGGTCATTAAATTTACGACTTGGTCTTGAGTCTGTCTTGCTAATGGTTTTTCCAAAATTCAATTTGGTTGCCTTGATGTTGCCACGAAGTTCAAAGCCAAGCGCACTTGGAAGTATGATATAGTTATCAGAATACTTCAGAGCATACATCGGGTTGCCTTCATTTGACAACATAAACTCTGCGGTCAGCATCTCATCAGGAGATTGCAATAGAATCACATTTTGGGAATTGATGTGAGACTGGCAGCTAACCACCAATATAAAAGTCGTAGTAATTAATAACAATCGTTTCATAATTATTCGTCATGATTACAAGAACATCCGAAACTATATGAGTTATTAGGAACGAAATCAGGGCTGATTCTAATAATCATGCAGTGGTGAGGTTCCAACATTGTTTCATATTTGTTTTTCATACTACCCAATTCTGTGTGGGTCCAAAGATCACGTACATTTCCAACTCTACCTGAGGTAATTCCCAATTCAGTTATAAAGTCGATCCCGTACATCAAAGCATGATCTTCACGGTTGAAAAGGCCGACAATATAATCTCCGTCGGGAAGTCTGCCTACCCAACGAGAACTATTCTCATAATCATGAATGTCAGTACTAAGCGGTTTTGCATAAAAGCCCATATTGTGCAACTCAAGTAATTCTTCATTTTTATAGATTGCCTCCACATCGTCTGTAGCCGTATCATACTGATCTGCAATTGCAAGTGCAGACCCTCCCATGATCATAAGAGAGAAGAGGAATTTACGTTCTTCATTGTCAGCCAGTTTATTCAATCGCATAAAGTCACCATCCATCATTATCTTTCCCGGACCGGACACTTCTGAAAAAGCGATAAAACCATCAAAGACATTGGCATACATTGGCCAATTCTTTTTTACCTGCCCCCGTCTGCGGGCGCTTACAAAGTCCCAATCTCCGGCAAAACAGTCATCACTAATGCGGAACATATCTCCGTATGGAATTTCCGTGGCTGCCTGACTGAATGAATTTGGCATAACAAGGGATATGAACAAATCATCACCGGCTTCTTCAGATATCCAGCGCAGGGCTTTTTCATACCTTTCTGTTCCATAATGGTTCTCGTAGTTTTCCAAAAAATCCACACGAAGAAATGACACCCCCAGGTCAATAAAATATCGCACATACCCTTTCACCCATTCTTCTGCGCCGGCTTTATCCACGTCAACCCAGTGCAGTTGTCCATTGAACGAGTATTGTCCGGCAATATGACGAGCTGTAGTAGAAGTTCCCAAAACGGGGCAATCATTATCGTAAGCAGCGGTAGTCATCCATAGTGGGTTGTAATATACGCCCACTTTCATTCCTTTGCTTTTAATATACTCATTCCAATACTCAAACCCATGTTCCCAACCGCTGTTGTATTTGGTGATATATCCATTTTCGTTAATGGTCTGAGCTGCTTCAATCCAGCCGTCATTCGATATCATATCGTATCCCCAATCCAGGAACGTCTCCGCCATCCAGTCAATATTACTCTGCCAACGCAATTCGGTCATGGGACGATTTAGATCAAAACAATATTCGTAAGCAATCCAATATTGCGGAGCCACGTTTTTACGTGTGTATTTGCTATCCCGTGCATCAGCATTGACAAAAAGCAATGCTGATACAAGAGATACCAAAATCAACCTAACTATTCTACTAACCATTCTACTTTAAGGGTAAGTGTTTCTGTATCAAGAATCAGGCGGTAATCACCTGCTTCCGTAACTCGCCATTTATGATCAGCATGTCCGGCTTCTGCATCTTCCTTCCAACAAACCACGGAGCCGTCAACTATCCCTGAACTGTTAATCTCGGTCTGGTCGACCGCCGGACGGTAAAAATCTCCGCTCCAATCGAATATAGTCGCTATTTTGAATTCACCGGCATTCAAAGCACCTTCATAGGTATGGATATTTTCGTTGCGGATCATCGGTGTAGGATTTGCTATTTCCCAGCCTGAGGGAGCTGCATCACCTACAAGATAAAGATTCCCTTCTACCCATTCAATTATTTCAGGATCATCTAAAGATGAAAGCTTGGTGGCAGTCAGCGTTAATTTGATTGGATTTATTTCCAATTTATAACGCCCGCTCGTACCTTCAGCCATACCAAAAAAATGGTCACGCAGATTCCCCACACCGTCTTTTTCTTCCGATGTTTCAGCCAATTGGTTTACACCCTCTTTAAGGAATGCATAAGACTGACCTTCTACCATACTTTCCACGGCCGGGACAAGAAAATGAGCTTTATCCCAAGTGTTTACATCAACTGAAAATTTTATAAGTTTGTTTTCAGCACTGCGTACAAGATCTAATTCGTAGACAAAAACATCTTTATCTGACGTTGCTGTCATAGGTAACGGATCTGATGAATCCCAATGGCCATCTGCTGCTGCCCCAAGCATATAAACCATTTCATAATGGCGTTCAACATCAATTACTTCAGGTTCTTTATCCTTGTTGCAGGAGGTAAACAAGACGAGTGTTCCGGCAAGGAACAACATCATCATTTTTTTTGTTTTTTTCATTTAACTAATATTTAAAAGTGTTATACTAATCTAATACCCGGCATTTTGTTGTAAAGCAGGATTGCTGCTAAGCACGTCTCTGTGAAGCGGGAATACTTCTGTGTGATTGTCCTTGTCAGGAGTTTTATCCCACCATATCCCATCACAGAATTTATCAAAACGGATGAGATCTGTACGTCGACGGCCTTCATGTAAGAATTCCCTTCCCCATTCGTCAAGCAATTCAGCCTTTGTAAGTGTCACTGGTCCCTCAGGTGCATAAAGATAATTCGGCACAGCATCTGCAGGATAATTTCTCCGTCGTACAGTGTTAAGAAGTCTTGCCGCATCATCAATTTCTCCTGCACGGAACTTACATTCAGCCAGAGAATAAACCACTTCGGCCAGTCTGATCTCCACATAGTCCGACTCCATTTGTCCCTCATCCGTATCCTGATAAAGAGGATACTTAATGAAACGCCAGCCAGAGCTGTGATCTCCGTGAACCATATCAGAAGTAACATCTTCCGGTATCTCATCCGGACCACACCCTTTGAAATTGCCAACCGCATCTCTTAGATACAGATCGTAATCACCCGTAGGTGACACCACGCGCTTAGAATCCCCATTCTCAACGTAATCAAGATAACCAAACAGCATCATACCCTCCCTTTTACTGTCTCCAAGATTCTTATAAATTTTAAGGCGAAAATCCTCGGGATATTTTTTAAATTTTGCCACCGGTCTGCCTAATTCGGTGGTATATGGCTTGCCGTCCGGAGAGAAACTCGGCGCTAATCCATATTTGCAATTATGATCGCCATTCCCGGCTTTTGTGTCGCCCAGATAATTCGCGATGGTGCGGGCTGGGACAGTCCACCAGAACAGATCGCCAGAATAAACGTAGTGACTATATCCTTTTGCCGAGGGGAAGGCAAAAAGAACCTCGCGGCAATTTTCATTATTCCAATCGTAGACCTCATCCCACGTTTTTCCCAAAGCATAAGCACCGTATTCGCCATCAAGAATTCGTTGGGCAAATGTTGAACACTCGGCATACATATCCTTCCCGATCCATTTCCCGGCATTTAAATACAAACGCACAAGCAACGCCGCGGCACCTGCCTTGTTCCATTGTCCCTGTGCCGTTCCGTTTCCCGCGGCACCTTCTTTTGCATCCAACAGTTCAACGCATTCAGTAAGTTCTTTTTCAATAAAGTCAAACAACTCCTGAGGTTGTACCTGTCCCTCGGAATTCAATGAAGCATCACGACTTACAGCTAATGGAACATTTCTGTAGCTTCCCAACAGTCTTATATAGAACCAGGCCCTCAACGTACGGCACTGTGCTTTAAGATTGTTATACTCTTCTGTACTGAAATTAAATCTCTCAGGATCAAGATAATTTAGATCATCTATAACATAGTTGCATTGCATAATACCCGAAAAACAACCGACCCATTCTGTCTTAATCAGCTCATCCTCAATCGTCCAGGTGTGATAATGAAGTCTGCTCCAGCGTCCCCCGTCTTCCCACCAGTCATCTTTTTTCCACGTTGCCACCAAATCTCCCGACAGTTCTTCCAATTGGTGACGAGATTGAATACTCCAATAGGCGTGTTCAAATGGGCGGAATACTGCCCGGATCACATCCATCTGTGTATTGTAGTAATTTTCACTGGCGACCTGATCATAAATGGTCTCATCCAGGTTCGTGCAGTTTGCTAAAAGAATAAGAGCAAATACTGCTGACATATATCTAAAATATTTCATCTTAACTTTGATTTAGATTAAAAATCTATCTGTATTCCGGCAACTACCTGACGACTGGACGGGTAATAGCTTCTTGACCCAGAAGCGCCGGGTTGTAAACCGTTTATTTGATAAGTAGAAGGATCCACTCCGGAGAACCCGGTAATAGTCAACAGATTGCGTCCGGTAAGATATAATCTTATACCTTTCAAATAATCGTTATTCAGGTTGAAAGTGTACCCCAGGTTAAGCATGTCCAGTTTGACGTAATCTCCTTTCTCCAGGAAATAGTCACAAACGACAGGATTGCCTTTGAACAGTCTGTTTTTGGTATAGGCAATCTTCATTATATTACCCACTTCATCCTGGAAACCATAATAGAATTCGTGAATGTTGAAGATGTCAAATCCGAAAGCGCCACGAAAATAAACGGAAAGGTCCCATTTTTTGTAGTGGAAAGTATGCGTCATAGACGCTGTAAAAACGGGGAGCCCGTTTCCAACTTCATACATATCCTCATCAGTGGCTGACAGACCGGGTATAAGATCGCCGTTTTTGTCATATACCAGCCAGTCACCCTGTTTGTTTACACCTGCAAATTTCCACATATAGTAAGTGCCCAATCTCTTGCCGGCTTCAATTCTCTGCAGATAATGAAAGGGAAATGGGTCTTCCGTGCCAGCAACATAATAGTAATCCTGGCCTATGTATTCTGAATTTGAAAATGACACGAACTCATTATCCATAGACGAACCGGCCAAGTCTATCGAATACATGAAGTCTTGATTGTCTACAGCCGTCCAATGAATATCCAATTCCAGACCACTGTTCTTCATGGTACCAACATTAACAAAAGTGGTTGAGTATAGATATGGAGGAATTGGAACATTATAGTCTCCCAAAAGGTCTTTTTGTGTTCGTTTGTAATAGTTTATTGATCCTGACAATCTATTATCAAAGAAGGAGAAATCTACCCCAACGTTCCAGTTTATCCCTTTTTCCCACTTCAAGTCCGGATTTACGTTTTTTGAAGGTCCCCAAACTGTAAAAAACTGACCATTATAATAATAGTCACCAAACCCGGTTATTGTGTTGAGTGAAAGGTAACTGTCAAAATTTTGATTACCGGTAATTCCAAAGTCCGCTCGGATTTTTAGATCATTTATCCAGTCGGTTCCTTGTATCCAGGGCTCCTCGCTGATACGCCAACCAGCGGAAAAAGCGGGGAAGTTCCCCCATTTATTGTTTGCTCCAAATTTTGAGGACCCTTCTCTGCGAAATGAGACGGTGGCAAGATATTTACCCATATAGTCATAATTTATCCTTCCAAAAAATGCAATCAATTTCGCATCGTTCTTGTATGAACCCATCCCCACGTAACCTTCCTCACGTGCCCAGGCCCCCTGAGCAAGGTTGTTGTATGTTATACCATCGTTTGGAAAATTCTTGTTTTCAGCATTCATCCCTGAATTCTGAAAATATTGGTATGAATAACCTGCCATCACCTTCAGGTTATGATTCCTTAATGATTTGTAATAATTGGCCAGCCATTCAAGAGAATATTGGCTGTTTTTTGAATAGCTTTTTGAAGCTTCTCCCGACCAGCCTTTGCTGATGCCTTCTGTATTAGTGGAAGGACGAAACCAGCTGTTGTAATAGTCATTCTGCTGGTCAGCAAATGTAAGTTGTGTGGAAAGGTCTCGTGTAATATTCATTTTTACAGTGGCGTCCCAATCAAGAAACTTTAACTCGCGGTCATCCTTGACCGTCATTATTTCTTCAACAGGATTATAACTTGCCTGCTGACCAAAGAAACTGAAGTACATTAAAGGATTTTCAGGATCCATGATTGGTGTAGTTGGGTTTGCTTCAATCGCATTGTGGAAAACATTCCAATCAGCTGATTTGGCTTTAACGATCCTTGGAGCGACATTGGCTGTAAAGGTGAAAAGTCCGCTCTTTGTAGTGTGGTTTATTGAAGCACGAAGGCCATATTCCATCCTTTCCGAGCGTCTGTCTATTCCTCTTGCATCCCTAAAATCTGTACTGACACGATAATTTGTCTGAGAACTTCCTCCTGACAAAGTCAACGTATGCTGGTGGGTAAGGCCAATACGGCTTACTTCTTTCAGCCAATCCACGTTTCCTCCATAATCCGCTCCACTGCCATTATCAACTTTGTTTTCACGATACTCATCAGCTGTCAACATATCCAGTTCTTTTATCATGATATTGGCGGAAACCTGTCCATAATATGACGTGTGTACGTTACCGTCAGAAGTCCCTTTTTTGGTAGTGATCAAAACCACCCCGTTACTGCCTCTTGTACCGTATATTGCCGATGCTGCACCATCTTTCAAAATATTAATGGATTCAATATCATTTTGATTGAGGTTTGACATATTCCCCCCGGGAACGCCATCAATAACGATAAGCGGACCAAGCCCGGCTGCCCTTGACGAGATCCCTCGTATCTGGATACTTGCTTTGTTGTTTGGATCAGCCGATCCGGTGTTAACAACCGACACTCCCGACACTTTCCCCTGGATCAACATAGCAGGATCCATAGAACTGGAGGACAAAAAATCTTTTGACGAGACATGAGCAATTGCACTGGTCAGTTCTTTCTTATCCATTGTGCCATAACCGATAACAATGGTTTCCTCCAAATAATGTGTATCCTCCTCCATTGCAAAATCAATATTTGTTTTTCCTTTTGCAATGGCAATTGCATTCTTATATCCCATCATTACAGCTTCAATAGTGTCATTTTCAGATACTATTAGGGAATATTTTCCATCAGTATCGGTCGTAGTTGCTTCTGAAGTGCCCCTAATCATTACTGTAACTCCCAATAGAGATTCTTTAGTGCGTGCGTCAGATACGATACCACTTATTTTCAGACTCTGGGCCGTTGCTGTGAGTGATATAGCAAGAAAAACACACGTACACGTCAGACTAAATAATTTGTTTTTTATTTCCATATTAGTTGGTTTAGCATTATAGATCTGTCTAATCTATTCGGATGAGACAAATGTATTTAAGTATAAAACGACAATCAACGAATTAAGATGGAAATATAGATGACGAAATAAACAACAATCAGATAGCCTGATTATTAGAAAGGGTGAATACAAGGTAATTTTAGATCAGTTATTTAGAAATAGCCATTACCAGAGCGTCAAACTGATCTTTAGATACAGAGGCTTTGGATTTGATTTTGTTTTTGTACACATATATGGTATTAACCGACAGATGCAGATACTCCGCCACTTGAGCAGGATCATCAATACCAAGTCTCATCAAAGCAAATATTCTCACTTCCATAGGAAGAGCACCACTTTTGTCCAGTGTTATACAGGCATCTTCATTCATAAGTAAGTTAAATGCCTCAATAAAATTTGGGAATAAGGCCAGAAAAGCCGCATCGAATGCAGCATAAATTCTTTCCCGTTCTTCCTTAACGCCCAGATTATACAAAATAGCCTTAGCGTCTTCATATTGTTTGATAGTTATTTTCCTGATTGCAACCAGGGATTCCTTTTCAACATTGTTCACAAAAGCAGTGTTCCCCTGGAGCGATTGCCTTATGTAATGGTCTTTAATCACGCTTGTCTCTTTCAACAAACAGTTTACTTTTGCAAGTAACTCATTAGCTTTTCGAATTTCCCTGGACTTGGAAATCAGGATTAGGAGAAGTATCAGGGTTAAGACCAGGAAAAAGAGAACTACGGACCCACCAACCATAAAAATTAAACGCTGACTATTAACATTAGAATAACGTGATTGTTCTATGGCTGGAAAAATGGAATTAATTTCCACCATCCTCAGCCTGGAATTATAAAACTGCGCATCTCTCAACGCCAATTGAATATATGTATAGGCATGAGAAAGATCCTTTTGAGTATACATATATTCTGCCAAAACTTTAGCAGATGTGGTTTCGTGTACACAAGACTTTATGTCGTAAATGGCCGATATGGCGCGATAATATGTAGCTTCCTGATTCAGCTGTTTAGAGTCATAGGCGTTTGCCAGGATAGAATATTGTACGGCAAGCTGATGTTCATCCAAATTGAATAAATTAATCAGATTTTTCCGGCCATTGATGGCCAGTTCATCAGAATATTCCTGAATTAGAGCTATTTCAAGGGAAATCCAATGATAATAAAATGTATAATCCGAAGCATATTTAAGGGCCAGTTTATAATACTCTAAAACTTTTCGGTTATATTTTTCTGTAAGATAGTGTGTCCCATATACGTAGGAAGACAGATTTTGAAAGGTACTTGCGCATAAGACATAGAAATTGACCAAAATCTCGTCTGGTACTTCTTCTGGTTGGAAATTACGAATTATTTCTAACGCTTCATTAAAAAAACCCACAGATTTATAACAAAATAATAAAGCAGCCTGAGCTATAGCTTCATCTGTCCTTTTGCCCGATTTTTCCGCAAATGATTCCAGTTTTCTGGCATACACATATGCTGAATCATACTGATAGTATTTATATTCTTCAAATAGCTGATTGCAAATATTAAATTCATTAGGACGGCCGGATGAGAGCTGTAGCTCCTCTATCAGATTCTTAATTCGAAGTTCCTTAGGTTTGCAATATTGCTCCTGTTTTTCTATCGTCTCATCCAGCTCTTTCAGAATAGCCTTAACATCACTTTGCTGCACTGATGATTCAAAAGAAAGTACAACGGATAAAATGATTGAAAGAAGGTGCATTATCATTACTATATTGTTTCTAATTTAAAAGTTTTAAAGTTATGCAAAAAAGTCAGTTCCATCCTCAAAACAGGCATATATGTGGATAAAGTGCGAAAAATGCCTGTTTCATACTGCATTCTTACCGGTATTTCAACGTCTTGAAGGCGACCAGGCTGGCACTTGAGCGCCGCACCTTCCAAAAGAATTTGGGTGCAACGCACACATTGTTCTTTTTCCTCATAATCAGCCACTTATGAAATTCAGCCCCCCAGGGGTACAATTTTGTAATGCTTTGAATTTCAGCTAAAAGAATAATGTGTGCGTTGCACAACTTTTCGGCTCGCTTCCACCAAAAGAATTGGGAGACTCGGCGTACCAAAACATGCTCCTGATTCTTTATTGTGTAGCGACTGCCTGGGACTGGAGGGTGGTAAGTAGCGAAAAATGGCAATACGACTCTAATGTACACAAAAACAATGTGTTGTACGTAGTTATGACATGCTTTTTTACTTACCACCTCCCACAAGGTCACTTGTATTGCACCGCCTCGGCCAAGTGTTGGAGCTCTATGGAAGCGGAACCATCCAGGTCTGCGATGGTGCGAGCCAGGCGCAGGATCCGGTGATGTGCCCGAGCTGAAAGGTCCAACCGGAGCAACGCCTGTTTTAAAAAAGTCAGCGATTCCGGCTTCAGTTCACAATAACGGAGTAACTGATCTACTTTCATATGGGCGTTGGTGTGAATTCCCACTATGTTGCCGAACCGTTCCCGCTGGATCTCCCGTGCTTTTTCCACCCTGTGGCGGATAGCCGCAGACGGTTCGGCAAGGGCCCCGGACGACCGGGCGTGCAACAAATTTGCCTGTTCCGGGATCAGGTCGTCCACTTCTACCGGTTTGACCTGCAGTTGAATATCTATGCGGTCCAGTAACGGTCCCGAGATACGGTTTCGGTAGCGTTGAACCTGGTATTCCGTACATACACATTCTTTTGACGGGTGCCCGCGGAAGCCGCAGGGACAGGGATTCATAGAGGCCACAAGCATAAAACGCGCCGGATAAGACACTTTGTAACGCACCCTGGACAACTGGATAATCCCGTCTTCCAGGGGTTGCCGTAAAACCTCCAGGGCACGTCCCGGGAATTCGGGCAATTCATCCAGATACAGGACGCCGTTGTGCGCCAGAGATATTTCTCCGGGCATTGCCGAGGAGCCGCCTCCCGTAAGGGATATGACCGAGGCTGTGTGGTGTGGGGCCCGGAACGGCCGGATGCTCATAAGACCGGCCTCTCCCCGTGGAATACCGGCAACAGACCAAATGCTCGTGGTTTCCACGGCTTCGGTCCCGGAAAGCGGGGGTAAAATCCCCGGAAGGCAACGTGCCATGAATGTTTTTCCGGCTCCGGGAGGCCCGGTCATCAATACATTGTGTCCCCCGGCTGCTGCCACTTCCAGAGCCCTGCGTGCCTGGGCTTGTCCCCTGACTTGTGAGAAATCAGGATGATCCGCCACCGGCCCAATTTGGGCAGATGAGGTTATCGGTCGGGTCGGTGAAGTATTCGGCTCTAGAGCCGGAACTCCCCCAAAACCTTCCACAAGGTCCAGAACCTGTGCCAAATGGGTAACTCCATAAACATCTATTCCTTCTACGACGGAAGCTTCCCTGGCGGATTCCAGCGGGAAAACACATGCCTTAAAACCGCACTCCCTTGCATGCAGTGCCATAGACAGCGCCCCTTTAACAGGTCTGACCGTTCCGTCCAGAGCCAGCTCTCCCATACAGACAGACGTCTCCAGAACTGGAGCACTGATCTGTTCAGAGGCGGCCAACACGGCAAGTGCCAGGGGAAGGTCATAAGCTGAGCCTTCTTTGCGAATATCGGCCGGGGCCATGTTTATCACTATCCGTTTGCCTGGAATCCGAAGCCCGACTGCCTGTACTGCTGTTGAAATGCGTTGCTGTGATTCCCGCACGGCACTGTCGGGCAGACCTACCAGGTAAAAATTGATCCCGGCGGATACGCTTGCTTCTATAGTTACGGTAATGGCTTCAATGCCACATATCGCACTCCCGTACGCTTTTACCAACATACTTTAAAAAATATTATGAAAATTGTGCGGGATGCCAGTCTTACTTCCGGAGCCCGGTCTTAGAACAAACCGTGCAGGCGGGCGTCAATCTTATCTATCACCACGCTGAAATGTTCCGGACTATCCTCCACCTGGAGGTTATCTACTTCCAAAATCAATTTGGGACCCTCGTATTCCGCGATCCATGTTTCATACCTTTCGTTCAGCCCGGTAAGGTAATCCAGCCTTATGGAATTTTCATATTCCCTGCCTCTTTTCTGGATGCGTTTAACCAGCGTAGGGACAGAAGCCCTCAGGTATATGATCAGATCGGGTGCGGGTATCAATGATATCATCAGCTTGTACAGCCTGATGTAATTGTCAAAATCGCGTGTAGACATCAAACCCATGGCATGCAGGTTGGTGGCAAATATGCAGGCGTCTTCGTATATGGTACGGTCCTGGATCACGGTCTGTCCCGTTTTTTGGATCTCAATGATACCAGACAAACGCCGGTTCAGGAAGAAGATCTGCAGGTTGAACGACCACCTGTGCATATCTTCATAAAAATCTGTCAGATACGGATTGTCAACTACTTCTTCATATTTGGGAACCCACCCGTAATGTTTGGAGAGAAGTCTTGTGAGGGTGGTTTTTCCGCTTCCTATGTTTCCGGCAACAGCTATATGCATACCAAATGATTTATGTAGAGCAAATATACGCAATTTTTACGGCCCTAAAACAATTAATATGTAATTAACAAAAATTGTTGTTACGTGGAAATATTTTGCATAACTTTGCATATAACCTGATAGATGTCTACTATTCATAATCTTAATTTACTATGAAGAAAATATTGAATATTCTCGTCCTCGGTGCGGTGTCGCTGATAATGGCATCCTGCGCAACAACGAGGATCCCGGCCGACTATTCCGGAATTGTTTGCGGAGAGCCAGTTTTTGACATTCAGCAGAACGGAACAGTCAAGATCTCTTTTTGTGTTGAAATCCCCGCCGATTATTTCGAAAAAAGGATCACTTTCAGCATAATGCCTTCCATACTTTACGCTAACGGAGATGTTAAGGAACTTCCTTACTATACTGTTCAGGGATACGGTGTGGTTGACACCAATTATCCTGTGGTAGACTGGTCTGTCCAGCAGGTATTGTGCTACAGCACGACAGTTCCTTATCACGACGGTCTGGCTACGGCAAAACTGCAAACACAAGGCTGGACCTACAATTGCCTGAGCAAGGAAGAAATGATCCTGCCTCTGTGCAACTGGGACGTAGCCGTTCCGCTAACACCTGTACTCCCCGTTTACATGGCTCACTTCGCATCTGAGTCTGATGCACGGGCAGCCCTCAAAGGCAAGATCTACTTCCCCGTAAACGGATACACGGTAACTCGTGCTATTACCAATCAGCCCGAGATCACACGCGTTCTGAATTCATTGCGGCAACTGACAAGTCGCAACGATTTTGTGATCACCCGCATTGACGTGGAAGGAAACGCATCTCCGGAAGGAACAGCCCGTATAAACGATCCGCTGGCAAAGAGACGTGCCGAAAACACCCGTAACTTCTTTGCTCAGGCATTGAAAGACAACGGTTATGATAAAGAGGTTCCCGCCAGCGCCTGGACGGTAACCAGCACTTCCGGCATGGGATTCTGGAATGAATTCTACACCGCCATGAAGGAATCTGAGGTCAGCAATAAAGATCAGCTGGCAGAACGTTTCCTACGCCTGGCCTCCAACCCGGCTGAAGCCGAAAGGCAAATACGGGCCGAGATCGCCTCGAACTCAGAGGTGAAGAATGTGATGCTTCCGCTGCTTCGTTACGGAGCCATTTCCGTGAACTTTGAACCCATTCAGCTTACGGCCGAAGAAATCCGCATCATTGCCGATAACCAGCCTGAATACCTGACACCCAATGATATTATCCAGGCAACCATGGGTCAGGAACCCGATGATGCCATCATGCTCTACAAGAGATCCCTGGAACGTTATCCGGATGCCGTGGAACTTTATGTGAACCTGGCATACAACCAGATCCTGAACGATGATCTGGAAGCCGCCCAGACCACATTGACAGAAGCTAAACTGGTGGCCGACGAACAGGACGAAAAAGACATGATCGCTTTGCAGTGTGCCTGCATTGCCATGAGACAGGCTGAATACGACAAAGCCGCCTCTGCACTGGAGTCCATTTCCGACAAAGAGATCACTGAGTATTATCGCGGTGTTCTTGCCATCTATCAGAATGACAATGACAAGGCGGTGCGCCTGCTGTCCAACAGTAAGGATATTAACTACGCTATTGCACTGCTTAATAAAAACCAGGTAAAAGACGCCCTTAACGTATTGCAAGACCTGGATCAAAACGATGCTTATGTACTCTACACAACCGGTGTGGCTTACGGTCGCATCAACGAAAATGCCAAAGCCCGTGAATTTAAGGCTAAAGCCTTCCAGCTTGATCCTTCTCTAAGATATTTAGACAACTAGACGCGCTAGCCTGAAATTGATGAAAGCCTCCTCCCGGAAGAGAGGGGGCTTAATCATTTGACGCCGAAGATTTACACATGCCCGACACACTCAGACAGAAAGGACAAAGAAGGCTATTGATAAAGGAGTTGGCCGGAAAATACCATTTCAATCCGGAAGTTTTGCAGGCAATGGAACGTGTCCCTCGTCACCTGTTTGTGGATAAGGGACTGGAACATTTAGCCTACAAGGACAAACCTCTCCCCATAGCAGCCAGGCAAACGATCTCCCAACCCTATACGGTGGCCATGCAAACCCATCTTCTGGATTGCCGGAAACAGGACAAGGTCCTGGAAATTGGAACGGGTTGCGGGTACCAGGCTGCCATACTCATGGCAATGGGATTTCGGGTATATTCCGTTGAACGTATCCGCGAACTTTACATCCAGAGCCAAAAAAACCTGGCCATTACGGGATTTGATCCTAATGTACTCTTCTACGGGGACGGTTTTGCAGGTCTTCCCCAATTTGCTCCTTTCCGCGGCATACTGGTTGCATGCGGAGCTCCCGAAGTTCCCCGGATCCTCAAGGAACAACTGGCCCTGAACGGGAAAATGGTCGTTCCAGTGGGACAATATGAACAACGTATGTTGCGTATTACCCGGACCGGGCCAGATACATACACAACAGAAGACTTCGGGGTCTATCAATTCGTTCCCATGTTGGGAGGAACACAAAAATAATTAAACATGGAATGTAAGACCTTTTATTTTAACGCACTGAGAACATGCTGTTACGTTGCTTACGACGATACAGGCAGTTGCATTATTATAGATCCCGGCTGTTTCGGAGAGGACGAAAAACGACGCCTGGTTCATTACATGCGGGACAACCAACTGACCCCCCGGCTCATAGTCAACACCCATGCCCATTTTGACCACCTGATGGGACTTCGTTTTCTACTGGATCAGTATAACATTCCGTTCCGCCTGCACTCCCTGGAAGAACACAATCTGAAAAGCGCCTCAGATATTGCACGTTTATTCAGATTTCAAATGACACAGCCCAAGTGTGACTACATCCCGTTAGAAGACGGGGAAACACTTACATTCGGGAACTCCACTCTCAAAGTGTTTCATACACCGGGTCACAGTCCCGGAAGTGTATGCCTGTATGACGAACAAAGTAACCACCTGTTTACCGGAGATCTTCTTTTTGCCGGAAGTGTAGGTCGAACAGACCTTCCCGGGGGAGATTACGATCTATTGGAAAAATCCCTCTCCGAAAAAATACTGCCCCTGCCGGCACAAACCGTTGTTTTACCGGGACACGGACCTGCCACCACCCTGGCAGAAGAACTGGCCCATAATCCCTACCTGCTACATCTTTCCTGAACACCATGTCCGAGAGTTACATACGCATAGAAGGCGCGCGGGTGAACAACCTCAAAAATATCAGCCTGGACATTCCGCGCCATGCTTTGTGTATTATTACCGGACTGAGCGGAAGCGGCAAATCTTCCCTGGCTTTTGATACGCTACATGCAGAAGGACAACGCCGCTACCTGGAAACACTCTCGGCTTATGCGCGTCAATACCTGGGAACCCTGGAACGTCCCGACGTGGACCACATCTCGGGCCTCAGCCCCATCATAGCCATAGAACAAAAGACCACCACGCGAAACCCCCGTTCGACAGTAGGTACCGTAACAGAAATATACGATTTTCTGCGCCTTCTTTATGCCAGGGCTTCCATTGCCTATTCACCGGCAACGGGAAAGCCCATGATCCGTTATACCGCGGAACAAATGGTTTCCCTGATCGCCGAACAGTACGGTGGAAAAAAATGCATCCTTTTGTCTCCCATAGTAAGGGGAAGAAAAGGACATTACCGTGAATTGCTGGACCAGATCCTGAAAAAAGGTTTTCTGGAAGTGCGTATAGACGGTGAAATTACTCAGATAACACACAACATGATGCTGGACCGCTACAAAGTCCATTTCATAGAAATTGTAGTGGATAAACTCATTCCGCCTGCAGAAGACCAGGCAGACCAGGCCGGTTTTTCCCGCTTACGGGATTCAGTAAACACGGCCTTGTATCACGGAGACGGTTCTTTTGCCGTATTGGACCCGGATACCGGTCAGATCAGGCATTTCAGCAAACACCTTATGTGCCCGGAAAGCGGCTTGTCGTTTCCCGAACCTGCCCCGCACACGTTTTCCTTCAATTCTCCACAGGGAGCCTGCCCCCATTGCAAAGGCCTTGGTTTCACAACCCGGATAGATCTTAAAAAAATCATGCCGGATATGTCTCTTTCCATTGCACAGGGGGGGCTGGAACCTTTCGGAAAATACAGGGACAACACGCTTTTCCGTTACCTGGAGGGGATTACCAAAAAATACGGTTTTTCATTAGAGACGCCCCTTTCCGACATCCCGGATGAAGCTATGGACACATTGCTTTACGGCAGTGAAGACCTCATCTATGTGACCTCTCCCGTAGGAGGCACCTATACCATAACCTTCCCCGGTCTGGTGAACCGGATGGAACAATTGAACGAAGAGTCTGAAAGCAAGTTGATGACCCGGGAACGTTACCTGGAAGAAATACCCTGCCCCATATGCCACGGCAGCCGCCTGAACGAAACTGCTCTTTGTTTTCGCTTTGCAGACAAAACCATTGCTCAGCTGGCAGCCATGGACGTCCAGGTGCTTGCCGGGTGGCTGGACGGTATTGAGAAGCGGATATCGGAGCGTCAGAAAGCCATTGCACGGGACGTTCTGAAAGAGATCCGCGACCGCCTGCAATTCCTCATTGACGTGGGACTTTCTTACCTTTCCCTGGACCGGGGAACCCGTACGCTCAGCGGTGGGGAAAGCCAGCGGATCCGGCTGGCCACCCAGATCGGGTCCACATTGGTCAACGTTTTATATATTCTTGACGAGCCGAGTATAGGGCTGCATCAGCGCGACAACCGCCGCCTGATACAGGCCCTTGGAAAACTTCGAGATGCCGGGAATTCCGTGCTTGTTGTGGAACACGACGAGGAAACCATCCGCAGTGCGGACTGGCTGGTGGATCTGGGGCCGGGAGCCGGGCGCAAAGGCGGGCAACTTCTTTATTCCGGACCCATAAAAGCATTTTTGGAACGATCCCATCCCGACAGCCTAACCTGGCAATACCTTACCGGGAGACGAAGCATTCCGGTTCCCGGCCAAAGACGTTCAGGCAACGGTCACGTATTGCGCCTTAGCGGAGCTTCAGGCAACAACCTGAAAAACATAACGGTAGATTTTCCATTAGGTTGTTTTATCTGTATAACGGGAGTCAGTGGTAGCGGCAAATCCAGCCTGATAAACGAAACGCTCCTTCCCGTACTTACCAGGAAATTTTACCGTTCCAAAAAGCATCCGTTGCCCTATGAATCGGTCTCAGGTATTCAGTATATTGACAAAGTCGTGGAAGTGGATCAGTCACCCATCGGGAAAACACCGCGCAGCAATCCGGCTACATATACCAATGTGTTCGGGGAGATTCGAAAACTATTTGCATCTTCACCCGATGCAAAAACACGCGGGTTCAAGGCCTCCCGGTTTTCTTTCAACATCAGGGGCGGCCGCTGCGAAGCTTGCAAAGGGGCCGGAATACAACAAATTGAAATGAACTTTCTGCCCGATGTCCAGATAACCTGCCCGGTATGTCGTGGTCAGCGCTATAAAAGCGACACACTGACCGTCCGCTACAAAAACAAGAACATATACCAGGTATTGGATATGTCCGTTAACGAGGCGGTAGAATTTTTTCAACACGTCCCTGCCATTATTCAAAAAATAAAAACCCTGCAGGATGTGGGATTGGGATATATCAAGCTGGGACAGCCCTCTACCACCCTGAGCGGCGGAGAATGCCAAAGGGTTAAGCTGGCAGCCGAATTATCCAAAATTTCTACCGGCAACACCCTTTACATCCTGGATGAACCAACCACCGGATTGCATTTTGAAGACGTAAAGGTTTTACTAAGCATATTGCAGCAACTGACAGACAAAGGCAACACCGTCCTGATCATAGAACACCATCCCGATATCATCAGATCCGCCGATTACATCATAGACCTGGGACCTGAAGGCGGAAACGGAGGAGGACGCGTTGTGGGTTACGGCACACCCGCAGAACTGGCAGAAAATTTGCAGTCTTACACCGGACGATTGCTCAAAGAGTGGTTAAAACAATGATTATCCTATGAAAACATTACAAGAGATCAACAGGGAATGGAACGGGAAGAAGGCAGACAAATACCTGGCTGCACTGGTGGATAACCGCCTGAAAAGCCTGGATTTTATTCTTTACAACCCCCACAACATAAAATTTATTGATTATTCGCATCCGGACGGACGCAGGACGTATGCCCGTTCACTTTCCTTTGTCCTGCAAAAAGCTGTCCGCGATCTTTTCCCGGGAGCAAAGCTCAGGATATCCTATGCGGTGGGGAATTCCCTCTATTGCGATATTTTATTTCCCAACAACCGCGAGGAAACAGACGAAGACATGGCTCTGATCCATGCAACAATGTCGCATATCGTGGAAAAAGACATTCCCTTCCGTAAGGAAAAGCTGTGTACGGGTGATGCCCAGAAGATATTCGCGGCCAACGGCTTCCCTCAGAAAGCGTTATTACAGGAAACACGTGGTCATTTCTACACTTCCGTTTATTATCTGGACGATTACGCAGACACCTATTACGGACCTTTGGTGCCTTCGACCGGGTATTTAAAACTTTTTAACCTTAGCCGTTTTCACAAAGGGTTCCTGCTCCAGTATCCCCAGCCCGATCACCCCGGACGGCTGGACGGCCCCCCTAAACTGCACAAGCTGGTGGAAGTCTTTGAAGAATATGTCCATTGGGGTAATATTATGGGGATCAAAGATATAGGGACCCTCAACAGGAAGATCCAGAACAACAGGATAAAAGATCTGATCCTGACCGGAGAAGCTTTTCACGGAAGGCGTTATGCAGAGATCGCCGACCGTATTTTTGCCCACAAGGACAAGCTCAAGTTGGTTATGATCGCCGGACCTTCCAGCAGCGGTAAGACCACCACATCCAAAAGGATCTCCACCCAATTGAAAGTGCTGGGGATGAAACCCATTGTGTTGGAAATGGACAATTATTTTGTTAACCGGGAAAATACTCCCCTTGATGAGAAAGGCGAATACGATTTTGAATCGGTAGAGGCCCTGGATACAGCCTTTCTGAACGAACAGCTTTTTGCTTTGCTGGAGGGTAAAGAAGTAGAGCTGCCCTATTTTGACTTTATGACCGGGCAACGTTCCTTCAAGGGCAATAAGATAAGACTGGAAGAAAACGAAATCCTGATCATGGAAGGCATCCATGCCCTGAACCCGTTAGTTACCCGTAACATTCCCCAGGTGAACAAATTCAAGATCTACGCCTCGGCACTGACTTCCTTATCCATGGATGAAAACAACCGGATCTCTACCACGGACACCCGCATGATCCGCCGGATGGTCCGCGATTCCCAGTTCCGGGGGATCAACGCGGAAGACACCATTCTGCGCTGGTCAAGTATCAGCCACGGAGAGCGAGAATATATTTTCCCCTTCCAGGAAGAGGCAGATGTGATGTTTAACTCGGCCCTTCCTTACGAGCTGGCTGTTTTAAAATCCCATGCCGAGCCTTTGCTGCACCGTATTGCCCCTATGTCTGAAGCTTACCCCGAAGCACTGCGTCTTTTGAATTTTCTGAGTTATTTTACGCCTGTGCATCCCAGGGATGAGCGATATATCCCGTATGCGTCGGTGATTCGTGAATTTATCGGCACCAGTCTGCCGGATTGAGCGGGACACCTTTCCTGAGCAATTGAAAATAACTGTTTCCTTCTCCCTGGGGAGAGAGGGTCCCCAGTTTCTGACCCGTCACCACCGTATCTCCTTCCTTAACCGCCACATCTACCATGTGACAATAGATGGTGCTGAAATCCCCGTGAGAAACAAGTATCCTTATAAGGTAACTGTCCCTGTTGTCCATCCAGATGCTTGAAACCACTCCGTTGAAAATAACGTGCACATCCCCTCCTTTTTGGCCGGACAAGGTAACGCCTTTATTATCAAAAGTAAATCCCCATTTGGGATCCGTGATGCGTCCAAAGCGTTCTATGACAATGGCTTCTTTTAGCGGCCAGGGCAGGTTTCCCTTGTTGGCAGTAAAATCGGCCGAAAGAACGCGGGCGGCTTCTACGGCTTCCCGGTCGCGGGGGGCACCTTTCTTCTCCAGGGCAGCCAGGGCTTTCTGAATTTCATCGTTCAGTTTCTGCTGGTCCCTTATGCGTTTCTGCAATTCAGCTTTCAATTGTTTTTCATTCTGTTGCAGACGGGCAATATTGCGGTTTAGTTTCTGCTGGTCTTCTTTCATGCGGTTGATTTCCAGGGCCAGTTCATCCCGGGTTTTTTCCCTTTCCTGCTGCAAGGCAACCAGCTTTGCCTCTTCTTCCTGCAATCGGGTTTGCGTTTGCCTGATTTTTTGCTCCTGTTCACGCATATAATCGCTGTAATTGCGAAAATAACGCCACCTGCGATAAGCCTGCGAAGCACTTTCGCTGGATAGTATATGCGTGATCCATAGTTTTTTATCCCTATGACGGTAGGCCTGTTGAATCAAATCCTCGTATGCGGCGGTCAGGGTTTCCCTTTCCTTTTTCAGGGCACCTATTTCCCCGTTTTTTTCAAAGATGTCTTGATGGAGCGTTTCCATTTCTTTTTCTATCCCCCGGATCAGTTCCTGCCTGTTGGACAATAACCTTTGGGCCAGCCGGTATTGATTCAGGCGGCCTTTTATGTCGCCGGAAGTAGTCCGGATCCTTTCCTGCAGCATGGCAATTTCTTCCTGCAGTCTGCGGTTCTTTGCCTGCATATCCTGTACGTCCTGTGTCCGGAGCGTCCCGGTTACAAAAAATAACAGCGAAATGATGAGCAAAAAACGTTTCATGATCTATTGAACCGTTTTCCGGTTGGTCTCAATTTTTTTCATGGTTTCTTCCCGGGGTTCTATATCATATGACTGCTGCCAGTAAACGATGGCCATAAGAGGTTCGTTCAAAGCATTGAGTATATCCCCGTAATGATCCAGTATCTCAGCACTTTCTTTTCCGCCGTACGCCAAAGCCTGTCTGAAAATATCCTTTGCCTTCGCGGTTTGGCCCAGCAAATGCAATATCCACCCGTAAGTATCCAGGTAGGTGGAATTGTTAGGCTCACGGTCTATTGTTACTTTACTCATTTCCAGGGCCCGTTCCAGTCTTTCTTTTCTCAGGCTCAGGTAATACGCATAATTGTTCAGGACCGGCAAATTGTAGGGATCCAGTTTCAGGACCTTGTCATACATGGCAAAGGATTGCTCCCAGTTCCCCGCTTCGTGGTAAAGGTCTCCAAGCAGTGCCATGGCCTGGATCCTGTTTTGGGTGTCGTCTTTATTGAGCCTTGAAAGGATCCGCTCAAAACGGGCTATGGCCTGTTCCAGCTGTCCTGTCTGCCACAATGCCATTCCGTAAAGACTGCTGAAATCCGTGTTGTCCGGAAATTTTTCCAATGCCATGGCCCCATACTCACAGAGCATATCCCATTCTTTCAGATAATAGATTATCCCCAGCGTCTGATACCATGCCCGGTAATCGTTCCTGTAATGATCCAGGTTTTCTTTCATGACTTCCAGGCCTTCACCGGGTCTTTCTGTTTGTATGAGGTATCCCGCATACATGTAGGCCAGGGTGCTGTCTTTAGGATGGGCACTGCGTGTACTCATAAACAAAGTGTCTACCTGGGGATGAAACGTACTGACAAACCCACGCGCTTCCAGAATCTGTTTCAGGTAATCGGTTTTCATTTGAGCATCTACCTCGGGATATGCCAGGAAGACGTTTATGTTTTCAAAATAGAGATCAAACTGCCTTTTTAAACGGTATGTTTCGGCCAGCCCGAAAACGGCCGGCATAAAAGTAGGATCTGCCTGCAGGGCCCGCTGGTAATATTCGGCCGCTTTTTCTATCTCTCCGTCACCGGCCAGGACGTCTCCCATTATGCTCAGAACTCTGGTAGTAGGATTGCTCTGAAGATAGTCGCTTAACAATGCAACAGCAGCTTCCCTGTCATTTTCAATTAATATATTGAAACGCAGCAACAGCCCGGATTCGGTAACTCCCGCCCTCTTTTCCAGTGTATCAAGCAATTCCAGCGCTTTAGCTGAGTTATTGCCGTTCATATAAAGCCCTATCCTGTCGTACAGCAATTCCGTTTTTTGAGGGTAATCGCGGAACAACGCCGCGTAAAGAAGATCCGCTTCTTCCGTGTTTTCACGCGCAACGGCAAGTTTTGCCTGTTGAAGACGGTACCAGTAATTATCCGGTTGCAACCTGAGGGCCTGTTGCAAATAATTGTCGGCATCTTCCCATTGTCCGGCATAGCTCGCGATCTGCGCCAGGTAAAAAAAAGCGGCATCGTTGTTTTTATTGTGGGACACCACTCTTTTAAAACTGTCCATTGCACCGGCCATGTCTCCCTGGTAAAACAGATTAAGTCCCCGGTGAAAAAGGACCTGGGATTCTTCTGCCGCCACCTGGGGACGGTAACCGCAGGAAGCAAGAAAAACCAGAGATAAAGATAATGCCAGACACTTCCACATGGTTTTGAAATATTGCGGGAATTGCAAAGTTACCATAATTCGTTCAATTCAATTATTTATTTTACTTTTGTTTACGTCTCTAGAATTTTCTCACATCCATGCAACATTCCGGCCGAAATTATCATCTTACTAAAGACATTCCGGAAGGGGACCTCATTGCCTCATGCATAAAAAAAGATGCTGCGGCACAACGTGTTGTATATGAGCGTCTCTATTCCAAGATGTTGGCAGTATGTCAGCGGTATACAGGCAACCGTGAAACAGCCCGGGATATAACACAGGACGGATTTGTGGTTTTGTTTGAAAAGATTGGGACATATGCCGGAACAGGTTCTTTTGAAGGTTGGGCACGGAAAATTTTTGTTAACATTTCACTTTCCTATTTACGCAAAAATGATGCCTTGCGATATAGCGAACAGATAGAAACCTCTGCCGGCAGTTCTGTTACAACGGGGCATATTCTGGAGAACATTTCAGCCGGAGATATTTACCGTTGTATAGAGCAGATGCCAACAGGATTCCGAACCATTTTTAATATGTACGCCATTGAGGGATATACGCATAATGAAATTGCCGCAATTTTAAACATTAGTGAAAGCACGTCACGTTCACAATATTCCAGGGCAAGAAACTGGCTGCAAAATAAACTCAGTGATTTGCAATGAAACGGTTGTATTATATAGGGATAGTTCTTTTGGCAGGGTTTACGGCTTCGTGTGAAGATTCCATCCCTTTCCCCTACGATCCCGAACAACCGGATTCCCTGGCCACACGCCAGTATCCGCATGCTTTTTTTGTGGTTCAGGGAACTGTTACAGATTCCGTTTCACAGGAACCGGTACCGCAGATTTCGGTAACCCTGCGCACGGAAGATCCCGTTTTAACGGAAGAAGACGGATCTTATTCCGTACAAACAACGGCGTTCCCCATATCCCAGGAATTTCGGCTGATCATTAACGGATACGGAGAATTTTACAATCCGCTTTATCCTGCAGAAACGTTGTACGTACATTTTATGCTGCCCACCTTCCAGCTAACACAGGAAGACATCCGGGAATATGGTCCCCGGTTTTTTGGCCGCACATTTTTAACAATTAACGAAACTTTATGCCCTTTGGTAAATGAGTGAACAGTCTTTCGATAAGAATATAAGGGAAAAACTGCAAAATTTCTCTTTCCCGGAAGAACACGGTGACTGGGAAGGTTTGGTCGTGCGGATGTCCCGCAGAACCATTATCCTTCGTCGCAGAAGGGTGTTTTTGTGGAGCACGGCAGCTGCCGCATGCCTGTTGTTGCTTATTTTTGTTCTGATGCCGGTTATTAACCCCTCCAAACTAACTCCCCGGTCCGTATGCCGGATCGTTCCTAAACCGACTGAGGTTGCTGTTTCGGATTATCCGCAGCATATACACGGACTTTATGCCCGGGCAGAGCTTGACAGACTCCGCGAAGTCTCTGTTATTCCTGCAAAATCCGAACTTTTTGTAACCCCTTTACAAACCCCTGCACCTCAACCGGAGCAAGGAAGTCCGCAACCTGCCGCCAGGGAAGCACCTGCCGAGCAGAAGGACCTGGCAGTTCAGGAATCGGCCAAAGGAAAACCACAAACCCCGACTCCCCTGTTTCCATTGGATCTTCCTGAACCAAACCGCATGAACAGGAAATGGATCACAGCGGCCAATTTTTCTTACCAGGGTGCCATTAACGGCAACTACATTTTCACACCCTCCACCTACACCACCAAATGGGAAACCCCACTGAGTCTGGCCGGCAGTGATCTTTCCAACCTGGGGATCCCGGATTACATGGCCCCAAATTTTGATGAAGACGATGTAAATCTTATCTCGGCGCATTTTTCCACACCTATTTCAGCCGGGATCAATGTGCAAAAGGAATTCAACAAATGGCTATTAGTAGGAGCTTCTTTGACATATACATTGCTTAGAGGTGAATACCAAGTACATACGGCGGATAAGTCTTACATTGTCAACCAGAACACCCATTATGTCGGCATTCCGGTCAGCGTTTATTTCCGGGCGGTCAACACCCCGCACATGACGGTTTACGCCGTGGGCGGAGGGGCCCTGGATAAAGCCGTTGCCGATGAGTATATCTGCCAGTTAAACGATGTGGCTACGCGACAGTACCTTCCCGTAAAGGGATTTCAGTTGTCGGTATACGGAGGTCTGGGTATAGAATACAAATGGTCGGAATGGATGGGGATCTATATTGAACCGACCATTTCCCACTATTTTGAGAACAATCAGCCCAAAAGCATCCGCACCATTCAGCCCACCCAGTTCAAAATGGAACTGGGAATACGTTTCAGGATTTAGATTTTTTGATCAACCGAGCCATTTCGGAAGCGAACACAAAGTCATTCAGTGTTTTGTTGTCTGAATGAAGTATGTTTTCCCGGCTGCCTTCCCATTCTTTTTTACCCTCGTACAGAAAAACGACTTTTTCCCCTATTGCCATTACCGAATTCATATCGTGTGTATTGATGATAGTAGTCATATTGTATTCATGGGTGATCTCACTTATCAGCCGGTCTATGACAATGGCCGTTTGCGGATCCAGACCGGAATTGGGCTCATCGCAAAAAAGATATCTTGGATTCATGACTATAGCCCTGGCTATGCCTACTCGTTTTTGCATCCCGCCGCTGAGTTCTGAAGGATATTTATTCCCGATGTCTTCCAGGTTCACCCGCTCCAGGCAAAAGTCAACGCGTTCGTTTTTTTGGGCCATGGACCAGTCCGTGAAAAAATCAAGGGGAAAACGCACGTTTTCCCGGGCCGTGGCAAAATCGAAGAGCGCCGAACCCTGGAATAACATGCCCATTTTTTTATGGATCTGTTTGCGTGCTCTTTCGTCCAGTTGGTTAAAGACCAGGTCGTCATACAAGATCCGGCCCGCGTCTATAGGATGAAGCCCGGCAATGGCTTTCAGCAACACGGTTTTTCCCGATCCGCTTGCTCCAATGATAAGATTGGTTTTCCCTTCTTCAAAATTTATGGATATATCCGAAAGCACCTGCTGCTCTCCAAAGCCTTTACTAATATTATGAACGTATATCATTAATTCAGCATCAATTGGGTTAACATAAGATCGGTAATCAGGATCAGCAGGCATATGGCCACAATGGAACGGGTACTTGCCCTTCCCACTTCCATGGAATTGGCTTTGGGGCCATACCCGTACAGGGCGGAAACCGTTACAATAATAAAGCTGAATACGATCATTTTTGTGACCGCATAAACAATATAATACCCGTTAAATGCAAAACGCAAACCTTCCGTATACTGGCTCAATGTGATCATTCCGGTAGCTGCTACTATCAGCCAGCCACCAAGGATCCCCACCAAAAAACTGAAAAGCATCAAGATGGGATTGAATACGCAAACTGCAACGACTTTAGGCAGGATCAAATAATTGGCTGAATTGATACCCATCATTTCCATGGCGTCTATCTGTTCGGTCAGACGCATTGTCCCAATATCCGAAGAAATATTGGATCCCACTTTCCCGGCAAGGATCAGTGCCACCATAGTACAAGAGAACTCCAGTATCAGGCTTTCCCGGACCATATACCCTACATACATTTTGGGGATGAAAGGATTCTCGATGTTATAGGCAGTCTGAATAACAAGTACGGCGCCTATGGCTATGGAAATGATTCCGATCAAAACCACAGAAGTAAGGCCCAGGCTTTCTGTTTCCACAAAATATTGTTTCCAGAAAATACTCCATTTTTCGGGTTTGGTAAAAACCCGTTTCATCAGGAATATATACTCTCCAATAAGTTCTAGCGTTTTCTTAATCATTTGTCAAATATACGAAATAACCACCGCTTTTGAGATGCGGGCATGGGCGGTTTTATGTCTTTTTCAATGGTCCGCATAATGGGATTCAGGTAAATATGAGAACTGTCGGGAAAGGCGATCTTTACCCTGACGTAAGTATCCTCCTGTTGCAGGCGGTAAAAGGCGGTGTGGATCCCGTTTGCGGGACCGGTAACCTTTTTCAGGAGTTTTCCGTCTTGTCCGGTAAAACGGAATTCACGGGCATCTCCCGTCAATGTCACTATCAGGCTGTCGTTTCTGATCTTACAGGATCGTAACATGGGCATGTTATCCAGGTTACGGCGTTTTTCTACAACACTTGCCCTGCTGAACCTTTTAGTTACTTCCACGCCGTAAGCAGTCCCGCCGATCAAAGCCCGGTAAATATCATTTGGCTTCAGGGTATCGGAAACTGTGTATATTATGGTTAGATCACGAGCAAGGTCCGTTTGCTTGAATACGTTGTGGGCATCATCACCTCCTACTATCATGGCAGGTTTACCGGACGAAAGGGCCACATCCCAAAGATCCTCGGATTTCCAGAAATCATTCAATACTTCAAAGCAGTCGTACCCTGTAAGAAACCGGATATCCCTCAGAGAATAGCCGCCCATCCAGTCAGGATGATTAAGCACCAGTACTTCAGTCCGTTGCCTCAGTTTATTTAATATGTGCTGTTTTTGGGAACGGGTCTGGAGTAAAATATAATCCCTGTGATAAACTTCGCGGGCACCTATGGACCCCTGATGGGTCTTCAGAATGTTGTACCCGTGTTCGTAGACCGGGATGTAAGGTATTTCAGGAGTCTGTGTTATATTCTGGTAATCGGAAATACCCATTATGTCGTATCCAAGGGAATCGTATTTGGACAAGATGTCTTCCACCGTATTTTTCCTGCCATTGGTAAAAAACCCCCATACATTGGAATGAGCGTGGAAATTGGCTCTCATCCAACGACCTTCTGTATTTACTTCCCGGTAGGGATTGTACCAGTATGGTCCGGAAAAAGGAGCCGAAAGCGCCGGCTTATACAGGGGCATCATCCTGAAAAACAGGATCAGGACCAAAAAAATTCCGGCCGCGATCCACCATTTTTTCCTGTTATGTCTCTTTGGCATTCTACAAAGGTAACGCAAAATCCATACCTTTGTATCATGAGCAGGATCGTACGTTTTTTGACCGGGAGGAAGGGTCTGTGGAAACAGATGCAAAGCGTTTTTAAAGATCGGGAGCAAAAAGGCCCTCTCTTGTGGATCCATTGTGCCTCCCTGGGAGAATTTGAACAGGGAAGGCCCGTTATGGAAGCGTTTCGCAAACAACATCCCGGAATGAAAATTGTGCTTACCTTTTTTTCACCATCAGGTTATGAGATTCGTAAAGACACGCCCCTTGCGGACCATGTGTTTTACCTGCCTCTGGATTCTCCCCGGAATTCCCGCAGGTTCCTGGAATTGGTAAAACCATCCCTGGCTGTTTTTGTGAAGTACGAATTCTGGTTCTTTTATTTACAGGAGCTGAAAAAAAGAAAAATTCCCACGTATCTTATCTCTGCCCGTTTTCGTCCGGGCCAGCCTTTCTTTAAAAAATACGGGGCTCCCTTCCGCTATATGTTAACCTGCTTTACATATCTTTTTGTACAGGACGAACCTTCACGGGAACTTCTGGAACAACTGCCCCGGCTATTGCTCCCTGTAACGGTGGCGGGAGACACGCGTTTTGACCGGGTCGCGGAAATTGCCACTCGCGACAACACCCCTGAACTGTTCCGGCAAATGGTACAAGACCCTGTCCTGGTCGCTGGAAGCACATGGCCACAGGACGAAGATATCCTTTCCCGGCTGATGGATGATTACCCAACACTGCAACTGGTACTTGGCCCGCATGAGATCCATGCGGAACACCTGGCTTCCATACGGCAAAAATTCAGCAAATGGGATCCCGTCTTTTTTTCAAAGGCGCAAACAGCAACAGCAGTTCCCCGGGTTTTGGTCATAGACAGCATCGGTATGCTTTCCTCGCTTTACCGTTATGCGACCTGTTGCTATATTGGCGGCGGGTTTAACAGATCCGGGATACACAACACCCTGGAAGCTGCCGTATACGGTAAACCATTATTATTCGGACCCAATTATCAAAAATTCAAGGAAGCCTGTGACCTTGTTGACAACGGCGCGGCTGTCGGTTTTGAGGATTATTCCACCTGTTCTAAAGCCCTCAGGAAGTGGATGGATGATCCCGGGTTATACCTGGAAGCCGGTAATGCAGCAAAAACGTATGTTGCAGGAAATACAGGAGCTACATCATTAATGCTTCAAAAGATGGTTGTCCCGGAGCAGTAGTGTTTTGTGGACCGGAAGCCGCATAGACAAAAGGATAGCCCTGGCTGAGGGCATGTTTGCGCGTTCTGAGCGCGTCTTCGCCCATGATCATCATAGTGATCCTGTGATTTACATCTTCCCGGGCATTTTGCTCGTCACACCACGCCAGCAATTCGTCCGATTGTTTCTCATTGTAAGTGTAAACGGCTATTTTCAGATAATCTGCCCCGGTGGAAAACGCTTCTCTGACCAGGGTGTTCAAAATATCTTTCCCCGGGATCTCCCGTTCGGGATTCTCCCAAAAATGTACGGATTGAATGATCCCGGCTCCGTTTTCACGGGCCAGGCGGGATAAGGATTCTTTATAAACAGTAGCAGCTTTTACGGGAATATCCACCCACCCGGCACCCCAGGAGAGCATCTGCCGTAGGGATTCCGGGATCTCTGTAAATTCTGGGTCGGCAGGATGCGTAAGCAGGATCCGTTCTTCTTTTCCCATACATTGCATTCGCAGAGCAACCATGCCAACCTGAGAAATATCTCCCATCAGATCCAGCCTGAATTCCACCCAGGGCGCTTTTTCCAGCCACCAGGTCAGACCTTCTTTCCATTGCGCCCCCAGGCTGACCCCGGGGTTTCGCAAGATGTTTTTGCATTTTTGCACCGGTTCGTTCACCAGAACATACTGACCTATATCCCGCAGCAAAACCAACCCAAGGGTATTTCCCTGTTTTTTCTTGTCGTGCAACATATAGGCGACCAGATCGCTCTGTGAGCAAGGAAGTTTCGGGTCCAGTCCGGCAGATGTAATAGCATGCAACAAACGTTGAGCACTTTCCCGCGAAAGCAGTCCTTTTTGGGCCGAGTAGCGAGTCGCGGCGGCCATCCCTTTGGCCACTGCTTCTCCGTGCGACATTTCAGGGTATCGTGCCGCCAGGGCATGACCGAAAGTGTGTCCGAAATTCAAGGCTTTTCGCACGCCCTTTTCGTACAGGTCCTGTTCCACGATCTTTATTTTGATCTCCTGGGAACCGGTGATCAGTTTTTGCAGCACACCGCGTGGATAATCTTCTATTTTCCTGAGAGGAAACATTTCTTCTTCTATGAAACGGAAATACGATTCAGAAGCAATGGCTCCGTGCTTAATGCATTCGGCAAGCCCGCAATGAAATTCCTTTTGAGGAAGCGTAGCCAGAACACCGGGATGGCAAAAAACCCACCGGGGAAGCACTGTGCATCCTATCATATTCTTATACGGCCCGGCATGGATTCCGTTCTTTCCGCCCAGCGCTGCATCTACCTGAGCGAGCAGCGTGGTGGGAACGAAACCGAACATCATGCCGCGCATGTAAACGGACCCTATGAAACCGGCAAAATCGCACACCGTTCCGCCACCCATCCCAATAAGGAACCAGGAACGGTCAATTTGCATCTCTATGAAACTGTCTGTGACCTGCTGAACATATTTCCACTGTTTCAAGTTTTCCCCTCCTTCCAGGGGAATGGTGATCCAGGAAGGATCCACTGCTTGTTCCATCCATACGGACACATTCCGGTCATACAATATCACCACTTTCGTCCCGGCAGGGACCATTTGGCGCAATTGCCCGAGATCCGTGGAAACAACGATATTATTCATCCCTGATGATCTTTTCCTGTCGTTTGATCGATTGTTGATGGATGGCACGGTATATTTCAGATATGAAAGTGTCGTCCAATCCTTTTTCAGTTGCCAGATTTTTAGTACGGGACGACACAGTATTCCACCGTTCTATCTGGATGATCCCTATACCTCCGCGTTTTTTTACTTCCCCTATCTGGTCTACCAGTGACATTCGTTGTGCCAGCAGATCTACCAGGTCATCATCCAACACGTCGATCCGTGTTCTTATGGCATCTATCAGAATTTTTTCTTCTGAAAGGGAATCGTCAGACGGGGTGGATTTTCTCCACATCAGTGAGTGCATCAGATCATTGAACGTTGTAGGATTCAGCTGTTGTCCCGCATCGCAAAGCGCTTCCGATGGCCGGGGATGCACTTCCAGCATCAGCCCGTCAAAATTCAGGTCTAGGGCACGCTGGGCTAACTCGGGAATATATACCGTATTGCCTGAAAGGTGTGAAGGATCACACAACAAAGGAATTTCGGGCATTTGCACCTTGAATTCTATGGGTACCCGCCATAAGGGGGCATTGCGCAATTGACCAATGTGATAATCGCTGAACCCGCGGTGAATGGCATACACGTGTTCCGGACAATAATGCAGTACGCGCTGTACGGCACCTATCCATAATCCCAGGTCGGGATTGATGGGGTTTTTCACAAAAACATGCAATGACGTACCCTGTAACGCTTTGGCGATCTCTTCCACCAAAAACGGGTTGGCCGTAGTCCGGGTTCCTATCCATACCGCCTCCAACCCTGTTTTCACCACCAGTTCCACGTGCCGTGCAGAAGCCACTTCTGTACATACGGACAATCCAAAATCTTCCCGGACCCGGCTCAGCCAGGGAAGTCCGGTTTCTCCCACGCCTTCAAAGGTCCCGGGTCTTGTGCGGGGTTTCCATACCCCGGCACGGAAAAAAGAAATGCCTTCTCCGCCGGCGGAGGCCGGAAGCCGGAAATCTTTCAGGTCTTTTGCCGCTGATCTTACTTGTTCTTCAGTTTCGGCACTGCAAGGGCCTGCTATAATAATGGGATGTTTCATCATTCGGAGTCCTGGATATGTTGACGTATTTCCTGTTTAACGGATTTCCACCGCGGAATATCTATCTTGGGGCCTACGACTTCCACCACTTTGGCTGCGATCATAGAACCTATATCTCCGCATTTCTGAAGCGACAGTCCCAGGGAATGAGCATACAAAAAGCCGGCTGCATACAAGTCTCCGGCCCCGGTGGCATCAATGGAAGTGCCGGGCCATGCCTTAACCGTACATACACGGTTCCCGCTTTTTACCACAGAGCCCTGTTTGCCGAGTTTAACCACGGCAATGTCACAGATCCGGGAGATCTCATCCAAAGCATCTTCCGGCTCCTTGCCCGTAAAGGAATAGGCTTCCGTCTCGTTGGCAAATACTATGTTTACATAATTCTCGACGATATCGTGCAAAAAGGAATTGTTGCTTTCTACCACGTTATAACTGGCCATGTCTATGGAAATGATCATACCCGCTTCCTTGGCGAGCCTTACGGCTTTTCTTACCAGGTGCTGGTTTTGAACCAGGTAGCCCTCTATGTGAAAATAATCGTATCCCTCAAACATTTCCGGCTTCAGATCTTCCGGGACTAGTTCCAGGGCGGAACCCAGGTAAACGGCAAACGTTCTGTCGGCATCGGGTTCTGTCACAAAAACCATAGCCCTTCCGGAAGAATGCACCCCTTTGAGCAAACAGGAACGGATCCCGTTACGTTGCTGATCGGCATAAAAAAGCGACCCCAATTCATCGTCCCCCACTTTTCCTATAAAACCGGAAGGCATCCCCAGTACGGCCGTTCCTGTAATGGTATTGGCGGCTGATCCGCCTGCCACATATTGTACCCCCAAAGGTTTCAGGTTCTGCCAGATCCTTTCTGCTGTTAGTGCATCAACATGTTGCATACTGCCCTGAGGAAGGTGAAACCGTTCCAGAAACGAATCATCGGGGAGCAAAGCGAGAATGTCTGTCAGGGCATTCCCGATTCCAAGAATGGATTTCATAAAAAGCCTTAATTTAGGGCAAATTTAATCTAATTTTCCGAATGTCCTTTTTTTGTAACTTTGCGGGGTTATGAACTGGAAAAAACTCCTGAAGGTGGTACTTTTCGCCACACTGGCCCTGGTGTTGCTGTACTTTTCTTTCAGGGGCATTCGCTGGAACGATTTTCTGGAAGGCCTTCGTTCGGCCGATTATTTCTGGATCCTGATGTCTGTTTTTGTAGGCGCTTTTTCTTTCTACGTAAGGGCCGCCCGGTGGAGGATCATTTTGCTGAGCCTGGGAAAACCCATAAAACGGATAGACACATTCAACGGCGTAGGCATGGCCTACCTGACCAACTTTACCCTCCCCAGAGCCGGAGAAGTGGCCCGCTGCGGCGTAGTGGCCCAACGCTCAGGACTGGGATTTGACCGGGTCCTGGGAACCGTCATTCTGGAACGAACTTTTGATATGATATGCCTGCTGATCATTACCATTCTAGTAGCTTTGCTGCGAATGGACGTTTTCGGCCATTTCATGATCACCCGGATCTGGGATCCCTTCATTGATCGTTTGGGAGGATCCATCTTGCTAGCCGTTATCCTGGCCATTGGCATCCCCGCAATATTAATTATAAACGTTTACCTGTTTCGCAAACCGCTGGGAAAACTGAAGATTGCACGCAAGATCTTTGATTTTTTTCGCGGGATCCGGGACGGGCTGGTGCAAAGTCTAAAAATGCCGCGCAAAGGATATTTTTTCTTTTTAACCGTTCTTATGTGGGCTACATACGTCGGAACCAGTTATTGCACCATACTGGCTACCCCGCTGCGGGACCAGCTGAACCTTACAGACGCCCTGTTTCTGATGGTTGTGGGCAGTTTCGGCTGGGTAGTTCCTGTTCAGGGAGGGATCGGCGCTTTTCATTTCATAGTCACCCTGGCCCTGGTCTCTGTGTACGGTCTGACACAGACAAGCGGCATGGTATTCGCCACCATAAGTCATGAATCACAGGCTTTTACCATGCTGCTTACCGGATTGTTTGCCGTAATTTATATGAGTGTAACAAGCAAAAACAAATCCAAACAAACACGATCATGAAAAGCCTGTCATTTTTCATCCTGCTTTCAGTTGCTGCATCACTGACGGCAACAGCCCAAACACATACGGAAGCCTATGATCCTTATGACTATATAACCTATACACACCACGAATTTTTTATTCAGTACGGCGCCCCTACTTTCCAGGAACTCAGCACCCAGATCCGCAAAGAGACCCTCGCGGCCAAAGACGGGAACCTGTATGTGCCTGCCGGCTTTGTTTACACCGGAGTAGCTGCCCTTGGATACAAGTATTATACCTCGCCCTACATGAGCATAGGAGGATACCTGGGCATAAGCGCCGCCATGATGGAAATGGCCAAACTAAACACGTCTATCCCTGTTTTTAAAAGCAGTGTAATGAGTATCACCGGTCTGGTTACGGTCAACTGGATTTATTACAGAGCCGGACTTTGGGAAATATCGGCACATGCCGGAGCGGGATTGACAAGGTGGATGGACCAACAGGTTATGGTCTCACAGACACCTCCCGATATTTCACAGGACTCGGCACGCTGGAGATTCGCTTATCATCTGAGCCCTTTCCACGTAAGGTGGGGGGGCACCCTGGGGATCTTTGCCGATCTGGGCTGGGGATATAAAGGTGTTGCCAACGCAGGCCTTTCCGTCAAGTTTTAAAGATCCGGCGGCTGAGCGATCCCATTCCCGTTACTTTCTCCACCTGGATGTTTGTTTCCCGCGGAATGTGCGCCGGAGCGTTGTACCCGGAAATAAAAATCTTTTCAAACCCGAGTCTGTCGGCCTCGGCAATTCTTCTTTCCAGGTGAGGAACGGGACGGATCTCCCCGCTCAATCCGACTTCCGCGGCAAAACACCAACGAGCGGGAATGACAATATCAAAATCCGAGGAGAGGATAGCCACGGCAACGGCCAGATCCACTGCCGGATCGGAAACCCGCAGTCCCCCGGCCATATTCAGGAAAACATCCTTTGCCGAGAGGCGGAAACCCGCCCTTTTCTCCAGGACGGCCAGCAGCATGTTCATGCGACGCGTATCAAACCCGGTAGCCGATCGTTGCGGTGTCCCGTAAGCAGCAGTGCTTACAAGCGCCTGTGTTTCAATGAGAAACGGCCGGGTCCCGTCAAGCATGGCGGCAACGGCTATACCGCTCAGGTTTTCATCATGCATGGGAATAAGCATTTCCGAAGGATTATCCACCTGACGCAATCCTTTTTGCGTCATTTCAAAAAGTGCCAGCTCTGCCGTAGACCCGTAACGGTTTTTAATGCTCCTGAGTATTCGGTAGGCATGGGTGTTATCCCCTTCAAATTGCAAAACCACGTCCACAATATGCTCTAAAACCTTGGGTCCCGCAATGCTCCCTTCTTTGGTTATATGTCCCACTAAAATCACGGGAACATGGCTTTCCTTAGCGTATTTGAGCAGTAGAGCTGCACATTCCCGCACCTGGGTTACACTGCCGGGGGAGGGATCCAGGTTTTGAGAATATACGGTCTGAATGGAATCCACGATGAGTAAAGAAGGTTCCGTTTTCTGTGCCTGATCCAGAATGTTTTCCAGCATGGTTTCACACAAGACCAGGCAATTGTCCGGGCTCCCTTCACTATCGGAAGCAGGCTTAAGTCTTTCCGATCGCATACGTATCTGGCGGGCCGATTCCTCTCCGGACACGTACAATGTTTTCAGGTGTGGGGAATGTAACGGGATCTGCAGGCTAAGCGTGGATTTTCCAATACCCGGTTCCCCGCCAATCAGAACCAGCGAGCCCGGCACCAGCCCGCCTCCCAGAATGCGATCCAATTCGTTGTTGTTGAGCAATATCCGTTCCTGACGCGCCATGGAAATTTCTCCTATGGGAACGGCCCCAACCTGGGATGTGATCTTTCCCGGTTTATCCACGGAAGTACGAACGACTTCTTCTACGTACGTGTTCCAGGCGCCGCAGGAAGGGCACCTGCCAAGCCATTTGGAGGACTCTGCCCCGCAATTCTGGCAAAACCAGGCCTTTTTAACTTTACTCATAATACAAAGTTAAATTTTTCTACCTTTACTTTATGAAAAAACACATCTTACTTTTTGTCCTCCTGTTCCCCATGGTTTCCGGGGCACAGGATTTTGGTTCTTACGCCCGAAAAGTAGCCAAAGACTGGAACATTACCGGCTCGGCGCTGGCTGTTATAAAAAATGATTCGGTTGTATTTGCCCGGGGTTTTGGGGAACAACGCAACAATAGCGGGATACCCGTTGACCAGAACACGGTTTTTCAAATTGGTTCGGTAAGTAAATCATTTACAGCAACCCTTATGGCCATGCTCACAGATGAAGGCCTGGTCAGCTGGGAGGATCCCGTAAAATGGTACCTCCCGGATTTTGCCATGTATGATCCCTGGGTCACCGAAAACATGCAGGTACGGGATCTTTTTTTACACCGTTCCGGGCTTCCGGAACAGGCAGGAACCTATATTCCCTGCCTGGGATACGACAGAAACGACGTATACCAGTTGCTGCAACATATTCCCCCGGCTAACAGTTTCCGGACCACCTACGGATACAACAACGTATTGTTCATAGTAGCCGAAAAGATCATTGAGGCGGTTACCGGTAAAAGCTGGGAAGAAAATCTGAAAGAAAGAATATTTGTTCCGCTGGGCATGCATAACACATCGGTCAACGAAACCGGGTTCCTGGCCACCGCCGGGGAAAACACTCCTCATGAGACCATATTGAAAGACGGTGTCATACAGACAAAACCTATGGTTGGAGAAGAACAAGCCTTATTCTGGCTTACAGTCATAGGTCCGGCCGGCGGCATCAATTCCACCGTTACAGATATGATGCAATGGTGTCGTCTTCATTTGTCCGACGGCATTGTTGACGGGGATACGTTGCTTACTTCTGCTGCACTGGACTACCTTCACAAAGGACAATTGATCACATCCCAAACAGAACATAAAACCAATATATACGCCCCCTGCTGGTTCGTGGAACAAAACGACAGTTACCGGGTCTGGTTCCATACCGGGACCACATGGGGATTTACCGCCATTTGCGCTTTTGTCCCTGAATTGGACCTGGGGCTGATGTGGCTGAGTAATTGCGAGCCGCCTTCCTCTCCCCGTTACGCCGTCATGCGTCATATCATAGATTTCTACATGGACCGGCCTTTTAAGGACTACAGCGCCGAATATCTGGCCGAATACCTGGAAGGTTCCAAAAAAGAACCTGCATCTTCTCCGGTTCCGGAGCCATCTGCCCCTTATACACAATATGTAGGAACATACGTGCATGAATCACTGGGCGAAGCGCAAATTACACTTGAGAACGGAGAACTGTACATTACTCTGGGACCGGAAACGTTCCCCTACCGCAAACACCTAATGACGCACGTGAACGGACAGACATTCCGTTTTCGTTCGGGTGGGGCTGCTTTCACCATGAAATTCATGATGGAAGATTATCTTCTGACCTTTGATCTGGATTTAAAACAAAATGAAAATATGGGACTCTGGAGGGCAAAACAATGAAAAACACCTTTTTTATATGGCTTATAGCCGCAATTCTTATTCCCTGTACGCTCCTGTCACAGGAAAAAGCACCCGTAATAGGATTGTCCGCTACCTATGAAAGCGGACAGAACAACGTTCCCAACACGTATATCATTTCCGTAAGAAAAGCAGGAGGTATTCCCGTGATCCTGCCGGTTACTGATGATCCCGCGATCATTGCCCGCATGGTGGAATCCATAGACGGCCTGATCCTTACCGGTGGAGAAGACGTGGATCCGTTACTATGGTACGGAGAAGAGCCGCTACCGGCTATGGGAGGCATTGTCCCTGTCCGGGATTTCTTTGACATCCACCTGACCCGTGCTGCGGTAGAAGCGGGCATACCGGTCCTGGGGATATGCAGGGGCGAACAGGTTCTGAACGTAGCCTTTGGTGGCACGTTATACCAGGACATCCCCTCTCAGGTTAAAAGAAAAACGCCCGTTAAGCACCGCCAGAACGCACCCCGGGAATACGGCACCCATACCATAACGGTAATAAGCGGGACCACGCTTTACGGCATATTGAAAGATGTATTGGAAAAAGACAAAACCTACCGGGTGAATTCATACCATCACCAAGCCGTAAAAGACGTTGCTCCGGGGTTTGTGGTTTCCGCCCTTGCCCGGGATGGTATCGTGGAGGCCATCGAGATGAAAGACAATCCCCATGTGCTGGGGGTACAGTTTCACCCCGAAGGCCCCGTTTCACAAGGGGACGACACCTTGTTACCCCTTTTCCGGTACCTGGTCAGATCTTGCCGTTGAGAAAAGCTTCATAAGCACTCAGATCCAAAAGGCCGTGTCCGGAAAGATTGAACAGGATCACTTTCTCGCGGCCTTCTTCTTTTGCCTTTAACGCCTCCCTGATGGTGGCGACAATAGCGTGTGTGGATTCGGGTGCGGGAATAATGCCTTCTACCTGGGCAAACAATTGTCCTACTTCAAAACATTCGTGCTGATCAATAGCCACGGCCCTTATGATCTTGTCTTTGAGCAACTGGCTCATAATGGCTCCGGCCCCGTGATACCTCAACCCTCCTGCGTGAATGGCAGCCGGTTCGTAATCACACCCCAGCGTATACATGGGAATTAAAGGAGTAAGCCCGGCAGAATCCCCGTAGTCGTAACGGAATGTTCCCTGGGTCAGCTTGGGACAACCGGAACTTTCGGCGGCTATCAGATCGAACTTTGCTTTGCCGGCCAGTTGATGGCGCAGGAAAGGAAGGCTTATGCCCCCAAAATTGGACCCACCGCCAAAACATCCTATGATGGTATCCGGATAATCCCCGGCCATTTCAAACTGGCGTTCTGCTTCCAGTCCAATGATGGTCTGGTGCAACATGACCATGTTCAGGACGCTTCCCAGGGTGTACCTGGTATCGGGATCAAGCGCGGCTCTTTCACAGGCCTCGGAGATGGCCATCCCCAGGGATCCCGGGGTATCGGGCTTTTCTGCCCTGAATTTTTTCCCGGATTCAGTCTGGTCCGAGGGGGAGGAAAATACTTTTCCCCCGTAGGTCTGCATTACTATTTTCCTGTAAGGCTTCTGATCGTAGCTCAGCTTTACCATAAAGACTTCCATATCCAGTCCAAAATGCCTGGCGGCAATACTGATGGCCGAGCCCCACTGTCCTGCGCCCGTTTCCGTGGTCAGACGGCGGACACCTTCAATCTTATTGTAATACGCCTGTGGTAATGCCGAGTTGAGTTTGTGAGAGCCTACCGGCGAAACACTTTCGTTCTTGAAATAGATGCGGGCAGGTGTATCCAGGGCTTTTTCCAGACCGCTGGCACGAACCAGGGGAGAGGGCCTGTATATTTTATATAATGTACGCACTTCCTCCGGGATCTCGATCCATCGCTCTTTGGAAAATTCCTGTTCAATAAGACCTTTGGCAAACAGGGGCTCCAGGTCTGAAGGTTTTACGGGTTGACGGGTAGCGGGATGTAACATCGGCTGCAGCGAAGGCATATCGGCCAAGACGTTATACCATGCTTTAGGAATGTCCTGATCCGGCAAAAGAAACTTTTTAGTTGTTTTCATTGTGGTGGTTTGGTTTAAAAAAGAATAAAAAAAGCCCCCTTGCGTAGCAAGAGGGCAATCATGGTTAATAAATCGGGTTATTTAAGCTATGCCCCAGATGCGACGCGGAAATCTTTACCTCCGAGCCACCACCATCTGTTGATCATAGCGTTTTGTCTCATACTGGTGCAAATATAAATAAAAAATATTTCATTGTATCCATTTTGCCTCAACAAATCTGTTTTTTTCATGCAAATCTTTATGTATCCGGATGTCTGTATACCCGGTATCCCGCATCAGTAAAGAAACCCCCTGGCCATACTTTTCATTTATCTCGGTCAGAAAAATGCCCCCATTTTTCAAATACAAGCTGCCCAAGGCAGCAAGAGGTCTGTAAAATTGCATTGGATCTTCATCCGGAACAAACAAGGCAAGGTGAGGTTCAAAAGCCAAAACACCGTGGGCCATTTGTTCTTTTTCACGTTCCGTAACATAAGGCGGGTTCGCCGTGATCAGGCCCAGGGATCGTTTTTTCAGCCCCACCCTGTCTGCCGCCTGTTCAAGCCCGTTCAGATCGTTCAGATCTGCCAGGAATAGATCTATGTCTACCTGATTGCCTACAGCGTTTTTTCCGGCCAGCTCCAGTGCCTCAGGACTGACATCAAAAGCAAAAACCTTTCGTAGAGGATCAGCCTTTTTTAAGGCAACTGCCAGGCAGCCGCTCCCGGTACAGGCATCCAGGATGTCGCCTTCCATCTGTTTGGCCCGGTTCCACAATTCTTCCGTTTCCGGCCTGGGGATCAGCACCTGTTCGTTTACGGCAATACGGCACTCCCCAAATTTTACGTACCCCAGGATATATTGAAGGGGTTTGCCGGCAGCAGCCTGGGAAATGGCTTCCATAAGTGCTTTTTCGGCATCGGTAGAAAGCACATGATCTTCCTGTGTATGATACCAGTAATGAGGTATTCCTGCGAATTCCGCCAGCAGGGAGCTGATTATAACACGCATTTCTGGAGCTTCCCTGTCTTTTTCCAACCGGACTTTTGCATAAGATTTAAACTCTCTGATAGTCATTTATTGCATCACGAATCAATTCATCCAGGAACTCGGGCAAGGTAAAACCGGCAGCTTCTATTTCCTGGGGCACCAGGCTCCGAGTGGTCATGCCGGGAACTGTATTGACTTCCAGAAAATACAAGTCATTCCCGCGGATGATGTAATCAACCCTGATTATTCCCCGGCATAAAAGGGTGTCGTATATTAAAGAGGTTGTCTGTTGTACCAAGTCCGTCAATTCCGGGGATATGCGGGCCGGTGTGATCTCCGCTGAAGCCCCTTTGTACTTGGCGTTGTAATCGAAAAATTCACATTCCCTGTGAGGCACGATCTCCGTTACCGGGAGAATATAGGCCTTATCACGGGTTTTCATGATCCCATTGGTCACTTCCGTACCCTCAATGTATTCTTCAACAAGCACTTCATTGTCTTCTTTCATGGCTTTTTCCACGGCAGACAGTAAAGCTTCCGGTTCACGTACCTTGGAAATGCCAAAACTGGATCCTCCGGCTACCGGTTTTACAAACCAAGGCATCGGTCCCAGGACCCTGGAAGCTTCCTCCTGCCAGGACCGGCCAAATGTTTTTTCCGTGATACGGTAAGTACGGGGCATCTGAATACCGGCAGGGAGCAGAAAATTTTTGCAGGCGTATTTATCGAAAGCCAACAGGGCCACACGGGCCGGGCATCCTGTATGGGGAATGCCCATCATTTCCAGGTATGATATGAACAGGCCGTCTTCGCCGGGAGTGCCGTGGATCATCAGAAGGGCCACATTAAACCTGATCTGCGTATCTTCCCACAACACCGTGAATCCGTTTTTGTCCACCTGTACAGGTTGAATTTCCAGATCGTTGACCGCAACCAGTTTCCAGTTGTCGTAATATATGTCAATTTCAAATACGTTCCGGCCTTCCCTGAATAAATTGCCGGCAATATTTTTGCCGCTCAATACGGAAATTTCACGTTCGGAGGAATTGCCCCCGTAAATCAAAGCTATATTCATGATCAATTGAAAAAGCTGTCTGTCCGGCGCTGTTGTCGTTCAATATCCTGGTTGGATCCGTCACAGTCCAATGATATGTTAAATCCGGGAGGGGCGGCAAATTGATCTTCTACCGTAAAACCTAACGTCGGATCTTCCATGATCTTCTTGATAAAAATGCCCCATACGGGAAGTGCCATATTGGACCCTCCTCCCAGTGCAAGGGATTCAAAGTGAACCTGACGGTCTTCGGCTCCTACCCAGACACCTGCCGTTAATTTTGGTATGATCCCCATAAACCAGCCGTCTGCCTGATCGTTGGTCGTCCCCGTTTTCCCTGCCACTGCCCCCCGCTGCAAATACAGCGCACGAATACGGACCGCCGTACCTTCATTGACAACACCCTGCAACAGGTTGATCATCAGATACGCGGTATGCTCCCCTATGGCTTCGCGTTTCCGGGGACTAAAAGAAGTCAGCAGGTTCCCGGTATTGTCTTCTATGCGTGTCACCAGGAAGGGGTCTACATATACCCCTTTGTTGGCAAACGTGTTGTAAGCACTTACCATCTCGTAAAGACGCAGATCGGCAGGTCCCAGGCATAGGGAAACCACGGGGTCCAGATGACTTTTTATTCCCAGTTTATGGCACATGGCCACCATCGCCTCCGGACCGAACTGTTTCATCAGGTAAGCGGAAATATTATTGCTGCTCTTGGTAATACCCCATTTTAAGGTAACCTGTCTGCCTATCCATTCCGGTTTGTCCACACTTTCCGGAGTCCAGGTAGTATCTCCCACAATAAAAGTCTGGGGAACATTTACCACCCTGTCACAGGGTGTATATCCTTCCTGCATGGCCAATGAATAAAGGAATGGTTTGATAGTGGACCCTACCTGGCGTTTTCCCTGTCGTGCGTTATCGTATTTAAAATACCTGTAATTGGGACCTCCCACATAGGCCTTAACGTGTCCGGTCTCCGGTTCCATGGCCATTATGGCTCCGCGCAGAAAAGATTTGTAATGCAATATGGAGTCCCTGGGGGTTAGTAACGTGTCTACGGCATTGGTCCCGTCTTTTCCTGTCCAGGTAAAAACACGCATGGCCATTTTGGTCCGGAACGCTTTTTCAATTTCTTCCTCACTTGCCCCGTCTGCTTTCATGTTCCGGTACCTGTCACTCCAGCGGACTGCCTGTTTCATGACCAGATCGATCACTTCAGGAGGTACTTCATCGGAAAAAGGCCGGTTCTTTTTGTATTTCATATCCCGGTAAAAAACCGGCTGAAGGGTACTCAAGTGTTCTTCTATAGCCTGGTTGGCGTACAACTGCATCCTGGCATTTATGGTTGTATAGATCTTCAGGCCGTCCCGGTCCAGATCGTATGCAGTGCCGTCGGGTTTAATGTTTTTGTTCAGCCATCCGTACAGGGGATCGTTCTCCCACATATCGAGAGCTTCCTGGTAATGTTCCGGATAATCAAAATCCTTTTTATCAGGCTCCCGGGCCCTCATGACCCTTCTGAGCATATCCCGGAAATATGGGGCCAGCCCCGCATTGTGGTCGTGGTTGGAATAATTCAGTACTATGGGCAATGACATGATTGAATCTGCCTGCCGGTTTGAAATGAATTTGTATTTTCCCATCTGGGAAATTACGCGGTTTCGCCTGTTCAGGGAAGACTCATAATTCAACACGGGATTGTAACGGGTAGGTTTATTGACCATACCAACCAGGGTGGCGGCTTCTTCTATGGTCAGCTGTGAAGGGTGTTTGTCAAAAAAAGTAGATGCGGCCGCTCTGATCCCGTAGGCGTTGCTTCCGAAAAACACGGAATTCAGGTACATTGTAAGCAATTCCTCTTTGGTATAGTTACGTTCCAGCTTGACAGCTGTGATCCATTCTTTCATTTTGACAACTATCATTTTGAAAGCGGATCCCCCGGGGAAATTGTACGTGCTGGTATCCCTGGGATACAGCGTCTTGGCTACCTGCTGGGTTAGTGTACTTCCCCCTCCGGAACTGCTTTGGCCTAACAAAAGGGATTTAACGGCCACCCTTGCCAGTGAATAAAAATCTATGCCCGAGTGACGGTAAAAACGGATGTCTTCGGTAGCAATGACCGCATTTATCAAATTTTCGGAAAGGTCTTCATAATTTACATAGGTGCGGTTTTCCACATGGAACGTAGCAATAACCACACCGTCTTCAGAGATCAGTTCGGTTGCCAGATTGTTCCTGGGATTTTCCAGGGCGCGGAAAGATGGGACATCGGTGAACACACCTACCAGGAACAGCATCAGGATAACTAGAACAACAGGTACAAGGACTATGATCCACAACCACTTACAAATTTTTTTCTTTGTCTTTTCCTTCATGAGATATTCGTGTAGTTCTACAAAATTACGTATAAATATTTGGAATATACCTTACTTTATATCTTACTTTGCACCTTCAGACATTGATTGCGTATGGAGAAAAACCTTGTTATTGTTGAGTCACCGGCAAAGGCCAGAACCATTGCCAAGGCGTTGGGAGAAAATTTTACGGTTACATCAAGCTTCGGTCATATAAGAGACCTTTCCAAAAAAAAGCTTGGAATCGATCCGGATAAAGGTTTTACTCCCGAGTATGTTATTCCCCCCGACAAGAAAGATCTAATCAAAAACCTTACCAAAGCAGCAGAAGAAGCGTCTTTGATATGGCTTGCCTCGGATGAAGACCGGGAAGGAGAAGCCATTGCGTGGCATCTGAAGGAAACCCTGAACATCCCGGATGAAAAGACACGCCGCATAGCTTTTCACGAGATCACCAAAGATGCCATTCTGGAGGCCATAGAAAATCCAAGGGACATTGACATGAACCTGGTGATGGCCCAGCAGGCACGCCGTGTCCTGGACCGGCTGGTCGGTTATAAGGTTTCCCCCATTTTATGGAAAAAAGTAAAACCGCGTTTGTCTGCCGGCAGGGTACAATCCGTTGCTGTCCGCCTGGTTGTGGAACGCGAACGGGAGATCATGAAGTTCCAATCCACTTCTTCTTTCCGGGTGGAAGGTCTTTTTACCTGTCCGGAAAGAAATACAGATCCATTCAAAGCGGAACTCAACAGGCGGCTCAATACAGACAAGGAAGCTGAAGATTTTCTGAATGGATGCATAGGTGCGGAATATTCGGTAACGAACGTAGAAAAGAAGCAGGGACGTAAGTGTCCCGCACCTCCTTTTACCACATCTACGCTTCAGCAGGAAGCTTCCCGCAAACTCGGCTTTTCGGTCGGACAGACCATGAGCGTGGCACAACGCCTGTATGAATCGGGACGTATTACATACATGCGTACCGATTCCACCCAGCTTTCCAAGACGGCCCTTGCCTCGGCAAAAAAGATCATCACAAATACCTACGGTGCAGAGTACGGCAAAACAAGGCAGTACACCGCACGTTCCAAGGGAGCCCAGGAGGCACACGAAGCCATACGTCCCACGTTTATGGACCTGGCCAAAGTTGAAGGGAACGTGGCTGAAAAGAAATTGTACGATCTGATCTGGAAAAGGACGCTGGCATCCCAGATGGCCGATGCCCTGGTAGATAAAACACAAATATCTATAAACAAGGGTAAATCGGCCGATATTTTCACGGCTACCGGAGAAGTCATTGTATTTGACGGATTTCTTAAAGTTTACCGGGAATCTTCAGATGATGAACCGGAAAAAACAAGTGCAAAACCTGCAGAAATCTTGCCTCCCCTGGAGTCGGGCGACAAACTGGAAGCCGGACAGATCAAGGCCGTTCAACGGTTTACCCAATCCCCGTTCCGGTATACGGAAGCCAGCCTGGTCAAAAAGATGGAAGAATTGGGGATCGGTCGCCCTTCCACCTATGCCCCTATCATTTCCACCATCCTGCAAAGGCAATATGTGATCAAAGGAGACCGCCCGGCCAAAACCAGGAAATACCTGGAACTTGTTCTTCAGGACAACCAGGTGATCCGCCGGGAGAACACGGAAAAATACGGAGAAGAAAGAGGAAAGCTTTTCCCTGAAGATATCGGGATCCTGGTAAACGACTACCTGATGGAATATTTTTCTTCCATTGTGGATTATAATTTTACGGCCAAAGTAGAAGAAGATTTTGACCGGATTGCTTCCGGAAGGCTGGTATGGAACAAAATGTTGGAAGAATTCTACCGGCCTTTCAGCAAAACGCTTGACCAGGCACTGGAAACTTCACGGCCCGGGAACGGGGAAAGATACCTGGGAATTGATCCCGTCAGCGGGAAACCCGTGAGTGTCAGACTGGGACGCTTTGGTGCCATGGCCCAACTGGGAGAAAGCGACGATCCTGAAAAACGTTATGCAGGGCTGGGCAAAGGCCAGTTGCTGGAGTCCATAACCCTGGAAGAAGCCCTGCAATTATTCAAGCTGCCACGGGAAATGGGTCTTTACCAGGATTCCCCTGTACTTGTTTCCAAAGGTCGTTTCGGCCCCTATGTGAAATGGCAGGGGAAATACGTATCTTTGGGTAAAAGTGACGATCCGTATTCCGTTACGCTGGAAAGATGTGTGGCCTTGATAGAACAGGCAAGGGAGCAGGAAACAAAAAAACACATCCTGGAATTTCCCGAAGAGGATATACGCGTACTGAAGGGCCGTTACGGACCTTATATAAGTCACGCCAAAAAGAATTACAGGATCCCCAAAGGAACGGACCCTGAGAGCCTGACCCTGGAAGATTGCCGGAAAATCATTCAAAAGAAAGATAATGATTGAAAAACATTTCCCCCTGGAATCGCTGCATGCCGATGCACTTTGTGCGGACATGCCCGATTGCATGGCCCTTCTTGTCTTTTCCGGAAAAGGAGGAGAGGTTCTGGACGAGTTGAAGTTGTTGTATCCTCAAAGTCATTCCCGTATATATTATATAGAAGACACCCTGCAGACGCAGATGCCCAAAGTGCTGTCGATTGCGGAAAAACTGCAAATACCCTGTATTGTGCTCAATGGGGATGAACTCCCCGATCCCGGGGTTTTCATACAGACACCCGATCCCCGCGTGAGCCTGATCTCCCGCGGCACGGAAGATCCGGATCCCGTTAAGGCCTTCCTGGATAAAATGACACCGGCATATTTCACCTGGATAGGGTTCCAACGGTACCTTACCGATCCAGCCGTTTTGGAATCTCTTACAGATCGTTACATGGAAACACTTCGCCTGGGAGAATTCAGAAACAGCATTGTAGCGGCAGAACCGTTGCTCAGGGAAGCTTTTTATCATTTTATTGACCTGCGTTCGGTGCGTCATTCGGATTCTCCGGACGGGATCAGTACCACTCCTAACGGGCTGTATGCAGAAGAAATATGCACCCTGGCAAGGTATGCAGGCCTGTCGGCAGATTTCCGGATGGCCTTTCTTTACGGGTATCCCGCAAAAAGCCACAGGGATTCGCAATCAGCCCGTCTTACGGCCCAGATTGTATGGCACCTGGCAGAAGGACTGGCCGTATCGGTAAATGAGCATCCTGACAAAGACAGTGACTCTTTCCACAGAAAAGTGGTTCAGATGGGAGAGGACGGCCAGGAGCTTGTTTTTTTACTGTCTAAAAAAAGCGGAAGATGGTGGCTGGAGGTTCCAAATAGTAAGGAACCCGGCACCCCTGTCTATATTGCTTGCTCCACCGAAGATTACGTTCTTGCCTGTAAAGGAGAAATCCCCATAAAATGGCTGTTTTACTACCAGAAGTCTAATAATTTTTCATAACTTTACAGTCCTAACGGAGAATTATTATGCCCAAGTATCAGATTGATGCCACAGACCAGAAAATTTTAGCGTTTCTGGTCAAGAATGCGCGTATGCCTTTTCTTGAAATTGCCCGTGAATGCGGGGTTTCCGGAGCCGCCATTCATCAGCGCGTAAAAAAGATGGAAGCCCTGGGGATCATCACCGGTTCCCGGCTGCTTGTAAAACCCCAAACGCTTGGCCTGAATGTATGTGCTTTTGTAGGAATCCAGCTGGCGCAGGCAAACCAGTATCCCACCGTGATCGAAGCACTAAAAAGCATTTCAGAAGTGGTTGAATGCCATTTTGTTACAGGAAAATATGCCTTGTGGCTCAAATTGTATTGCCGGGACCACGACCACCTGATGGAAGTACTTATAGATATCATCCGTAACATTCCTTCCGTAATACAAACCGAGACGCTGATCTCCCTGGATCAGGCTATTGAGCGCCAGGTATGGGTAAAACAATGACAAATAATCTAAGAAACATACCTGTAAGAAGCGCCCTTGTTTCCGTATATCACAAAGAGGGTTTGGAACCGGTCGTCAAAAAGCTGGCTTCTTTGGACGTACATATCCATTCTACCGGCGGAAGCCTGGAATACATCAAAAACCTGGGCATACCGGCCACAGCGGTAGAAGATCTAACCGGTTATCCTTCCATTCTTGGAGGCCGCGTTAAGACACTGCATCCCAAAGTATTCGGAGGCATTCTCGGCAGGCGGGACATCCCTGAAGACCAGGCTGACATGAAACAATGGGAGATCGGACCCATAGATCTGGTCATTGTGGACCTGTATCCTTTTGAAGATACCGTGGCCTCGGTAGCAGACCACCCTGCGATCATAGAAAAGATAGATATAGGCGGCATTTCCCTGATCAGGGCAGCTGCCAAAAACTACAAAGACGTCCTGGTGGTCCCGGACCGGTCGCTGTACCCGCAATTGCTGGACCTGCTCAATGCCCAGAACGGTCATACAACCCTAAGTGACCGGATGTATTTTGCGGCTCATGCCTTTAAAGTCAGTTCCCATTACGACACAGCCATTTTCCAATATATGAACCGGGATATTGGTATACCCGCATTCAGTCACAATCTGCTGGAAACACCTGTTTCTTTACGATACGGGGAAAATCCGCACCAGGATGCCATGTATTTTGGGACCTCCGATAGCCTTCCTCTTCAATTGCACGGGAAAGACATTTCATACAACAACCTGCTGGATATTGAAGCGGCCCTGCGCCTAATCGGTGACTTTACGGATCCGGCCCTTGCCATCATGAAACACAACAACGCATGCGGTTGTGCCACCGGCAAAGATCTGAAGCAATTATGGGAACGAGCCCTGCAAGCCGATCCGGTAAGTGCATTTGGTGGGATTATTGTTACCAACCGACCCCTGACAGGAGATGTAGCACAATTGATGAACCCGCTTTTCTTTGAAGTGGTCATTGCTCCTTCTTACGATCCTGAGGCACTGGAACTACTTAAAAGCAAAAAGAACCGGATCATCCTGGTAACCGATACGGCAAAACCGCTTCCGGAAAAAGAATTCCGCTCTCTGCTGAACGGGGTAATAGTCCAGGACCGGGACAACAAAGTGGAAGATGCCGCATCCTTTACGCAAGTTACCCACAAAGCCCCGACAAAAACCCAGGTTAACGACCTGGTATTTGCCAACAAACTGGTCAAACACACCAAATCAAACGCCATTGTACTGGCCGGCAACGGGATGCTTATCTCCAGCGGCATGGGACAGACTTCCCGGGTAGATTCCCTGAAACATGCCATAGATAAAGCCCATGCGAACAAAATGCCTCTAAAGGATGCCGTTATGGCTTCAGATGCCTTTTTCCCGTTCCCGGACTGTGTTGAGCTGGCCTGCCGGGAAGGCATCACTGCGGTGATCCAGCCCGGAGGCTCCATCAGGGATCGCGAAAGTATTGATTTTTGTAACGAACACCACATGGCTATGGTCTTCACCGGCATACGCCATTTCAAACACTAGATTTTTATATGGCTTTTTCATTTATATCTCAAAAACTGGCCATTGACCTGGGTACTGCCAATACCATCATCATTCACAACGACAAAATTGTAGTGGACGAACCGTCCATTATCGCTATAGATCAAAACACCGGGAAACCTATGGCCATTGGCCGGACAGCCCGTATGATGCAGGGAAAGACGCACGAAAACATCAAAACCATCCGCCCGTTGCGTGACGGCGTGATCGCCGATTTTAACGCTACCGAGCAAATGGTCCGCGGGATGATCAAAATGATCAACCCGCAAAACAAATTTTTCATGCCGAGTTTACGGATGGTCGTCTGCATCCCTTCCGGAAGTACCGAGGTGGAGATCCGCGCGGTGCGCGATTCGTCCGAACATGCAGGAGGCCGGGATGTATATATGATCTATGAGCCTATGGCTGCTGCTTTGGGAATTGGCATTGACGTAACGGCATCTGAAGGAAACATGGTGGTGGACATAGGCGGTGGGACCACGGAGATTGCTGTTATCGCCCTGGGAGGGATCGTCTGTAACCAGAGTATTCGCGTGGCCGGAGACGTATTTACTACTGAAATCCAGCAATATATGCGCCATCAGCATAATATAAAAATTGGAGAACGCACTGCGGAAGACATCAAGATATGCGTGGGATCTGCCTTGTCCGACCTGGACAATCCCCCGGAACCCATGCTGGTCCGCGGCCCCAATCTGATGACTGCTTTGCCCGTGGAAGTTTCTGTTACCTCACAGGAAATTGCCCATTGCCTGGACAAATCACTCGTAAAAATTGAAACAGCCGTAATGTCCGTTTTGGAGCAGACACCTCCCGAATTGTATTCGGATATTGTACAGCGGGGCATTTTCCTTACCGGAGGAGGTGCTTTGCTGCGCGGAGTGGATAAAAGGCTGGAAGACAAGATCAACATCCCTTTCCATATTTCGGAAGGTCCTTTGCACTCCGTAGCCAGGGGAACCGGGATCGCATTGAAAAATATCGGGAAATTCCCGTTTTTGTTAAGGTAAAAATAAAAGTCGTGCATGTTCAACATCTCCCCTTTGCTCAGGAAACTCTTGGTTCTGCTGCTGTTTCTTGTCCTGCAGGCGGGTGCTGTTGTTATGCTTGTCAATAACAGTTATTTCCAGCAAAACGCCATTCTAGGTTTCATTCGTGCCCGTCAGATCCGTTGGTGGGAAAGGCGGTCTTCCTGGGTGGCTTTTACAAACCTTAAAGAAATCAACCAGCAGCTGGCGCTGGAAAACAACCGTCTTTTAAATGATATAGCCCGGCTGACAGATCCGTCAGCGGAGAAGATCATCCGGACGGAAGACTCCGTTTCCCTGCGAGACTCTTTTTCCTATATACCGGCCAGGGTTATCAGAAATTCCGTTAACAGACAGCATAATTTTCTGGTCATTGACAAAGGTACACAGGACGGACTGGAACAGGATATGGGGGTTATCAGCTCCCGGGGTATAGTAGGGGTAGTATCCCATGTTTCCGACCATTATGCCATGATCATTTCCCTGCTCAACACGCAACAGCGTTTTACGGCAGAACTTAAAAAAAGCGGCACATTCGGCACCCTGCGCTGGGACGGATTGGATTACCGCCGGGTTTTCCTTTCCGAGATCCCCCAACATATTGAGATCAGTGTGGGAGACACGGTAGTCAGCAATGTGTTCTCACTGATATTTCCCCCGGGTATACCCATAGGGTTTGTAAAATCGGGAAGCCTGAAACAGGGAACGTTCCTGGAGCTGGAGGTGGAACTTTTTGAAGATTTCAAAAGTCTTCATTACGTCAACGTGGTATCTCACGACGGGGCCGGGGAGATCCGCCAGTTAATTGAAGATCAGCAGGAGGAGGATCTATGAATGACTTTCTGAAATATTTCCTGCGCTTTATTGTGATCATGGCCGTACAGTTGTTGCTGTTCGATGGTCTGAACCTGGGAACATTCCTGTATCCCATGCCATATATTCTTTTTCTCCTGCTGTTCCCGTGCACATACCCTTCCTGGCTGCTGATGCTCTGGGGATTTGCGTTTGGAATAGGCCTGGATATGCTGAGTGCGGGTATAATGGGTTTACATACGGCTTCTTTAGTCATGCTGGGGGCCTTGAGGAACAGTATGATAAAAATCATAGCGGTCAAAGGGGATTTTGATGACCTGTCCGTACCCGGATTCCGGTTGTTCGGATATGCCCGTTTTACTTTATTCGTCCTGATGAGCGTTGCCGTACATCATCTGGTTTACTTTAACCTGGAAAGCTTCAGTTTCTTTCTTTTTTGGCAAACATTTATCCGTCTTCTGTGCAGCCTGGCACTCAATGTCTTTCTTGTCCTGTTATTCAAAAGAACCTTTTTTGAACGAAGGAGGTAACCACTATGGAAAACAGGGCAAGAGAGAAAAATATAATCATCGCTTTTTTTGTCATTTGCCTGCTTATACTGGTGGGACGTCTTGTTTTTTTGCAACTGATCAATCAAGAATACAAAGTTACCGCGTCCAATAACGTGCTGCGTTACGAGATCATTTACCCTTCACGCGGACTGATCTATGACCGCAACGGCAATATCATGGTGGGTAACCAGTCTGCATACGATATTATGATCACCCCACGGGAGTTGGAGCCTTTTGATACCACCGGGTTTTGTTCCATTTTTCATTTGTCACGTGAACAAATGGATAAAATGCTGGCCCAGATAGATTCCCGGCGCAGAGCTATTGGATACCAATCTGTCATTTTTCTGCGCCAGGTAAGTAAAGAACAATACACCCGTTTCCTGGAAAGAGCCCACCGGTTTCCTGGATTTTCCGTACAGACAAGGAGTGTGCGGAATTATCCTTCCGCCATTTGCGGAAATCTGCTGGGATATATTATTGAAGCCGATCGCAATTTTCTGGAAAAGAATCCGGAATACCGGGCCGGTGACTACATAGGACGCACAGGCCTTGAAGAATATTACGAACCCTGGCTGAAAGGAGAAAAGGGGTATTCCATTTATCTGAGAGATGTACATAACCAGATCAAATCACCTTACGAAGAAGGAGCTTACGACAAACCCGCCGTCCCGGGAAAAAACATGGTTACCTCTCTTGACCTGCCGTTGCAGATCTTTGGGGAAGAGCTTATGAAAAACAAAGTGGGATCGGTCATCGCATTAGACCCTTCTTCCGGAGAGATACTGACCCTGATCACTTCAACAGGCCTTTCTACCGAATATCTGACGAATTTCGGGGCCTATTATTCGCAGGTGATCTCGGACCCGTTGAAGCCTATGTTCAACCGGGCCATTATGTCTTCCTATCCCCCGGGATCCGTTTTCAAACTTGTAAACGGACTGATAGGTTTACAGGAGGGCGTTGTAACTCCCAACGTCCGGTATTCCTGTAATATGGGATATAGGGCCGGTTCGCTGACGGTGGGTTGCCACAGCCATCCCTCTCCGCTGAATCTCATGCAGTCTGTCATGATGTCCTGCAACGCTTACTACTGTAATGTATTCAGGAATATCCTTGACAATCCGGAATACGACAACATAGTAACGGCTATGGATAACTGGCAGGAGTTTGTAAAAAGTTTTGGCTTTGGACAAAAACTAGGCATTGACATCCCCGGGGAATTACCGGGTTCTATTCCGGGATCTGGCACTTACGAAAGAATCTACGGTAAGAACGGGTGGACATCCCTTACTGTTATTTCCCTGGCTATAGGACAAGGTGAAATTGGGGCGACTCCCCTGCAATTGGCAAACCTGGCAGCCGTAATGGCCAACAGCGGCCATTATTATACGCCACACCTGGTGCGGGAGATACCGGAAGATCCCGAATTCAGACCGACGGTGGAAAGGCACCATGTCATGGTGGATTCTGTATATTTCCCGGTTATTGTGGAAGGTATGTATCAGGCTGTAAATGCCCCGGCAGGTTCCGGTGCCACGGCCAGGCTGGCAGCCATCCCCGGCGTGGAATTGTGCGGCAAGACCGGAACGGCACAAAATCCCCACGGGGAGGACCACTCTGTCTTTATCTGTTTTGCCCCCAGGGAAGACCCAAAGATCGCAGTGGCCGTATACATTGAACAAGGCGGCTTCGGAGCATCCCAGGCCGCACCGGTCGCTTCGCTGCTGGTAGAAAAATACCTTACCGGGGAAATCCATCCTTCCCGGCAATGGCTTTATGAAAGAACGCTGGAACAGGACCTGTTGACACGACACATAGAATGAGCAGAAGAGAACATACATTTTTCAGAAAACTGGATTGGTGGAGTGTTGCCGCATATCTGGTTCTGGTTCTGATCGGGTGGATCAGCATTTTTTCGGCTGTATACGATCCCGAACACGGACAGATCCTGGATACTTCGCAGCGCTACGGCATGCAAACGATCTGGATATTCGGCGCCTGGTTCCTTGCCATAGTGGTTCTGCTTATACCCACCCGTTTTTATGAAATGTTCTCCACCGTTCTTTACATCCTGGGAATATTGCTGCTGCTTTCCGTGCTGGTATTGGGCGTGGAACGCGGAGGGTCAAGATCTTGGCTCGTTTTTGGGCCCGTTCACTTTCAACCGGCGGAAATGACAAAAGTATTTGTTGCGCTGGGACTGGCGGGAGTTATGAGCCGGCCGCACTTTCACCTGAGAACTTTTCGCGGGATCTTTTATATAGCAGCCCTGATCCTGATCCCCGCCGCCCTGATCCTTCTGGAAGATGAAACGGGTCTGGCACTTGTTCTGTTGGCTTTTATCATTGTTTTGTACCGGGAAGGCCTTCCCGGCTGGATTCCCCTGACAGGCATTGCCGCTATCGTTCTGTTTCTGTTGTCCATTATCTGGAGTCCGTTGTATGTCCTCTGGCTGACTCTGGTCATTTGTTTTATTACGGCATTTCTGGCCGCTGGCAGAAAAAGACCGGTTTTCATTGCTGTAGTCTCTTTTGCCGCTGTCTATTTTTTAATACCGATCCTGCTGGATCTGTTTTCAATAAATCTGTTCGCTCATATAGAAAAATATATATGGTTCCTTATAGTGACGGCTCCTCTTGTGATCGTGTCTCTTATTCTTGCTTTCCATAAAAGGCTTACGTTCCTGAAAGTACTCATTTTGAGTTTTGTAAGCAGTATTATCCTGATATTTTCTGTAGGCTATTTGTTCAACAATGTGCTCAAACCGCACCAGCAGGAACGTATTGAAACGTTGCTGGGAATTGATAAAGACATATACGGGAGCGGATATAACGTATACCAGTCCAAAGTCGCCATAGGATCGGGAGGTTTCAGCGGAAAAGGTTTTTTACAGGGAACACAGACAAAATACAATTTTGTGCCGGAACAGAGTACCGACTTTATTTTCTGTTCCATCGGGGAGGAATGGGGTTTTCTGGGTGCATCACTGGTCATTTTCCTGTATATGTTCCTGCTGATAAGAATAATACAAATATCTGAAAAACAGCGACATTCGTATGGACGGATCTATGGCTACGGGGTGGCGGCGTGTATTTTTTTCCACGTTTTCATTAATATTGGCATGACCATAGGGATCACACCGGTTATTGGCATTCCTTTGCCTTTTATCAGCTACGGAGGTACTTCCTTATGGACTTTTACATTACTTTTGTTTATCCTCTTAAAAATGGATGCTACCAACGACTAACCAAATCATTTGTTACATAATATGGCACAAACATTTACAGAAAGACACAACGGTCCCCGGCCTGAACAGATCCGGGAAATGCTGGATGTTATTGGGGTAGATTCCCTGGATACGCTCATAGATAAAACCGTACCCGCCGGCATCAGGATGAAGGAGCCGCTTCCCATGGAAAAAGGCATGAGTGAATACGAATTCACCGTGCATTTGAAAGATCTGGCTTCCAAAAACCTGCCTTTCCGCTCCCTTATTGGTACGGGGTATTACGGAACCGCCTCTTTACCGGTTATCATGCGTAACATTTTTGAAAACCCGGGATGGTACACTTCCTATACACCCTACCAGTCGGAAATTTCCCAGGGACGTCTTGAGGCTTTGTTCAATTTTCAAACAATGATTTGCAGCCTTACGGGATACAACCTGGCAAACAGTTCCCTTCTGGACGAGTCTACGGCAGCCGCCGAGGCCATGCGCATGATGTTGGAGCTTCGCCCCAGGTCGTTTGTTAAAGAAGGCCGGAATGTCATGTTGGCAGACAAAAACATGTTTCCCCAGACACTTGCCGTCATGGAAACCAGGGCAGAAGGATTGGGCATTGAGATCATAACCGAAGATTTAAGCGTAGATCCGATCCCTGTAATAGAAAAATACGCGTCCCGCCTGTTCGGGATCATGGTCCAGTACCCGGGAGCCGACGGTCTTTTGTGTGATTATACTGAGCTATGTAAAGAAGCCCACCAACGGGAATTGCTGGTAGCGGCCGCTTGCGATCTGCTGTCGCTGGCCGTTATGAAAGAACCGGCCGCCTGGGGGGCCGACATTGCCGTTGGCAGTGCCCAGCGCTTTGGACTTCCCATGGGATTCGGAGGTCCCATAACAGGGTATATTGCCTGTTCCGACAAATACCGGCGCAACCTTCCCGGACGTATAGTAGGCCTTTCCATGGACAGGCTTGGCAAGCCCGCTTATCGCCTGGCGCTTCAGACACGCGAACAACACATCAAACGTGAAAAAGCCACCTCCAATATATGCACGGCAACGGCCCTGATGGCCACCATGGCCGGTATGTATGCCATTTATCACGGCAGTAAGGGGGTCCGTGAAATTGCTCAAAACGGAAGGTATTATGCCCATGTAGCTGCCGGCATTTTGGCCGCCAACGGCTTCACCCTGAAACACGAAAATTTCTTTGACACCATAGAACTGACAGGTGTGGATACTGCCCGTATCAAAGCCAACGCACAAACCCTGAAAATAAACTTCTTCTATCCCAACTCCCAAAGCGTCAGGATGTCCTTTGACGAGTTGTCCAACGACCGTGAACTGGAATCGATCCTGGATATCTTCACCATTTCCTGCGGGAAAAAACGCTATGAGCCACAGATCCCGACATTCATGGAACGTTCCACTCCTGTTTTGGAAGAACCTGTGTTCAACAAATACCACTCAGAAACGGAGATGATGCGTTACATAAAAACACTGGAGACACGCGATATCTCCCTGGCACATTCCATGATCCCCCTGGGATCCTGTACCATGAAGCTCAATGCCGCCGTGGAACTCATGCCGTTAAGCTGGTCTGAATGGAATTCGGCGCACCCCTTTGCCCCGTCCTATCAGGTTGAGGGCTACATGCAGCTTATCAGGGAACTGGAACACGATCTGTCCGTGATCACCGGTCTGGATGCCTGTTCTCTTCAGCCCAACTCCGGAGCTTCAGGGGAATACGCCGGTCTGATGGTCATTCGTTCCTGGCAGAAAGAAAACGGACAGGGACACCGCAACATTGCCCTGATCCCATCATCTGCCCATGGGACCAATCCGGCAAGTGCCGCAATGGCCGGCCTTGATATTGAAATAGTGGCCTGTGATGAACAGGGAAACATAGATATAGAGGAATTGAAGGAAAAAGCAGGCCAATACAAGGAAAACCTGTCCTGCATGATGATCACTTACCCTTCAACACACGGTGTTTTTGAACCGGCTATCCGGGAAATTTGCGACATCGTGCATCAAAACGGAGGATTGGTCTACATTGACGGGGCCAATATGAACGCCCAGGTGGGCATCACCAACCCGGGAATCCTTGGGGCCGATATCTGCCACCTGAACTTGCACAAAACCTTTTCCATGCCTCACGGTGGGGGAGGCCCCGGTGTAGGCCCTATCTGTTGTACCAAAGAACTGGCTCCATACCTGCCCGGACATCCCCTGGCCGATTGCGGCGGAGGAAAAACGGTAGCGGCCACTCCTTACGGATTTCCCTTATTACTGCCTATTACGTACGGATATATAAAATTGCTGGGTCGTGACGGCCTGCGCCGTGTATCTGAGTACGCCATATTGAATGCCAATTATTTATCAAAAAAACTGGCCCCGGCCTATACAACTTTGTACTGCGGGGAAAACGGGTTTGTGGCCCACGAATGCATCCTGGACCTGCGCCATTTTGACAAAACATACGGGGCCGATGCCACCGATGTGGCCAAACGCCTTATGGATTACGGATTTCATGCCCCCACCCTTTCCTTCCCGGTGCACGACACCCTGATGGTGGAACCTACCGAGAGCGAATCAAAAGAAGAACTGGACCGTTTTGCTGAAGCCATGCTCAGCATCCTGGAAGAATGTAAGGCCCTGGGGAAAAAAGACGGTTCATCCGGCATTTCTGAGGACAACCTGTTGAAAAATGCACCCCATACGGCCGTAGAGTTATGTTCGGACAACTGGACGCATCCTTATTCCCGTGAAAAAGCCGCGTACCCCTTGTCATGGATCATACCTCACAAATTCTGGCCGCCGGTAACCCGCGTAGACAACGGGTATGGAGACAGAAATCTTGTATGTTGCAGCATAAATCGCTAAAATTGTATCTATAATAAAAACAATAAAACTATGATCATTCCTTTATCAACACCCGGACAATGGTATCTTGAGTATCAAGAGAACGGTTTATGGTCTGCCCTGGAATCCATGGGCATATTGTGGCCGTTGATCATATCAGCCGTTATATTGCTGGTTATTCTTGGTATAGCATTCTTTATCCCTTATCCGGGAAGCACTGACTGAACCGGGGAAAAGGATCACAACCGGGCCATCCGGTCCGATTCCCTTCTTAGGTCTTTTTCCTTGATGGTTTCTCGCTTGTCGTACTCCCGTTTTCCGCGGGCCAGTGCGATGTTGAGCTTGGCATAGCCGTTTTCGGTAATGAACAGTTTGGTTACCACAATGGTCAGTCCTTTTTCCCGGGTTGCCCTAAATAGTTTGTTCAGCTCCCGCCTGTTAAGCAGCAATTTACGATCCCGCCTTGGATCGTGTTTGTTAAATGATCCCCACCAGTAATCCGCAATGTTCATGTTTTTGACGAACAATTCATTGCCCACAAAATAACAATAGGAATCCACCAGCGAAGCTTTTCCTGCCCGTATGGATTTGATCTCCGTTCCGGTCAGCACGATCCCTGCCGTATACGTGTCTATGAACTCGTATTCAAAAGACGCGCGCTTGTTTTTGATCACTACCTGTGATTTTGTTTTGAGCATATTGCAGCTAATGTATCAATAGGTTCCGCGGGTACTGCTCAGCGGCGGTTCCTTATCAGGTTTCTTTTCCTGCTGGACCTCCCGTAATGCCGGCTTACCCTTCATTATGCTGTAAAGTAAAATTACAGCGCCTGCAAAGATAAAAGGAATACTCAGGATCTGCCCCATGTTCAAAGCCATGGATTCTTCAAAAGGTACCTGTGGTTCCTTGATGTATTCAATAAAGAAGCGGGCTGCGAACAATACCAGTAAAAAGATCCCAAAAAGAGTGCCCTCTTTCAGACGGGGCAGTCTTTTCCTGTACAGGAACAACAACAGTATAAACAGGGCCAGGTAGGAAAGGGCCTCGTACAATTGCGTGGGATGTTTGGGAACCAGCTCCCCGTTGCGCAGGAATACAAATCCCCAGGGCATGGTAGTTTCATTCCCGTAAATTTCCGAATTCATCAGGTTCCCCATGCGGATGAAGAATCCCGCCAGGGCCACGGTTATGCCCAGCCGGTCCATGATCCACAGGAAACTGAACTGGTGTTTCTTTCCATAATGATGTGTAAACCACCACATGGCAAGTAACAGGGCAATAGCCCCTCCATGGGAGGCCAGGCCGCCTTCCCAGACATACAGGATCTCTATGGGATTGGCCAGGTAATAATCCGGCTGGTAAAACAGGCAATGTCCCAGGCGTGCTCCCACCAAAGTTCCTATGATAAGTGTGTATAGCAGCGGATCCAGAAGTGTCAGGGGAACCTGCTCTCTTTTGAAGAAATACTTAAAAATGTAATACCCGATGGTAAAAGCTATGATAAAAAATAAACTGTAATAACGGATCTGAATTTTTCCCAGTGAAAAGATCACGGGATCCACATCCCAATAAACGGTCAACAGATTCATGTCTTTATAATTTTTTTATCCTATTTCAATTCCAACCTGGAAAAAACGCTCAGCGGCAGTCTTTTCCCGTACTGATCTTTCAGAAACAACTCTCCGAAAGCATAATCCCCATTTTTCGAAAAACATTCCCTGGCCAGAGAGTCTGCCAGTAAAGCGGAATACCCGTTGGAGTATAAGCTCAGCACCACAAATGCATTGTTCCCGGCCAGGATCCGTGAACATTCCTGTAAAAGAGAAAACAGGCAATCGTCCAGTTTCCATTTTTCCCCGTCGGGGCCGTGTCCATAAGCCGGCGGATCCAGGATAATTCCCTGGTACGTATTACCCCGCCGCACTTCTCTTTTTACAAATTTAAAAGCATCTTCCAGGATCCAGCGGATCCCGTTCATCCCACTCAGCTCCATATTTTCCCGGCTCCATGTAATGACCTGGCGAACCGCATCCAGGTGTGCGACCTCTGCCCCTGCAGCCCGGGCAGCCAGAGATGCCGCCCCGGTATAGGCAAACAGGTTCAACACTCTGGGAGTGCTTCCGGGAGCTTGCTCCTTAACCTCACGGACTTTCCGGTAAATGAAATCCCAGTTGGGGGCCTGTTCCGGGAATACCCCTACATGCTTGAAAGCCGTCAGGCCCAGTCGCAGTTTGAAAAGTTTTTTATACTGAATGTTCCACCGGTCGGGTACTTTCTGCAATTTTTCCCACGTACCACTGTCTTCCTTCCCGGCTTTGCCGAAACCGGCTCCCTGGATAAAACGTATGTGCGCCTGCCGCAACCATTGTTCCGTGGTTTCGGTTTTTGCCCACAAGGCTTTTGGCTCGGGACGTATAATTACATACGATCCGAACTTTTCCAGTTTCTCTCCGTTCCCACAATCCAACAACTGGTAATCCGGCCAGGACACAGGGCATAATAGTTGCATAGGGTAAAGATATATAAAAAATGTATCTTTGCACTACTCAAATCTTGGAAGAAATGCAAAACATCAGTACCTACAACTTTAAAGGAAAACGCGCCATTGTGCGTGTAGATTTCAATGTACCGCTTAACGCTGAATTTCAGGTAACCGACAAAACCCGCATACGGGCTGCCATCCCCACACTTAAAAAAGTGCTGGAAAGCGGCGGATCGCTCATCATCATGTCTCACCTGGGAAGGCCTAAAAAAGCCGAGGACAAATTCTCCCTCAGGCATATCATTCCCGATGTGGAAAAACAACTGGGTGCCCCCGTGCTCTTTGCCCCCGACTGCATGGGCAAAGAAGCCGCCAACATGGCCGCCGCCCTGAAACCTGGAGAAGTCCTGTTGCTGGAGAACCTCCGTTTTTATGCCGAGGAAGAAGGCAAACCCCGCGGACTGGCCCCCGAGGCTTCCGATGAAGAAAAGAAAGCTGCCAAGGCAGCCGTTAAGGAAAGTCAGAAAAAATTCACAGCGACTCTGGCCTCCTATGCCGATTGCTACATCAACGACGCTTTTGGAACGGCTCACAGGGCTCATGCTTCCACAACCCTGATAGCTGCTCATTTTCCAAACGATAAAATGTTCGGCTTCCTGATAGAAGGAGAGATCAAGGCCATAGACAAAGTGCTTAGATCCCCTGAACATCCCATGACCGCCATTCTGGGGGGAGCCAAAGTATCCAGCAAGATCACCATTATTGAGAACCTGCTGGACAAAGTGGACAACATGATCATAGGAGGGGGGATGAGTTTTACTTTTGTAAAGGCATGCGGAGGGAAGATTGGAGACTCCCTGTGTGAAGATGACCAGATGCCCCTGGCATTGAATATCCTTAAAAAGGCTGAGGAAAAAGGCGTAAAAATTTATATTTCGGAAGATGTCATCGCGGCAGACGCTTTTGACAACGACGCCAAAACCACCGTGTGTCCGGTTGACCGGATCCCCGACGGCTGGAAAGGTATGGACGCAGGTCCCGAGACCCTGGAAACCTGGAAAAAAGTCATTATGGACTCCAAAACCATTTTATGGAACGGGCCGGCCGGCGTGTTTGAAATGCCCAACTTTGCCAACGGCACATTGCGACTGGTGGAGTTTGTGGCCGAGGCTACCCGCAATGGATCCTTCTCGCTGGTAGGCGGCGGCGATTCCGTGGCAGCCGTCACGCAGATGGGCTATGCAAAAAAAGTCAGTTACGTTTCTACAGGCGGCGGCGCGATGCTGGAATACCTGGAAGGCAAAGAATTGCCCGGCATTCAGGCCATTCGCCAATAAAAAAAACTCCCCGCGGGGAGCTTTTTTTTTGACCGGTTCTTTCAGACTGTCATGATCTCTGTTTCCTTTTCTGCCAGTATTTCCTCTACCTTTTTGGAAAATGCTTCCACCTCTTTCTGAATGAGACCTTCGGTATCTTTTACCACATCCTCTGACAACCCGTCTTTCTGGTATTTTTTCAGCACATCCACCCCGTCGCGGCGCGCGTTACGGATGCTGATGCGGGCATTTTCCCCCTCGGCTTTGGCTTTTTTCACCAGGTCTCGCCTGCGTTCCTCGGTCAGCGGGGGGACCTGTATGCGAATGATCTCCCCGTTGTTTTGCGGGGTAAATCCCAGGTTGGCAGCCATGATGGCTTTTTCTATTACAGGAATCAGGTTCTTTTCCCACGGCTGAATGATCATGGTCCGGGCATCCGGGGCAGAAATACTGGCTACCTGTGACAAGGGTGTGGGCGTGCCGTAATATTCCACGGTCATCCCGGAAAAAACGGCCGGATTGGCCTTCCCCACCCGGTATGTGGCCAGCTCATTTTCCAGGTATTCAACGGCTTTGTGCATCTTGCCTTTGGCCTGCTCCAATACTTGTTTTGCATCACTTATTTCCATAACGTATCTTTATTTTATTATTGTTCCGATCTCTTCCCCTTTGACAAGCTTCTGAAGATTCCCCTTTACGTTCATATTGAACACTATAACAGGCATTTTGTTTTCCCTGCACAGGATAAAAGCCGTCATGTCCATGATCTTCAGGTTTTTCTCCAACACCCGGTCGAAAGTCAATGCTTCAAATTTCTCCGCATTGGGATCTTTTTCCGGATCAGCGCTGTAAACTCCGTCCACCCGGGTTCCCTTTAGTAAAACATCCACACCCAGTTCTACGGCGCGTAAAGCTGCTGCCGAATCTGTTGTAAAAAAGGGATTTCCCGTACCTCCGGAAAGCAGCACAACGGTTCCTTTATTCATTTCCTCCAATACGTGATCCCTGTTGTAATACCGGGCAACCGCTTCCATGGGAGTAGCCGTATAGACCAAAGCTTTCATTCCTTCATCTGCCAGGGCATCTGCCAGAGCAATGCTATTGATGGTGGTGGCCAGCATTCCCATCCGGTCTCCGTGTACACGATCCACTCCTTTCCCCGTTCCGGGCAGCCCCCGGAATATGTTCCCGCCTCCTGTTACTATGGCTATACGGATGCCGGCTTCTGCCAAAGGTTTGATCTCCCGGGCATATCTTTGCAGCATCAGCGGGTCCAGACCCTGGCCGTTGGCACCGCCAAGGCTCTCCCCGCTTAATTTGAGCAATAGTGAAGAATACTTCATGATTTTATCCTTGATATCATACAAAGATATATAAAAATCCGTGTATCTTTGCGATAGACACGTATATCCGTTATGTTACCATCCATTGCCAAAAAAGTGATCATGAGCGTGACGGGACTTTTCCTGATCCTGTTCCTCACACTTCATGTTGTTGCCAATCTGACCATTTTGTGGGGTCCGGAGGTGTACCAAAAAGTTACGGACTTCATGGGGACCAATCCCCTGATCCAGGTCATGGTTCCCGTTTTGGCCCTTGGTTTTATAATACATATAGGATATTCCTTTATCATAACCCTGAGCAACCTGAAGGCACGAGGACCTGTTACCTATGCATCGGGCAGCAAATCCCCGGGCCTGGGATTTGACAATTGGGCTGCCCGCAATATGCTTATTCTGGGATGTATAGTCCTGGGATTCCTGGTCCTGCACCTGTCCCATTTCTGGACCAAAATGCAGTGGCAGCAGTTTTCAGGAGGCCAACCTGAAGACGGGTACCTGCTGGTTACCGGATACCTGGGGACTCCGTGGATAGCCGTATCCTATATAATTTGGTTTGCCGCCCTGTGGCTTCATATTAACCACGGGTTCTGGTCGGCTTTTCATACCCTGGGGCTGAACAATCTGCGGATAATCCCCGTACTGCGCAGGATCTCCTACGTCTATTCCACCCTGCTATTTGCCGGTTTTTCGCTTATTGTTATCTGGTGTATGTTTTTCTGAACAAAATAGCCTGAGACAGGTTATTCATCCTCCCGGTTACTGCGAAAATGGTGTTCCATGTGACGGGCTATGCGTTGCACATCGCGCCGCATCCCTTCCATAACCAGTGGATTGTCCGTATAATCCAAGGTTATCTTGTCTTCAAAAACGCGAAAAATGCGCATGCTTATGCGTTTTGCCTTGAAAACCAGTTTCCCGTCGTTATCCGATGCCTGTATAAAGCCTGACTCTGTGAAAATCCGAACGATAGCGTCTTTATCCTGGTCAAAAGGGCTGTTGGTGTATATTTTCTGTTTGATAAAACCGATGAACGGGTAAACAACAGAAAAAGCAACTATCAAAATGATCAGGTTTTGTTGCGATCCGGGACGTATCAGTTCCCAAAAGGAAATATCCTTATTACTACTTGTAAAATAGACGATAATCAACATCAAAAAGATCAGAATGGCATAAAAAACAATATATTTAACAACGCGTAACAGGTACTTTCCAATATTAAATCCTTGCATAAACAGTTTGATTTATTGATAATAAACAAATGTAGGTCTTTTTTTTCTTATTTTTGTAATATAAAAACTTTCAATTATGGAAAAGAATTTGAAAACCATTATCATTGTTCTTGCTGCCGTTGCCGTCCTTTTAATAGGCGCCCTGGCCTGGGTCTGGATAGACCGCGGCGGGATGATCAAGGAACTGAACCTTGAAAAAGAACAATTAACCCAACAAATGATCCAATTGCGTTCCGAATACGACTCCCTGAGTACGACCAATGATACATTGAATTTACGTCTTACGGAAGAACGGGAAAAAATTGATCTGTTGATTGAACGCATCAACAAAACCGAAGCCACCAATAGGACCCGTATCCGGGAATACGAAAGGGAACTGGGAACATTGCGCAGCATCATGCGCAGCTACATTCACCAGATAGATTCGCTCAACACGCTGAACCTTGCCCTGCGTGAAGACGCTTCCCAGGCACGGGAGGAAGCCACCCAGGCCACCCACCAGTATGAGGAACTGCGCACCACAACGGAAGAGTATGCACGCCAGGTGGAGATCGGGGCCCAGCTAAAAGGCCGGGATTTTCTACTCACCGGTATTACCGAAAGCGGCCGGGACTCGGAACGATCCAGCCGGATCAGCAAAATGAAACTCTGCGGCAGTCTTATTGAAAACTCCATTGCTCCCAAAGGACCGGTCAACATTTACCTTCGTCTAAAAGGACCGGATGGGATCTTGCTTACTAACCCGGAACAGGGTGTCTTCAACGCAGCAGGAGAACAATTGGTGTATTCCGCAGTCCGCGAGATAGACTACCAGGGTGACGAAGTGGAATTCTGCATTTTCTTTGGCGGGGTTTCCTTCAGCCGCGGTGTTTACACGGCTGAAGTATATACCATAGACGGGCGCATTGGCGTAGCCGACATACTCTTGCGTTGATCTACGTTCACATTCCCTTTTGCAGGAGTTTTTGCTCCTATTGCAGTTTTTATTCCAGTACAAAAACCCGGGAAATTCCCTGGGTACTGGATTGTATTTCGCTGGAATGGAAGAGGGATCGTGACCTCTGGCTGAACATTTTCCGCTCTGCTGAATTCAGCCCGGGCCATACCCTGTACTTTGGCGGAGGAACACCCACTGTCTGTACTGCCCGGGAGCTTTGCGCCCTGATCACCATGTTGCGGAATGATCTGGAGCAGGCAGGCCTGAAAATTGCCGAGGTGACGGTAGAGGCCAATCCCGGGGATCTTACCCCGGAATACTGCCATACGTTGCTGGAGGCCGGAGTAACCCGATTGAGCATAGGTGTCCAGTCCTTTCACGATCCATACCTGGAGGCCATGCGACGCCGGTACAACGGCCACCAGGCCCAAGACTCGGCAAAACTTGCCCACCGGGCCGGTTTTACGAATATCAGCCTGGACCTGATTTTTGGGTTTCCCGGATTGACCACTGGTAAATGGAAAGACACCCTGGCACAGGCCATTGCCCTTAGACCGGAACACATCTCGGCTTATCAGCTGAGCCTGGAACCTTCCTCCCCCTGGGGAAAAAAAGGCATTCTGCCACCGCAGGAGGAATGCGCGATGCAATACACCCTGCTGCAGAAAACTTTGCACAGTGAAGGATACGTCCAATACGAAGTGTCCAGCTTCTGCCTTCCGGAAAAAGGGTCCCTTCACAACAGCCGTTACTGGATGCGCGTTCCTTACGCGGGACTGGGTCCGTCCGCACACTCGTTTAACGGGAAAGACCGGTACGCCAATGTGGCCGATCTGAAAAAATACACGGAAGGTATACGCCGGAAGGAACCGGCCCGCAGGTACGACAGGCTGACCGCACGGGATGTTCACAACGAATGGATCATGCTTTCTTTACGGACCTGTAAGGGACTCTCCCTGAAAGAAATGGAAGAGAGAGAAGGCCTGCCCGCTGCGGAAGGTTTCCTGAAACAAACAACCCCGCTGCTGGAGCGGGGTTTGCTTATCAGGGAAGAGGACAAGCTTCGTATTCCGTCTGACCGTCTGTTCGTATCTGACGATATTATCCGGGATTGTCTGCTGCCCGGCTGATGGCCCGGTATACTTCCGCACCAAAACAATGGATCAGCGGCTCTTTTGCGAATTCAAAAACGCGTATCTTTTTTTTCGCTCCCAGCTCACAGGCTGCCCGGCACAAATGCCATTGGTGGTAATTCAGGGCAACGGTATTTTCCGATAGTTTTTGCACCCGAATGGGATACAACCAGCAGGATATGGGTTTGCGGAACGTTGAAACCCCTTGTTCCCGGGCCTTTTCAATGGCACACATACAGAGCCCGTCCCGAAAATACGCATAAGCACATTCTTTCCCGTCTATCAGCGGGGTAACGGCATCGTCTTCAATGTCCCGTACCCAGGAGCCCTGCTTTTTAATGGAACGGACACCTGCAGGCTGCATATATGGGGCATACATTGTCCATGTGCGCTCCAGCAAGGAGCATTCTTTATCTGTCAATGGTGCCCCACTGTCTCCCTCCACACAACAGATCCCTTTGCAGGCCGGCACATCGCAGCAAAAGTATTCGGTCAGGATATTCTCGGAAACAATTATTTTATCTGAAACGATGATCACAGTTCTACGGGGGCGGGATGGGGATCCAGTTTCAGGTCTTCCCCGTAAGTCTCTTTCAAATCCTGTACAAACTGGTTGATGGCAGCTATGGCTTTGCTCATTGCCACCATTTCTTCTCTTGGAATGGAAGAGTCTTTCAGGTATTCCATCAACTGCACGGTCTGGGCGGTATGTTTTATATTGAAATTGTACCACATTTCCACGTAATCCAGATCCAGTTTCACAATGGCTTCCTGCTGTTCCTGTCCCAGGGAATCAAAATTGACCTCCAGGAACTCCTGTGCTTCTTCATGCATTTTCACACATTCCCGTGCCAGTGCGTTGGCGTTTTCTTTTGCTTTTAGCACAAACTCTTTCAATTCGTCATTGTTTTTCAATTCTTTGGAAATTTCCAGGTCCAGCCGGGGAGCATCTTCCCCGTTATTGCAGGCTGCCAATCCGGCAAATACGATCACAAATAATACAATCTTTTTCATAATTCTCTTTATTAACAGGCACAAAGGTAATAAAAAAACCGCCCCCCAAGGGAGCGGTTGTAATGGTTGATTCAATAATTACTAAAAACGGAATCCTATTTTCAATTGCGGGAAGGCAAAGAATTTGAACTGCATTTCATATGCGTTGAATTCCTGACCGTCTGCATACATACGGATTGCTGAATAGTAATAATTGAAAGGGCGTACCTCAAGAGCTATGTTCATTCCCGGGAGGAAATTGTATTCCACACCGGCAGTGATCGCTCCGGATATTGCATATGCTTCGCCTGCACGTTTATCCAACGCGTAAAGCTCCAGGGGATCGGTACCTCCTTCTTCAACGGATACTTCTATACCCGTATAAGGCAGGTAAGCCTGCACCCTGGCGTGTTGGAACCCGCCCAGCAAACCGATGTAGGGGAACAGCCGGCCGTTGCAGTTGTTGAAGTAGTAATCCGCTCCGACATTTACCAGGTATTTGTCGGTCAGTCTTCCTTCAACCCACTGAATGCCGCCCAGGTCCAATAGACCACTGCTCTCCAGATCGATGCCTTCAATATAATCACGTTCGGGGGTCACGTCTATTTGCATGGCAAACATCGCGTTCACTGCTATGCGGTTGGTCACGAAATACTTTCCCTGGATCCCGGCAATGTTGGCAATCGAATTGTTATTCAGATCGCCCATCTGCAGGTAATAACCCACTCCCTTATCCGTAGGATCTATGCCCACTTCTGCACCAGGCATATAGCTTGGCAACAGGGGAGTTAAATTATCCAGATAGTCAAAGTATAGTCCGCCACCTAAAACCGCAGAGACCTGAAACTGTCCCGCGCGTGGAGCATATACAGCACTTCCGGAGCGTTCCGCCGGTTGCGCCCCCAGGGACGCAACCGTTAGAACAGCTATCAGAAATATGCTAAGTTTTTTTATCATTATACGCAAATCTTATCCGTATGGTTTAAAGATAATCTTCCACAAGTCCGGCACGTATGCCTTCCAGGATAACCAACTTCTGCTGTAAGCGAGCAATGTCTTTCAAGATAGCATCAATACTAGCCTGGTACCTGGCTGTTTCATTTTTAACGAATCCCTCGAATGTGGGCAATCCAAGGCCTTCTTCCCATATTGCCAGAGCTTCCTCAATAGCATTGAGTTCGTTTTGACTTTCTATGAGTTCATATTTAGCCTCGTTCCATGCTTCCAACAATCCATCTTCAGCAACGTTGCCATCATTGTGTGCCAGCTGTGCTTCCAAGATGAGAATTTCGTATGATTGAATCCACAATTCGTAATTATCTATTAAACCCGTTTGAGTCCATGTATCAGTAGCCTCATCATATACGCCTCCTATGGCTTTTAATGCATTTTCAATTGCAGTTAATTCACCCTGGAGGGCATCTCTTACGGCTTGGGCTTCCAAGTATGCAGCCAGCTGGGCATCATACAGGGTTTGTATCTTATCAACAAGGGCTGCGTATTCACCATTCAGCACGCGGTTGTATGTATCCTGGTATGCCTGGTAATCAATGGTTTCATGAATAGCAAAGAAATAGTGACCCTTCTTAATATAGTTATAACCGACCTTACCTACATTTGTCCATTGCCAGAGACGCATGTCTCCTACCCATTTTGACCATTGTGACAAGCATTCTGCACCTGCATCCTTAAGAGCGGCGTAAGAAACATACAAATCGCAACTTTCATCCAGGTAAGTAATGTCAAAATCAAGTGATGGAGTAGGTTTTGTTTGGTTTTGGTAGGCCTCTAACATGAAATGGAATTGATTAACATCTTCAGGATCTGGTTGAGTTTGACCATCATCAAGAGTATCAATATATGTGGGAGGGTTATAGGTGGAAGGTGTTACATAAACCGATTTAATGGCTGGTTTTTGAGTTACATTGCCCAAAGCATCATCCCAAGACCAGTCAACATCACCATCAATAACACCTTTGGAGTTGAAAGTATATTTTTTGGCTTTCCATACCCTGTTGAAAGGTTCAAACATAGCTTCTTCCAGGTTGCCCAAACCTTCTACGGCAGTATAGTATGCATTGATCGCAGTAACAATAGCGCTAGTGCTGGGGCCTACCATATAACCGTCATAAGCGGTACGAGCCAGTTCTCCAAAGAAATCTTCCAGGACCTCTACAGCAGCGTCGGTGTAACCGGCTGAGTTGATAGTAATCACGGTTCCTGCACCTTCCAGACCAATTTCAACTGACCGCTCCTGGAACAACCAGTATAGGAACAACCATGTAGACCATTCTTCCTTGGTCATATCGGTAAGTTCACGGTTGGAATTCTCATACACTTTGCGCATGATATCTTTATAAGGAGGAATCCCTGATGTGGTATTATAGGTCCAATTAGTGGCATGATCCCAGAAAGCGGGCCATCCTTCATCGTGGGTTCCGTCCATAATGGCTTTCAGGTTGGTTACGATGGCATCCATCTGACCTGGGATCTCAAGCATTACCATGATCGTATTTATCAGATCAATAACAGCCTGACCGTTCGCGCCAAAAATAAAGCTTGCCAAGTTGCCGGCATTAAAATTAATCCCGCCTAGTACTTTTGAGAGATTCGCATTGGTAGGCAATACGATCAATCCGTCTTCAACGGTAATAATGCCGTTAAGGTAGTACATGTATTCTTCTATCAGATCTTCGGCTTCTTCGTACATGTCACCGTATATATCCAGGTGGGCATCGTATTCATCCTTGTCGGCTTTCCATTCATTCCAGGCAGTTTGCCAGGCAACGTAACGTGCTCCACCAGCAGGTTGAACTTCTTTGTAATATTTCTGCCAATCGGTCCAGTTGGTAGTATAGGCTGCAACAGCAGCGTCGGCGGCTGTCTTTTTAGCAGCAATGTTGTCTTCAATGATGCCTGAACCCTGATCTTCAAATTCGGAACGAGTGTCTTCGATCACATCCATATCCCGTTGCATTATGTAGAACATGCTGGGTGAAGAGTTCCAACCCCATTTAGTAAGCCTATAATTACCGTTATTCACGTGGATATTGGGGTCGTCACCACCATCGGAAAAGACTCCTGCAATACCTACTGTACGTGTTTTTGTCAGAGCAGTATTGGCAGCAGCCAGAGCATCGTGATCAAACAACAACCATTCTTCCTGAAGTTGAATGAAAGCCAATTCCAATTCTGCTATCTCTGCACGAAGAGTGTTGATCGTCTCCTGGAAACCGGCAATTAGAGCATCGAAATCCCCGTGGTATTCGTTATACAAAGCATCGTAAGCTTCTGCAACGCCTGCCAGGTATTCAATTTCACATTCCAAACGCCTTTTGTTGGCTTCCATCTGCTGGATAATATGAGATGTTTCTTCCGGATATTCTACGTTTACATACCAAAGGTATTGTGCTTTTGCGTAGTCTAAATCAACTTGCCTTCTTCCAAGGGCAATGATAACTCGTTGAATCCGGCGTGAAAGAATATCCAATTCCTCAATAAGGGCTTGCCCCAAAACATCGGCATTTTCAATTTTCCATTTTTCGAACAGCAACATAGCTTCTTCATAAGCTTTTTGTGCTGCAACCATCTGTGCCTGCATATTGGCAATTTGTAATTCGTATTTGGCAATTTCAAAAGCAACTCTGGCTTCTTCTTCTGCCAATTGAGCTTCGAGTTCAGCAATTTTTAAGGCCCATGCTTCTGTATGGAATTCTCTTAACGCTTCATCCCATTTGATTTGTTCTTCAATAAGGGCGGTTTCAGCATCGATTTTTCTGGCTTGGGCAGCTATAACGGCTTCCTGTGCCTGAATAAGGCCGGCCTGGGCCATGATCAAAGCAGCGTTGGCGGCTTCAACCTGTACCTTGGCCTGTGTAAGAGCAGCTTGAGCATTCAGCAAGGAGGCCTTTGCATTACGCATGGCTTCAATGCCTGGGCTGGGCTCATTCTTAATACAGCCTACGGCGAGTACACCCAGTACTAAAAAGGCTGCACTCCATTTCAAAAATTTTTTCATGCATTAAAAATTTTAAGTTAAACAAAAGTTTTTAGAAGTTATAAAATTTCACTTTTTGGCTATGATATATATAAATGCAAAGTTAAACGATTATTTGAAACCGCAAAACATTTTTTGTTGAAAACTTGTTGGTAACCCTTGTATTTTCAAAGGTCGGAAGGTTCATTTGGCAAACTCAATTCATTAGTTCCTTTCTGGGGTTGCATGTTCTGTTCAAAATTCCACGTTTCAAAATGTGGATGATCAACAATTTCCTGTGGTATCACACCGTTTAGCAGGTTGTTACGGATGATGAATTCCGTAAGGTTTTTCAACCCCGCGCCGTAATGGGGCGGTATGTTGTATCCCAGGAGCAGGAAATTGGTCAGGTTGCAATTGTCCAGATTTATGGATTCCAAATTGTTCAAATCTTTCCAGGAAACCGGAAGCCACCCGGTTATTCCGCTGTTATCTGACAGATCCAGCTTTTCCAGATATGTGAGTTCGGAAAGAGGATCTTTATTGGTTCCGTCACCCACGGAACCTTCCAGACGCCCGTCGGACAACTCCAGTTTTTTCACATACAGGGCGCCGTTCCGAACGGCCGTTTCCAGCGTTACCCCGGGCCACAAATTGGCCGGCAGCTGAAGGTTCCATAAATGTGTATCCCTCCAGTTGGCGCCTTTCATGTTGTTATAGAAACGCACCAGGGCCGCGCTGTCCCTCAGGGCTATACGCGCCCCGCCCTGTGCCAGGTCAAAGGAGTGGTATACCTGGTCTGTTCCCTTTTCCCGGACCTGTACGGTGGCGTACCGGTTGTTTACAGTTGGAACGGGCAACGCTTCAAAGGTCCAGACCGTGGTCCTGTTCTGAGTGGTTTTTTCCGTATTTATGATCCAACCGTCATCGGTTACACATTCTGTCTCAATATTGGATTCCACTGTTATAGTAAAGGTATCGCCTTCGTTGTGAAGGTAGGTTGCGGCATCTGTTTGTGCATTTACGAACACAGCTTCGGCAGCCTGGTTGATTACCAGAGCAGAGGTCAGGGTGCCGTCGGTACGGGTAAGTTCAATTTTTGAAGAACGGGGTGTTGTCTGTCTGTTGGGAGAGACGTTGAATGTAAGGGTTCCGTTATTGCCCTCTGTATTTTCCACAGCAACGCTTTCAACCCATGCCGGGTGCGAAAGCACGGTCCACGGCACATTGGCCCATACGGGGACCGTAAAGGATCCCCCTTCGGATGTGGCTTCCAGTGTGTCGGGATCACAGGTGATGTGTGGCTGTGCGCCTTCCTGGGTAATAACCCTGCTTACCGCGATCACGTCTTCACCCTGTGTCATGACATACAACAACGCCTGGCGCTGTGTGATGCCTGCATTTGGTGTAACTTCCAGAGATAAGGTTTTTGTTTCCAGACCCTTTGTCTGTACTACCGACAACCAGTCTTCGGACACCCCGGCTTCCCAGGTTACGTTGGAAACAACGGGAATTTCTAGCAGTCCTCCTTCTGCAGGGACTTTGGGGATATTTTCCTGCGAAGGCAATAAGAGCTGTTTTTCACCGGCTTGCTGTTCAATGACTATGCTTTTACGGTACGTCCCGTTTTCCTGTTTTATACTCAATGTGGTGCTCCTGGCTTCCACATTGTCATTTTCATCAATATTGATCTTTAATCTGTCCGTTACGCGGACTACCCCGGATATCCATTCTGCAGTTTCCGAAAGATCCTCTTCCCAGTTGAAATTGGCATCCACGGCAACGGTATAGGTGCCGCCACCGGCAGGGATTTCGTCCAGTTTTTCAGGAGTCAGGACCGCAGCCGGTTCGGCCCCGGCCTGTTCCACATTGACTGTCATTTCTCCCAACTCCGGATGATCCGGGGCAAAAACTGTTATTGAACCCTGGCGGATTTCCACGCGCTGATTCGCATCGGCAATGAAAACACAGTCGTGTGTCTCCATAAGACGCGTCCCGGTAATGTGAATCCAGGAGGTTTCGCTCGCAGCGTCCCAGTCAATATTGGACACCACGGTAAATTTTGATTCACCACCCCCTGCAGCCACTTCCACCAATTCCGTTTCAATTACAAAGTTCGGATTTTCCCCGTTTTGTGTAATAGTCAGCATGGCAGACAGGGAGCCGTTTTTCTGGGAAAACTGTATGCGACCCGACCGCTGTTCAAGGGTGGTGTTGGGCTTTATATTAAATATGTATCTTTTTGTAGTGATGGTCTTTGTTTCCACAAACGTGATCCAGTCTGCTTCCATGGTCACATTCAGTTCCACGTTGGTGGTTACCCCCACGGAAACCGTATCTCCATCAGCGGTAACTGTTTTTTGGGTGGCATCTATGGAAAGGGCCGATTCTTCCCCTGCCTGGGTAATGGTTATTTCCCTGCGGGTCTCTTCTCCGGCTATGAAAAAGGAAGTCTTACGAGGTGTCAGGTCCGTATTGGCAGCAGCCGTTACGGTTATGTTTTTATCCCCGTATCCCTTCATGGGATTTATGGTGATCCATGTATCCGATATTTCTATAGTCCAGAGGAAATTTGAGGATATGACAAATTCGCGGGCTTCCCTGCTTGATGTAAAATCAATTTTGGTATACGGCGTAACCAGTACTTCATCATTCCGTGAATTTATACACCCACTCAGCAGTAATGCCAGGACGGGCAGGACTATCCGTTTAAATATAGGTAACATACGCTTTTTCATTATGTAAACCAACGTAAGGGGATGCAAGTTACGGATTTTTTGGATAAGACGTATCTTTCGCATTATTTGTTGCACCTGAAAGAACCACCCTGGAAGCGTTCCCGTATTCCATAATCTGCCGGATAAAATCCCGGACCATAGCTATATCTGTTTGGTTAACAAGAGCTTCGTACCCAGACACAAAGTCCCTGTTGCTGCGGCTATAGAAAATGAGCATTTGTAAATGGAAAGCCGGGTCCAGCAATTGTGCCTGATGTTCCACCAATAACGAATGCTGCGCATTTTCCAATTGTTCCGCAGAGGGTCCAAAGGCGGCCAGGTCTGCCAGAATCTGGTCCAGGCGGTGTTCGTTGTAAGCAAAATCGGTTGCCTGTGCATAAAAACCCAGGTACAAGAAATAATGGCCCCTGGGGTAATATTCCAGGGAAGACTGTACAAACACAGAATTGTCGGTACCCTGTTCCACCAGTCTGTCCAGTACTTTCAACAAAACATACTGTTCCAGGGTGTAGGGACAGGGGCCGGAATACAAACGTGCTGTTTTGCTTTCACCGGCAGGATTGGGAAAATCTATGGTATGATCGTACAATCCCCGGCGGATGCCTTCTCCGGGAAGAACGGAATTGGCAGCACGCATATCCTGGTTGGGGATACCGGCCAGGTATTGCTCGGCAAGTATAACCAGTGAATCGGGAGAGAAATCCCCGGTACACACAAAGTCAAAGCCTTTGGGCACATCCGGTTCTCCCGGAGTTTTCCGGTCAAAGAGCAGGGTTTGCAGGGTGTCCAGCAGAATGGTGCGGGACAATTCCCTGGATGTTTGTATATGTTTTGTACGCTCCTGCCACATACCGTGCATTATCGGCGGGTAGAGCAGCAATTCCTTTATTTGGCGGGATGCGCCCTGCAGAAACAGTTCCAGCGAGTCTGCCCTGGTATCACTTTCCAGCAACAATCCCTGGGAAGTCTGTTTCCATAACAAAGGACCATTCCCCCTGCGGAACACATCCTGGGGAACATAAGGCATAAACATTTCCGGATCCCTTTCCACGGCAGCAAAATATACCTTGCCCCGCAAGAGCGTATCCGGCCTTATGTATAACAGGGACCCTCCCGACAATTGCCATACAGAAACGCCCTTGTAAGCCGTTTGCATCTGACGTTCTACTTTTCCCCTGGTAGTTGAATCCGGGGGATACGTTCTGCGTTCCCGGGCAGGAGGTAGCAGGGTATTGTTCCACACCAGGCGGAAAAGGGATTCCAGGCTGTCCACGTTCACCACGGGAATTACCCGGTTCCGTTCCAGGCTGTCCAGCTGCAGTCGCAGGTCTATATCCAGGATCCGGGCGGCCAGGTCCATGAGTAACGTATCGTCAAACGGGAAAAGCAGCCCGGAAAGTTCTTCCGTCAGACGGGCTCTTTCTTCCAGTAATTCTTCCGGCAGAAAGGCTACCGGCTCTATCAGGCTGTCTGCCGGCCCGGCGGTCTTTAAAAGGGTTATTTCAGGAGCCCCGGACAACATAACGCTCCTGATGTAACTGTTCACATGGTCACAGGTCACGTAAGGAGTCATTTCAGTAACAAACCGGTACCTCCACGAGGCAGACGGGACCGGTGTCCCTTCAAAAAAATGGTCTATACAGGATTGGGTATAATAATCATTGGTGCGGGCATCTCTGTTTTCATACAACAATGTTTCCCGCGTAATGTAATCTTCCCGGGCCCGGCTGAACAGGTCCGGGGATATTCCTTCCCTGGCCAGTCGCAGGCAGGCACCCGACAGATCGCAAAAAGCACCGGTAAGGCTGTCTGGATGGATGCGCGAAGCCCATACCAGTTGATCCCCTGCAGACACACAGGCCGGCGGTTCCAGGGATACTGAAGCGGCATAACGGGTAACATACTTAAGGAAATCTGCAATATAATATTCGCTGCCTGTACGGATCTCCCGCGGGAGGGACGGCAGTGGAAATGCGATCTCCACAAGTGGATACCCGTCCTGGAGGACCGGTGGAAGGGGTTTTGCCGAGTATGACTGTGCCGCCAGTGCAGAATCAATGCCCTGAGGAACGTCCTGGGCCTGCATCACGTCCACCGATGCGGGAAGTGTTCCCAGCTCCCGGCGAAGCATAATTTCAACCGTATCGGGATCAAAAGCGCCGACCAGGATAACACCCTGAAGGTGAGGTCTGTATTTTTCCGGCGTAGTCACATGCTGTTCGCGCAAGGCACGTACCAGTTGCGCTATTCCTTCGTCTGCGGTTTCCGGGGCAGTCAAAACCTGTTTGAAGAACGGGATCCTGTCCGGTTTTTGCACCAGTAAAAAATGCATCTGGCCTTTTGGCAGATCATTTATCCTTATATAATAGGTAAGGCCGTTGGGAAGCTGACCGGTACGGAACCGGCTATCCCTGAGTACGGAAGAAGCAGAGGGGGTCAGGGCCGAAGCTGCCGCGGAAAACAAAAAAAACAGGAAAAGCAAAAGCAGACAACGCTTTTTCATACGGCACAATTTATGTATCAAGTAATTGCAAAGGTAAAAAAAAAGCTTTATTTTTGTTCGATTAAGACATTTGTTAACTCTATAAATACTAAACAATGAAAAGATTCAAAACTTTTTGCGCCACTGTTGTGCTTTTAATCGCCTGTGCGGGTTTTCTGCAGGCACAGGACCTCAACGCCGCCATTGAGGCTTACAATCTGGGAGCTACCGCCGCACAGGAAGGCAATTACGCCAACGCCATAGAACAGCTTAACAAGGCACTGGACCTGGGAGCTTCACTGGGTGAAGAAGGAGCTTCCGTTGTTACGGATTGCAAAAACCTGATTCCCCAGCTCTATCTGCGTCAGGCCAAAGAAATGGCTGCCAACGGAGACGGCGCCGCTTCTCTGCCAGTTCTGGACAAAGCCGTAGAAACAGCCCTGGCCTATGGTGATGCATCCGGGATCCCGGAAGAAGTAACAGATCTGAAATCCAAAATATATTACATCATTGCCAATGAGGCATTCGGGAAGAAAGATTTCGCACTGGCCATTGAAAATTACAAAAAATCCCTGGAATTTGATCCGTCAAACGGGGTGGCATACCTGCGCCTGGGACAGGCCTCGGCAAACAACGGTCTGGAAGACGAAGCCCTTGCAGCCCTGGAAAAAGCGGCTGAACTGGGCCAGGAACAGAATGCCCAACGTCTCTCGGCTTCCATCTTTTTGAGAAAAGCCGTCAATGCACAAAAGAACAAGGATTGGGAAAAGGTTTACGAAGCTTCCTCAAACGCCATTAAGTATGTTGACAATACACAGTCCAACAAGCTTCTTGGCCTGGCGGCCATGGAACTGAAACGCTTTCCGGAAGCTTTGACCGCCTGGGAAAAAGTCATGAAAAGCGATCCCCAGGCAAAAGACATCAACACTACATATTACCGTCTTGCAGTGGTATATGAAGGGCTTGGAGACAAAGCCAATGCATGTGCTTATTACAACAAGATCCTGAATGATCCCAATTTTAAATCCATAGCGGAATACAAGATCAAAACCGAATTGAAGTGCGAATAGACACGTTGTCTCACGCTATATTATTTAGTGGAGAAGAGGGCTCCGGTGCTTTACCGCAAGCCCTCTCTCTGGCTAAATACATTCTCTGTGCCCAAAAAACCGAAGACGGAGAGCCGTGCGGGACTTGTCCTTCCTGCCGGAAAGCCCAAAACGCGATACATCCCGACCTGCATTTTGTAGTTCCTGTAAACCGGGCCAAAAGCGTTTCCTCTTCCCGTATGCCCGTTACCGATGATTTCATTGATCTGTGGAGACAGGCCTTCCATGAAAACCCGGATATTACCGAACAGCAGTGGTATGAGAAACTGGAAATTGAGAACAAACAGGGAACGATAGGGACAGCGGAAGCGGAAAATATTATCCGGAAACTCCAATTCAAATCGTTTGAAGGGGGTGCACGGGTAATGATAGTCTGGCTTCCCGAGCGCATGAACATTTCTGCCTCCAACAAATTACTCAAGATCCTGGAAGAACCTTCCCCCGGTACTTATTTTCTGTTGGTAAGTCACCGCCCCGATCAACTGCTTCCCACCATCCGCAGCAGGTGCATGCAGGTGCAGGTGCCCCCAAAAGACCGCAAGCCTGTATCTGCCGAGTCTTACGCAAACCTGCAAAACCTCCTGGACCTGTGCTTTGCCGGGAAACCCTCGGGTATTTTGGACTGGGCAGAGGATATGGCCTCCCGCGGGCGGGAAGTCCAAAAAGCTTTTATGACCGACTCCCTGCAGATCCTGCGTCAGTATTATATGATATTTCTGGGTGTGCCGCAACTGGCCTTCCTGGACAAGCCTGAGGAAACTGCCGCTGCACGGTATGCCAACCGCATGGGAGATGTTTTCTTTCAAAAGATATACCTCCGGCTGAACACCTCCCTGGAGCAACTGGAACGCAACGTCAATGCGCGTCCTTTGTTCTGTTCGCTGGCGTTTGACTTTTTTCTATCTTTGCAGAAATAGTCTTTGAACTAATGGAAGAAAACAATATAAAACACGATTGTTCACGCGGATGCCTGGTGGAAAGAACGCCTAGGGGAGACCTCACATGCACCATGAATTACAGCACCTGCAAACTGGCAACATACAACTGGATGGAAGGGCTGGACCTTCAGCAATACAACGATATTTTTGAAGTCCGTTTTAAAAACACGCATAAGGGATTTTACCGGAATGCTTCCGATGTTAATTTAAAAGTCGGGGACATTGTAGCGGTAGAGGCAGCCACCGGTCACGACATTGGACTGGTAAGCCTGGCGGGCCCACTTGTATTGAAACAGATGAACCGCCACAAGTTGAATCCCCAAACGTACGAATTCAGAAAAATTTACCGGAAAGCCAAATTGCTGGACCTGGAAAAATGGCAGGAAGCCATTGCCCGGGAACACCATGTAATGATCCGGGCTCGCCGGATAGCCGCGGCCGAAGGTTTGCAGATGAAGATCGGGGACGTGGAATTCCAGGGAGACGGGACCAAAGCTATATTTTATTACATAGCAGATGAGCGGGTGGATTTCCGCCGGCTGATCAAATTATTTGCCTCTGAATTTTGTATTCGCATAGAAATGAGACAATTTGGGGCCAGACAAGAGGCCGGGTTGATTGGCGGACTGGGTGTATGCGGCCAGGAATTGTGCTGCAGCCGTTGGATGGTGGATTTTAATTCCGTTACCACCCAATCTGCCCGGATCCAGGATTTGTCCATGAATCCCCAGAAACTGGCCGGACAGTGTTCCAAGCTCAAATGCTGTATAGATTACGAAACGCCTGTCTATATGGACGCGCTGAAAGATATACCCGAAGTCAGCAACCCCATTGAGACCGAAGACGGGCCGGTTTACCTGGTCAAGACAGATGTCTTGAAAGGAACTATGTGGTTCAGCCGGGATCCTCACAGCATGAGTGAAATGCAACCGGTCGCCGCCAAAAAAGTCCGGGAAATGCTTGCCGCCAACCGGCAGGGGGTCAAAGTGGCTTCTCTCTACGCAAAACCCCGTAGCAACGAAGATCTGAACGGATTCAAATCGGCTGCCGGGGAAGAAAGCATAACCCGCTTTGACAAAAAACAGAAAAACAAACGAAGGAAAAACAACCACCGTAAAAATGGTCCTAAACAATCGTAAGATCGGGCCCCTTGTTTTGTGGATTTTTCTTTTGGGGCCGGTATCCTGTTCTTCACCTGTGGCCAGTCAGCAACAAATTCATCTTGCCGACGCCGTGTGGAATAAATACAACAACCTGGAACTGGTACTTCCGGTTCCCGATACATCAGCCCTCTACCATGCATACATGGATATACGCGTTACACAAGATTACCCTTATTCATACCTGTCAGTAGTTGTAACACATCCGGGGGCTAAAGATACGTTGTGGTTTCCCCTGATTCCGGAAAATGCATTGCCTGCAGGTTGTTTCCTGGACTACCGGTTCCCATTGGATTCTTTGGGCTTCCGTACTGATGCCTCTTTTTATCCCTGGCGCATAGCGCACAATATGCCGGAAAAAACACTGCAGGGAATAGTATTGATAGGAGTGCTGATGAAAGAAACCGGTTATGGGCAAAGATAAAATACGCAGATTCCGGGAAAACGAAACGTTTCCCAATCTTTTCCAGGCCTCCTTCCAGGAGGTTTTCAATAAGGATTATTACCTGAAAGGGTCCTGGAAGCAAAAAATCTTTGGAAATGATAATCCGCTGGTCCTGGAATTGGGGTGCGGTAAGGGGGAATACACCCTGGTGCTGGCACGCCTGAACAAATCCGTTAATTATATTGGTATAGATGTAAAAGGGGCCCGGTTATGGCGTGGCGCAAAAACGGCCCTGGAAGAAAAGCTGGAAAACGTAGCATTCATCCGAACCCGGATTGAGCTTATTGAAAGTTTTTTTACTGCCGCTGAAGTATCACAGATCTGGATCACGTTCCCCGATCCACAGCCGCGTAAAGAAAACAAACGGCTGACCTCGCCCCGTTTTTTGAATCGTTACCTTTCATTTCTAGATCCCGGTGGGATAATACATTTGAAAACCGACAGCCGGGAACTTCACGACTATACCCGGGAAGTTGTTGAAAACCGGTCAGATATGACCTTACTGGAAGCCGATCCCGATATATACGGTAACAAAAAAAGGCCGGCAGAAGATCCGGTGCTTACAGTCAGGACTTTTTATGAAAAACAATTCCTGGAACAGGGAAAGCCCATTACGTACCTAAGATTTTCAACAGGCAATCCCTCCACTGCGAAGGCGGCAGGGCATTGAGTTGCTCCTGCGCTTTCATGTTGTGATGAAGCCACACTTTTCGGGCATATTCAATGCCTTCATAATCTTTCACAAACCGGATGATTTCGGAAAGGGCTTCCCGGTCTTCCTCTTCCACCCGGCGGATCCAGCCGGCAATGCGGGAACGGAAGATATCTTCTCCTGCATTGGCCAGCGCACCTAACAGGGGCAAAGTGATCTTTGATTCGGCAATATCCTGGTAACAGGGTTTGCCGGCTTCAGCTACGGGGCAGTAATCCATTATATCGTCGTTGATCTGGAATGCCATTCCCATATGGTAGGCCGCTTTTTCAATGACAGGCATGTACGCAGTCGATATTTCCTTTTCGGGAACAGACAGGGCCCCCGAAACCATGGACGTCCGGAATAGGGATACCGTCTTTTTTTCACACACCGAATAATATTCGTTTAAAGAGATATCCAGCGTCCGGCCTTTTTCCAGCTGCAGGATCTCTCCTTCACTGAGAGCCTGAATGGCCTCTGCATACAGGGGAAGAAGGTTCAATCCGTCGTAATCCACAAGGACCCGGAAAGCACGCGCAAACCAGTAATCTCCCAAAAGGATGGAAGTGGCCGGACCAAATTGTTTTTGAACACTCCTCATCCCCCTGCGGGTAGAGGCGTTATCTGCAACATCGTCGTGAAGGAGTGTGGCCGTGTGGATCATCTCGGCAACAGCCGCCACGGCATGGCTCAGCGCCCCGGGGGTACCACAAAGTCCGGCGGTACATAGAACCAGGGCAGGGCGCAATTGCTTGCCTGGTTTGTTAAAAATGTATGCATCCAGGGAAGAAAGGTATGCATACGGAGAATCCAGGGCAGTCTTTAGGATGTCCCGGAAAGCCTTCCAATGGTCTCCCAAAAACTGCCGGATCCGTTCTGTTTCATACATTGTCTGTCAGAAGAGAAAGGCTACGGATAGTTCAAACCCTTTGAAATTGGCGTCGTCCAGCTGCCAGTCATCCGAATTTATGTGGAGTGATCCGCCCGGTGCCAGTTGTCCAAAGCTCCAGCTGTATTTGCCAGAAACCTGAAATTTCCATATCTCAATACCGGCTCCCAGGCTCAGCCCGTAGTTAAACCTGTTCAGGTCTTCCCAGGCTACGTTTTCAAGCAAATCGCCTTTGGCCAATGCATACCTTACGTAAGGTGCAGCAAAAATATAAGGCCTCAGGAACAGGATGTTGATCCCCCACTGGATGTTCAAGGGAACTTCCAGGTAATCCAGGCGGAATCCATAAGAATGGTCGCTGACTTCACCCAGGATATCGGTGCGCATGCGGCTGTAAAGCAGTTCCGGCTGGAAAGAGAGTCCCATCAGGGGTATTCTGTACTGGGCACCTATACCGGCATGAAAACCGGTCTGTGAATTCCAGGATTGTTCAACGTTATCAATATGAATGTCCTGAAGGGTGTTAAAATTCAACCCGGCCTTCACTACAAAACTTCCTTGGGCCAATGCTGCCGTACCAACGCACAGCATAAGTGTTAAAACGATCAGATGTTTTTTCATAATAATCAATTTAGCAATGATTTCAGTTTTTCTTCTATTGTTTGTTTATTTGTAGCACCGACAATTTTGTGTACCAACTCCCCGTCTTTAAAAAACAATAAAGTGGGAATACTGCGGATCATATACCGTGCGGGTATTTCAGTGGCTTCGTCCACATCACATTTACAGACCAGTATCTTATCCCCCATTTCCTGTGAGAGTTCATCCACGATGGGTGATATCTGGCGGCACGGACCGCACCAGGCAGCCCAAAAATCCACCAATACCGGAACGGTTGATTTTAATACAACCGTGTTGAAATTGTCGTCTGTTACTATTTGACTCATAATTTTTCTGTTAGGTTTGTTCAATATTGTTGATTGTAAAATTAGGAAATTTGTTCATTGTTCCAAAACAACGGCCAGTCCGCCTTCTGAAGTTTCTTTGTACAATGAAGGCAGATCGTGGCCTGTACGTTTCATGGCTTCTATAACTGCGTCAAAACCAATGCCACACGTGGGCGCTGTGACGATAACGGCCCGTTCCCGATCTTAAAGATCTCTTTTATACTTTCCATTATAGGTACAAAGATAATTGAATCTCTATTTTTTAAATATTTTTTGATTATTTAGTACCTTGCGATACAAGGTATCAAAATTTTTATATATCTTTGTGGCGTAAAATTCTAATGAAACACACATACTGAAGAAAAAACTATGAAAAAAGTAATGAATGTTGGCATTGGCGGAAGCAGCTTTGTTATTGAAGAAGATGCATATCAGAGACTTGACCTGTATCTGGAGCGTTTCCGCAGTGAAATGGAAAGCCACGAAGCGCCCGAGGTCATGGAGGATGTGGAACAGCGGATCGCCGAACTTTTTTACGAATACACCAAAGGAAAAAGCGAAGTGGTTACATTGGCCGTCGTCGAACGTGTGATCTCACAGCTAGGCTATCCCAATGAATCCGGTCCCCGGGAGGAAGCCGGAGAAGATACGCGCAAATCACGCCGTCGCTACGATTATACCGGATATGACCGTTACAACGGGACTGGTGAAAAACCGCGCAAACGTCTCTACCGTGATCCGGAAGACACTATGGTAGGCGGTGTCTGCAGTGGTTTGGCAGCTTATTTCAATTGTGACCCGGTTTTAACCCGAGTCCTGGCCGTAGCTACTCTGTTCCTGGGAAGTGTGGGCTTCTGGGTATACATTATATTATGGATAGCCGTTCCCATGGCCCGTACGGCATCTGAAAAGCTGGAAATGAGAGGACTTCCCGTTACGGCAGAAAACCTGCGCCGTTACAGCGGCCGCCGTTAGTCCTTTTAATATGAATTTAAAGATTGCTGTTATGAACGAGAATAATATTGAAAACATCAAATCGCAGATGCGTAAGGGAGTGCTGGAATATTGCATCCTGAGTGTACTGGATAAAAACGATGCGTACGCCTCTGAATTGATCAACAAACTGAAAGAGGCACGCATCATTGTTGTGGAAGGCACTTTGTATCCCCTGCTTACCCGCCAGAAAAACCAGGGACTGTTAACATACCGCTGGGAAGAATCCACACAGGGTCCTCCCCGCAAGTATTACTCCCTTACCGATAAAGGTCGTGAGGTGTTGCAGGAAATGGACAAGGCCTGGAAAGAAATTGTGGAAACTCTTGACATTCTGAGAAAATGAAAAAGGTTATCAAAGTAAGCATTAACAAAATGCCCTTTACGTTGGTAGAAGATGCATACAACATCCTGAAAGTATACCTGGATCACCTGCGCCGGTACTATACCGGAAAAGAAGGCGGTTCGGAAATCGTAGACGGCATTGAGGAGCGCATTGCCGAGTTGTTGGGCGAACGCACCGAAATGGGAGCCCGCGTTGTTTCCAAAGCCGATGTGGATGCGGTCCTGGAGGTCATGGGGCCACCGGAAGTCATTGAGGAGGAAAGGGGTGACCCTTCTGCCGACACCTTTGCAGGCAGTCCTCCGCCAAAACCCGCCAAACGTTTGTACCGGGATGTAGATCACAAGGTAATAGGTGGTGTTTGCTCCGGACTGGCCGCTTATTTTCACATTGAAGTGGTTCTGATCCGGATCATTTTTGCCGTTTTATTCTTTATTCCTTCCGGCATACATATATTTTCAAATATCCATCACTGGGGACCGTTAGTGTTTAATTTCCCCTGGGTGTTTGTTGTTATTTATGTAATCCTCTGGATTGTGATCCCTCCTGCTCGTTCTGTGGAAGAAAAATACGCCATGCGTGGTTCGCCTCTCTCGGCCCGTGGCGTACAGCATTCGGCTCCGGCCCCTGTGCCGCGCTACACATATGAATCCCGCAGCGGATACAACGAAGGCAAACGGGGCTGGTATGTTCTGGGCAGGGTTTTTGCCGTAATTGTAGGTTTGTTTTTCCTGGTATCCAGTACGGCCGTATTGATCAGCCTGATAGTGGCCTTTACGGCTACGGGATTTTTTCTGAATGTTATACCCACGGCCCTGCCCGACCTGGTTTCGCTTTCGGTGAATCCCGTCCTGTTTAAAATATTCCTGACACTGGCCATCCTAATCCCGGTCATTGGATTCATACACCTGGGATCGGTCCTGACCTTCAACATTAAAAGACAAAAATGGATAGGCCCCACTTTGTTTTTCACCTGGCTGGTTTCGGTTATCGGATTTTTGGCCCTTTGTTCATTCAACTTTGGAGATTTCCGGCACGATGCCCATTACCAGGAAACCGTTCCCATGGAATTAACTTCAGACACATTGTACGTTGAATTTGAATCTGACAACGATTTTCTATTTGAACACTACTGGCTGGAAGCCAACAACTCCCATTACAATCTGGGATGGCTGGAAGGAAAACGGGAAGACCTGAACCTGGTGGTTTTTCCTCCACTGACCCTGGTCAGGCAATCCGATGCGGAAACCCCTTCGCTTTTGGTAAGATCCCGTTCTTTCGGGAGTTCCGAGTACCGAGCCGAGTTGGAAGCTGAAGCCATGAAACCTGTCTTCAGCCTGGAAGGCAACGTTCTGTCCCTGAACGCCATGGAGGTAAGCAAAGAAGAACCGTGGAAAGGAACCAGCGGATCGCTGAGGCTTTACATACCTTCAGACCAGGTAGTAATTGTACGCAAGCCCGTATATCACGAGTTTGGCGTATCACGTTCCAGGAAAGTGAATATTATCAGTTCCGAATGACCTGCATCTTTTTTCCGACCTTGCAAAAGGCCTGAATGCAGTCATCCAGTTGACGGGGCTCGTGTGCCGCAGAGATCTGAACGCGGATACGGGCCTCTCCTTTTGGTACTACAGGGAAGGAAAATCCGGTCACATAAATACCTTCCAGCTGCAATGCAGCAGCAAATTCCTGCGCCAGCCGGGCATCGTAGAGCATTACGGCACATATGGCGCTTTGGGTGGGTTTTATATCAAACCCGGCATCCTGCATTTTCTTAACAAAATAAGCCGTGTTGGAATGAAGCTTGTCCTGCAGGCTGTTATCCCTTTCCAATAGGTTGAAAGCAGCTATGCCGGCGGCAGCTACCATAGGCGGTATGGAGTTGGAAAAGAGGTATGGCCGTGAACGTTGACGAAGCAGTTCTATGATCTCCCTTTTACCCGTTGTAAATCCGCCGATGGCCCCTCCAAAGGCTTTGCCCAGGGTGCCTGTGAGTACTTCTATTTTTCCTTTCAGGTTATACAATTCGGTAGTTCCGCGTCCTGTATGGCCTACTACACCGGCCGAATGTGACTCATCCACTACGACCATGGCGTCGTATTTTTGCGCCAGTTCATAGATCTTATCTACGGGGGCCACGTTCCCGTCCATGGAAAATACCCCGTCGGTGATGATCATGCGGAACCTTTGCTCCTGAGCTTCTTTCAGGCATTTTTCCAGGTCTTCCATATTGGCATTGGCATAACGGTACCGTTTTGCCTTGCATAAACGTACGCCGTCAATGATGGACGCATGGTTGAGGGCATCCGAAATGATGGCGTCTTCTTCTCCCAGCAGGGGTTCAAACAAACCTCCGTTGGCGTCGAAACAGGACGCATATAGAATGGTGTCTTCGGTTCCGAAAAAACGGGAAATTGTATTTTCCAGTTCTTTATGCAAGTCCTGTGTCCCGCATATAAAACGAACACTGGACATGCCGTATCCGCGGTTTTTAAGTGCCTCTGCGGCAGCTTTGACAAGTTCCGGATGATTGGACAATCCCAGGTAATTGTTCGCACAAAAGTTTAGTATGCTGCTTCCTTTGACGGATATGGAAGATCCCTGGGGTGATGTAATGATCCTCTCATCCTTATATAATCCGGCTTCACGAATCTCTGTCAATTCCTTATGGAGATGTTGTTGAAAAGAAGAATACATAATGTTTTATTCTGTGGGGATCAGCGGCTGTGCATCTTCGCCTCCCGTGGGGAATTGGGGAAGTCCGGCGGGTTGCCGGGTTTCTTCCAGACGCTGTTCCAGGTCCGAGTTTTTCTTTCTCCTTCCGGTAGATATAAATGTCGTTCCCAACAGACAGAGTACCAAAATGGCAATGGCCAGTGTCCAGGTAGCTTTTTCCAGAAAATCGGCGGTCTGACGTACGCCAAAGGTGGTGTTACCAGTTGCAAAATTTGCTGCCAGCCCTCCTCCTTTGGAGTTTTGTACCAATACGACAAGAGTCAGCAGTATACTGGCTATAACTATGAGAATGGCGGTTGCTGTATACATATTTTAAGTGTTTGTTTTTTGTGTAATTTCTTGAACAAGGGACGCAAAGTAAGTGCTTTTTTCCGGATATAGCAAAATAAGTTTGCCGTAACAGGCAATAGCCAGTTTGTGGTAACCTTGTTCTGCATAGATCCTTGCAAGTGTTTCGGTTACGAATTCGTCATCGGCCAGTACCGGTGAAGTATCCTGCTGGTGGGTGTCAATGTTTTCTCCCATCCGTTTTAGAACCTCTGTAAACCGGGGGTTTTCGCTGATGAACCTGTCTACGGGCGCTGTTACATCCAGTTCCAGTGTGGCCAGATCGGTTTTGCCAAAATAGTCGGCCCCGGGATAAAAGGTGTGGTCCTGCGATCTTTCCAGGACAAACTCGGGTGTCCCGGTTGTTTCGTTAACATCCGGTACAGGGTCGGAAGACGGTGTTTCTTTTTCAATTTCAAGGGTTTCGTCAAGGGTAAAGAAATTTTCCTCCGGGATTTTCTCCTGGTTTTTAAGACTTTCCTGCAAAATAAAGTAAAGCCGGCTCCTGGAATAAACATAGGTGGCCGTTCTTTCGGATTCAGAAAGGTAAGCCTCACCTCCCAGGCCGCAGAGGGATTTAAACAACAGCAGATGACCCAGGGAAAACCAGGGATAATTTCTTACCAGGTCCTGTAGGATGTAACCGTGTGAAGCCAGTTCCTGCGGAGTTGCTTTCAGGTATTTGTCATAAAAGGTCTTCTTGTCTGTCATTTGCCTGCACTTTACCAGTTGGCCACTGTGGCATTAAAAATATCTTCCACAATCTTTTCTATAATGGTATCTATAAGAGCTCCTTCAGCCGCATCAAATGATATGGTTGAATCAAAATCTTCGTACCCGGAAAAGTTTTTGTCAAAATTCTCATTCGGATCCAGTTTGTTTTCAAAGACGATCCTGACCGTTACAGTCAGTCGTGTCATGGAGGCTACCTCATCTGAAGTGACAGCCATAGGAGCTATCGCATAGCCCGTTATCTCACCGGAAATGGCATAGTCCCCGTCACTTGTAATTACCGACAACGGTGTGAGATTGTTGTATTTATCCATCAGCGCCTCTGTCAGCAGATTGCTTAAGGCGGGGTTGATGCGTTCAGCCCTGTTTTCAATATAAGATACGCTTATGGTTTCTGCATCGGGATGGATTGAGGTCCCGGAAAATGAGTACCACCAACATTGCGTCAACAGCAAGGGCGGCAGTAACAGGAGTAAACGTTTTCCGACAAAAAGGATCTGCTTCATTTATTCTATTCTGTATTCTTTAATTTTACGGTATAAGGTGCGCTCGGCTATCCCAAGTTCTTTGGCTGTAGATTTACGGTGTCCTTTATTTTTGCGTAAAACTTTAACTATCAATTCTTTTTCCAGCGAGTCAAGGGACAGGTCCGGGCTTTCCTCTACCACGTCCAGGGGAAGAATTTCTCCTTCAGTGACTTCTTCCTCTTCTTCTTCCATGGGTTTGTGTACGGGATGCGGCAGCATTTTCCGTTTTCCCGCAACGGGCAGCGGCTCGTTTTCTTCCAGCGCGGTCAGTTTTTGTTTCATTTCGTCCATTTCTGACCTTAGCTGAAACAAAATTTTGTACAGAATGTCCCTCTCGGAAAGAAAATCGTCGGAGCCGGTTTTTTCCGCATTGTATACCACCGGAAGATGAAGCGGGCTGTCAGGTGGCAGGTAATGCTGTAAAGACTCGGCACTTACCAGGCGTTTCTGTTCCAGAACGCTCAATTGCTCTGCCACGTTCTTCAGCTGGCGGATATTCCCGGGCCAGCGGTAATGTTCCAGCAGGTTCCGGGCTTCATCGGTCAGGCGGATAACGGGCATTTTGTATTTCTCGGCAAAATCGGCGGCGAATTTGCGGAACAGCAGGTGAATGTCCCCGGGACGTTCCCTCAGGGCGGGCACCATGATGGGGACGGTGTTCAGGCGGTAATACAGGTCTTCCCTGAATTTGCCGGCTTTGATGGCGTGGGGCAGGTTTACGTTTGTGGCAGCAATCACGCGTACATCGGTTTTCTGGACCTTGGACGATCCTACCCTTATAAATTCCCCGGTTTCCAGGGCACGCAACAGACGTACCTGGGTGGAAAGGGGCAACTCGGCAACCTCGTCAAGAAAAAGAGTGCCTCCGTCGGCGACCTCGAAGTACCCAATCCGGTCTTCATGGGCACCTGTAAAGGAGCCTTTGCGGTGTCCGAACAACTCGGAATCTATGGTCCCTTCCGGAATGGCACCGCAGTTTACGGCAAAATAGTTGCCATGTTTGCGGGCGCTGTTTACATGTATGATCTTGGGTATAAATTCTTTTCCCACCCCGGTCTCTCCGGTAACCAAAACCGACAGATCCGTGGCAGCTACCTGGGCGGCTATGTCAAGGGCCCGGTCTAGCTGCGGACTATTCCCGATGATCTCAAATCTTTGCTTTATTGCTGTAACATCCATCTTTGCAAAGATATAAATTTTGTACTATATTTGTAAGCTATTACAAATACTGACACAAGAGATATAGTACGTATAATACCAATTATAAAATTCTAATTATGAAAAAATCTTTATTGCGCTTTCTGGGCATCGCCACTTTTGGTGTAATGCTTATGGCTTGTAACAACCCCAAGGACATGGTTAAATACGCCGATGACGTTGAAAAATCATGCACTCCCGAGATCCTTGAGGTGATAGCCGATAAAATCGATGTTAGTTACACATTGAAATTCCCCGAAGGGTATTTCCATCCCAAAGCAATGCTGGAAGTTACTCCCGTATTGGTTTACGAAGGGGGAGAAACAGCTGCTCCCGCACTCAGGCTCCAGGGAGAAAAAGTCCTGGATAATTACAATGTGATCCCTGTTATGGGAGATGAGATCCAGCACAAGATCCAGTTTGACTACGTGAAAGGTATGGAGAAATCCCATCTGGAACTGAGGGGCGCCGTACTTTACAACGATAATGTATGGGAATTGCCGGTAGCTTACAAAATTGCAGACGGAGCCAACATTACTTATAAATGGGTAGAACTTCACGGAGAACCCGCTTTGATGTCTGACAATTATCAGAAGATCATTAACGAAGCGAAAGAGGCCAACATTATGTATGCAAAAAATTCCGCCCAGGTTCGAGCCCGTGAACTTACCAAAGAAGAGATCAAGGGATTCCAGGAATTTCTGAAAAATCTTCCGGCCGATGAAAGAAGGATCATTAAAGGCACAGATATCATTGCTTATGCATCTCCCGAAGGCCCGGTAGATTTCAACGAGGAGCTTTCCGAAAACCGTATGAAGAGTGCTGAGAAAGCATTTGGGAAGATCACCAGCAAATTGCCCACCGAAGGTCCTCTGAACCTGGAGACCAAGGGAGAAGACTGGGAAGGGTTCCAGAAACTGGTAAGCAAAACCGATCTGGGTGACAAAGAACTTATCCTGCGTGTTTTATCCATGTACTCAGACCCCGTGATCCGCGAACGTGAGATCCGGAACATGTCTGCAGTTTACAAAACACTGGAAGACAAAGTATTGCCCGAACTCCGTCGTGCCCGCCTGATCGCCAACATTGAGTTTATCAACTATTCCGATGAGGAATTGAAAGAGATGACTGTCAACAATATGGACGCCATGAACGAAGAGGCTTTGTTGTATGCAGCCACGCTTACAGATGACAACGACACCAAGATCGCGCTGTATAAGCAAGCTGTAGATAAATGCAATTCTGCCAGGGGACGCAACAACCTTGCCGTTGCCTATCTCAATGCAAACAAAGTCAACGAAGCCGCCACTGCACTTGCAAAATGCGATGCTTCCAATCCCATCGTAGCCAATAACCTGGGTGTTATTGAAATGCGCAAAGGCAACTTTGACAAGGCTTATGATCTGTTTGCAAAATCAGGTTGTAAAAAAGCCAAATGCAACCAGGGCGCCATTGACATCCTGAACGGGAAATACAAAGAAGCCCTTGCCAAGCTGGATGGTCAAAAACATATGAACGCTGCCCTGGCTCAATTGCTCAACGGTAACCTGAACAAAGCTGAAGAAGCTTTATCAGAATGTGTTTGCTTCAAAACAAAATACATCAAAGCCGTCATAGCTGCCCGCAAAGGACAAGCCTCCAAAGTAAACGAGCTGATGGAAGAGATCAACAAAGTTCCTGCTTTTGCTGAAAAAGCAGCAAAAGACATAGAATTTGCCAAATATCGTTAAACCCATTTAACCTCTCACCTTACAGAGAAGGGGATGACCGCAGTGGTCATCCTCTTTTTTTTACTTCCACCGGTGGCGGGCAGGATTTCGGATACGCGCCCCTCACCAACTATTAGTCGAGCCCCAAACAGGCAGACTCGGCAATACTGCATTTGACACAAAAGGGCACTTACACAGGAGGTTCCGCATCTTTGCTGGATGGGGCGGTCGCTGCACCACAAAGATCGGGAACACTTATATACCCCGAGACTTCCCTTATCTTTTGGTGACAGCGACCTGAAACGTTTCGCAGGAACATCTCTGAATGTTCATTTGTTAAGTAGACACAGAGCATATCAAAACATCATAATTTATAGCAGGTATGTATTTTTAGTGTACTACTTATGAAGTCGCAGACAAGTTGGCCTCAAGGTGATTGCGTGAAAAACATTTCGCGCATAAAGAAGACGCTGCTCCATTGCTCCCATTTGATTTGCGACAGTTTTGCAGGACTACTTGGCCAAAAAACTTGGTTCCGTCCACAAAAAAGGCCGATTCTGTGGATGCATTGCGAGAAAACACCGGAGTGTAGTTTCCTGATTTTGGTTGACTACCTGGATGTTTTATCTCTGGGAAAAGTTGACTCGGTTTATAAATTATAACTGATATTTGTTGACTTCAGGGTGCTCTCCCTGTACGCATTCTACCTGAAAATTTTTTTTGCATATTAAAATATATCGTTTACCTTTGTAACGGCTTCCGATATATCGGAGGTCGGAATAAAACTACTGATATGACTAATCCTGAAGAAAACATTGTACTGACAGAAGCTGTGTTTTATACATTACTGGCTCTGCACAAACCACTGCATGGATATGGCATAATGCAGGAAACTAAAACCATGAGTAACGGAAGATTAATCCTTTCTGCCGGCACTCTTTACGGAGCAATTTCTTCCATGCTTGAAAAAGGCTGGATAAAAGCGCTTCCGGAAGAAGAAGACAGCCGACGGAAAGAATACGTAATCACGGACACCGGCAAACAGGTGGCTCGGTCCGAATTAAACAGGTTGCATGAACTTGCGGAAAACGGAGATAGAATCATTAACAATTCACAAATACAATAATGACAAAAACTGTACGAAAAATCTTCTTTTTGTGGGAATATGAAAAAGAAGAAGCATGGATGCTGGTTCATACGGGATTTAGGAAATATGAATTTGAAAAAGGGACTCCCGGGGCATATACCTACCGTTTGGAATTGTTGGAGAAAGACACACATGCTCCCGAAAGCAAATCCTATCTTGACTTTCTGCAAGAAACCGGTATAGAAATCGTGGGAGAATGTCTCAACTGGGTCTATCTGCGTTGCAAAACAGCGGATTGTAAATTCGATCCCGGAACCCGGCCGCTATACAAACTGACACATTTGCTTAAGATTCAGGATTTTTTCAACACCATCCGCCTGATTTTCATAATAGCCATTGCATTATGTATCGTAGGTATTTTTATTCTGGAGCATCCCCAACCGACGCCTGTTATTGATTTTTTTAAGGGATTTTGTGTTGGAATAAGCCTGGCGGCTTCAGTCATAATGCTTCTGGCAGCGCCCTATTTCCACCATATTAATAAAAAAGTGAAAGCCGCCATCAAAGATCTTTATACCTGCAGCTAATATTGAATTTGTGGCGCACTAGCGGGGGTCTGTGGCGCAGTCAAACTCCATTTGAAATTAGTCAAGTTTCAGCACCGCCATAAAAGCCGATTGGGGTACTTCCACGTTGCCTATCTGGCGCATGCGGCGTTTGCCTTTTTTCTGTTTTTCCAGGAGTTTGCGTTTGCGGGTGATGTCGCCACCGTAACATTTGGCGGTTACGTCCTTGCGGACGGCCTTGACGGTTTCACGGGCTATGATCTTGGCTCCGATGGCGGCTTGTATGGCTATGTCAAATTGCTGGCGTGGTATGAGTTCTTTTAGTTTTTCACATATTTTCCGGCCAAAGGTATAAGAGTGTCCGCGATGGATCAGGCTGGACAGTGCGTCAACGGGTTCGCTGTTCAGCAGGATGTCCAGTTTTACCAGGTCAGCTTTTTCGTATCCTATGACGTGGTAGTCGAAAGAGGCATATCCGCGTGATACGCTTTTGAGTTTGTCGTAGAAATCAAAGACGATCTCGGAAAGGGGCATTTTGAAAGTCAATTCTACCCGGTCCGAGGTCAGGTAATGCTGGTTGCTCAACACGCCTCTTTTGTCCAGGCATAATTTCATGATCACTCCAAAGTAATCTGCTTTGGAGATAACCTGTGCCCTGATATAGGGTTCTTCAATGAAATCGATCAGAGTTGCGGGTGGTAATCCCGACGGATTGTGTACGTTTATGATCTCTCCTTTTGTCGTATACACTTTATAGGAAACGTTGGGAACGGTAGTGACCACATCGCAGTCAAACTCGCGGAACAGCCGTTCCTGAACGATCTCCATGTGCAATAACCCCAAGAACCCGCAGCGGAAGCCAAATCCAAGGGCAAGCGAAGATTCCGGTTCATATGTCAAAGAGGCGTCGTTCAGTTGTAACTTTTCCAACGCAGTGCGCAGATCTTCGTACCCGTCCGTATCTACCGGGTACAAACCGGCAAATACCATGGGTTTTACTTCCTCGAACCCGGCAATCGCCTGCTTACAGGGCCTGTCCACCCGGGTAATGGTATCTCCCACTTTGACTTCAGATACGGTTTTGATGCCTGAAATGATATATCCCACATCCCCGGTCTGGACTTCTTTACGGGGCGTCATTTTCAACTTCAGAATTCCTACTTCATCGGCCTCATACACTTTCCCGGTATTGAAAAATTTCACCTTATCCCCTTGGCCAACAGACCCGTTCATCACCCGGAAATAGGCAATGATCCCCCGGAAAGGATTAAAGACCGAGTCAAATATCAGTGCCTGAAGCGGAGCCTCGGGATCCCCTAGCGGAGCCGGAATACGCTCAACAATGGCTTCCAGGACATCCGGAACACCTTCCCCGGTTCGGGCGCTGGTACACAGCACCTCTTCCGGCCGGCATCCCAATAGTTCCACCACCTGGTCCCGCACCGTTTCTACCATCGCCGCATCCATGTCTATCTTATTAATAACAGGTATTATCTCCAAGTTATGCGATATGGCCAGGTATAAATTGGATATGGTTTGCGCCTGCACGCCCTGCGTGGCATCCACTACCAGCAATGCTCCTTCACAGGAAGCGATCGACCGGGATACCTCATAGGAAAAATCTACGTGTCCCGGGGTGTCCAGCAGGTTCAACACATAGTTCTCTCCCCCAGATACATAATCCAGCTGGATTGCATGGGATTTAATGGTAATCCCCCTCTCCCGTTCCAAATCCATATTGTCCAGGACCTGGGCTTCCATATCCCGCTGCTCCACCGTATGTGTAAGCTCCAGGAGACGGTCTGCCAACGTACTTTTCCCGTGATCTATATGGGCAATTATGCAGAAATTTCTGATGTTCTTCATAAGTGGCGCAAAGGTAATTATTTTTATCTTTGCAGGAAATCAAAGCAGAGACAGCATGAATCCAAAAACACCCCATTCCATCCCGGACCTCACATCTCAGATCCGCCGGGATATCATACGTATGGTCACCGCCGCCAAAAGTGGGCACGTGGGAGGCTCCCTGGGCAGCACCGATTTTCTTACCGTTTTATTTACTGAGTTCCTGGATCAGGATCCTGCCCAATGGCGTCGTGACGGTCAAAACATGGATATGTTTTTCCTTTCCATAGGACACATCTCCCCGTTGTTTTACAGCCTTCTGGCCCGTATGGGGTATTTCCCGGTCAAAGAACTGGCTTCTTTTCGTAACCTCGGCTCAAGATTGCAGGGCCATCCCAGCGTGGAAAACGGATTGCCCGGAGTTCACGTTGCCAGCGGATCCCTTGGACAGGGACTTTCCGTGGCATGTGGAGCGGCATTGAGCAAACGACTCACAGGAGACCCCCATCGTGTATACGTGCTAATGGGAGACGGAGAGAGCGAAGAAGGACAGGTATGGGAAGCGGCTATGTTCGCCGCCCACCACAAGATCACCAACCTGACGGCCATTACCGACTGGAACGGGCAACAAATAGACGGCCCCGTGAATGAAATTGGCGGTGTTGGAGATCTGAACGCCAAATGGACCGCCTTCGGATGGCGTGTTCTGGAATGCGACGGCCACAACCCGGATGATATTCGGAAGGCCTACCGCCTGGCAGCAGAACCGGGAGAAAAACCGGTTATGATCCTGATGCACACCAACATGGGGCATGGCGTGGATTTCATGACCGGATCCCACAAATGGCACGGGAAAGCCCCTTCTGCCGAGCAGGAAGCCCTTGCGTTGGCACAATTAAAGGAAACCCTGGGAGATTTTTAACGCACTGAATGACTATGACAAATACTGGAAATAAAGATACCCGTTCCGGCTTTGGCGCCGGTCTGTATGAACTGGGAACAATCAACCCGAACGTGGTTGCTTTGTGCGCCGATCTGATTGGCTCGCTGAAAATGGAAAAATTTGCCGAGTCTTTCCCCGAACGCTTTTTTCAAAGCGGGATCGCCGAGGCCAATATGATGGGCGTAGCTGCAGGAATGGCCGTCACAGGAAAAATCCCCTTTGCGGGAACGTTTGCCGAGTTTGCCACCGGCCGGGTGTACGATCAGCTGCGACAGTCTGTCTGTTATTCGCAGGCCAACGTAAAGATCGCCGCCTCACACGCAGGTATCACCCTGGGTGAAGACGGAGCCACCCACCAGACCATGGAAGACATAGCTCTTGCCCGGGCTCTTCCGCATATGACGGTAATCAATCCATGCGACTACAACCAGACGCGACTGGCCACCCTGGCTGCAGCCAATTGGGAAGGCCCCCTGTACCTGCGATTCGGAAGGCCTTCCGTGCCCAATTTCACCCCTGTTGACGGACCTTTTGAAATTGGAAAAGCCTGGATGATCCAACCCGGGGAAGATTTGACCATCCTGGCCACCGGCCATCTTGTATGGGAAGCCCTTGAAGCCCTTAAAATCCTGGCCCAAAAAAGGATCCGTGCCGAGTTGATCAACATCCACACCATCAGCCCCCTGGATGAAAAGGCAATTATTGAATCCGCCCGTAAGACAGGCGCTGTGATTACCGCAGAAGAACACCTGGTTACCGGAGGTCTGGGAGAAGCCGTGGCCGGCCTGCTGGCCCGCCATAACCCCGTCCCCATGCGCATGGTAGCCATGGAAGAAGGATTCGGACAAAGCGGAACACCCCGTGAACTGATGGACCTTTACGGGCTCAATGCCGCTGGTATTGTAGCAAAAGCAAGTGAACTCAGACTCAGATAAAGAATTACGGTCATGGTGTGAAAGCGGGCAATACGAACGCGCTTTCAGCGAAATTGTACACTTGTACAGTCAGCGATTGTATTGGCATATCCGTAAAATGGTACTTCTCCACGACGATGCGGATGACATCCTACAAAACACCTTATTAAAAGCCTGGACGGGATTGCCTTCTTTCCGATGGCAATCGAAATTGTTTACATGGCTTTACCGTATTGCGACCAACGAAGTCCTGACGTTCCTGAAAAAAAGCAAATCCCTGCAACAGGTCCCGCTGGAAGAATGGCTGGACACCGACCCACAGCTGTTTAACGGGGATGAACTGCAAAAAGCTTTGCAGAAAGCCATCCTTAGTCTTCCTCCAAAACAGCGCCTTGTATTCAACATGCGTTATTTTGACGAGATCAAATACGAAGACATGTCCCGCATTCTGGGAACCTCCCAGGGTGCGTTGAAAGCTTCATACCATCATGCCGCCTCCAAAATACAGGAAATGCTTAAAGAAATGTTCCTTTAAACTTTTTTGACCTGGAAACATCTAATACATGTAATATGAGCGAAAAAACGTTATATGACCCACATCTGAAAGAGAACCCCTTTAAGGTTCCCTCCGGTTATTTTCAACAGGTGGAAGCCCGGTGGGCAAACGTGGAGTTCCCTGATAAGGTCCGCTCCACTAATGGAAAGGGCACGCGTTTTATTCGTATACTCCGTCCCCAGCTGCAGCTTGCCGCAGCCTTTGTATTACTCTTTGGTATTGGCTATTTGCTGCTTCTGATAACAGGCAGAAACGAAACACGGCAAATGCAAACCGAAGAACTTTCCGTTTTAAGTGAATGGTCCACCATGGGACTGGATCACAGGAAAGTATCCAATCTGATCCTGGAAGATCTTTTTGAAGATAACCAGATGACTACCATTATCGATCCGGACATTGAAGACCTGATCGATTATATGGATTACCCGGGCTTTGATCCGGTTAATTTAGCATTAAACACAGACTACGAATAAAACATTTGCCATGAAACGTTCTTTACTAGTTATTCTGTTGAGCCTTATGCCTTTATGGGCAATGGCCCAGGATGCGCGTCCTCATAAAACCGACGAAGAACGCAGGGCCGAGAGGGAAGCCATTCGGGCCCAGAGGGTTGCTTTTATCACACAGGAAGTGGGCCTTACGGCAGAAGACGCCGAAAAATTCTGGCCACTGTACAACGAATTGGAACAAAAGGTTATGGAAGTAGGGCACGTACGCGGACGGACAAAAGCGGAAATGTACCGTGTACTGCAACCTTTTCATTCCAATTATCCCGGTAAAGGCTCCGAACCTGCCGGCATATCCCAGGGCCGTACACAAGCCGGAGATCATCGTGCCCCGGCCCAACCTGTTTTTCTGGACGAACACCCCAAAGGATCGCCCGCTCCTATTGACAAACTGCTGGAAGAGTATATCCTTACTTTTGAAAAAGAAACCCGTTTGCGCAGCGAATACCACCGCATGTTTCTTAAGGTATTGACGGCCGAACAGGTAGCGCGTCTTTACATAGCCGAAGAACGTTTTAGCAATAAATTGTTCCGGGACTACATAGACAGGAAACTGGAACAAAAAGACAGATAAACGGCTCTTACGCCCACAAATAAAAATCTTTTACCAGTCGCACGTATTGCGCACTGTACTGATTTCCGTTATTTTCGTAGATCGTCAGATCCTCCCGGACCGGGAGTTTTTCCGTATTGCCGGTTTGTATCAGTATTCTAACGACCGGTTTGCCCGGCCGGGTGAAAACACGCGTAAACCTGTGCGGGAACATCGGCTTTTCCAAAGAACGTGCTTCTTCAAGAAATACGGCAGCTCCTTCTTCAGGAAGTATCACTGTAAAAACACCCGACTGGGCAAGCATGCGGGAAACTCCTTCTGCCAGCATTTTAAGGGACAGGCTGTCCGGATGGCTGTGACGGGCCAGGATGCGGCGTTTGCTTTCAGGCAACATGGATCGGGAAAAATACGGGGGATTGCTGATGATCAGATCATATGGGGCAGGAGAAACAAAGGAGAGGAAATCCTCCCGGGAAACGTTTATCCTGTCGGCCCAAGGCGAATGTAACACATTTTCTGCGGCTTCACCGGCTGATTCATCATCTATATCAACTGCATCTATAAAGGCTCCCGGAAAACGCTGCGCCATCATCAGGGCCAGTATTCCGCATCCGGTTCCTATATCCAGGATCCGTGAAGGTTCCCGTACATTGCTCTTTGCCCACGCCCCCAGTATGACACTGTCGGTGTTGACTTGCATAGCCGAACGTTCGTGATAAACGGAAAAGTGTTTAAAGTGAAAAGGTTCCACGCTACGGCAAAAAGAGTCCGTCACGCATGGTCAGGCTACGGTCACTCATCGCAGCAAGGGACTGATCGTGAGTTACCATAATGATGGTCTGACCGTAAGTGTCGCGCAACCGGAAAAACAATTTGTGAAGTTCTTCCTTGTTATGGGAATCCAGGTTCCCCGAAGGCTCGTCGGCCAATAAAACTTTGGGATGATTTACCAAAGCCCGGGCAACGGCTATCCGTTGCTGTTCACCTCCGCTCAATTCGGAGGGTTTGTGTTCCTTACGGTGCTCCAAACCCAGGAATTCCAGCAATTCGGCAGCTCTTTTGCGGACGATGACGGCGGGATCTCCTGCTATAAAACCGGGTATGCACACATTTTCCAGGGCGGTAAACTCTGGCAACAGGTGATGGAACTGAAAAACAAATCCAATGTGTTTGTTGCGAAAATCGGCCAACCCGTCTTTCTGCAATTCACAGACAGGGGTGTCGCCAATCCATACCTGTCCGGAATCGGGGCGGGTCAATGTACCCAGGACCTGCAGAAAAGTGGTTTTACCCGCTCCGCTGGCACCCGTTATACAAACCACTTCGGCAGGTGCAACTTCCAGGGAAACTCCCTTGAGAACCTGCACACTGCCGAAAGATTTGGTAATATGTTCCGCTTTTATCATCTGTTGCGGAAAATTGTTTATTCGTCTTTTTCTTCCTCTTCGTATTCTTTCAGGAGTTTGTCCTGAACATCAGAAGGCACCTGGGCGTATTCCAGGAAGTCCATGGTAAAGCTGGCACGGCCGGAAGTCAGGGAGCTGAGCGTGGTGGAATATTTGTTCAACTCGGCAAGGGGAACCCTGGCTTTCAGGATCTGGAAGCCTTTTTCACTGCTCATGCCTTCAATGAGGGCACGGCGGTTCTGGAGATCGCTCATAACATCACCCATGCAGTCCGAAGGAACAAGAACTTCTACCATGTAGATGGGTTCCATGATCTTGGGTCCGGCTTTTTTGAAGGCATCCTTAAAGGCATTCCTTCCTGCCAGTTTGAAAGAGATCTCGTTGGAGTCTACCGGGTGCATTTTCCCGTCATATACAAAACATTTGATGTCACGGGCATAGGAACCTGTGAGCGGACCTTCTTCCATTTTTTCCATGATCCCTTTCAGGATGGCAGGCATAAAACGTCCGTCAATGGAACCGCCAACAATACAGTTGTAATAAATAAGCTTTCCACCCCAGTCCAGGTCGTAGTCTTCGCGACCTTTAATATTGAGGACAAGCTCTTTGCCTTCTACTTTAAACCGGTTGTTTTCGGGGGCTCCCTCAACGTAAGGTTCAATAAGCAGGTGTACTTCCCCGAACTGGCCGGCACCTCCGGATTGTTTTTTGTGGCGATAGCTGGAAGCGGCCATTTTGGTAATGGTTTCACGGTAAGGAATCTTGGGCGGGATCAGGTCCACTTCCATTTTGTGTGTATTATTGATGTGCCATTTAAGGGTATTGATGTGGTGTTCCCCCTGTCCGCTTACAATGACCTGCTTGAGTTCTTTGGAATATTCCACTACAATGGTGGGATCCTCGGCTGAGGCTTTGTTCAGGATCTCGCCCAGTTTTTCGTCATCTTTATCCGATTTGGCTTTGATCGCCATGCGGAATTTTGCGGGAGGAAACGCGATGGGTTCAAATTCCCAGTCTTTTCCGTTGCCGTTAAGCGTGTGATTTGACCGGGCGCTCTTCAGTTTTACGGTACAACCCATGTCCCCGGCTACCAGTTCGGTGACTTTTTCACGTTTTTTACCGGCTGCCACAAAAAGACCCGAGATCCTTTCTTTGCCACCGTTATTGGCATTGATCAGATCCTGAGATTCGGTGATCTTGCCTGACATAACGCGGAAAAAGGCAACGTCTCCCAGGTGCTGTTCCTGGGTGGTTTTATAGATGTACAATGAAGGGGCGCCTTTTACGTCACAGGGAATTTCTTCACCAGAAACGGTTTTGCTGTTTGTTAGTCCCGGATGGGGGGCGATCTGGGTAATGAGTTCCATCAACCGTTTAACGCCAATATCCTTTTTACCGGAAACGATGACAAGCGGCATGATCTCGCATTTGCGGAATCCGATGATCAGACCCTGTATGATCTCGTCGGGTGTCAGGGCTCCGTTCTCAAAGAATTTTTCCATCAGCGGTTCATCGGCTTCGGCGGCGCGTTCTGCCAGTTCCGAATGCATGGATTCTGCCTTGTTTTTGTATTCGTCCGGGATATCCAGTTCTTCACGACTTCCGTTGGCGTCGTTGAAACGGTACATTTTCATTTTTACTACATCAACAAAGGAGTTGAACTCAGCCCCTGCCTCTATGGGGAACTGGACGGGACATACTTTGTTGCCAAATGCTTCGTGCAACGAATCCAGGCAGGCGTCCCAGTTGGCTTTTTCATGATCCAGCTGGCTGACGGCAAGGAAAAGGGGTTTGTTGTGCTGCTCGGCATAACGGGAGAATATTTCCGTTCCCACTTCCACGCCGTGCTGTCCGTTGACAAGCATAACCCCTGAATCGGCCACCCTGAAAGCAGAAATAAGACCGCCTATGAAATCGTCGGAGCCCGGAGTATCTATGAAATTCAGTTTGTGATCCTCGTACTCTGTATAGAAAAGCGTAGGATAAATGGATCTCTGATACAATTGTTCAATTTCCGTATTGTCGCATACGGTGTTTTTGGCTTCAACGGTTCCACGGCGGTCGATCACTTTGCCTTCCATCATCATGGCTTCGGCAAGGGTGGTCTTTCCGGATTTGGTATTACCCATCAGTACCACGTTGCGAAGTTGTTCTGTAGTATAAGTTTTCATTAAATCAATATGTTTATTTGTTGTTTTACGGGATAATACAGGGCGACAAAGGTAATAATTTTTCCTTTACCTTTGTATATATGTATTTTCCTTTGCTCCCCCATTTTCAGGCAGGCAGACGGGAAGCCGGCTGCGACGAGGCCGGCAGGGGATGCCTGGCGGGACCGGTTTATGCCGCAGCGGTAATTCTACCGCCCGGTTTTGATCATCCCTTATTACAGGATTCCAAGCTCATGAGTCCAAAACACCGTGCAGAGGTCAGGGATTACATCCTGGAAAAGGCCGTTAGCTGGAGTGTGGCCGGTTGTTCTCCCCTGGAAATTGATCAATGGAACATTCTGAGAGCTTCCATTACGGCCATGCACCGAGCCCTGGATCAACTGGCACCTGTTCCGGAATTTATCCTGGTGGACGGGAATCGGTTTTATCCGTATCACCCGGGGAACGGGGAACCTTTGCTGAGCCCGGTGATCCCCCACCGGTGCATTGTCAGGGGCGACCGGCATTTTGCGGCCATAGCCGCAGCCTCGGTTCTGGCCAAAACTTTCCGGGATGAGTATATGGTGGAACAAGATTTGCTTTATCCCCAGTACGGATGGAAAGACAACAAAGGATACCCTACCGGAAAACACAGGGAAGCGATCCGGGAATTCGGCCTGACAAGCCTTCACAGAAAATCATTTTCTTATCATTTATGATTATCTTTGTGAGATTATATATCCACTTAACACAACAAAACAAGTATACACCACATGAAAAAAATTAGTTACATCCTGTGTGCATTGCTGCTACTGGGCAGTACCGCACGTGCAGACGAAGGAATGTGGCTCCTGCCGCTTCTTGAAAAATTAAACATAAAAAACATGAAAGAAGCTGGGCTTGCCCTGGATGCCCGTGACATTTACAACATCAACAATTCAAGCCTGAAAGATGCCATTGTGATATTTGGCGGCGGCTGTACCGGAGAAGTGGTTTCCGGGGAAGGATTGCTGCTGACAAATCATCATTGCGGATACGGTGTTATCCAGGCATTGAGCAGCGTAGAGCACAATTACCTGAAAGACGGATTCTGGGCAAAAAACAGGGATGAAGAGATCCCGGCTCCCGGTCTGAGGGTAATATTTTTGGAACGGATGACAGATGTAACCAAAGAGGTATTGTTTGTATTGGATACATGTACCACCGAAGAAAGCCGCATGGCAACCGTGGCCAAAGTGACTCGGGAATGGGGAGAAAAAGTGAAAGAAGAAAACCCCAATACTACCGGAAGATTGTACAGTATGTACGGTGGAAATCAGTATTACATGGTTGTATACAAAGTTTATTCGGACGTACGTTTTGTGGGAGCACCTCCTTCTTCCATAGGAAAATTCGGAGCCGATACCGACAACTGGATGTGGCCCCGTCACACCTGTGACTTTTCCATGTTCCGGATCTATGCCGGTGCTGACAATGAACCTGCCGATTATTCCCCGGACAACCAACCCTACCGTCCCAAACAATTCCTTCCCGTAAGCCTGAAAGGCATTCAACAGGGAGATTTTGTGATGACACTGGGATACCCGGGAACAACCACACGCTATATGACTTCCGTTGAAGTAGACCGCCAGGAACAGTTGACCAACAATATCGGAATTGAGGTCAGGACACTGCGCCAGGATATATTACTGGAAGACATGCTGGCCGATCCAAAAGTACAGCTTCAGTATGCAAGCAAATATTCCGGCAGTTCCAATGCCTGGAAAAAATGGACCGGTATGAACGAAACGTTTGACAAACTAAACGTAAAAAGCAGAAGGGCCATGGAAGAAGAAGCGTTTTCCACCTGGGTAAATGCCAATAAAAAACGCCGTGAAAAATACGGAACGGCTCTGAGCGACATTGATGAAGCCATTAAGGGTCAATGGGATATGGTATATGTAAGCCGCTATCTGAGCGAAGCCCTGCGCAATATTGAGCTTGCCTCTTTTGCTTCACGGGCAGCACGCCAGCTAAGCAGAACAGAGGAAGACGGAAGCATAAACGTGGAAGGCCTGAAATTACAGGCAGAAAGATTCTTTGCCAATTATAATGCACCTACGGATGTCAAAGTGGCCAAAGCCATGCTTAAACTGTTTGCCTCGCGGGTGGATAAAGAACACTATCCTTCTGTATACGGGGTAATTGACGAAGAGTACTCCGGGAATATTGATGCTTACGTGGAAAATCTGTTTGAGAAAAGCCATTTTGTTTCTGCGGAAAGAGTCAATTGCCTGATTGATTGTTTGTCTGCAGAAAATACGCGTGATGCAGCCATGGATGAGATAGCCGGTGACCCGGCCGTGATCCTGGGAAGATCGGTGGAGGAAAAAAACGCAGAGTGCCAGGCTGCCATAGCTCCTTTCAATGCACAATATGAACGCGGACACCGGAATTTTATTGCCGGCATGATGGAAATGAATAAAGGAGAAGCCATGTATCCGGATGCCAATTTTTCAATGCGTCTTACTTATGGCAATGTGTTGAATTACAGACCTAAAGACGGTGTCATATACGACTATTACACAACGTTGAAAGGCGTTATGGAGAAGGAAGATCCCGATAACTGGGAATTCGTGGTACCCGAAAAACTGAAACAACTATACAACAACAAAGATTACGGACAGTACGCCGAACCCGGCAAAGAAGTCGTTACCGGCTTTATTGCCAATACCGACATCACCGGAGGGAATTCGGGATCTCCCGTGGTGAACGCGCACGGAGAACTGATAGGGCTGGCTTTTGACGGCAACTGGGAATCCATGAGCGGCGACGTTATTTTTGAACCTGCGTTACAGCGTTGTATTGCCGTAGATATCAGATACGTGCTGTTTATTATTGACAAATACGGAGAAGCAGGCTACCTGCTTGAAGAAATGGATATTAGAAAATAGAAGAAATGACAAAGATCGATTACGCTGCCATGAGGCCGACTACTCCGCAGGTAGGGAAAAAAGAAAAAGAAACGCCTGTAATAGATGGCATGAAAGCCGTTAAAAATGTCATTGCCATTGCTAGCGGTAAAGGAGGAGTGGGAAAATCCACCGTAGCTGTCAATCTTGCCGTGGCACTGGCGCTGGAAGGATTTCGTGTAGGTTTGGCCGATGCCGATATATATGGTCCATCGATCCCCACCCTTACAGGAACGACCGACCAGCAACCCGGTGTGGATATGATAGATGAAAACGTTCAGGTATTTGAACCCCTGGAAAAATACGGGGTAAAATGGATCTCCATTGGCTATTTTTCTAAACCCGAACAGGCCCTGATCTGGCGCGGCCCGATGGCCAGCAATGCCCTTAAACAATTACTGCAACAGACAAAATGGGGCGAGCTGGATTTCCTGCTTATAGACCTTCCTCCCGGAACCGGGGACATTCATCTGAGTCTGATGCAGGACCTACCGCTAACCGGAGGAATAGTCGTTACCACCCCGCAACAGGTTTCGGTATCGGATGTGGAAAAATGCCTGAATATGTTTTACCACCCCAAACTGAATAAAAAAGTGTTTGGCATTGTCGAGAATATGGCATGGTTTACACCTGAAGAATTGCCGGAAAATAAATATTATATTTTCGGGAAAGGCGGAGCCGCAAAACTTGCCAAAAAATATAACCTGCCCGTGTTAGCGGAAATTCCTCTCATCCAGGGGATTTGTGACCGGGGAGATGCCGGTATTCCGGCAGTTAACGATAAAAATGCCGCAGGCGATGCTTTTAAAGATCTGGCAGGAAAATTGATTTCCCTGTTAGCATAAAGCAGCCAATCATTCTTTAAATGCGTCTTTGTGCTATGAAAAAGATCCTGACATTACTGGCAACGGCAACCGCTATGCTGCTCCTGAACAGCTGCAAGCCCGAAGTACCGTTCATTGAGGCCAGTCCCTCCAGTATTTCCTTCACCCAGGAAGGAGGAACACAAAACATCAGTTTATCCACCAACAGCATGTCCTGGACCGCCTCCGTCTCGGGAAAGGGGTTTGCCGTTTCCCCGGCCAAAGGCTCCGGAAACACAACCCTGCAATTAACGGCAGCTGCTTCTACCTCGTCCTCGGACCAGACCGGAACGCTGACCATCAAGAGCGGCACCATGCAGGCGACGGTCTCCATCACACAAAGCGCACGGAATACACTCATTATCACCGGCAATACGACAGAGGTTGAGGCGGCCGGGGGAACATACACCGTTACCCTTCAATACAATACTGCCTATTCAGTAGAGGTTTCTGCATCGGCAAAATCCTGGATCCAGTACGTGGGGACCAAAGCATTGTCGTCCGGATCTCTGGAATTCCTGGTGGCTCCCAACACGGGCCCTGCCCGTTCGGGAGAAGTAACCGTAAAGGATAACGCAGGCATAGCCCAGACACAGACCATTACTTTTAACCAGGCCGAAGATCCGCGCAGAACCGCTCTTGTGGAAATATACGAGTCTCTGGACGGGGATAACTGGGATGAAGAAAAGAAGGTCAAATGGAAAAGCTCTGAGCCCGTTCAGAACTGGGGAGGCGTCACAATGGAAGACGGGAAAATCACCGGATTGGACCTGAACGGATTTGGTCTGAGCGGATTGTTGCCTTCAGCCATAGGGACACTGACAGACCTGGAGACACTGGACCTGGGATCCAATCCCGGTCTGACAGGAGCGCTTCCCGAAGAAACCGGGGACCTTGTTAACCTGGAAACTTTCCGTGCCGTAACAACAAGCCTTGAAGGGAGTTTGCCGGCCTCCATGGGAAATCTGACAAAGCTTGCCATCCTGAATATTGGCAATAACAACATTGAGGGAAGGATCCCTGAATCGTGGGAAGGGATGACCGCTATGCAGGATTTTGCGATTTTCGGAACCGGTATTCAAAGCCCCCTGCCCAGAACCATCTTTACGGCCTGGACACATTTAGGTTCCTTTATCATGCACAGCAATCCCGGACTGACAGGGCCTCTGCCTCCGCAATTGGGTCAAATGACCACGGACAACAGTACCTTTAACGTACAATTGCAAAATTGCAACTTCAGTGGCGGGATCCCGGAAGAATGGGCCTCTGTTCCCGGGGTCTGTACGCAATTGTATTTATACGGGAACCAATTGACCGAACAAATACCTTTGGCCATTCAGAACCACCCTTCCTGGGATTATTGGGATGATTACCTGCCGGAATCGGATATACATTATTTACGTACCCAGCAGGACGGTGTTTTCCTAAAACTGGAACCGGTTCCTGATGCACAAAGAGAACGGTTAATGGTACTGTACAACCAACTGGACGGGGAAAACTGGACCAAAGGAGAGAACTGGAATTCAGACGCAGACATTTCCACATGGGAAGGTGTAACCATTGAAAATGAGGCTGTTACAAACTTAAACCTGAACGGGTTCGCACTGAACGGCCAATTACCTCCGGAAATCGGGGATTTCACCGCCCTGCGCACACTGGATCTGGGAAACAATCCCAATCTGACCGGATCACTTCCGGAAAGTTTGGGAAATCTGAGTGAATTGAGAACGCTTCGGGCCACACAAACCGATTTAACCGGAAATCTGCCCGTTTCAATGGGTAACCTGGAAAAGCTGACCGAACTGAGGCTGGCCGGAAATCGAATATCCGGAACCGTTCCGGGATCATGGACAGGGTTGAGCGCCCTGGTTGTTTTTGAATTGTCCGGAACGGGAATTCAAAGCCCGCTTCCTGATGGTCTATTTACCCAATGGACCAGCATCACCGACCTGCTGCTGTTTGACAATCCCGGACTGACCGACGCATTGCCCGACGATATCGGGACCCTGACAACTACGGGGAATCATCTGAACATTCATTTGTACAATTGCAATTTTGAAGGCGGGATTCCTGTCTCCTGGGGCGGACTTCCTGAAGAATGTACACAACTCTATGTCTATGGGAACCGCTTAACAGACCCGGTGCCTACCGTATTGATAGAACACCCGTCCTGGGACAGCTGGAATACATACAAACCCGGCACGGAAATTCACTATATCAGGACGCAGCAAAACGGGGTTTTCCTGGACCTGGCAGGTGTTTTACCCACTTTAAGCGAGGTGACGATTACCCAGCTGCTGTACAACAAGATCAGTGTTCAGGCAACCGTTGAAAAACAGGGCAGTGACCAGGTGACCGAAAGAGGGTTCATTTTGAACACGACCACCCGCAAAACGGGTTCAGGAACAGGGACTTTTACTGCAGACTTTACGCATAACATTACGGAAAATACAACCTATACTGTGAAAGCATTTGCCACCAATTCTGCAGGAACATCATACAGCCCCGAGGTAACGGTTACCACACCGGTATATAGCCAGCTTGATGTCACCTTCACCGATACAGGCGGGGCTCCTGTAACAGGAGCATATGTTTACCTGAAACGCATTTCGGACCAGGTTGCCCAGACGCCGGCTTACACAACCAGAGCGTCAATGTCCCCTGCTTCCCTTCCCAGGGTAAGTGAAGGTCTTGCAAAAGACGATATTCTCAGATCTGTAGCTCCCCGGATGGCATTGTTGCTAAAACCGTATGCAGGTGCCATGCAGAAAAATCTTATGACATTGAAAGCCGGAACATCCTTTATCCCAGCTACCCGCAGCGTTCCTTACGTTCAAAACACAAACGAAACGGATTTTGATTATCAACGGTACTCCAATGCAAGCGGAAATGTTTCCTTTGAAAATATAGTTCCTGGAACATATGCCGTCCGACTGGTAGGATACGGTATTGTTAAGGATTTTTACACTATCCTGACGGTGCCGGAAGGTATCTCGGTTCAAAATGTAGAACATGTACCTTTGCTCTCTTCGGTATCTAAGACTATGTCACTTTTCCGACCGAATACCGGCATTCGGCCTTTCGCTTCACCGACAGCAGATGATAACATTATGGTCCTGGTTGAAATGCTTCCCGAATACGTATCGGGATTTGCCGGTAAGAACCTGGAAAACGTAATGCTATGTCCTGCAGACACTACTGCTTCTATTGTGATCATTGCAAAAGATGCAGACCAGTTGCTGGAAATTTACGAAACATTCCTTTCCATGACCGATCAGGAAGGCAATCCCAATCAGGATGTGGATCCCACTCAGTATATCAATTTCATAGAAAACCTGGCCCGACGCATTGTGTTGATCAACGGAGCCCATGCCGGACAAACTAACCTGATTCCCCTGAGCACGACCAACCTCAAGAAGGTCTTCATAGACCAGTTGAAAAACAGTGAATACTGGTCGCTGCTCCAGACGGCAGGTATAACTGAATACTACAACGTACAGATCCAGGAAGGCGATGGGTTGGTCATCAACCAGGTCATACAACAACAGGACCTGCACCCGGTATTAATGACCGACGGAGACGGTCCCGTACAGACCGGAGGAAACCTGGTAACCATCTCTTCCGACGAGACGGTCACCAATACCTCCCAATTGGGATACAACGGGAACTGGCACCTGGGGGTTACCGTAAAATAAGGTCTATGAAAACAATGGCTATGGCCACCGGTGCTATATAACGGATTATAAAATAATACGTGCGAAACAGGGTGCCCTTCAGGGTGCCCTGATTTGTAAATTCCTGATAGACCAGGGATTTTTTCATATACCACCCCACAAAGATCACGATGGAAAGCCCTCCTAAAGGTAGCAGAATGTTTGCCGAGAGGTAATCAAAGAAATCAAAAATGGATTTTCCGAAAACAGTCACGTTCTTAAGAACACCCTGGGAGAGGGAACTCAGGGATGCAAAAACGGTAACTATGACCGTAATCCCGGCTACTGCGACCGTTCTCTTCAATTTCAATTTTTCCGTCACATAAGCCGTGACCACTTCCAACAGGGATATGACTGAAGTAATAGCGGCAATAAGCAGAATAACGAAAAACATGACGGCAAAAACGTTCCCCATGGGGATCTGCGCAAATATGCGGGGCAACACAATAAAAACCAGGCCGGGACCTTCCTGGGGAGATATCCCAAAGGCAAAGACCGCCGGCATGATGGCCAGCCCTGCCAGCATGGCAAAAAGAGTGTCGGATAAAGCCGTGGTAAATGAAAGCTTGGTAAGGTTCTCCTTGTTTGGGACATAGGACCCGTAGGTGATCAGACAACCCATTCCCAGGCTCAGGGAGAAAAAGGCCTGTCCCAGTGCAGCAAGCACTACCGACGTATTGATCTTGGAAAAATCAGGTTTTATCAAAAAGGATATCCCTTCACTGGCACCGGGCAATGTGACGGAACGCACCATCAGGATGACTATCATCAAAAAAAGGAAAGGCATCATGATCCTGGAATATTTTTCAATACCCTTTTTTATTCCGCACATAACGATCAGTGCACAGACTACCATAAAAACCACGGTCCAGACTATGGGTCGCACAGGGGAGGTCACCATGGTTGTGAACTGGCTTTCCAGGGCAGATATATCTGGTTTTGCAAATATGTGAATAACGGATCGTACCAGGTAATCCAGTGTCCAGCCTCCTACTACAGTATAAAAGGCCAGTATGGAAAAAGCTGCCAGCACCCCCACGATCCCTATGCCGCTCCATGCCGTCTTCGGGGCCAGGATCTGGAATGCCCTTACAGTATTCGCCCTTGTTTTGCGGCCAATAATAAATTCAGATATGGCAATAGGCAGGCAGATGATCAGCACAAACGCCAGGTATATAAGAATGAAGGCTGCACCCCCATTTTGTCCTACCAGGTATGGGAAACGCCATAAATTACCCAGTCCTACGGCAGATCCGACAGTGGCTACCAGAACGCCGAAAAATCCCGAAAACTCGTCACGACTCATAAACAACAGGTTTTACACAAATATAAGTCCTTTCTTTTTACCTTTGTTATAAAATACAGAAGCTATGCAAAAGATTCCCGTGAAAAAATGGATCGCCTATCCGGTAGCCGTGGTTTTCTTTCTTATTCTTTCCTATGGTTTTGTGCCGCAGGTTTTCCATGGAAAAATACTCAACCAGGGAGACATAACCGCCTGGCAGGCAATGTCCAAGGAGGCAAAAGACTATAATGAAACACACAAAGATGAGGCTCGCTGGACAAATTCCATGTTCGGGGGAATGCCTACCGTTACCATTAATAAAGTCACTAAAGGAAATTACATCAGGGCCATCGGTCAAATACTGGAATCGGGCGCAGAACCTGCCTCCTACCTGTTTTTGTCATTATTGGGAGGGTTTCTGTTTTTCCTTGCCCTGGGGATCAATCCGTGGATATCGGCATTAGGTGCGGTGGCCATCACTTTTTGTTCCTACAACCTCCAGATCATACAGGCCGGGCACGTGACTAAGATGATAGCCATTGCCTATGTACCTTGGGTCCTGGCCTCTATGGCATATGCTTACCGTAAACAGGCCTTGACCGGCGCTTTGTTTTTTGCTCTTACCGTCAGCTTACATGTAGCCGCCAATCATCCGCAGATCACTTATTACCTGGGATTCATTCTGCTTTTTGTCGTAGCCGGACTTTTTGCTGAAGCAGTTGTCCGGCACCGGGTCCCAAAATTCATGAAAACAACCCTTTTGATCATAGCGGCCGGTCTGTTTGGACTTGCCACCTCTGCAAACCACCTGCTGCCGACATACGAATATATGTCACAATCCATGCGCGGAGGTTCGGAACTCAGTGCCGGTGAGGACGGCAAGGCAAGTTCAGGGCTGGAGTTTGATTACGCCACCCAATGGAGTTATTCCAAAATGGAGTCATTCAACATGCTGATCCCTGATTTTTACGGGGGTGCTTCCGTCGGGCCGCTGGACAAAGATTCCAACACGTACCGTACACTGAAAGACATGGGATACAATGCCGACGGGGTTATTTCCAATATGCCTTTGTATTGGGGAGAACAACCTTTTACGGCAGGTCCTATGTATATGGGAGCCATTATGATCTTTCTCTTTGTATTGGGACTTATACTAGTAAAAAGTCCTGTGAAATGGGCCCTGGCCAGTGTTTCCCTGTTGGCTCTATTGTTGTCCTGGGGCTACCACCTTCCGGGGTTTAATACCTTTTTCTTCCGTTTTGTGCCTTTATACGATAAGTTCCGGACAGTCAGCATGATACTGGTAATATGGCAAATGGTCGTACCGGCCCTGGGAATATATGTGTTGTGGCAGATCCTGGAGGGTGTTTATACTCAGAAAAAAGCCATCAAAGGTATTTACTGGGCATTGGGTATTACGGCCGGCTTTTCCCTTGTGGCCGCATTGATACCATCCCTGGCAGGTTCTTTCACGGGACCTTCCGACAGCTCATTGCCTTCTTCACTGATCCCGGCCCTGATGGAAGACCGCAAAGATCTTTTGAGCGGGGATGCATGGCGTTCAGTCCTGCTGATCCTGCCTGCCGCCGTTTTACTCTGGCTGGGCGTACACCGGAAGATCAGGCAGGTCTGGATTATAGGTGCTTTAGCGGTATTGTTCCTGGCGGATTACCTTCCCGTTGGAAAACGGTACCTGAACGAGTCCCATTTTGTTTCACGTATCAATTACCGTAATCAGTTTTCGGAAAGACCTGTAGACAAACACATTAAACAGGATCCGGATTTGTATTACCGGGTACTGGACCTGACCGGAAACACTTTCATGGATGCCACGGCCAGTTACCACCATAAATCCATAGGGGGCTACAATGCAGCCAAGTTGCAGCGTTACCAGGATGTGATTGATCACCATCTGTTGCCTGAAATGCAGTATTTTGCGGATAAACTCAGCCAGTGCCAGACCCTGGAAGAAGCAGCCGGGATCTTTCAGTACAACGGCAATAACTCCCGGACACCGGTACTCAACATGCTCAATACACGATACGTTATTTTATCCCCGGATGCCATGCCCGTAACAAATCCCCATGCCCTGGGGAATGCATGGGTGGTATCTTCCATACAGCCGGTTTCATCCCCCCGGGAAGAAATTGAAACACTTACACGGGTAGATCTGAGAACTACCGCCGTAATGCAGGACCCCCTGGGACCTTGGCTGGAAACGGCCGGGCCTTCAAATTCAACCGTAACATTAACATCCTATTCTCCCAACACATTGGAATACAAAGCCTCTATGGAGAAAGACGGTATTATCGTCTTTTCCGAAATTTATTATCCCAAAGGTTGGAAAGCGTGGATTGACGGGCAGGAAGCTCAAATTTACCGGTCCAATTATATTACCCGGACTTTGCTCGTACCTGAAGGCGAACACCAGATCCTCTTCACCTATCTGCCTTCTTCCTACACCACGGGTATTGTGATCTCGCGCATCAGTTCAGGTGCGTTGCTGCTGGCACTTCTGGCAGCTATCGGTACCGGATGCGTTCGTATGTTACGAAGGAAAAAGGAAACGGGAATTTAACCCCGTGCGGGAAATCTTTTCGCATGACTTCTTTCCACTGACGGGGATCGACGGGCGGAAAAAATACATCTACGCCTCCATCGGGCAGCGGGGCACGAACATGCGTAAGGTACAGTTTATCTGCCAGGTCGATGGTTTGCCGGTAGATCTGCGCTCCCCCGATGACAAAAACCTCGGCCTGATCTTTTACCTGTGAAAGCACCTCTTCCAGGCTTCGGCCGGATCTTGAAAGTACAACATTATTCCGCCCTGGCAAGGGTTTTCCCAGTGATTCATAGGTTTTCCGCCCCATGATGACCGTACGTCCCATGGTCAGCGCTTTGAAGTGCCTGAGATCTTCGGAAATGTGCCACAACAACTGATTGTTTGCGCCGAGTTCCAGGCCCGGCCCCACCACGGCCACCAGGGAAAGTGTATACGGTCTGTTTGTGCCCTGATCTTTCATACGGCAACCGGGGCTTTTATGGACGGCCAGGGATCGTAATCTTGAAGGCTGAAATCCTTATATTCAAAGGAAAAAAGATCGCGGCGGTCCGGATTAATTACCATTTTTGGCAAAGAACGCGGCGTGCGGGTTAACTGCAACTTTACCTGTTCCATATGATTGGTATATATGTGTACATCCCCGAACGTGTGGATGTAATCTCCTGGTTCATAGCCGCAGACCTGTGCCACCATAAGGGTAAGTAAGGCATAGGAAGCTATGTTGAAAGGCACACCCAAAAATACGTCTGCACTACGCTGATAGAGCTGGCAGGACAGCTTTCCGTTTGCCACATAAAACTGGAAAATGGCATGGCACGGCGGCAGGGCCATCCGTGAAATGTCTCCTACATTCCAGGCACTGATTATATGACGGCGGCCGTCGGGATCCTTTTTCAGACCTTCCACCAGGCGGGATACCTGGTCTATCGTTTCTCCATCTGATGTTTTCCAGGACCGCCATTGTTTTCCGTAGACAGGCCCCAGTTCCCCCGTGGGATCCGCCCATTCATCCCAGATGGTCACTCCGTTGTCGTTCAGGTATTTTATGTTGGTGTCTCCCTTCAGAAACCAGAGCAATTCGTAAATGATGGATTTTATATGAACTTTTTTTGTGGTAAGGAGCGGAAATCCTTCTGAAAGGGAGCAACGCAGCTGGTATCCGAATACGCTCCGTGTTCCGGTTCCCGTTCTGTCGTTTTTATCTGTCCCGTTGTCCAGGATGTGTTGCAGGAGATCCAAATAGTTTTGCATAGCCACACAAAGGTAGCCATTTTCTGATTACCTTTGTTGCTTAAAAAATCATCAATATGTACAGGACACACACGTGCGGAGCACTCAATCTTTCCCACGCAGGCCGGGAGGTACAATTGGCCGGATGGATACAGCGTATCAGGAAACTGGGAGGTATGACTTTCATAGACCTTCGTGATCGTTACGGCATCACCCAGCTGGTCGTTAATGCGGATTCTCCCCGGGAGATCACAGACGTGGTGGAAGACCTGGGACGCGAGTATGTCATTACCGCTAAAGGAACGGTCGTGGAACGGAGCAGCAAGAATCCAAAGATCCGTACCGGGGAAATAGAGATTCTGCTAAGCGGTATAGAGATCCTGAGCCGGTCCCAGACACCGCCTTTTACCATAGAAGAAGAATCCGACGGCGGGGAAGAATTACGTGCCCGTTACCGTTACCTTGACCTGAGGCGACCTCCGCTGCAAAAGGCCCTAATGCTTCGCCATAAAATGGCGCAGGAAACTAGAAGTTATCTGAGCCAATGCGGCTTCCTGGAAATTGAAACTCCTTTTCTCATCAAATCCACACCGGAAGGAGCCCGGGATTTTGTGGTGCCTTCACGCATGAACCAGGGACAGTTCTACGCTTTGCCCCAGAGTCCGCAGACCTTTAAGCAATTGCTGATGATATCCGGATACGACAAGTATTTCCAGATAGTCCGGTGTTTCAGAGATGAAGACCTTCGGGCTGACCGTCAGCCGGAATTTACACAGATAGACTGCGAAATGTCGTTTGTGGAACGGGATGATATGCTGGCACAATTTGAAGGATTGATACTGCATCTTTTTAAATCTGTACTCGGAAAAGATATTCCCGCCCCCCTGCCCCGTATCTCCTGGAAAACCGCCATGGAAAAATACGGTAGCGACAAACCGGATATCCGGTTTGAAATGCTTCTACACGACCTTACCCCGCTGACCCGGGATACGGAATTCAGTGTGTTCAGCAATGCCGCTTACGTGGGAGCCATCTGTGTAAAAGGAGCAGCTTCCTATACCCGAAAACAACTGGACGAACTGACCGAATGGGTCCGCAGGCCACAGATAGGGGCAGCCGGGATGATTTATGTGCGTTGTACAAAAGGCCCCGACGGCGTTATGACGTACAAATCTTCAGTGGATAAATTCGTTGACATGGAGGCCCTGGGTTCCTGGGCACGGCTTACCGGAGCCGGTGACGGGGACCTGATCCTGGTAATGAGTGGTGACCGTATAAAAACGCTGGAAGCTTTAGGCGTGCTGCGGCTGGAAATGGGAAACCGGCTGGGCCTGAGAGACAAAAACCGTTACGCTCCCCTTTGGGTCTATGATTTCCCGTTATTGGAATGGGATGAAGAAACCCAACGTTTCTACGCCAAACACCATCCTTTCACAGCTCCCAAACCCGAGGACCTGGACAAATTCTACAGCGACGATTCCAAAGATCTGGAGCAAGTTAATGCCAATGCGTATGATTTCGTATTAAACGGTACCGAAGTTGGAGGAGGGTCTGTTAGGATCCACGATTCGGCCATGCAGGAACGTATGTTCAAGGTTCTGGGAATGTCCCCGGAAGAAGTAAAAGCAAAATTTTCCTTTATCATCAACGCTTTTCAATACGGAGCTCCTCCCCACGGCGGGATCGCCTTTGGGTTTGACCGTTGGTGTTCGCTCTTTGGCGGATCGGAAAGCATTCGGGATTTCATTGCCTTTCCCAAGAACAATGCCGGAAGGGACGTTATGCTTGACGCCCCGGCAGAAATTGATGCGTTGCAAAAGAAAGAATTGGGTCTTTCCTGAATACCGTTCTTTTAACGGATAAATATATCGTACATCGCGTTGATCACATCGGTCTGGACTGGCATAAAGCCGTTTTCCCTGAGGGGTAGTGACGAGTCGCATCCATTACACAATACAACAAATCCGAACTTTTTGTCTTTCTCAAAAAACATTGCCGAGTAGAGGCCGTATGCGCTCCCTGTATGCCCCGTCATGATCTCACCTTCTATGAGCCGGTCCGTTCTTTCCAGGGCAAAACCATAGCCGCAGGCTTCATTCTCTAAAGAACGGCCTCCCGGACTTTGAGGGGTTTGCATAAGGGCTACGCTTTCAGGGGTGAGTATTTCCGTTTCTCCGTAATACCCTTCGTTCATTTGGATCAGGGCATGACGCGCCAGGTCGGGAGCACTTATCTTCATGCCTCCCGTGGGGGAAAAAATCGGGGCCGAGTACACCTCAATGTAATTCTCTATTTCCTCTTTCCGGGGATTGTATGCCTGCGGGGATGGGACAAAGCGGCCATCCTCAAAAGCATAAAGCGTGGCAAAACGGGCAGTATCCAGATCGTTTACATTGAACGAGGCGTATACACCCAGGGGATCCAGAATGTTGTTCCGGACATACTGGTCAAAACGTTCTGAAGAATGAATCTCCACCAAAGCTCCCAGCGTATTGAATCCCAGGTTGCAATACTGATAGTCGGTTCCGGGTGCGTATTCGTTGAACGAGCCTGAGACGTCCGGAGTGATCCCGGGGCGGATCACATCCAGGGTAAAATACCCGCCTTTGTCGCTCATTGAGGATGTATGGGAGAGCAGCATCCGGTAAGTTATGGGAATATCCGGGTGGTGGGGGTTTCTGACCGGGAAGCCCAGGGCATCCCCTATGTCATCATCCAGGTCAAAGCACCCGGCTTCGTACAATTGCATAATGGCAGTTGCTGTAAAACTTTTGGATATGGAGGCAATACGCATCAGATCCGATGGCCTGAGTTTTTCTTCTGTTTGGATATTTTTCAGGCCGCAGGCTCCTGTGTAGATAATTTCATTGTCACTGATCACCGCGACCGAGATCCCTACTGCATTGACTTCTTGTGCGATCTGTTGCAGGCACAGGTCTGCCTGACGTGCTTTCCTGTCGGCACACGAAAGCAGGGTCAATGAAACAAAGAAAAGAAAGATAGTTTTTTTCATAACGTTCGCTTTTAGAGTTGGATAAAGGTATAAAAAACTACCTTTGTATAATGGAGGTCAGGCCAAAAAAAGCGCTCGGACAACATTTTCTCAGGGATACGGGAACTGCCCAAAGGATCGTAAACAGCCTTTCGGTCGTGTATAATTCGACCTTAATGGAAAACCCGGGGGACGGACAGAGAATTCCCGTTGTGGAAGTAGGCCCCGGAACAGGAGTGCTTACAAGGTATTTATGGGATCATCCCCAAATTGACTATTACGCCGTTGAACTTGACCGTGAATCGGTCGTTTTCCTGCAACAGCAGTATCCCACGTTGGGCAAAAGGCTTATACAGGGAGATTTCCTGCATCTACCTACAGAACTGTTCCCCCCTGAATTTTTATTAATAGGGAATTTTCCGTATAATATTTCTTCCCAGATCTTTTTCCGTGTTCTGGAATTCAAGGACAGGATCCCCGAAGTTGTGGGCATGGTCCAAAAAGAAGTTGCGGAGCGTTACTGCGCCTCACCGGGATCACGTACATACGGAATATTAAGTGTTTTGCTTCATACGTGGTACCATACGGAATATTTGTTTACCGTACCGCCCGGGGCATTCATTCCTCCGCCAAAGGTCCAGTCCGGGGTGATCCGCCTGCTCAGAAATAACCGGGTAAAACTGGATTGCCCTGAAGATCTGTTCCTGAAAGTTGTAAAGACGACGTTCAACCAACGCAGAAAGACCATTCGGAACAGCCTGAACCCTATCCTGGGGAAAAGGAAGATCGCTGATTCAAGGCTCCCGGATCTTAGGCCGGAACAGCTGGATGTGAGTGATTTTGTTCAACTGACAAAAGAAGTCGCAGCGATTCTCAATGCTGGTTAATGGCTTCCACCGGATTCATGCGGGCTGCCTGCAGCGACGGAATAAACCCTGCTACAAGGCCTACCGCTCCTGAAATCAGCACTCCGCGCAATATGTTTGAAAAGGACATGGTCAGTACAAAGTCATACTGATTGGTCACAAACACGGTCAGGCCCCAAACGATCAGGATCCCCACTAAACCTCCCACCATAGCCAGGAGGGCGGCTTCAAAAAGGAACTGCGTCAGTATAAATGCGCTTTTGGCACCCATGGCTTTTTCTATCCCAATAATGTGTGTTCTTTCCTTGACAGATACAAACATGATGTTGGCAACACCAAAGGCTCCAATAAGTATGGAAAACCCCCCTATGACCCATCCGGCAATAGAAATAACGCTGAAAAGCTGGGACAGAGCATCGTCCAGGAATGACATTTTGTTGAGCGCAAAATTATCTTTCTGAATGGGTTTCAGGCGACGAACCGCACGCATGGCGTTCCTCAACTCGGCCATGAATTCTTCTTCATCAGCCCCAGGATCCTTGTGCACTACAATACTTGGGGAAGTCCGGCGAAGGTCAATGTAATTGCGGATGAACGGCAACGGGATGATAACAGCATCGTCATAGGTGACCGGATCGAACATGGATTCTCCCTTTTTCTTGATCACGCCAATGACTCTTACCGTAAAACCGCCTATTTTGATATTGTTGTTCACCGGGGATATGCCGTCGGGAAACAACTCTTCGGCCACGTTGCTCCCGATCACGGCCAGTGGTATATTTTCCGAGGCTTCAGAAGGCATAAAATAGCGGCCCCTTTCAATTTCAAAATACGAGATCCTGTTCCAGTCATAGGTTACTCCGTGAACGGAAGTGTTCCGCAATGTGGTCCTCCCGTGTCTGACATGTGCAGAGGTAACCGCCGAAAGAGCCATCATATCTGCATATTTGAGTGTTTTTTGCAGAAAAACGAATTCTTCGTAAGTATTGTTTGGCCTTTGTCTGAATTCCCACCATTTAAAATCTTCTCCTTCCGCTAATGATTCCCAGGAGATCTTATCTATATAAACCACGTCGGTACCCAGTGAAGAAAACAGATTGCGCACGTTTTTTTCCAGACCTTCTATGGCAGTAAAAACCGCTACTATTGAAAAAATACCTATGGTAATACCGAGCAGGGAAAGAAAGGCCCTGAACTTATCTCCTTTTACCGAGTCAAAAGCAAACGTAAAACTTTCCCCCAGAAGCTTAAAGAAAATGTTGATGCTCTTTACAATCTTTTTCATTCTTTTTGTCCGATTTTTCGTTTCAGCTCCCGTAGGGCATCAAATGCTTCCAGGGGCGTAATTCTGTTAAGGTCCACTGATTCAATATCTCTTTTCAGGGCCTGCAGCAATGGGTCCTCCAATTGAAAAAAGGAAAGCTGTTTTGGTCTTTCCGCAGAAGGCGGTTGTTCCCTGCCGGCTTCCATTTTTTTCAGGATCTCCTCTGCCGTTATTAAAACACGTCGTGGCATTCCCGCCATACCGGCCACGTGGATCCCAAAACTATGTTCCACGCCTCCGGAAATCATTTTGCGTAAAAATAACACCTTTTGTCCCCGTTCTTTCACGGCAATGTGAAAATTCTTTACCCTAGCATACTGTTCCGCCATTTGGTTCAGTTCATGGTAATGTGTGGCAAACAGTGTTTTTGCCTGTGCCCCGGGTTTTTCGTGCAGGTATTCCACAATGGCCCAGGCAATGGATATGCCGTCATAAGTACTTGTTCCTCTACCTATTTCATCAAAAAGGACCAGGGATTTTTCGGTAATATTATTAAGGATGGCCGCCGATTCCAACATTTCTACCATAAACGTGGATTCCCGGCGTGCTATGTTGTCCGAGGCCCCTACCCTTGTGAACAGTTTGTCCACTATGCCCAATGTGGCTTGCCGCGCAGGTACGTATGAACCTATTTGTGCCAGCAGTACTATCAATCCCGTTTGGCGTAACAAAGCGGATTTTCCGGCCATATTGGGTCCGGTCAGGATGATGATCTGTTGTTTTTCATTATCCAGGTATACGTCATTCGGGATATATGCTTCCCCGGGGGGCATAAATGTTTCCAAGACCGGGTGGCGTCCCTGGTGAATATCTATTACATTGGATTCTTCCATGCGTGGCCGACAATATTTCTGCTCCCTTGCCAGTACGGCAAAACCTAGTAATACATCAAGCCGGGCCAGTATGCGGGCGTTTTCCTGTATGGGACGAACATAATGACGTAGCGATTCCACCAGTTGTGTGAAGATCTCCTGTTCCAGCAAGGCAATCCTTTCTTCGGCTCCCAGGATCTTTTCTTCATAAGTCTTCAGCTCTTCGGTAATATAACGTTCGGCATTAACCAACGTCTGTTTTCGGATCCAGGAAACAGGCACCTTGTCTTTGTGGGTGTTCCTGACTTCAATATAATAGCCGAAAACATTGTTGAAACTGATCTTAAGAGAAGATATTCCCGTGGCTTCTGCGGCTTTCTGCTGCATTTCCTGCAGGTATTCTTTATTGTGCGATACAATATGCCGCAATTCGTCAAGCTGTTGATTGTATCCGGGTGCGATCACCGGGCTTTTTCCCATTTGTGCGGGAGGAGAGGCAATCAATGTTCGGTGCAGGATCTCTATCAATTCCAGACAATCGTCCAGTTTGTCCGTCTCTTTGCGTATGGCCTCTGTTCCTTCGGTTTGAGCAAGCGACTTCCGGATTTTTGAGGTTTGTATCAAGGCCGATTTGAGCTGTCCCACTTCCCGGGGAGTGATCCTGCCGGCAGCCGCCCGGGAAACAAGCCTTTCCATATCACCGATCTGGATGAGTACCTTACGTAATTTTCCCGTAAGATCCCATTGTTCCAGGAAAGCGGCAACGACATCATGCCGTTCTTCAATATCACCAATATGCCGCAGAGGCATCACTACCCATTGACGTAAAAGCCTGGCCCCCATGGGTGTATGTGTTTTGTCAATAACCTCTGTGAGACTGGCACCCCTTTCCGGATTGTCATGACGCGGGAAAAGTTCCATGTTCCTGATACTGTATTTATCCAGCCACATCATGTGCCCTGAATCTATGCGCTGCAGGGTGCATAAATGATCGTACCGGGCGTATTTGTTCATTTCCAGATAAAAAAGCATAGCTCCCACCGCCGATATTGCCAGCGGAAGGTTTTCAACACCGAACCCTCTAAGACTGTCAACGCCAAACTGTGTTTTTACTTTCTCCTGCGCCGCATCGTACACAAATGCCCAATCGTCCATGGTAGAAATAAACGCCGAGGTTCCCGCCATCGCTCTCCATTTTTTCTCCTGGTCGCGATGCACCAGGATCTCCTTGGGATTATACTGGGATAAAAGACTTTCAATGTAAGACCGGTCTCCCTGGGCCACCTGGATCGTCCCTGTGGATATATCTGTAAAAGCTATGCCTGTCAGTTCCTTTCCCTTTTCCTGGACGGTAAAACCACTGGCCAGAAAATTATGTTCAGAGGCTTCCAGCAATTGCGGGTTGTAGGAAAGGCCGGGGGTAACAACCTCGGTGATCCCTCTTTTAACGATTTTTTTTGCAAGTTTCGGATCTTCAAGCTGATCGCATACGGCCACTTTATAGCCGGCCCGTACCAATTTTGGCAGGTATGTATCCAGGGCATGGTGAGGAAATCCCGCCAATTCCACAGAAGATGCGGATCCGTTTGCGCGGCGTGTAAGGACAATGCCCAGCGCTTTGGAAGTTTTGATGGCATCTTCCCCGAACGTCTCATAAAAGTCACCTACCCTGAAAAGCAGCAGAGCATCGGGATATTCTGCCTTAATGACAAAATACTGGTCCATCAAAGGGGTCTTAACGGGTTGTGAAGCCATAAGGAGCAAAGGTAATAAATTTTAAGGTTACAGGCAGGTGATCACTAACTCCGCCGTGATAAACAGGACCCTGGTAAGTTCTTTTTGGTTTGTACCCCAAATGCGTCTTGTCACGTTCCAGTAAATAATTGTTTTTGAACACCTTGGCGTATTCCATTTTTTTATGGACAAAGGGACTGAGCAGAAACTGGTCCAGGCATTCCCAGACACCCCGGTATTTATAAGTACCCTCGCGGGAAACATTGATCATTCCCTTCCCGGAAAGATGATCCAGCGGCCGGGAATCAGGGAGTTCGTTGAAATCTCCCATTACGATGATGCGCGCCTGCGGAGAAACCTTGCAGATACTGTCAACGGTTCGCAGCAACAGATCTGCAGCATACATCCTGTACCCTTCCGCCAGAACGCCACCTCTTTTTGAAGGCCAGTGATTCACAAAAAAATGGAGTGTGTCCCGGTTATCCAGGATGCCTTTTACATAAAGGATCTCGCGTGTCTTTACAACAAGACCGTCTTCTCCCCTAAGAGGATAATACACCTGCGCCAGGGGCAGAAAACGTTCTTTCAGGTACAGTAAGGCTACGTCTATTCCGCGCGGATCGGGGGAATCCCGGTGAATGATCCCGTAGTCCAGCGGGGCCAGGGGAGAATCGTTCACCAACAGGGATAAAACATACCAGTTTTCTATTTCACACAAACCCACTATAAAGGGAGCTTCCCATGTCCCGTCTTCCTGAGTTCCGCATGAGATAAGTGTTTTGGCCAGATCATTCTTTTTTTTCAAAAACCGGTCCCATGTCCATGAATAGGCTCCTTTTGGGGTGAATTCATCATCATTTGTCAAAGGATCCGCAAACGGGTCAAAATAATTTTCCACGTTCCAGAATACGACCAAACACAATACCCAGCGAATCATGCACTCAAGATAACATGCCTTCTGAACACAAAAAGGACAATTCGTAAAAAGTTGTTAGTTTTGTGCCTTCATCGTTAAAGAAAGATCATATGGCATTAAGATGCGGTATAGTGGGACTTCCCAATGTGGGTAAATCAACTTTGTTCAATTGTGTTTCTTCGGGAAAGGCCCAGGCGGCCAATTTCCCGTTCTGCACCATAGAACCCAACCTGGGATACACGCAGGTTCCGGATACACGCCTGGAAGAACTGGCCGCCCTGGTGCATCCCGGGCGTATAGTCCCGGCAACCGTTGATTTTGTGGACATTGCGGGATTGGTAGAAGGAGCCAGCAAAGGAGAAGGCCTGGGAAACCAATTTTTGGCCAATATTCGGGAAACCGATGCTATTCTTCATATATTGCGATGTTTTGACGATCCCGACGTAGTGCACGTAGACGGGTCGGTTGATCCTGTTCGCGACAAAAAGATCATAGATGCCGAGTTGCAGCTCAAGGACCTGGAAACCGTGGAAAACCGAATTGTCAAAGTTCAAAAACAGGCCGTCACGGGAGGTGATAAACAAGCGGTAAAACTGGCCGGCTTGCTGCTTCGTTACCGGGACGTGCTCTGGCAGGGAAAAAATGCGCGAACTGTAGAATTGGTCAACCAGGAAGAGGAACAGATGGCCCGGGAACTGTTTCTGCTGACTAACAAGCCGGTACTGTATGTCTGTAACGTAGACGAAAACTCGGCCCAAAACGGGAACCATTATACCAGGCAGGTGGCCGAAACGTTACTGCCTGACAACGAACCATACCTGATCGTGGCAGGCCGCATAGAATCGGAAATAGCACAACTGGACACCTACCAGGAAAGACAAATGTTCCTGGAAGATCTGGGCTTGAAAGAATCGGGGGTTTCCCGTCTGATCAAAGCCGCTTTCAGGCTGCTTGAACTGGAGACGTATTTTACGGCCGGGCCCATGGAAGTTAAAGCCTGGACCTATATAAAAGGAACAAAAGCCCCGCAGGCTGCAGGGCTTATTCATTCTGACTTTGAACACGGTTTTATTCGTGCTGAAGTGATCAAATTTGAGGATTACATCCGTTACGGTTCAGAGGCCGCCTGCCGTGAAGCCGGAAAATTGGCTGTCGAAGGCAAGAATTACGTGGTGCAGGACGGGGATATTATGCACTTTCTGTTCAGCCGTTAAAAGAACCGAGCCCGGTTGTCTTTTACTTCTGCCGTTTCCTGCAATACCATGGGGACCATCTGGATTTGAATATTGGCCAAATAGGATGCGTATTGCAAGGCATCGTTTTCCGTATAGAAGGCTCCGTCCAGGCGTTCGTCCACGTGGAATACATATACTCCTATCTCCCCTTTAATCGGTCCGCACATGGTTTGTTCAGGTGCTGCCGATACGGCTCCCACAAATTTCGGGTCTGTCTGCTGTACCGAGCCAAAGGCGATCCCGGTTTGTTTGGACACATTTCTACCGGTAGCTTCTGCCCATCCTTCAAGGGTCGTATGTGATGCCAGTTCATCACGTATCTGATTGTAAATGCGGTCCTTTTTCTTTTCCAGAATGAGAATGGGTTCAATTTCGGAACGTTTTTCTTCCAGGGTGGCAATGCCTTTTTCGTGTATATCGGCCACGGCTGCAACAAAGAAATACTTGTTATCTACGGTAATTACCGGGGAAACTTCGCCTTTTTCCGCATCAAAAGCCCAACGGACCAGTTCCCTCATATGTTCAAAACCGGAAATTGTTTTGGCATCTTCTGTAATTCCCAGGGCAGGAACGGCTATCCAGTTTTTCTGACGGGCTGCCTGATTGAAACCGGCAATATCCTTGCTTGCGTTTGACAGTGTGTTTGCCTGTGAATAAATCTCCTGGTACGTTTCTCTTCCCGCTACGGCTTCTTTTTCCAGAACGGCCAGCTGTACTTTTTTGTGAGGACGTGTACGTTCACTAACTTTCACAATATGAATTCCGTATTGTGTTTCCGCAATATAAGGTTTGTTCAGCGGAGCTTCAAAGACGGATTCCATGCCCGGAATATATGCCGATTGCACAAACCATCCGATCTCCCCCGGATTAACATTTGGATTACGGTCTGCCGAAAATTCCCCGGCCAGGCGGGTAAAACTGCCCGGTTCGCGACTCAGCACAATCATCAGGCTGTCGGCGATCTTTCTTGCTTCCCGGGTATCGTTCTGCAATAAAATATGATTAACGTATACCGAGTCCGGCAATTGCTTAATATCCGAGATTCTGGCAGCACGGAAGAAATGATCTTCTTTGTAAACCGGCAGAACATCGCGCATAGATGCATTAAAGGCAAAGCTGTCCAATGCGGAAGAGATTGATGCCAGTTCTCCTTTTTTGTAATAAAACGCATCAAGGGGTTTGTCCGAGTTACGGGCCAGGAACTGTCTGAGGTTGTCGGTGCTAACAAATTCTTCGTATACCTTTTCTATGTCTTCCCGCGCTTCCTGAATATCTTTTTGGGATGGTTCAATGGGAAAAACAACGTAGTCTATGTCCCGTGTGGCGATCTGTTCGTATTGGTGTTTATGCGCATGATAATAATCCCTGATCTCCTGTTCCGTAACGGTTATGGTCGTATCCCTTGCAAAAGAAACGGCTTCCAGAACAAAGCTTACGTTGGAAGTAATATTGTTTTCCTCCATATTCCTGCGTAATTCCACGGGGGTAATAATATTGCTCTTGGCCAGCAGAGAACTGTATTTTGCAAACATTCTGTCCGTTTCCATGTTGTCCTGGATAAAAGCCCAATACATGGCGGCTACGCCGTCCGGATCTGAAGTGGCATTTTGTACAAAGGAAATAAGACGCGAGCGGTCAAAAGATCCGTCTTCTCCTCTGAAAAGGGCGTCGTTCATGATCACCGGAGAAATGTCCCTTCCCTGAACCATATCAAAAATTTCCTCATTTCCCAGCTGGATACCTGCATCTTCAATGGCCGGTATATAGACCAGGTCCTTCAGAAATGCCTGCCAGGTTCCCTGTTCCACGGCTTCCTGGCTTTGTTCGTCCAGGGAGGCTCCGCCTGTTATGGCCTGTTGCAGGTTTTTGAGGTTTTCCAGTTTTTTTGTGTATTCCATATATGTTATGCTTTGCCCGTTCATTTCTCCCACATCGTTTTTGGAAGAGAACATAGACATGGCGGACTGTAATGTGCCAGGATCTATAATAAAGGAAATTAAGGCAATAGCTATGAGTATGGTAATAAATATACCCATTTGTACTCTAATCTTCTCCAGAACTGCCATCTTGTAAGTTTATTTATTGTGGTTTTTGTTTTCTTTGAGGGTGCGAAGATAATTCTTTTTCTTCATTGGACAAAGTGTCCTGTTGAATGTATCCGTAAGAATCAAACGGTTTCAGAATTTTAGCGTTTGTGGCCCTTTCATCGGATTCCATCCCGTACCCCTGTGCAAAAAAGTCGGGAGAGGTAAGCCTTACGTAACAATTCGTGTAGATCTTCTTGTTCTGCTGGTCCCAGTACAACGTATCTGTTTCCATGGTTTCTTCTTTCAGAAGATTTTTTACGACCACATTTCCCGTAGCTATCCACACCTGCTCTTCTCCGGTACGGTGCAACGCTTTGTCGGCCGTAATTACCGTTTCCAACTCTCCTTCAAGTGTATATCCTTCTACCCTGAATGATTGCGGAAAGATCTCATAGGGATCCGAACCTCGGGAATATTTTTCCATGTAGGGAGTCGTCAATCGTCCCCGTACAACACCTCCTTCCACCTGCCAGCCTTCCATGTTTTTAATGGTCTGCGTAGGAATGCTGTCCAGGTTATCGAGTGATTCAACCGTTGTCACCCGGTTTTTACAGGAAACAAATATGGCAGCAAGAGACAGGCCTGTTGCTACCATTATTTGTTTTGTTGTCCGGGAAAAAGATCCCATTATTTGTTTGTTCTTACCGTGGTTGTGGCCGATAAGCCGTTAGCCCTTACTGAATACCTTGTGCCTTCATCCAGATCATGCATAAAAGCTTCTTCCGGGGTTGGGAAATATTGCCGGTAAGTAGCAATGAGACGGTTGCATTCTTCTTCCAGCGAAGGATCAGCCGCTTTTGCCCTGGCAAAATAATCCACGGCTACCCAGAAATTGGCACGCTTGTCGATCTCAGGCATTTCTCCGTTCGTTACCTTGGCGTTTGCCCAGATGTGCCCCATCAACAGGTAAGCACGTCCTTCAGTTTCTTTATTGAAATCGGCGGCATTCAGGGCGGAATTGGCTGCAGCTGAAGCATTATTCATTTTTTTGAAATAGAACGTGCCCAGTTCTATCATGTAATCTCCTTTGGTCACGTCGTCAATGGAATCGGATTTTATGGCGAGTTCCAGGTATTTGGCTGCCTTTTCATTGCTTTCACGGGCAGAATACAAACGATAGAGGTAATATGCCGAGTTGTAGGAAGGTTCCATTTCGTAGAGACGTTCCACGGCCTTGAGGAATAGATCCGATGTTTCGCAGCCTGCATTGGAGAGTAATTGCACAACACGTTTAACATATACAAGATCGGAGGCATTGTCGTCAAAACGGGGGCCAAAAAGTGCCAGCAGGTTCTTGCAGTCGGCCACTCCGCTTATGGCAAAGAGGATTTCAAAATTATTGCGAGCTTCTTCAAGCGCCTCATCCGATCCGGTCTCCATTTTTTTATCGAAAACTTCGCTCAGTTGCTGGTATACGTTAATAACTTTTTCGGCATCCAATTTTTCTTCTTTAAACAAATTGGTGGCATATTGCATGTTTAGCACAAGAATGCCCGGATCTGTCTTATGTTTTCCGAATTCCACCACATCCTGTAAAGCCTGGAAAATTTTCATGTCATCCTCTTTGTAGAATGTAACCATGTCATAGGCTTTGTATGTAAAGGCACTTAAACGGGCTTTGCTTGTGGGAAATTTGTCTATCCTGATGTCGTACATCAATACCAGTGAATCTATCAATTCTTTTCTGCGGTCGGGATCTTTGGTCTGATGAATCAGAAATTTGATAATGTTCTGACCGTCCTGGTACAGGGATTGTACTACTCCTACGGGGCAAACCCTTACAGCACCCCGCCATGAAGGAAGGGCTTCCCTGATGTTCCCGTTCTTGTAATAATCCTTATAGAAAGACAAGTACCTAACGCATTGTACGCTGTCTTCCGGTGTCGCTCCGAATTTACCGCCCTGCGCGTAACTTTGTGTTACGAATGCGAACATGATCAATGTAAATAGGATTCCAAGCTTTTTCATTTTTGTGAATTTTAATTATATCTATGTTTTAAGAACCAAATATCGTGTAAATTGAAATTCAGGATCAGCATGATGTACCTTTCACGGATAAGGTTGTTTTCTATACTGCCCCTTTGCCCCGCATCAATGGATACGCCTACTGAATTATACCAGCGGTAAATGGGCAAAGAAAATCCAAAGGTAATGCCCATGGCCTCCACCTGTTGCCCGTTCAGACTCATGTAAGACTTATCGTAATAAGCACCCAGGCGGTAGGTCCACCTGCGCATGAAATAACGGATGCTGTACCTGTCCGGTGTAAATTCCAGGCCGGCTTTCAGGGTCCGGCTCATGGCCGGCTCAAAGTTTACTCCCGGAGTGGGAGAAAAGTTGGATTTGCTCCAGTCTGACTGTGAGTAATCAACCCCGAACATCCATTTGTCGCGTTTTCTTATTGAAAAACCCATAGACCATTCCATAGGTACAGACATTCTTGATTCCTCATTTACAACTGAATACACTGTGTCAATAACAGAGTTTTTTTCAACTTTGGCAAACCTTGTCACATCTCCTTTAAGGGTGGTGGCCGGCTGAAACGTCGCCCCTACGGTAAAAGAAGTGTTCGTGTTGAAATTCCCGAAAGCCTGCATACCAAACTGGGCCCCGAACGATCCCACCACTATGTCGTACCCGGTTTTAAGCGTTCCATAGGATTCCGGAGATGTTACAGATATGGCCTGTGCGTTTTTTTCAATGTTGCCAAAATAATACATTCCCTGCACACCTATGGAAAGGTGACGGAAAAAAGTGGCGGAATACGCGGCAAAAGCCTGGTTGATACTCCCCTGCCCGTAATGGTAGTAGCGGAATGCCCCAATGGTAGCCAATATGTTTTCCCTGCTTTCGTCTTCCACAAAACGGTATCCTACGTTGCTGTAGGGTATGATGCCCAGTTGTATGGCAGAACTTCTCCATATGGGAAAAGACATGATGATATGGTGCATGTTGAATGCATTGTATGCCGAAGAACGGGATCCGTCCGTATTAATGAAATTATTCTGCAACATCCCGAAATCGAGCATAAAGGACAGGGAATCCCTTGCCGAGGCCGATGCGGGATTCAGGTAATTGATGTAACGGTTGTCACGCAATCCGGCTCCTATCCCGCCCATTCCTCTGTTCAAAGAGGTTCCCAGGCGGGTCAGTTCTCCCACCCCGAACATGGAATAAGGGGTAAACGTGCCTAAAGCGTCCATTGTTTGTGCTTCAGATTTGATGTTTCCTGTGAACAATAAAAACAAACCGAGGATCAATAGCCGGAATCCTGTTCTATGCATAGCTTGCAAATGTCGCACTTTTTCAGGGTTTTGCAAAAATTTTTAAAAAATTATACGCCGCTTCAACACTCTTAACGTGAGGTACTTTAACAAACAATTTGTTTTTTTGCTCTTTTACCTGGAAATCCCTGGGGTGTGCCGATATATAATTCAGGATGTTTGCAAAAAGTTCCGTTTTGTAATAGTCTGAATGCGGATCTGAAATAAAATATGCAAGCATTATGCCGTTTTTCAGTACGATACGCTCAAAACCCGCCTGTACGGCCAATTGCCTCAGACGCACCACATATCCCAATTGCCAGAAAGGTTCGGGAATGGGGCCAAACCGGTCTTCCAGGGATGCAAAAAAACGTTGCAGACGTTCTTCTTCCTTTATGTTGTCCAGTTCCTTGTAAAGGCGTATCTTTTCGGAAACCTGCCCTATGTATTCATCGGGGATCATAACATCCAGATCGGTTTCTATGGTACAATCGGCCGCAAAAGAAGACACAAATGAAGGCCTTTTGGCCAACTTTTCCGGTTCGTCGCAAGACTGGTTCAGCTCGGCAAAGGCTTCTTCCAGGATCCTCTGGTACGTCTCAAACCCCATCTCGGCAATAAATCCGCTTTGTTCCCCGCCCAAAAGGTTGCCCGCACCGCGTATGTCCAGGTCCTGCATGGCTATGTTGAAACCGCTTCCCAATTCGGTAAAGGATTCCAGGGCTTTGAGCCGCCTGTTTGCATCTTCGGTCAGACCGGCGTGTTGCGGTACAAGCAGGTAACAGTAGGCTTTCCGGTTGGAGCGTCCCACCCTGCCTCTCATTTGGTGCAGATCGCTCAGTCCGAACAGGTGTGCCCGGTTGATGATGATGGTGTTGGCGTTAGGAATATCTATCCCGTTTTCTATTATGGACGTGGATAATAACAGGTCATAGTCCCCGCATATAAAATCGAGGAGAACTTTCTCCATGGTTTTGGGAGGCATCTGCCCGTGCCCTATAGCTATCCGTATACCGGGACGTATTTTTTTCAAAATTTCGGCAACCGTTTCTATATCCATGATACGGTTGTGAACAAAAAAAAGCTGTCCGCCCCGGTCCAATTCCCTGTCTATGGCCTCTTTTATGATCTCATGGTCAAAAGTCTGGACTTCCGTGTGGATGGGAAGCCGGTTGGACGGGGGTGTCTGAATAATGGACAGATCGCGTGCACCCATAAGGGAAAACTGTAAAGTCCTTGGAATGGGTGTTGCAGTCATGGTAAGTGTGTCAACGTTGACTTTGAGAAGTTTTAACTTTTCTTTGGCAGCTACCCCGAATTTTTGTTCTTCATCTATCACCAGCAGGCCCAGGTCTTTAAACAAAACATCCTTATTCAAAAGCCGGTGTGTTCCAATGATGATATCTATGGTCCCTTCCTGCAATTGCCTAAAGATCTCTTTTGTCTGGGATGAGGTTTTCAGCCGGGAAATAAATTCTGTTTTCACGGGAAAATCTTCCAGTCGTTCGGTTATAGTATGATAATGCTGCAAGGCCAGTATGGTTGTGGGAACAAGGAAAGCGACCTGTTTGCCATCGGTCACGGCTTTAAAAGCTGCTCTGATGGCAATTTCCGTTTTACCAAAACCTACGTCACCGCAAATAAGACGGTCCATGGGATACGGCTTTTCCATATCGCTTTTGACCTGCTGTGTGGCAAGTAGCTGGTCGGGAGTGTCTTCAAAAAGAAACGAAGCTTCCAGCTGTTGTTGCAGGTAGGTGTCGGCTGAAAACGCAAATCCTTTGGTTGATATTCTTTCCGAATAAAGCTTGATGAGGTCACGGGCTATGTCCTGTACTTTTTTCTTGGTCTGTTGCTTGATCTTGTTCCAGGCACCCGATCCCAGTTTGTGGATCCTTGGGGCTTCGCTTTCTTTGCTTTTGTACCGGGCGATCCTGTGCAGGCCGTGTATGTTCACATAGAGCACGTCGTTATCCCGGTAAATGATCTTAACGGCCTCCTGCACTTTCCCGTTAAGATTCGTTCTTACAAGGCCTCCGAATACCCCCACTCCGTGGTCGATGTGTACGACATAGTCACCTACTTTAAAGCCCGTAAGATCGTTCAGGGTTATTTGTTCGCTTTTCTGAACCGAACCTTTCAGGTGTATCCTGTGTATTCGCTGGAAAAGCTGATGATCTGTGTAATAGCAGACTTTATTACGGTGGTCAGTAAAACCTTCGTGTAAAGAGACTTTTTTATATTCAACAAATGGCTGCGGACATCCAAGGCTTTCAAAAATGTCTTCAAGTCTGCTTATCTGAGCCTTGTTCTCACACAATATGCAAACCCGGTACCCGTCCATTTTTCTTTTGCGGATATAACTGACAAGAAGCCCGAAGTTTTTGTTAAACACCGGCTGCGGAGAAGTTTCATACTGAACCGCTGCATTTTCCTTTACCAGGTTGTAAAAAGCCATCACCGGAATATTGGGCGGTATATTTTTGAACTCTTCCGGGAATAACCAGACAACAGTATGTTCTGCAATAGTTTCAAGTAACAGTTGTTCACCCTGTAAACGCTGTGTTACCGACACAGAAGAACGTTCTTCTATGGATAATTGCGTGTTTTGGTCGAATATCCGGATGTTTTCTATTACGTCACCAAAAAAATTGATCCGGTAAGGACGGTTTTCGGAATAAGAAAACACATCTATAATACTTCCCCGTACAGCAAATTGTCCGGGTTCAATAACAAAATCCGTTTTTTCAAAACCGGCCTGGAAAAGGTATTCCTTTATGGTTTCATGAGACAGGCTGAGTCCTTTATGAACGATAAGGGCGTCTTTTTCAAGAGCATCTTTTTCCGGGACACCTTCCATTAATGCTTTTGGATAGGTGACTAGAATGATATCCTTTTTGTCGCTGAAAAAGCGGGACAAGGCCCTTAAGGCCATAGTACGCTGGACCCTGAATGATTCATCGGGTCTTGCGGTTTTGCCGGTGCCCCTGTAAGATGCGGGAAACAAAAATACGTTTTCATCTTGTGTCAGTACCGAAAGATCGCCTGCGGCATAAGAAGCTTCCGAAGAATTTTCCCTGATCACAACATGAATTTTTCCAAGAGATTCTTTGCAGATCCCGGCAACGGGAAAATATACGGAAGAGCCTGAAAGTCCCTGTAAGGAAAGAACTCCCGGAATATTTTGAAAACCTGAATCTTCTATAAATTTGCGTATATCCCCAACATCAAAGCTCGTCATATACGCGTTCTATCTGTGGAGCAATTTGCCCGTACATGTCTTTAATTCGTTTTTTATCCAGTTTTTTACCTGTCAAACCGTCTTTTTCCAAACTGTCCATACAATTCCGGTAAATCGCACAAAGCTCTTCTTCCAGCAAAGCCAGCTGCTGCATGTATCCGGTCCCTTTGCTGTTGAATATATGCGTAAAATACATGTATTTGCTGCCATTCCCTCTTTTTACGGGAAAGGTTTCGTGTTTTAGCCTTACGGCTTTTTCGCATAACGGGGATGTGTTGTTTTCTCCCTGTCCCAGGAGTAAATACGGTTGATCTTTTCCCATTTCCACCCAAAGAGGTATGCATACGCCTGCAGGAGGGTAACCCATAACGGTCCACATTATGGTCTCCAGGGGATCCTCTCCCTGTTTTACCCCTTCAACAACGATGGAACAGGTACTGGACCTGCGCGGAATAAAATCCTGGTCCAAAAACCAGCCGGAAGCATTTTCAGGAGAAAACGAAGGATCGCAAAGGTCCATTCCCAGGAATACGTGGTAAAAGGAGCGTGAAACGTTCTTAAATATCCATTGAGGCGTGAAATCCGATGTGGCTGATTTTTTCAAAAAAAGGGCAGAGGCCGTTTTATACCTCATATAGCCCATTCCCTCGTTAATCCTTCCGGTGTAGGAAAAATTGGTATATACAAGATAACCGTGGGGTGCTATGGCAGGATCATTGGCATCAACTTTAACCCATGAGTGATTGTTAACTTCGTAGTATGCGGCACCTCCGCATGCATCAATAACACCAAAATTGGCTTCTACGCGCATAGGTCTTGTAATCGTGTCCAGAAACGTTTCAAAATCTTTAAGATCTGTACATATTTCCAGTGCCCTGTACATTAACTTTCCTTCCCTATCCATTTCCTTTACCTGATCATCTTTTAAATTGTATGAAGCCGTATTCATAATGGAAAATCCCGCACTGTTGGTACCTGTCCAGGCAGTTCCTCCCTTATCGGTAGCATCGACCAGTGCCAAAAAAGTGTATTTTCCGGTATTGAAAAATTCTATTCTGTTTTGCTCCTGACCGGTATCCCGGTGTTTCCATAAAAGAGGACGACCGTTAGCTGTAACTTTTCCTGTTATTATGGCTGAGGTACACGCCTGTGAATGATGGGTAAAAAGACTAAAAACAACAGCGGTAAGTGTAAAAATCAGATATTTTTTCATAACTATCAGTTTTCAAAACAGTTTTTCGGGTTCTTCCCTGAATATACCCAGATGTTCATAAGCAAGCCGGGTGGCTTCCCTGCCACGGGGAGTTCTTTGCAACAATCCTTCTTTGATCAAGAACGGTTCATAGACTTCTTCCAAAGTACCGATTTCTTCACTGACGGCTGTGGCAATCGTGCTTATTCCAACTGGTCCTCCCTTGAATTTGTGGATTATGGTTGATAATATCTTATTGTCCATCTGGTCCAGTCCCCTCTTGTCAATATTTAGAGCATCCAGGGCATACTGGGTTATTTCATTATCTATTACTCCGGAACCCTTTACCTGTGCAAAATCCCTGACCCTCCTGAGCAATGAATTGGCAATACGAGGGGTTCCCCTGCTCCTGGAAGCAATCTCATGAGCAGCTTTCTGATCAATATCTACATTTAATATGGAAGCCGAACGCAACACTATCTGTAATAAAACTGAAGCATCGTAATATTCAAGGTGACACTGTATTCCAAACCGGGCTCTTAACGGGGCGGTAAGCAGCCCACTTCTTGTTGTGGCCCCAACAAGTGTGAAAGGTTGCAGGGATATCTGTACGGAACGGGCACCCGGTCCTTTATCCAGCATTATGTCTATTGTAAAATCTTCCATAGCCGAATATAAATATTCCTCAACTACTGGTGAGAGGCGGTGTATCTCATCTATAAACAGTACATCCCCTGCTTCAAGGCCGGTAAGCAAACCCGCCAGATCACCCGGTTTATCCAACACGGGCCCGGAAGTGATCCTGAGTCCTACTCCGAGTTCCCGCGCAACAATATGTGCCAGAGTGGTTTTACCCAATCCTGGAGGACCGTGCAACAGAACGTGATCAAGGGATTCTCCTCTCAAAAGGGCGGCTTTTACGAATACCTTAAGATTATCGGTAATTTTTTCCTGACCGGAAAATTGCGCAAATTCTTTAGGTCTTATCTGTTCTTCAAAATCCCTGTCCGATGTATCTCTGTTTTTGTGTGGGTCAAAATCAGTCATGAAAACAATAATAAATATATTTATTTTTAAGAATCTTGTTTTTTTTAATAGTCTGTTGATATGTTTATAAATAAATGAAAAACCTGTATATAAAGCTATTTAAGAATTTATAAGTAAAAAATGATGTTCATAATTTTGTTGGTAAAAATGGATAAAACAAAAGTTATTCACAACTAGAAAAGTTTTCAAAAAATATTTTTTTTTATACTCAGTTTATTAAACAGGTTTTCCACAGGATATCGTGCAGTTATAAACAAAAGAACTGAAGTGACCAATCCTTCAGATAAAATGGCCAGGACAGGAAAATATACCCTATAATGAAATATTTCCGGGGTAAAAGCAAGATTACTCAATTTGAGAACAGCCGCCAGGATGGTTACCAAAACAGGGACAAGAACTTTATATCCGCTTTTTGAAAAAGCTTTTATAAGGCAGAAAGCTCCAAAAGGGTACAACAATATACCGACGGAATTTTCAATAAAATGAAGCACATAGCCGATGGTAGCTTCTGAGAGACCCCAGCAAACTGCCCAGAAAATAATGATCCGTATATTATTCTTCATTGTATAATGGTTTTATTAATTCTTCTCTGGTAGCCGGAATGGGAAGTGTAGTTCCTCTGGCATCCTGAAGGGCCAGCCAAACAGATAGAGCGTATATCAAAGGAGGCTCCCCTATTGCCCTTGTATTATGTATATTAAGCGGTTCAGGATTTCCCTGGAATAATTCAATATGGAAATTTTCGGGCAATTCATATATGCCGGGAATTTTGTAATTATCCAGAGAATAAGTTTCCAGCCTGCCGTTTTTGCCGGTTATAAGTTTTTCCAGGGTACACCAGCCAAGGCCTTGCATAAAAGCTCCGTGGATCTGTCCCATGTCTATTCCTTTGTCCACAGGTTCCCCGCAATCGTGCAGTATCCACATGTCCAGGATACGGAACTGTCCGGTGAGTAAATTAAGTTCCACATGTGCCACGGAAGATCCCATCACATAATACCAGTAAGGACGACCGGTCATGGTGTCCAGGTTAAATCCTATGTTTTCTCTTTTATAGAAACCTTTTTCACTTAAAGATTCCAGTATCATATAAGAATGAAAGGATAATTCTTTAAAGGGAACTCCGGTGCCGGCTTCTTTACAGGATACCGTATTGTTTTCCCAAACCACTTTTCCTTTTTCCAATCCCATCATTTTTAAAGCTATGGGATTGAGTCGTTTTTTTAGTTTATCGCAGGCATCCTTTAGTGCAGCTCCCGAAAAATCGGTTCCCGTAGAAGCTGCCGTGGAAGTGGTATTTGGGATAATAGAGGTTGAAGTATCCGCCACCCGTATAAAATCAGTGGATACTCCCAGTTCACGGTGAACAACAGTTCTCATCTTATCATGCAACCCCTGCCCCATTTCCGTACCCGGATGATGGATCAGAACTGAACCGTCCCGGTATATGTTAATAAGCGCGCCTGCCTGGTTGAAAAAAGATTCATTAAAAGAGATCCCAAATTTTCCGGGAACCAATGCAAGTCCTTGTTTTTTGAAAGTATTCTTTTTGTTGAACGCGTTGATCTTTTTCCTCAATCCAAAATAATCGCTTTTTTGGACTATCTGGCGGTGTGCAGCCCGTAAAATGTTATGTTCCACAAGCATATTATAGGGAGTACGGTTGTTTTTCCGGATCCCGTAGTAATTTTTCCAGCGGACATTTGCGGAATCTTTACCCAGGGTTTGCGCTATCTGTGTAATAACGGATTCTATGACGGAAATGGCTTGTGGAACACCAAAGCCCCTAAAAGCCGTATTGCTGGGTTTGTTAGTCCTGCACCCGTAAAGTACGCTGTCTATATGGGGAATGTAATAAGCTCCGTCCATATGAAAAAGACTATGATGCAAAACAGCGATGGAAACATCGTTGCACCAGCCACAATCGTAAGACATGGAAATTTCCAGGGCCAGAATACGTCCCTGATGATCAAAACCTGCCTCCCAGTGAGCTTTGAACGGGTGACGTTTGCCTGTTAGACGGAAATCCTGGTCTCTTTCCATGATAAAAAGAACAGGTTTTTTTGTTTTCCAGGCCAAAAGGGCCGACCAGGCTACCGTCCAGGTTGCCTGAGTCTGCTTGCCTCCGAATCCGCCTCCCAGGAACCCCACCTGAACTTCAACATCAGAAGCTTTCAGCCCCAGTAATGAGGTTGCAAAACGCTGGTTGTCAGTAGGGTTTTGCGTGGATGAACGTATTAGAAGGCCTCCCTGGTGCAAAGGAACGGCATACGCGGCCTGGGTTTCAAAGTAATAATGCTCCTGTCCCCCCGCCTCCAGCGATCCCTTTTTTCTAAAGGGGGCATTTTCCATTACATGTGCAGGATCTCCCCGTTTAAGCCGTAAAGGTTTGAAAAGGAAATCTTCATTTTTCATAGCTTCCTCTACAGTAAGCACAGGATCCAGGACTTTCCATTGCCATTCTATAAGAGACGCGGCCTTTTTGGCATTTTCGAGCGTATCCGCCGCTATAATGCAGACGACCTGTCCCATATATCCGCAGGTTCCTCCTTCAGGAAGAAGACAGGGTTCATCGTCTATAACAGGAGCCATGGTATTAGGGCCCGGTATATCGTTGGCAGTAAGAACGGCAGCTACACCCGGAGAGGTCCGGGCCAGTGAAACATCCAGATGTTCCAGGCGGGCTTTGGCATGGGGAGAAGATACGGCATATCCGGTAAGCGTTCCACGATAAAGTTCCATATCAGGAATGTACCTGGTTTCACCCGAAAGATGTGCCGCTTCCCTGTATTGAATAAGATCTGGTTCAGTCATGATTCCCGGTGTATGATTCATAAAGCAACAAAAGCATATTTTTAGCTACATCCATACGGTATGTGGCACTTCCCCTGACATCTGATAAAGGGGTAAAATCTTTTTCAAGCAGGGCTGAGGCTTTGCGGCAATTGTTAAGGGAGAAAATTTTTCCTTTCAAAAAGCGTTCGGCATTCATTGACCGTGTAGGTACGGCTGCCATACCACCGTATGCCAGCCGGATATCCCGGCAGGTTTTACCACGTAAATTTACACGTGCTACAAAAGAAACCGAGCTGATGTCCATGTTTCTGCGTCGTGCCTGTTTGTGGGCAAAATAAAAAGCATCTTCGTCCTGCCGGGGAAATTCCACAGCCAGGATCAATTCACCAGGTTTAAGGGCAACCTGCCGGTATCCCGTTGTAAAACGGCGGGCTTCTATGCTGCGGGTGCCGTGGGGACCGGCAACAAGAAAGACGGCATCGTGAGCCAGGCACAAAGGCATGGTATCTCCCACCGGAGATCCATCGGCAATATTCCCTCCCAGGGTGGCCTGGTTCCGAACCTGCAGTGAAGCAAACTCGTCCAGGTAAGGCATCATGTAAGGGAATAAAGACCCCAATTCCTTTTTCATGGTTTCAAAATTACAGGCTGCCCCAAGTGTAATATGCGTATCCGTAACCTTAACATGTGTCAGTTCGGGAATATGGGAGATATCTATAACAGAACTTTTATAGTCCATGCAGGAACCGGTAAAACCGGCTGCGATCCGGGCTACAGGCCATGTCTTGCGTACCCGGTAGAATTCCTGTAAGGTAGACGGGATAACATAAACCAGGTCATCCTGTTTAAAAAGCAGCATTTTGCTTTCAGGTTCCGGAAAAGCAAGGGGAAGCTCCTTTTTTCCGGGTATTTCAGGACATTTTTCCAGGAATAGTGCAGCATCCATAATTGCCTGATAACCGCTGCACCGGCAAAGATTTCCGGACAAAGAACGCTGGATGTCTTCCCGGTTAAAAGGGATTTGATTTTTAACGTGAATATAGGTGGAAAGCACCATGCCGGGAGAACAAAAACCGCACTGACTGGCCCTTTCCTTCAAAAAAGCTTTTTTTACCGCACGGGTATTCAGGTATTGATCCGGAGCTTCTATAGTCAAAAGGTGTTTCCCGTGTAACTGTGGCAGGCGCATCAGGCAGGAATCCACGGAAAAGCGCTTTTCCCGGCCGGAAACAGTGTCTTTAGAGGCTAGAATAACGGTACAGGCCCCGCAGTCTCCCCTGCCGCACACTTCCTTGGTTCCGGTAAGTTTTTCATACTTGCGCAGGTAATGAAGGACAGAACAGTAAAGAGGCGGACTTTCTTTGGCGGAAAAATCGATTTCCCGGAGATCGCCGTTAAGGTAGAAACGAAGAATATCCATAGGATCATTTTTCTATATGAAGATCTTGCAAATAATATGTCAGGGGTTGGTTTCTGTTGTCAAACAAGATTTTTACAGCCATAACAGGCCGCTCCGGCACAAAACGGCATCCTCCGTTTTTCCAAAGGCATGCGGCTTTTGTGAAATGAACCCCGTCAGTGGAATATTCCACACTGGCAAAATCAACAATATCAATATCTACCCGGGGAAGGCCGGTCCGGACCGTGATACCCGGGGTTGTAACAGGCCTTTCAAATGTAAACAGCAAATAGTGATCTTCTTTCAGAGGACCAAAACAGCTTACATAAGAAGCTGGATTGTTGTCTCCCAAAAGGGACAACGGCGTACGCGGATGAGTTTCCACATTCCCTGTAACCTGTGTTACCGGTTTCTGATAGCGGTCGTAAGGCAGGTTTGCCAGGGTGACTTCACTGCGGATCTCATCCCTGAAAAAGGCTGCAAAACGGTACGGTTCGGGGTTGTCGGTTTTCAGGGGACCGGTATAAAGCGTGGATCTGGGACCGGGTAGCGACCCGTCACACGTGTAGCGTATGATCATCCACGGGTACTGGTGCGTCACACACAGGTACCCGTTTACGTAATCAGCCCGGGGAGGAGCGATCCTAAAACGGATGCCCATAAAATAAAGCCGGTAAAAATGCGTCTGACTGAGTCGGGTGTTGAAATCGTCCCAGTCCTTATTTTCATGGGGACTCCATGCCACCTCGGCAATGGCGCACAGGCGCGGGTATACCTGGTACTCGGCAATATTAGCAGGCATGTTCATCAATTCCGACCACAATCCTCCCTGAACACCCATTACCCTGGAAGCTTCCGTTTGGTTAAGGCCTGCTGTTTCTACAGGATCAAAGGAATATACCTTGTCCACATCAAATATCGCGGCCCAGGTCATGCCCCGTTCCTGTGGCGTATGTTTCATGTCCAGGTAGCAATACTGGGCAGGCTGGGCTATAACGCGGTATCCTGCAGAGGCTGCTTCTTTGATCTTTTCCGGACTTTGCCAGGCATGAACCACTGTCTTTTCATGGTCCAGTTCGCCTCCTTCCATAATTTCGTTCCATCCTACCAGCGTTTTGCCGAATTTGTTGAGGATCTGCTGCATGCGCTGCACAAAATAGGATTGCATTTCTATGGGATCACCCATGTTGTGTTCGTGCATGAAGGCTTTGCAACGGGTACAGCTGGCCCACTGGCTGGTGACCACTTCGTCACCGCCAACATGAAAATATTGGGAAGGAAACAGTTGAACCATTTCCCGGACAATGTCTTCAAGCATTTGATAATTTTTCTCGTAGGAAGCACACCAGACGTTGTTGCTGACTCCCTGAATGCTCAGTTCCACTTCTCCGGTAAGATCACAAAGGATATCGGGGTAACTGGCAATGGCGGCCTTGGAATGCCCGGGAAGGTCTATTTCAGGAATGACCTCTATATGGCGTGCTGCCGCAAAGGCCACTATTTCGCGGATATCCTCCTGGGTATAAAAACCGCCGTAGCGTTCACCTGCATGCCCGTATGTAGTGGGCAGTACCTCTCCAGGACCCCTCCACGCTCCTTTACTGGTAAGGAACGGGTGTTTTTTAATCTCTATGCGCCATCCGGTATCATCTGCAAGGTGCCAGTGAAACCGGTTCAGTTTGTGAACAGCCATCCAGTCGATAAAACGCTTAATGTATTCAACGGTATAAAACTGGCGGCTTACATCCAGCATCATGCCCCTGTGCTGATAAGCGGGATAATCTTTGATCAGGACACAGGGAATATCTGCCGTCAGGGAAGGTGTATACTGATCTGGTTTGTAGACCGGTTGATAAACATATGGGGGCAACAGTTGCAATAATGTCTGTATACCGTAGAAAAAACCGGCATCATCTGCGGCCCTTATTTCAATAAACCGGTTGTTAACGGAAAGCGTATATCCTTCAGCGGGCAGGGATATGTCAGGTAAAAAAAGTATGGCATTCCCATCAGGCCGGCTTTTTGAAAAAGCAGGATCAATGTTCATGGAAGACTTCACGGTTTCTGTGAAATACAAGGCTGCTCCCCTTGCCATGGAAGCGTCTTTGGACAGGAACAATTGCGTTTGGTCGTTCAGTGTAAAAAAACCTTCCCCGGGTTCCATGCTTACAGGTGCGGGAATAAGGTGAATCAGGGAGGTCATGATAAAAGCAAATAAAGTGGTCATAAATAAATAGTTACATTTTCAGATTTCCAAGATAAGAGATTGGTTCCCGGGTACTGCTGTTAATAGATAGGGTTGCCATACCGCTGTATGTGATCTTCAGGTAAAAAGTGATGTTCTCATTCGTTTGGGTTTTTGTGGAAAAGGTAAGGGAATACCCTTTTTTGGGGTCTTTTTTCGCTTTAACATCTACTTCCTGATCGGTAAGCTCAATAGCCAATTTTGTGGGATCCATGGGTGCGGTATGGGCTCGTCCAAAATACGGCAGGTATGCGGTTACCCGGTTGTCTTCAAACTTCATTTCATATTCCGGAGATAAGATCCTGGACATTCCCCGGGCCGGATTGGCGCGATCAAAAGAAATGGAAAATGTGCCGCTGTCTACCAGGTCACAGACATGTTGTTCAACGGCGGCTTTGCGGGCTGCTTTTTCTTCCTTGCGTGTCTGGGCTGTCATACTTCCCGGAGCAAGGAAGACCATAACTAATGATAAAATAACCAGACGTTTCATATTATTCGGGATAAATTAAATACGTTTTACGTTTTGTCTTAAAAGCTTCCAGATCTTCCTGCCAGATTTCTGTTATCTGGGCGGCGTCTTTTCCCCAGATGATCATTTCCCTTACATAATCCACACCAACTAGTTTTTCAAAGTAAGAAGTGAAAAACGAATCCCCTATCTCTGTGTTTTCATTCAGGTTACGGTACGCGTCAATAACATACTCCAGGTTGAATCCGTTGGTTCTGACAATATCATCTGAAGGAGAAACACGCAGATCCACTCCGTAACAGAGATTCCCTTTTTGAGGAGGATTTTGCGCTCCCGGAACCGGTTGGGGAGTAAAGGAAAAGTCATACCCTGTCATTTGAGGGTGTCCGTAGACCTGGAAAGGAAATTCAGTGCCGCGTCCCAGGCTCACGGGCGTTGCTTCAAAAGGACATATGGAAGGGTACAGGTAAATGGAACGGTTGTTGGGTAAATTGGGAGAAGGTTTTACCGGCAGTTCGTATATGGTTCCGTGTGTGTAATTCAGGCAGGGAATAACGGTCAGTCGGGTCTGCAGGCTGTCTTTAAGCCAAAATTCCCCGTTGATCATACGGGCAAGTTCTCCCAGGGTCATGCCGTGTACCACAGGGATCGGGATGACGCCTACAAAAGAACGGTATTTCATGTCTAAAACAGGGCCGGATACTATGTGCCCGTTGGGATTTGGTCTGTCCAGCACTATGAGTGGAACGTCGTTTCGCGCGCAGGCTTCCATGAAATAGTACATCGAGGAAAGGTACGTATAAAACCGCAGACCAACATCCTGAATGTCAAACAGGGCGACATCAAGTTGCTGCATAAGGCTGTCTGCCGGAATAAAACCAGCCCCGTAAACGGAAACAATGGGTATACCCGTCTTTGGATCTGTCTGATGAGCAATAGGGGAACCGGCATCTTCATCTCCCCGGAAACCGTGTTCCGGAGCGAAGATCATTTTAAGATCTATCCCCAGACCAGTGAGACTGTCAACAAGGTGCGTAGTGTCTATAAGGGCGGTATGATTTGTAAGCAAGCCTACCCTTTTTCCCTGTAACAAGGACAGGTATGCCCCTGTATTTTCAGCCCCAGTTCTCAGAGGTGCGGTTTCCTGAGTATTACTGCAGGAAACACAGATCACGGTCAACACCGTAATTCCGAAGTAAAATATACGTTTCATGCGTCTAAGTTATGAAAAAATTGCATCTCATCATTGTTTTGTATTTTTGTCAAATAAACCAGGAAAGTACAATGGCCGGAATTCTGAATGCAAAAATCCCAGAAGGTCCTCTGGATCAAAAATGGACGCTCCACAAGGAAAGTCTGAAAACAGTTTCGCCGGCCAACAGGGGCGGGATGCATATCATTGTGGTAGGTACGGGATTGGCGGGAGCCTCGGCTGCCGCAGCTCTCGGGGAGCAGGGGTTCCGCGTAAATGTTTTTTGCATGGGGGATTCCCCCAGGAGGGCCCATTCTGTCTCGGCCCAGGGAGGTATAAATGCCGCTAAAAATTACAGGAATGATAACGATTCGGTTCAACGGCTGTTCCTGGACACCTTAAAAGGAGGCGATTTCCGATCGCGCGAAGCCAATGTCTACAGGCTTGCCGAGGTAAGTAACGCCATCATAGATCATTGTGTGGCGCTTGGCGTGCCTTTTGCCCGCGATTACGCAGGGTACCTGGACAACCGCTCTTTCGGGGGATCGCAGGTAAGCCGCACCTTTTATGCCCGGGGGCAAACCGGTCAGCAATTGTTACTTGCCGCCTACGGTGCCCTTAACCGGCAGGTCGCCCTGGGAAACGTAACGGTCCATTGCCGACACCAGATGATGGACCTGGTGGTCATTGACGGACAGGCCAAAGGGATCATTACCCGGGATATGGTCACCGGCAGGATCGAAAGATATCCTGCCCATGCCGTGGTTTTGGCCACCGGGGGATATGCAAACGTCTATTTTCTTTCCACCAACAGCATGAATTCGAATGCCTCGGCCCTGGTGCAATGCTGGAAAAAAGGTGCTTTTTTTGCCAACCCGGGATTTGTACAGATCCATCCCACTTGCATCCCGGTTCACGGGACACACCAGTCCAAACTGACATTAATGAGCGAATCCCTGAGAAACGACGGAAGAATATGGGTGCCTAAAAATAAAGCAACGGCAGAGCATTTAAGAGAAGGCACGTTAAAACCATCTGAAGTGCATGAAAATGAGAGGGATTATTACCTGGAACGCAGGTACCCTGCTTACGGGAACCTGGTTCCCAGGGACGTAGCTTCAAGGGCAGCCAAAGAGCGTTGCGATGCAGGTCTGGGAATCAACAAAACAGGAAAGGCCGTTTACCTGGATTTTGAAAAGGCCGTTGAAACACAAGGAAAAGCGTCCATTGACAGGAAATACGGAAATCTTTTCCAGATGTATGAAAAAATAACGGATAATAATCCATATAAAGAACCTATGCAGATCTTTCCAGCTATGCATTACACCATGGGAGGTTTGTGGGTGGATTACAACTTAATGACAACCATCAGGGGATTGTTTGCCATAGGCGAGGCCAATTTTAGCGATCATGGCGCCAACAGGCTGGGTGCCTCGGCGCTTATGCAGTGCCTGGCGGATGGATTCTTCATTTTACCATATACCCTGCCGGATTACCTTGAGGCAGAGATCGGAGAGCCGCTCCCCGACACGGCGCACCCGGACTTTATACAAGCCTCGGAAAAGGTAAAACAAAGGATCCATAATCTGATGAGAATCGGGAGACGCACGCCAGTGGACGACCTGCACCGGGAACTCGGCAAATTGATGTGGGAACATGCCGGGATAGTTAGATCTGCAGAGGGTTTGTCAGGCACTTTCATTGAGCTGGATGCCATCCGCGACAGGTTTAGAAAGGAAACGGGGATCCCGGGAAGCGACAAAACAGTAAACAAGGAACTGGAAAAAGCGTTGCACATGGAAGATTATTTGTTACTGGCCGGATTGATGATAAAAGATGCGTTGCACAGGGAGGAGTCCTGCGGGGGACATTTTAGGGTCGAGAGCCAGACAAAAGAAGGAGAAACACTTAGGAACGACAAAGAGTTTCAATACGTGGCCGCCTGGGAATATAAAGATTCCGATACAGAACCTGTTTTGCATAAAGAACCACTGGTTTTCAGTTATATAAATGTAACAGAACGTAAGTATAAGTAAAATGCATTTTACACTTAAAATATGGCGTCAGGCCGGACCCCGGGCAAAAGGATACTTTGAAAAGTTTACCATTGATAACGTGGACAGTGACACTTCGTTCCTGGAAATGCTTGATATGCTTAACAATCAGTTGGTGAAAGAAAACAGGGAATCTATAGCTTTTGACCACGATTGCCGGGAAGGGATATGCGGGGCCTGTGGATTGTATATTAACGGCAGGGCACACGGGCCTGACGATGATGTTACAACGTGCCAGTTATACATGAGGCGTTTTAAAAACGGAAGTGAAATCACAATGGAACCTTTCAGAAGCGGTGCATTCCCGGTAATAAAAGATCTGATGGTCAACCGTAGTGCCTTCGACAAAATCCTCCAGGCCGGGGGTTTTGTAAGCGTCAATACCGGAAGTGCCCCTGAAGCACATACGACACTTATTTCCAGGGAGAAAGCCGAGGAGAGTATGGATGCTTCCTCCTGCATCGGATGCGGGGCGTGTGTTGCTTCCTGTAAAAACGGTTCTGCCATGCTCTTTGTGGCGTCCAGGGTAAGTGCCCTGTCGCTGTTGCCGCAGGGAAAACCCGAGGCATGTCGCAGAGCAAGGGCTATGGTGTTAAAAATGGATGAAATGGGGTTCGGGTCCTGTACCAATATTGGAACGTGTCAGATGGAATGTCCCAAAAATATCACGGTTGCAAATATTGCCCGCCTGAATCGCGAGTTCTTGTACTGTAAACGCTCAGACCTTCAATAGTCACTGTAATGGAAGAAAGCACAGATATAAAATCTTGGGCTTCGGCAGGATAATTTTCTTCAATAAAATCCCTTATAAGTGCTTTCATATAGGGCGTAGAATACAGGATCTGCAAGGTGTTGCCATCTGCCTGGCAGGGTATGGTGAAATCCTGACCAGATTTATCCGAAAGATTAAGAAATAAAATATTACGGACCAATTTGTAAGAACTTGTATATACATTCCCGGAGGAAAAGACCAGTGAATAAATACCGGTATATGGATTTTCAACTGAAGATTGTGCCACGCTGATGGTTTTAGGCTCTTTTAGAAGCAGGCGGATGTTTTGATAATTATCGGTAATGAACGGCAAAAAAACCTGGAGATCGGAAGCATCTCCTGCATCTACAGACACAGATACGCTGACTCTTGAAGTGTCAATGTGCCATGTGCCCACAAATGAATTTTCCACGAATTTAGCAGGATTGCCGCTACATCCGTACAAAGCAAGGATCAATACAGCTGCGACCGTAAAAATCCCTGGGATCCGCTTATTGTTAAGAACCGGCATAGATTAGTGCAAAATTATAAAAAAAACAATATGAACGCGATTTACATGCTTGAAAAAATTTCTTTGGTGCTGCTTCACGGATACCTGGAAACCCACGAAATATGGGATTCGTTCCGCGTATTGCTTGACGGATCGTTTCGCACAATTGCACCGGACCTTCCCGGGCATGGCCTCAGCGGCACTTTTGATGTAAATCATATGGAAAAACAGGCAGATGTTATCTGTGCTTATTTGCAGAAACAAAACATTGAAAAGGTTATTGTGGCAGGGCATTCCATGGTGGGGTTATGTGGCACAGGCATTTTGCCAAAAGTATCCCCATGTGGTAAATAAACTCATTCTTATGCACTCATTGCCCTATCCGGACAACGAGGAAAAGAAAGCAGCCCGGGACAGGGATATTGCTCTGAAAAAAAAAGGTAAATTGAATCAGGTGGCTGAAGAGGCGGTTCCCCTTATGTATGCTCCTCAAAACAGGAATAAGATGGCCTCTGTGATAGAAAACACAATTGCACAGGCACAGGTACACGATCCGGCCGGAATAGAAGCCAGTCTGGAAGGGATGAAAGAAAGACCTTCTTACCGGATTTTTCTAAAAACCGCAACAATTCCAGTTTCTTTTATTTTTGGCATGCAGGATCATTACATACCGCCCCCTCTTGCGCAGGAAACTTCAAAAATGTTCAGCAACGCAAGTGTTAAATTTCCGCAAAGATCCGGACATAAAAGAGGGTTTTTCTTCAACAATGGCTAAAGGAATTTCTTCTTCTTCCACAGCCTCTTCCTCTTGGTAATCAATATAGTCACGTATCTCTACCTCAAATGAGGCATCGTCTTCCGTCTCAATAAAGATGTCTTCCTCAATAACTATATCGTCATCTACGATTTCAATCGCATCTGAAAGAACCGGTGTTTTAGGGGCTTCCGGCGGTGGCGGCGGCGTCTCCATGGTTATGCGGATCTGTTATTCTTCAATCACCTGCTGTATATTAGCTGTGATCATGCTGACATTTCTCTCATACGTCTTGTATTCAAAGGCTCCAAGAACTATAGCGAGAGCAATGACCAGCCCGATCTCAATAAACAGAACTCTCTTGTTTTCAAGATCTGCTTTAAGGCTTTTCTTTGTTTTCATGGCTTCAGAGCTTTGATCAGGACAATATTGTCACTAATCAAATATTTGCAAAAAACATGCCAAAAAAACATTTAAAACACTTGATATCAGCGTGTTAATATTTGGCAAACAAGTTTACCACAAAAAAGTGCCGAACGGATAACGTCCCAATTGTACTTCGGCTGCCATCCCGTAAAGATCTTTACGGAGTTTGTCAATGTTGATCTTTTCTTTGGCGGAAATAAAAATACAGGGTATATGTATTTTTGATATCCAGGTATTTTTAAGATCGGTGAGTCCGACAGGGCCTTCCTCTGTTTCTTTTTCCTTGTAGGCATCAATTTTATTGAAAACAAGGTAGACAGGCTTGTCTGCACATCCAATATCCTGCAGGGTCTGATTAACAACGTGCATCATTTCTTCAAAATTCGGATAAGATACGTCTACTACGTGTATGAGCACATCACTTTCACGCACTTCATCCAGCGTACTTTTAAAAGACTGCACCAACTGGGTTGGCAGTTTGCGGATAAAACCCACAGTATCGCTTAAAAGAAAAGGAATATTGTCAACAACCACTTTCCTAACCGTAGTATCCAAAGTGGCAAACAGTTTGTTTTCGGCAAAAACATCTGTTTTGGCCAGAAGATTCAAAAGGGTACTTTTTCCTACATTGGTATAACCGACCAAAGACATACGGACCAGTGATCCGCGATTCCCGCGTTGAGAGATCATCTGGCGGTCAATTCTTTTAAGTTTTTCTTTAAGTGCTGAAATTTTGTCCAGTATGATCCGGCGGTCCGTTTCCAGCTGCGATTCTCCGGGTCCACGCATTCCAATACCGCCGCGTTGACGCTCAAGGTGCGTCCACATACGGGTAAGACGTGGTAATAAGTATTGATACTGAGCCAGTTCTACCTGAGTTTTCGCATAAGCGGTCTTTGCGCGCTGGGCAAATATATCCAGGATAAGATTGGTCCGGTCCAATATTTTACAAGAAAGTTCTTTTTCCAGGTTACGAAGTTGTGAAGGAGAAAGCTCATCATCAAATATAGCAATGGATATTTCTTCTGCTTTGATATAGGCTGACAGTTCTTTAAGTTTTCCGCTTCCCAGGTATGTATTGGTATGGGGTTTGTCAAGCCGTTGTATGAAACGACCGCCGGCATCAACACCTGCAGTGTCTGCCAAGAATTCCAATTCATCAAGATATTCCTCAAAAACAACAGGGTCGGTACCCGGTCTGAGAATTCCTACAAAAACAGCTTTATCTCTTATGGTATTCAAAGCAATAAATTGTAAAAAAAGCGCCCGTTATAAAAGAGCGCTTTATGATTAAAGGTAAATAATCTGCAATTACCTGAGCTGGAAATTCAGGGGAAAATTGTAACGTACCCTTACGGCTTTGTCACGTTGTCTTCCAGGTTTCCATCTGGGAGAGGAAGATACTACGCGTACAGCTTCTTTATCTATAGAGGGGTCAACACCACGTAAAACCGTAACGTTTTTGACGTAACCATCAGAGTCAACAATAAAACTCAGAACAACACGACCCTGAACACCATTTTCTTTAGCTACCTCAGGATAGACTATGCGATCAAAAACCCATTTAGTAAATGTGTTTTCATCACCGCCCATAAAAGAGGGTTTTTCTTCCACAATGGCTAGGGGAATTTCTTCTTCTTCCACATCCTCTTCTGCTGAATATTCAATGTAATCGCGAATTTCTATAGCAAAACTGGCATCGTCTTCCGTTTCAATAAAAATATCCTCTTCAATGGTAATATCATCGTCAACAATTTCGATGGCATCTGAAAGTACAGGTGCTTTAGGCATTTCAGGGGGTGGGGGAGGCGTCTCCATGGTGATGGGGATCTGTTCATCTTCAATAACTTGCTGAATGTTTGCGGTAAGCATGCTTACGTCTTTGTCGTAAGTTTTGTACTCAAAAGCAGCAAGGACTACAAGAAGAGCAATAATAAATCCGATTTCAATAAAAAGAACTCTCTTGGTTTCAAGATTCGCCTTTGGACTTTTCTTAGTTTCCATTGTAATTAAACGTTAATTTTGTGGACCATGTCGGAATCGAACCGACGACCTCGTGCATGCCATGCAAGCGCTCTAGCCAACTGAGCTAATGGCCCATCAAGGCTTGCAAATATAAACAAAATATTTTAAAAAACAATTTCGTACTTTTGCCGCTGATCAATACAAAATTATGATACTTTTTCACATTCACAATACATATTTTAAGATAAGCAACAGGCGTGCCATAAAACGCTGGATAGAGATTGTATTGCGGGATTATGACAGAATTCCGGGAGACATTAATATAATATTCTGTGATCCTGAATATTTGCTAAAAATCAACAAAAAATATCTGAATCATGATTACTATACAGATGTGATTACTTTTCCTTATTCGGATCCGGAGGACGAAAAGATAAACGCAGACATATTTATTGATATTGATACTGTAAAAAAGAATGCTGTGGATTACAAACAATCCTTTTCTGATGAAATACTACGGGTGATCATTCACGGAGTATTACACCTGGCAGGGGAAGACGATATTACAAAAGAACAATGGGACAATATGAGAAAGGCTGAAGATCGGGCATTACAAATATTTAGTGTGGATCCAAAAGAATGAAATTTAAGTACGACATCATAGTAGTAGGAGCCGGTCATGCAGGATGTGAGGCGGCTTATGCAGCAGCTAAGCTTGGGTCAAAAACACTTTTGATAACCATGGATATGACAAAATTGGCTTACATGTCATGTAACCCGGCAATGGGTGGAATAGCTAAGGGACAAATAATCAGAGAGATAGACGCTTTAGGAGGCGCAATAGGATTAGTAACCGACAGAAGCACCATACAATTTAGAATGCTTAATAGGTCAAAAGGACCGGCCATGTGGAGCCCAAGGGCTCAATGCGACAGAATACAATTCTCTGCAGAATGGAGAAATGTACTGGAAAATACCCCCGGTCTTTATATATGGCAGGACCAGGCCGTAGAGTTGCTTTTTAATGGAGATCGGGTAAAAGGGATCAAAACGGAATTTGGACAGGATTTTTATGCAGGAGCAGTAATTCTGACCAATGGCACTTTTTTGAACGGAAAGATCTTTGTTGGTTGGAAATCTACCGCGGCAGGACGTATGGGAGAACCACCGTCCATTGGATTGAGCAAACAATTAAAAGAAAAAGGAATCCAGGTAGACAGAATGAAAACAGGCACTCCTCCGCGAATAGACGGAAGAACTGTGGATTTTTCCAAGCTTGATCTGCAACCGGGAGATAAAAATCCAAAAAAATTCACATTTCTGGAAGAACCTTCGGCAATTCAAAAACTGGGCAGGCAAAAAAATTGTTATATCGCATATACAAATTTGGCAGTTCACGATAAGTTAAAAGAAGGTTTTGATGACTCACCGCTTTTTGCAGGAAGAATTGGTGGGAAAGGCCCCCGGTATTGTCCCAGTATTGAAGACAAACTAAAAACTTTTGCAGATAAAGAACAACATCCGTTATTTCTTGAGCCGGAAGGCTGGAATACCCATGAATATTATTTGCAAGGATTTTCATCTTCATTGCCCATACAAATTCAATATCAAGCGTTTAGAAAAATTAATGGATTTGAAAACGCTGTTTTTTACCGTCCTGCATACGCAATTGAATACGATTACTTTCCTCCAACACAATTATTTCACTCTTTGGAAGTAAAAAACCTACCTTTTTTATACTTAGCCGGGCAGATAAACGGAACAACCGGTTATGAGGAAGCAGCTGCACAGGGCGTAATAGCCGGTATTAACGCTCACAGAAAGATTAATGGAATGGATCCCGTGATCTTAAAACGTGATGAAGCATATATAGGCGTGTTGATAGATGATTTGATTACAAAAGGTGTTGACGAACCTTACAGAATGTTTACTTCAAGAGCCGAACACCGAATTTTATTAAGACAGGACAATGCAGATGAAAGACTAACTGAAATTGGGCACGAACTTGGATTAGCGGACAACGAAAGACTGAAGCAATTCAGAAAAAAAAAGGAAAAGCGCGATTTATTACTTTCATGGCTTCTGAATAATTCTCTAACACCGGATCTGGCCAATCAAATATTACAAAAAGTTCAGAGCACACCTGTAACAACAAAGAAAAAATTTGCAGACTTATTAAGCAGACCGCAGGTTAACTGGGAAACGATCCGGGAATTTGTTCCACGTGGAACATTGTATGGTGATGATGCTGCTTCAGAAGAAATATACGAATCTGTGGAAATTGCCATTAAATATAAAGGATATATTGAAAGAGAAACTGCATTTGCACAAAAGATCCTTCGACTAGATGCGGTGCCTATTCCAGATAAGTTTGATTATGACGCTATGAATTCTTTATCTATGGAGTCCAGGCAAAAGCTACAAAGAATAAAACCTAAGACAATAGGGCAGGCCTCAAGGATCCCCGGAGTATCTCCGGCTGATATTTCTGTATTGCTGCTGTATCTGGGGCGCTAAAAACACATAATGTGCTGTTAATGAATTTAAAAACGCATCTTATTTGAATCAGAAATGCATAACTATTCATTAAATCGTTAGCAATCAACTAAAAAAAGTACTATTTTTGTAAATTTGTATATCTAATATTTTACAATTATTGTGAAACGATTCCTATTGTGGCTGACGCTTTCTATGATATTTATACAGACTACTGCTCAACAGCAGATGGTACAGACTATAAAAGGCCGTATCGTGGATGAAGTGTCTGACCAGCCTTTGGTTGGAGTGGCCGTAGTTGTAAACAACAGCGGTTACCTAACCACATACAGTGATATTGACGGTTATTACAACGTGCCCAATGTCCCCGTGGGGAGGATCTCTGTACTATTTTCCAGCATAGGCATGGAGACAATTTATATGGAAAATATTTCACTCAATTCAGGAAAGGAGCTTGTCCTTAATGTAAAAATGAGAGAAGACGTTCTTACAGTTGAAGAGTTGGTTATTACTGCAGAAAGAGACAAGCTGCGACCGGTAAATGAAATGGCATCGGTATCAGGAAGAACTTTTTCAGTTGCCGATGCTGAAAGATATGCCGGGGCGATGAACGATATCTCAAGGATGGCTCAAAATTTTGCCGGAGTAGGCACTCCTAATGATTCCAATAACGATATAGTGGTAAGGGGGAATTCTCCCTTTGGTTTGTTATGGCGCATGGAAGGAGTGGATATATACAACCCTAATCATTTTGCCGATGGCGGCGCAACGGGAGGTGCTATTAGCATGTTGAATGTCAACACGTTATCAACCTCAGATTTTTATACAAGTGCTTTCCCGGCTGAATATACCAATGCATATTCGGGTGTTTTCGATATCCATTTACGTGAAGGGAATTACGACATTCATGAATTTACCGGGCAATTGGGGATCAACGGCCTTGAATTTGGAGTGGAAGGGCCTATTTCTAAAAAGTTAAAAGCCTCATACCTTGCGTCTTACAGGTATTCGTTCCTTGATGCACTAGCTTATCTTGGGTTTGAATTCGGGACAGGTTCGGCCGTTCCCAGGTACCAGGACTTCACGGCAAAGATAAATATCCCTACACCAAAAAGTGGTACATTTTCCTTGTTCACCATAGGGGGCTTAGGCAATGTAAGTATAGTAAACGGAGAATCTGATTTTTACAATTACGGAGATGATATTGCCACGCAGTCCGGGATGGGTGTTGTGGGAATTCAGTACCGGAAAACCCTTGGACACAATCAGTCTTTACATATTTCCCTGTCAAGCTCACTGTCTTCTTTCTCGGCACAGATCGATTCTTTGAATCCATCATTGCTGCAGAAAGAACGGAGCCAGGATGCACTGCTTATGCGGGAATTTCAAAGTATCCAGGCCGTTCACAATGTAAAATTGGGAAGCCGCTTATCCCTGCGTTCGGGCATTACGGGAAAACGACTTGCTTACAAATTTATCTCTAACGACTATTCCCTTACAACATATCCCAAAGACGTAAACGAAATCGGAAATACCTTTCAATTGCAGGGATTTTCCGAGATATCTTACAGAGCTACCGCAAAATTGACACTGGATGCAGGAGTGAACGCACAATTCATGATACTCAACCAAACCTGGAATATTGACCCAAGGGTAGGTGTTTCGTGGAAATTCAAAGACAAGCACGAGATGACCTTTGGCTATGGTTTGCACAGTCAGTACCAGGGGTTGGAGATTTATATGACTAAATTGTTTTCTCAGGCCGTAGACAGTAAGATATATCCAAACAAATACCTGGATATGACCCGGGCACATCACCTAATTTTGGGTTACCAGTGGCGCCTTGCACCGGCTACGCGTTTGAAAGCCGAAGTCTATTATCAATACCTGTACAATATTCCGGTGGATCTTTACGAGCCGTATTATTCCATAATAAATCTGGACGGTATGCAGTTTGATAAATATGGCCGTGTGTATGTTTGTGACGGAACGGGATATAATTACGGCCTGGAATTAACCCTGGAACGGTTCCTCTCACAAGGGTGGTATTATATGGTTACCGCTTCAGTTTTTGAGAGTAAATTCAGAAGTATAGACAATATCCTGAGAAACACCAGGTATAATGGCAACTTTGTCTCTAATTTGCTGATAGGCAAAGAATTCGATGTCATCAAAAATCAATCGGCAAGAAATATATGGTCTTTCGGGGCAGATATCAAATTTGCCCTTGCAGGAGGACAGCGTTATATTCCTGTAGACCTGGAAGCTTCCAGGGCGACAGGAGCTACCGTTTATATTTATGAAGAAGCGTATGTTCCTCAGCATCCATTCTATATGCGGGGAGATTTAAAAGCCTGGGCCAAGATCCAGCAGCGGAGTATCACTCATGAAATAGGCGTGGAGATTCGAAATTTTACCAACCGGAAAAACGTATTTTCTTACGAATATGATGTGAAGCTGGAAGATATGAAAACAACTTACCAAACCGGTTTGTTACCGCTGGGTTATTACAGGATAACCTTCTAACAATCAATCTAAGGGAAGATAAAATGTGCTTTTTTCGGTGTCAAATCCGGGAAAAGGAACATTAAACTTTGCCCGGCCATGCAAATAAGAATACTCTCCGGAGTTTGCAGCACTCAAAAAAGGTTTGCACAATACTTGATCTTCTTCCGGGTAACAAAAGAAGGGCGGACTGATAAAACCCTTTCTGAAAAAGCATTCTCCAATGGCAAAGTCAAACAATGGTGCTGACCAGAGAAAAACAAAATCCTGATTACCTGCATTCTCAAGGTATTGCCGGTAAAGAAGTTTTGAGTGGATGTCCTGAACACCTGGTACGGTCAGTTTTCGGGATACCGCATCAGGTATACGGACGGGAGTGGTGAATCCTCTTTTATGATAAAAGCGCTGTAATTCAGGAGTAGCGGGGTAGAGCAAATAAAACGGAGCGTCTTCAAGGGCATAGGCCAGCAATCGGGACCCGAATCCTTTTCCCTGCTGCCCGGGGTGAGTAGCAAGGCCGTATATATAAAACCCTTGCATCAGGATTGTGCCTTTATGTTGGAGTGTAAGGGGAAAAAGAGTAAGACAGGAGGAACCTTCATCATAGTAAAGTACGGTTCCCAGTTTCAGGCAATGATCAATGATAAAATCAGCATAGGAAGCCTGATCATTAAAAGCAGCACCCCAGATCTCCCGGAGTGCTGATTTATCCTGTTCAGTTGCCTTTCGTATCACCGTAAATGTCGGCTATGATTTTGTCGTAATGTTTGTTCAATTGCGCCCTGCGTAATTTGAGGGTTTGCGAAAGAAGTCCGTTGGTCGTGCTCCATTCATCATCCACCAACCTGAAAAACTTGATCTGTTCATGAGGGGCAAGATATTTGTTGATCCGATCGATCTCTTTACGTATCAGATCATTAATTTCTTTTGTCTTGTACAGATTATCCAGGTCCTGGAATACCATTTTGTGCCGAGCTGCCCAATCCTGTATCAACACACCGTTTGGAATAATAATGGCCGAAGCTACCTTCTGATTGCTTCCAATAACCAGTGAGTTTTCAACATAGGGAGATTCATTTAGCTTGTTTTCAATTAGTTGCGGCGCCACATATTTTCCGTTGGAAAGTTTGAATATCTCTTTTTTACGATCGGTGATTCGCAGGAAGATACCATTCACCATTTCTCCCACATCTCCGGTATGAAACCAGCCTTCACTGTCAATGGCCTCTTTGGTGGCCTGGGGATCTTTGTAATATCCTATCATTAAATGAGGTCCCCGGGTAAGGATCTCACCGTCGGGAGCAAATTTAACCTCTGTTCCATCCATGATCTTTCCAACCGTCCCGATTTTACGGATTCTGTCTTTAGGATTGTTCACGGCAATTACAGGGGCGGTTTCTGTAAGGCCGTAGCCTTCGTAAATATACATTTTAGCAGCGGAGAAAAGACGTATGATACATGCCCTTATGGAAGATCCGCCGGTAACGATAAGCATTTCATGGCCTCCCAGGTTGGCCCTCCATTTGCTGTATACAAGTTTGTCAAACAATTTATTCAAGGTTACACGCCAGAAAGTAAGGTTTTCGTAATCGAATGTATTTCCGAAATTCCAAGCCCAATTGTATATTATCCGTTTAATACCGGTAAGGCTTTTACCAGCATCTTCCAGCTTTTTGTACATCATTTCAACGACACGGGGGACAGCACAAAATCCATCCGCCTGAATGTCTTTCAGATCACGGGCAATGGTTCCCATGTTTTCGGCATAGTAAATGCTGATCCCCAGAGACTGGAACTCATAGTTCATCGTTCTTTCGTAAATGTGGCATAACGGCAGGAAACTAAGGTAACGGTGTGAGGCGTTCATTACCTGTTGTGCGGCATGTCCCAGAAAATTAAAAACAATACTGCTGTGTGCATGCATTACTCCCTTGGGGGTTCCGGTGGTTCCGGATGTGTAAATGATGGTAAGCAATGTATCAGGCGTTGTTGTCTTTTTGTTTTCTTCAATTACCGGGCCCCATTTTGCCTTGTTTTTCTCTCCCGATTGACGGATCTCGTCAAGGTTTCGGACATTTTCCACTTCAGCTATGGTAAAAACCATGGGCGGGTTTTCCAATTTATCAATGATCGGTGCCAGATGCTTATACAAAGCCGCTGTCCCTATAATCATGACTTTTGCATCGGAATGGGGGATGATATACAGGTAATCGTCTTCACTCAAAGTGGTATATACAGGAACATGGACAAGGCCGGAAAGTGCGGTTCCCATGTCTATGAAATTCCATTCGGGACGGTTGTTCATGACCGTTATGACTTTATCCCCCGGGCTCAGACCCAGCTCCAAGAAACCATATGCGTAGAGGTGAGATATTTCCGAATATTCTTTTGAACTGTATTTTTTCCAGGAACCATTTACTTTTCCGGCAAGAATGTCTTCTTTTGGATAATTTTTTTGCAGGCGCTCCAACAGGTCGAACAACCTGGTAATTTTTACTTCTTCGTTCATAATAACGTGTTTTTTAAGTCGTTAATAAAAGCATCTATGTGATACTTCCGGGTGTTGAATGAACACATCCAGCGAACTTCTCCGGTTGCTTCGTCCCATGTGTAAAAAAAGTGTTTTTTAGCCAGTTCTTCACGTGCTTTTTCAGGAATAATCGCAAAGACAGCATTACTCTCCACTTTTTGAGTAATGGTCACTCCTGGGATATCTCTTGCTTCTTTGGCCAGGTACCGGGCCATGGCATTCGCGTATCGTGCATTTTCCAGCCAAATGTCATTTTCCAGGTAAGCCAGGTATTGTGCCGCCACGTACCGGCCTTTGGAAAAGAGTTGCATGGATTGTTTCCTCATGTACAGAAAGTTCTCGGCATGTTCCGGATGAAAAAGAACAACGGCCTCACCCATCAACATCCCGTTTTTTGTACCTCCGAACGAAAGTGCATCCACACCGGCTTTCACGGTTATACTATCCAGTGGAAGATCAAGAAATGCGGCAGCATTGGCCAGTCTTGATCCGTCCATGTGCAGGTACATTTGGTAATTGTGTGCCAGATCAGAAAGGGCCTTGATCTCTTCCGGAGTATAAACAGTTCCCAGTTCTGTGGTTTGGGATATGGAAATGACTTTAGGTTGCGAATGGTGCTGAAATCCAAAGCCCTGCAGATAAGGCTTCACAAGTTCCGGGTTCAACTTTCCGTCCTTGGTTTCTACCGTCAGGAGTTTGCATCCAGTAAAACGTTCGGGCGCACCACATTCATCTTGGTTAATATGTGCCGTACGGGCACATATTACAGAATTATAAGGTTGAGTGAGTGCCTGGAGACAAAGGACATTTGCCCCGGTTCCGTTAAAAACAAAGAATACCCGGGCTTGCTTGCCAAAAAAGCTTTGGAACAGGTTGCAGGCCCTTTCCGAATATTCGTCTTCTCCGTAAGAGAGCTGATAATCATCGTTTGCTTCCGTTATCGCCTTAAGCACAAGAGGATGCACTCCGGAATGATTATCGCTTCCGAAACAGGTTTTCATTTATGCGATCAGCTTCCCGTAAGCAGCGGCGTCTAGTAGTTCTTCCACTTCACCGGGGTTCGTAAATTTGATTTTTAACATCCAGCCTTCACCGTAAGGATCTTTGTTGACTAACTGGGGCTCTTCTTCCAGCACTTCGTTGATTTCCTCGATAGTTCCGGATAAAGGCATAAAGGCGTCGGCTACAGTTTTAACAGCTTCTATGGCACCAAAGACCTCATCTTTGTCCAGCGTTTCGCCCATAGTCTGTATATCTACAAAAACTATGTCTCCTAATTGAGACTGAGCATGTTCGGTAATGCCTACAATTGCCAGATCCCCTTCAATTTTTACCCACTCATGTTCTTTAGTGTACTTCAGATTTTCCGGAATGTTCATTATTATAAAATGATTAATGGTTAATGATGCAAATATAGTTATTTAAAAATTATAAAATCTTAAGAGAAAGCCTTATCAATTCTTCCAGACTGTATGCGGGATTTTCTTTTTGAAGCCTGGAAAGTACTTTTTCGACGGCAGAACGTTGAAATCCCAACTGCTGCAGGGCTGCGGCAGCTTCTGCCCCGGTTTTCGAAACAGGTTGCAGCATACTACCGGAAGGAGAAGACTCCAGGCCCACTTTCATCATTTTGTCTTTTAGTTCTATAATCATTCTTTCTGCCGTCTTGGTGCCGATGCCTTTAATGCTTTTTATTCTGACCACATCGGAAGTGATCAGGGCATCCCGGATCTCTTCGTTACTCATAGCTGAAAGGATCATCCTCGCCGTATTTGGTCCCACGCCGGAAACACTTATTAACAGGCGGAAAATCTCCCGCTCATCACGGGTGGCAAAACCATATAACAGGTGAGCATCTTCCTTAACCAGCAAATGCACCCACAACAAAATATCTTTTTGGGTGTGTATGGCAGAATAAGTTTGCAGGGAGATCATTATATTGTACCCGATTCCGGAAGTCTCTATAACTGCCTGAGCCGGATCTGCATATATTAGTGTTCCCTTTATGTATTCGTACATTTTGAAGGTGTTTTATACAAATACAAATATACATTTATTATCTTTGAAGTATGAATATATCACAAATCAGGGCTCAGTTTCCGGCCCTGCAACAAAAAGTGTACGGCAAACCTCTTATTTATCTTGACAACAGTGCCACAACACAAAAACCCAAGCAGGTTCTTGACGTACTGGAGGAAATGAACGGGGGAATAAACGGCAACATTCACAGGGCCGTTCATTATCTGAGCGTCCAATGTACCGATCGGTATGATCAGGCACGCAGGACCATCCGGGATTTTATCAATGCAGTATCTGAAAACGAAATTATTTTTACATCAGGAACAACCGCGTCCCTTAATTTACTGGCTTTTTCCTTTGGACAAACGTATATCCGTCCGGGAGACCGGATCATTATTACCCGGGCCGAGCATCATTCCAATATAGTACCGTGGCAAATGATGTGTCAACGTACAGGTGCCCTCCTGGAGGTTTGGGAAATGGATGATTCGGGAGCCATGGATCCCAAAAAGCTGGAGCAAATCCTGGATAAACCCGGGGATCCCCCCAAACTGTTGGCAATAACCCATATTTCCAACGTTCTTGGCATTGTGAATCCCCTTGCCGAGATCATTCGCATAGCCCATTTTTACCAGGTTCCCGTAGTTGTGGACGGTGCCCAGGGTATCGTGCATCAAAAAGTGGACGTTCGGAAAATGGATGCCGATTTTTATGTTTTTTCCGGGCACAAGCTTTACGGACCTACCGGTACCGGGATCCTGTACGGGAAAGAAAAATTCCTGGATGAGATGGTTCCCTGGCAGGGAGGAGGAGACATGATAGAGAGTGTCTCCCTGGAAAAAGGGACCACATATGCTCAGCTTCCCCTGAAATTTGAAGCCGGAACACCCAACTTTACAGGCGTGGCCGGCCTGGGAGCCGCTGTGGAATTTGTACAGGAGCTGGACAACGGGGCCATAGAGGAATACGAAAAGACCATTACGGAAAAAGCCATCCGGTTGCTCCGTGAAATTGACGGATGCACCATTTACGGTATCCCGGGGACTTACTATGGCCAGGTCTATGATAAAATTCCCGTTTTTTCCATGTCCATTGAAGGTGCTCATCCTTCCGACATAGCCATGATGCTGGATAAAATGGGCATCGCCGCCCGTTCCGGAATGTTATGTGCCGAGCCGTTGCTGGCCCGGTTAAACGTGACTTCCGTCCTGCGTGCGTCCTTTACATTGTACAACACCCTTGAAGAACTGGAATTTTTTGTGGATTCTTTGAAAAAAGTGCTGAAGATACTTCGTTAAAGACAATTTTTATGACCATACCGGAAAAACAACAAAAGATTGTGGAAGAATTTTCCTTTTTGGAAAATTGGATGGATAAATACGAATACCTGATAGAACTGGGCAAAAACCTGCCTCCACTGGAAGAAAGCTCCAAACAAGAGAAAAATCTTATAAAAGGATGTCAATCAAGAGTTTGGCTTGATATCGCCAGGAAAGACGGAAAACTGTATTTCAAGGCCGACAGCGATGCCCTGATCACCAAAGGGATCATTTCCCTGCTTGTTCAGGTTTTTTCCGGTCATACGCCGGAAGAGATTTTGGATTCCAATATGGATTTCATAGAAAAGATAGGGCTAAAGGATCACCTGTCTCCCACAAGGGCAAACGGTTTGTTATCTATGATACAACAAATCCAGATGTATGCCCTTGTCGCAAACACTAAAAAACATTCTTGAATGGAACTAGAAAACAGCATCAGACTGTCTTTAAAGCAGGTTTTTGACCCCGAAATACCTGCCAACATTGTAGATCTTGGTCTGATCTATGAAATAGCCATAGGGGCAGAAACAGAGGAAGGATTTCCGGTAACGGTAACCATGACCTTAACGGCCCCAAATTGTCCTATGGCTGACGAAGTAGTGGAAGATGCCCGTATTGCGGTCAGTCAGGTTCCGGGTGTATCCCGGGCAACAGTAACCCTTACTTTTGATCCTCCGTGGGACCCCTCACGCATGAGTGAAGAAGCGCTTTTGGATACCGGTCTTTACGACATGTTTTAACCGCAGGTTTCTATGCATACAGCGTATCTTCTTCTGGGGGGCAATATGGAAAACAGGGACGGGTTGTTGCAGCAGGCACTTGATGCCCTGGGCTCCCTGGGGCGGATAACCGCTGTTTCCATACGAAAAGAAACGGAACCCTGGGGATTCAGCAGGCCGGTAAAAGCCTTTCTGAACCAGGCTGTTTGCCTGGAAACGGAACTCAGTCCGTGGGTTTTAATGGGGAAATGCCTGGATATTGAAAAAAAATTGGGCAGGATACGTAAAAAATCGTCATCTTCTCCAGATATTCAGAAATCTTACGAATCAAGGCTTATAGACATAGATATTTTGCTCTACGACAGGATACAAATAAATACAACTAATCTTGTCCTGCCTCATCCCCGTTTAAAAGAAAGGCCTTTTGCCATAGAATTGCTGGAAGAGATTCTTCCAAAAAACCTATCTTTAGAGGATTTTTACTAAAAGATTTATGACACAGGAAGACTTATTCAAGAACCTTATTGCACACGCCAAAGAGTACGGATTCATTTTTCCATCCAGCGATATTTATGACGGATTGGGAGCTGTTTACGATTACGGACAGAACGGCGTGGAATTGAAAAACAACATAAAAAAATATTGGTGGGATTCACTGGTTATGATGTATGATAACATTACCGGGCTGGATTCTGCCGTTTTCATGCACCCAAGGGTATGGGAAGCCAGCGGGCACGTCCAGGCTTTCAATGACCCGCTTATTGATAATAAAGATTCAAAAAAACGATACAGGGCGGATGTGCTTTTAGAAGATTATCTGTCCAAACTGGAGGAAAAGATCAACAAAGAAGTCGTAAAAGGAAAAAAACGTTTTGGAGAAGCTTTTGATGAAGAACAATTCCGCGCCACAAATCCCAACGTGTTGAGGGAAAAGGAAAAAATAGGCGCAGTTCGGGAAAGAATGGTTAAAGCGCTCAATGACAACGATCTGGAAGGATTACGTCAATTGATCGTGGATTGCGGGATCGCGTGCCCTGTTTCCGGTTCCAAAAACTGGACGGAAGTCAGGAAATTCAATCTCATGTTCAGTACAAAACTTGGAAGTACGGAAGACGGCGCTTCGCAGATATACCTTCGTCCGGAAACGGCACAGGGTATATTCGTGAATTTTCTGAATGTCCAGAAAAGCGGCAGGATGAAAATCCCATTCGGGATAGCACAGATAGGCAAGGCTTTCAGGAACGAGATAGTTGCCAGGCAATTTATTTTCAGGATGCGGGAATTCGAGCAGATGGAAATGCAGTTCTTTGTGAAACCTGGAGAGGAAATGAAGTGGTATCAATACTGGAAAGAAATGCGCTTGCGCTGGCATTTATCCCTTGGCCTGGGAGAGAACATGTATCGTTATCACAATCACGACAAGCTGGCCCATTATGCCACCGCGGCCTGTGACATAGAGTTTCAGTTTCCTTTTGGGTTCAAGGAACTGGAGGGAATCCATTCAAGGACCGATTTTGACCTTTCACGTCACGAAGAATATTCGGGACGTAAATTGAGGTATTTCGATCCTGAGACCAACGAAAGTTATATTCCATACGTAGTGGAAACTTCCATTGGACTGGACCGTACATTCCTGTCCGTCTTGTCAGCTTCTTACAAAGAAGAGTTGCTGGAAGACGGGGAAACCCGCGTGGTCCTGAGAATTCCCCCAATTCTTGCCCCGGTTAAACTGGCCGTATTCCCCCTGATCAAAAAAGACGGATTGCCGGGAGTGGCACACGATATCTTAAAAACCCTCCGCCTGGACCACCATTGCCTGTACGATGAAAAAGACAGCATAGGAAAACGTTACCGCAGGATGGATGCCATTGGAACTCCTTATTGCATAACCGTTGACCATCGAACACTTGAGGACAGAACAGTTACCTTGAGAGACAGGGACACCATGCTCCAGGAGCGGATACCCATAGAAAGTCTTTCAGGAATACTGGATAAAAAACTGAATAGTAAATATTGGCTGGAAAAACTCGTATAAAACAAAAAAAACGGAATATTTTCTGGATTTGCTTCTTTGTAGTATACCTGGGAGTATGTACTTATTTTCTTTTTTCAATGGGAGATGCACTGCCCCAGTTTAAAAAAAACGGGCTTTTTGTCTGGCTGGCTTCGTTTCTGGGAGTGCAACCAGATAAGATATTACACGCTATGCTATTTATTCCCATAGTACCTCTTGCCTGGGCTGCCGTAAGACCCGGATGGATAGTCACTAAAATATTTATTTTGTGGTCGGGATTTATTTTTGGCGTGATAACTGAGGTTATTCAATATTACCTACCCTATCGTACCGGAGATATAACCGATGTCGCGGCCGATATTGTGGGCAGCGTGCTGGGAATACCGCTATTGATCTTTTATTATTGGAAAGAACAAAAATCCAATTCATTATGAACGATTTGGTATTATCCGGGTTGCTGAATCTGTTCGCTCTTTTTGGAGCTGTGGCGGGGATAGACAAAGAAAGATCCGAAAAACTTATTAAAGCTTATCTAAATCAGCATTTTGGTATACGCCGCCAGGAAACATATCTGGGATTGTACAGGGATCTGATGGAATTGTACCAGATGTCCCCGGATCTGGATAAGGATAAGATCATTGAGTCGGTTTGTGAGGGGTTGAGAAAAAACATAGAAGCAAAAGAACAGTCGTTGCTGTTATTGCGTTTTATGGAATTTGCCGGTATTAACCCGGAAGGATTCCTTGCCCATGAAGATCTGTTCAAAAAAGTTGGCGCCCAATTCAATGTAAGTCAGGAGGTTTTTAGTCATTACAAAGCCTTTGTGCTGGATCAGGAGACAGAGAAAGTAATTTCTTTTACTCCCGAAAGATGGAACGGGACTTTACGGATAATTGATCTGCCCGGATCCAATATCATGGCTTTTACATACCACGGAACGGATCCCGTTATGATGAATGACATTCCCGTTCTGGCCGGCACATTTCAATTATGGCAGCAAAGCGGCGTAATGAAAGGAAGGCAGGGCACACCACTGTATTACAGCAATATAAAGGCTCTGTTTGACAAAAAAGGAGAAAAACACATTCCCATAGAACTCTCCGGAAGAGATATCAATTTCCGTTTTCCCGGAAGTGACAACGGGATGCATAACTTCAGCTTTACCCTGCACTCCGGACAACTGGTGGCCATTATGGGGGGGAGCGGAGTGGGAAAATCCACGTTGCTGGGATTGCTTAACGGCAATATAAAACCCCAGGAAGGACAGATCCTTCTTAACGGCCATTCCATTGATAATGCACAGGTACAAAAGCTTATAGGATTTGTCCCACAGGACGATCTGCTGATAGAAGAGCTGACAGTATACAAAAACCTTTGGTATACCGCTAAATTGTGCTTTGACGGGATGTCTCCGGAAGAACTCGATAAACGGGTTATGGATATATTGACGGATTTGGGACTCGCGGCGGCAAAAGATCTCAAAGTGGGATCCCCGCTGAACAAGACCATCAGCGGAGGACAGCGGAAAAGACTGAATATTGCGCTGGAGTTGATCAGGGAGCCGGTGGTACTGTTCCTGGATGAACCCACCTCGGGGCTGAGTTCCTCCGACTCGGAAAAAGTGATCAACCTGCTCAAGGAACAGACTTTCAAGGGACGGCTGATCGTGGTGAACATCCATCAACCCTCCTCGGATATTTATAAACTGTTTGACCGGCTTTGGCTTTTGGATAAAGGCGGTTATCCCGTGTACGACGGGAACCCCATAGAGGCCATTACATATTTTAAGAATATAGCCCATTATGCCGATGCCGATACCAGTATGTGTTCCACCTGCGGCAACGTAAATCCCGAAATTGTTCTCAATATTTTGGAAGCCAATGCCCTGGACGATACGGGGAAAATAACGGAAACACGTCGCATGAGCCCGGAAGAATGGCACAATAAATACCTGGAAACAAGACAGACCGGGGAGGAACCGGGGCTGCGTGAAGTCCCGCAGACAAGGCAGAAAAAACCTTCACCGTGGAAACAATTCCGGATATTCCTGCAGCGTAACATACGTACAAAAGTGGCAAACACCCAGTATTTACTCATTTCCCTGCTGGAAGCCCCTTTACTGGCAGTGGTGGTGGCTATGCTGACCAGGTATGCATCCGAGACGGGATATACATTGTTGGACAATAAAAACCTGGTGTCGTATTTTTTTATGGCCGTCATTGTAGCAATATTCATGGGAATGAGTGTAAGTGCCGAGGAAATTTTCAAGGACCGTTCGCTGCTCAAACGGGAACGTTTCCTGAAACTGAGCCACAGCGGGTATATATGGTCGAAGATCATATACCTTACAGGCTTATCGCTTGTACAGACCTTGTTATTCATTTTGGTCGGGAATGCGATCATGGGGATTCACAGCATGCTGGGTATCTGGTGGATCATTCTTTTTGCCTCGGCATTGGTGGCAAATCTGACAGGACTGGTGCTTTCCCAGTCAATGAGTTCCATTGTAGCCATTTATATTACCATTCCGCTGTTGCTTATTCCCCAGATATTATTATGCGGTCTTGTTGTAAAATTTGACGATCTGAACCCGAAAAGTAAAACGGGAAATGTGCCTGTTATTGGCGAAGTAATCCCATCCAGGTGGGCTTTCGAGGCCCTGGCGGTAAGTTCTTACGAATATAACCGTTATATGAAGCATTTCTTTGACGATGAAAAAGAAAAATTCAGGGCACAGTATTACAGGATAGGATTCCTTGAAGAATTGCAAAGCCAGATGGAAACAGCTCAGTCAGAATACCTGAAAGAAGGGGTCCCGGAAAAAGAGAGGCTGGAAATTATTAAAACGGGTCTGCCCCTGCTGGCACAGGTTACGGAACTGGATCCTCTACAAATAGAAGGTTACGCCTGGTCTGAAGATCTTTACCATGAGCTGGACGAATATTTTTCCGAGGCCAATAAAGTGTTGTCTAGGAGGTCGTTGCATTATACTCTAGAAATTGACAGGACAAATGCCCGGCTGATCAAAGAAATGGGAAAAGACGGATTGTTGTCCCTGAAAAAGAATCACCACAACCTGTTCTTACAGGATCTGGTGCTGAACACTTCTTCATTAAAAATGTTCCGTATTGTAGATAACGTGATCGTTCCCAAAGTAGGACAGATATACCTGGAACCGGCAACTAAAAACGGAAGGGCTCCATTTTACAGCCATGAAAAAATCCTGGGTAAGGTAAAAATACCCACCTTGTGGTACAACCTGGGGGTGCTGGGAATTATGGCCATACTGACAGCCCTGGCATTATTTTTCAGGATTCCGTCAAGGTTTATGGGAAAGAAAGATGAATAATAATGTGTTTTTTTTACATTTGTAAAATATTCCAAGATTATTTACTATACAAAACAACCCAATATGAAAAGAATTGTCATTGCACTATTGTTGATCTTGGCGCTTATCGTAAACGCATGCGGTAACAGCTCTTCCAAGAAAAAAGACGCTCAGACCAAATCGGAAACAAGTCTTCAGGAACAATACCTGACAGAAGACTTAATCATCAAGATCGACTCTCTGATATCGGGATTTCAAAAGTTGGGCGTAATGCCTCACATGAAAGCCATTCAGGAAGGTACGCTGGTCCTTACCGAGCGTGAAAAAAGGGTAAAACCCACATTTCTGATGCCGTTGGAAAAAGTAAACGACCTGGTGACACTTTCACAGAAAAACAGGGCTTTAGCCATTTATGCGGTCGACAAGGCTATTGCGCAGCTTTATGGTATGCCGGTTGAGGAATACGATAAAGTAATTGCGCAGCTTTTGGTAGATACCGACAATGTGGCCCTGATGGAAGGTGCAGAAATCAATGTGGAGATCAATGCGCTGGATATTGATACATGGGTAATAACCATGGGAGACGAACAAATGGAAAGAGAACAGGTAAACATGTTCTTTGAGACCATGGCTGCCGGGATCCTGGAAACCCTGTATTTCACGAGCCTTGACATTCCTCGTTACATAACCTATTTTGATGATCAGACGGCAGCTGATGTTTCCTATCGCTTCCTGCTTGTAGTGGACGGTATAGAATCCCTGATCCCCTACCACCCGGAATTGGAATCCATTAAGGGGATCCTGGAGCCATTGAAGGTTATCAACGCCATAAATGTTAAACAGCTTGAAGAACAATTAAATACTCTGGCTGCAGATATTGAAGCTGCCCGCAACAAGCTGCTTGAGTAACACTTAAAACCTAATAGTGTTGAGGTCGTTCTTTGCCGGGCGACCTTTTTCGTTTTTAAATCAACAACTTTACTGAAAAAATGATTTTTAAAATTGCACTGTTCCTGTCTATGATCATTCAATTGGTCACGGCTATTGTGGCTGTCACTATGGTCCGCAGGACCCGGTACAACATTTCCTGGATTTTGATCTCGATTGCCTTTGTCCTGATGGCCCTGGAAAGGTTGTTTGAATTTTCCTCTTATTTCTGGGAGACAAAATTATTTGCCAAAGACGAAGTAAGCAGCTGGCTGGGCATTGTGACATCCATACTGACACTAATAAGTTTGTATTATATCCGGCAAATATTTAATTTGCATGACCAGTTGGATGTTGTGCGAAAGACAAGTGAAAAGCGCATGCTTATGGGGATTATCCAGGGAGAAGAACGTGCCCGGCGCACCATAGCGGGAGATCTGCACGACGGACTGGGACCGTTGCTTTCCTCGGTCAAAATGATCATCAGTGCTGCTGATACGGAAAAAATGGATTCTGAAAACAGAAGGATCGTTGAACAATCATATTCGGTGATAGACGAGGCAATAGTCACGCTCAGAGAAATATCCAATCACCTGAGTCCTCATCTGCTTAAGAATTACGGATTGGCAAAGGCTACCGAAACACTTACCAAACAGTTGTTTGCCAATTCTCCCATAAAAGTGGTTTTTAAGGCTGACATTTCCGACAAAAGGTACGATTACGATTTGGAAATCAACGTATACCGAATTGTCACGGAGTTGTTGAACAACAGTGCCAAACATGCCGGACCGGCAGTCATTAACCTGACGTTAAAAGAACAAAACAGTTGGTTGATAGTGGAATACCTGGATGACGGGAAAGGAATGGAACCGGATCGTATACCCGATAAAGATACACATTTAACAGGGATGGGTCTGGACAACATATATTCACGTGTGAAATCCCTGGACGGGTCGGTTTCCGTGGAATCGTCCCCCGGCAACGGGTTTTATGCATATATTGAAATACCTGTGAAATGAAAAAGGTCAATATTTTTTTGGTGGATGATCATGCTTTGTTCCGGGAAGGCTTGCGTTTTCTGTTGCAAAAAATGGATTTTGTGGATCAAATACTAGAGGCAGAAAACGGAAACGCGTTTTTGGAAAAGATAGTTGAAGTAAAAGATTGTATTGTTCTTATGGATATAGAGATGCCTATTATGAACGGAATAGAAGCTACAATAAAGGCTCTTGAGCTGAACCCGGATTTAAAGATCCTTGCTTTATCCATGTATTCGGAAGAAAGCTATTTATCCAGCATGATAGAAGCAGGCGCTTCGGGGTTTTTGCTCAAAAACTCTTCTTTCAAAGAAGTGAAAAACGCCTTGCTTGATGTTATGGAGGGAAAGAATTATTATTCTCAGGACATAATACATTCCATTCTGGAGATTATGACCCATAAGATCAACAATTCAGGAAAAGACCAGAAAGATATTACACAACGCGAAAAAGATATTCTGTATTATATCTGTAAAGGATTTTCAAATGCAGAAATAGCGCAAAAACTGAGTATCAGCAAACGTACGGTAGACAAACACCGCGAAAACCTACTGCAGAAAACACAATCCAGGAATACTGCCAACCTGGTCACGTATGCTATTAAACATCATTATTTTGACATTTAAAGCCATCCAGATACGTGTTTGAACGTAGTGACTAATACGTTTTTCAGGGGTTTATCAAAATAGTAAAAGCTTTTACCTTTGTGGGAAAAGATACGACAATGATTGAAAGCATTACCATTTTGCCTGGAAAAAACAAATTAGGAATTGCCGAGGCATTTTCCCGGATCGATATCTATCCCGGAGAAATTGTGGGCGTTGTGGGTCCTACGGGAAGCGGGAAAAGCGCTTTTATTGAGGACATTGAACAATTGGCGCAGGCCGATACTTCTACACACCGCAGTGTATTGATAAACGGCTGTGTGCCGGATATTTCAATGCGGTTTGATCCAAAAAAGAAACTGATTGCACAGTTGTCACAAAATATGAATTTTCTGGCGGATATGACTGTCAGGGAATTCCTGCTGCTTCACGCCAAATGCAGGGGAAAGAATATGAATATGGTGGAACAGGTTGTTTATCATGCCAACACTTTGACTGGTGAGCCTATAACGGAAGATATGAATTTGACGGTCCTTAGCGGAGGACAAAGCCGGTCGCTAATGGTGGCAGATGTTGCTTTTATAAGTGATTCACCTATTGTCCTGATTGATGAAATTGAAAATGCCGGCATTAAAAAACACCAGGCTATGGAGTTGTTATCGGGCAAAGGAAAAATCATTTTGGTGGTGACACACGATCCCCTTCTGGCCTTATTGACCGGTCGGCGCTTAGTAATGAAAAACGGCGGAGTGGAAAAGATTTTCAATACAACCGATCATGAAACGGATCTTTGTGTGGAGTTGAACCGCATGGATAGTGAATTGTTCAGGATCCGCGAACGGGTGAGGCTGGGAGAGGAAATAGTTGCCTGAAATAATAACCATGAAAGTCATTGTAGTAGCTGGTACGCCGGGAGCAGGGAAAACGTCTGTATTGCTCAACACCATTAAATTTTTGAAAGAACAACAGGTTAAGATTGCGGTTGCCAAGATCGATTGCCTGTATACAGAAGACCAGATCCGATTTAAAAAGACCGATGTTCCGACCATGATCGGTTTATCCAGGGATATGTGCCCCGATCATTACACCATTTACAACATGGGAGAGATGGTTTCTTTTGCCCGTGAGCATACTGCGGATATGCTTATTGTGGAAACCGCGGGATTGTGTCACAGGTGTGCACCTTATACCACCAATGGTCTGGGTGTCTGTGTAATAGACGCCACAACAGGGCCAAACACTCCTTTAAAAGTAGGTCCTTTTTTAAGTACAGCCAATGTCGTAGCCATAACAAAAGGAGACATGATATCCCAGGCAGAAAGAGAAATATTCAGGGAACGGGTTATGGAGATGAATGCCGGATGCCGTATCATTGAAACAAACGGACTAACAGGTAAAGGAACGGCAGAATTGGCGGGATGTTTTGCGGAAGCTCCTGTTTTTAATTACAGCGAAGATCATTTACGCCACAATGCCCCGTTTTCCATATGTACTTTATGCGTAGGGGAAATGCATATTGAAAAGAAGTACCACCGGGGTGTGCTGCGGCACATTAACGGGGTACAGGAATATAAGGGAGAATAAGCCATGATCAAGGAAGAAACTCTCATGACCCTGCTGCCGGGATTTAATTGCGGGGCTTGCGGATATGTAAATTGCGCGGTCTTTGCCTCGGCTTTAAAAGAAAGAAAGGCCATGCCGGAGCGATGCCCGGTTTTCAGGCAGGAACGGTTTAAGGAGCAGTTTGAAAAAATAAACGGGATCCTGAACTCGGCAAACATTGAGCAAAAAGAGACTTATGTGGGGCTGATAGATAAGGCGAAAGCAGATTTTCTTTTGCACCCGTTGCCCGGGGAGCCGTCGTGTCGCGAAACGCTGGCCTGTTTCTCGGCTAATAAGATCTCTAAGGACGATGTTATCCGTTACCGCCCGTTGGGTTGCCCCATTACGCATTTTGCACGGGTTGTGGAGATCGATAACGGATTGCTGGATGTGTGGGTGATCGGCCCGGGAAAACTGTTGGGCCGAGAAGAGAAGGTTATTGAGGCAGGGATTTGTATGGTGCTTTCATTCAGCGGAGTAATTGAGGGCATGCGTCCTTCAGTGGGACAAACCGTAAAATTCCTTCCGGCTCATTGCATGATGGGCAAAGTGCATTCAGGGGTGATCGTTTCTCTGGAAGACGAAACAACACGCATTGATTGCATAGACCTTAAGATCTGGGAACATACAAAGGATTAAACGTACTGGCAGGTATGTTGGGAATCCGAGACTTCCCTGTATTTACGGACAATGTTTTTGAAATCCGTCCAGGTATCTCTTTTTAGATAGGGATTTCGTAAAAGGGCTGCGTTTGAATTGCCTTCTCCAAAGATCACAACGTGTACAGTTGAGAACTTGTTGTTTGAAAGATTCCGTCATTTGAGTGAGTCCGGTGTTTTTTTGTTCAAAGACAAGATGTTGTCTGAATGACAATTTTGGCAATTATCAACCGGCTCCGGCGAAGAATTTACCTGGTGGCAATGGCGGCAACGGTACCAGTAATTGTCAATTTCATAATCCCCGCCCCGGATAACAATGCTCTTGCTTTCAATAAAGGCTCGGGCTATGTTTTTGCGGGCCTTGTCGTATAAACGCGTAAAGGTAGGCCGTGAAATATTCATTCTGCGGGCCGCTTCTTCTTGTGTCAGGTTCTCATAATCAGCCAAACGAATGGCCTCATATTCTTCAAACAGCAATTCCACCGATCCGCGGTTCCTGCCTGGAACCCCATAAGGTCTGTACCCTTCCATGGGTGGAAGGGCTGACATACGACGGTGTCTTTTACGGTTTGGCATAATACAAAGATAAAAAAAAGATAAAAAAAAGGGAAGAGGTGGAACCTTCCGCGCCACCACCTCCCTACTCCATTTAAAGTCGGGGTGGCCCGACTCGAACGGGCGACCCCCTGCTCCCAAAGCAGGAACGCTAACCAACTGCGCTACACCCCGAGACTTTAGGGCTGCGAAGATAGGAATTTTTTTGTAATTTTGTGATAGAGGCATAGCAATGAAATTAATTATTATAGCGAACCGTCTCCCGGTAAGAGTACAGAAAGGAGATGACGGAACGATCAGGATGATACGCAGCGAAGGCGGACTGGCAACAGGGTTGTCTTCGCTGGAAACGGACATTGAAACCCATTGGGTGGGGTGGCCGGGGATATTTACGGATGATCCGCAGGAAATAGCAGAGATCACCCGCCAGTTGAAAGAGATGCATTTTCATCCTGTTTTTCTTACCGATGATCAGATCCAGAATTATTATGAAGGGTACAGCAACAGCACCATCTGGCCGCTGTGTCATTATTTTTATACTTATATAGAATATGAGGCACGTTACTGGGAAGCATATCGGGAGGTAAACCGACTTTTCTGTGAAAAGGCGTGTGAAATGGCTCAGTCCGGCGATATAATATGGGTGCATGATTACCAGCTGATGTTGTTGCCCAAAATGTTACGGGATGCCAAGGATGGTCTGAGCATCGGGTATTTCCATCACATACCGTTCCCTTCATATGAATTGTTCCGGATCCTGCCCGAACGGGCCGATATCCTGAACGGATTGCTGGGGGCGGATATGATTGCTTTTCATACCCACGGGTACATGAGGCACTTTGTGAGTACGGTGGAACGTGTCATGGGCCTTCAGTTTGAACTTGATAAGGTATTGCAGGGGAACCGCCTGATACAGGTGGATTCTTTGCCCATGGGTATCAATTACCAGATGTACCACAACGCCATAGAAAACCCGGAAGTCAAAAAGAATGCCAACAGGCTCCGTAAGGAATACGGGAACTACAAATTGATCCTCTCGGTCGACCGGCTGGATTACAGTAAGGGGATCATGCACCGGCTCAAGGGATTTGAACGTTTTCTGGATGACAATCCCGGGTTTCACGAAAAAGTTTCACTGGCAATGGTGGTGGTGCCTTCCAGGAGCAATGTGGTCCGTTACGCCAAGCTGAAGAAAAACATTGACGAGGCCATAGGGGCTATAAACGGAAGGTATTCCACGCTTAACTGGACTCCCATCCATTATTTTTATCACGGACTTACTTTTGAAGAACTGGTTGCCTTGTATTACATAGCCGATATAGCCTTGGTATCTCCCCTGCGGGATGGCATGAACCTGGTAGCGAAGGAATATGTGGCCACCAAGAGGAATAACCCCGGTGTTTTGATCTTAAGTGAAATGGCAGGTGCTTCAACGGAATTGTCAGATTCATTGATCATTAATCCAAATGATGTAAACCAAATAAGCAACGCACTGCTAACGGCGCTTAAGATGCCTGAAAAAGAACAGATACAGGCTTTAAAGAGAATGCAAAAAGTAGTGTCTGTCAACACGGTAGACAAATGGGCAGACCTTTTTATAAAACAATTACTTGCCATTCGAAAGAAGAACCTGGAAAATGACATGAAACAGATTACCGCGGCCAATATTACCCTGATACGCCGCTCTTATAGAAGAGCTTCCAAACGACTCATTATACTGGATTACGACGGGACGTTATCCCCATATAAAAAGAAACCGGAAGATGCCTACCCGACCACGGAAATCCTGGAGATCCTGCGACAACTGGCCTCGGACCAAAAGAACAAAGTGGTCATAAGCAGCGGAAGGGATCATACCACACTGGAAGACTGGATGGGGGCCCTGCCACTGGATATGGCTGCCGAACACGGCGCTTTTTACAAAGAAAAAGGCATATGGCACCGCATTGAAGAGCCTTTTACCTGGAACCGGGAAATCATGGAGATCATACAGTCGTTCCTGGAAAAAACGCCCAATTCTACACTGGAAGTTAAGGAAACCGCCTTGGTGTGGCATTACCGCAATGTAGATGCCTGGATGGCCTCGCTCAGGACACAGCAATTGGTTAACGCCCTTATTGGCCCTTGTACGCGCCTGAACCTGCAAATCATGCAGGGTAATAAGATCGTGGAAATAAAACCCCCTGTATTTTCCAAAGGCTCCGAGGCAAAAAGACTGTTGCGCAAGGATAAATACGATTTTATTCTGGCCATGGGCGATGATGTGACCGATGAAGACACCTTCAGGGCTTTGCCAAAAAGGGCACATACCATAAAGATCGGCTCGGTCTCGGAACGGGCAAGGTATTACATGCTTTCACAGTCCGAAGTGATCCCCTTCCTGAAAAATCTCAGTCGCTGATCAGGGGCGCAGAAAACGCGAGAGCGTTTTTTCCTCGGCAAAAAGCCTGGCAGTCTCTATGATGGCCAGGTGGGAATATGCCTGCGGGTAATTGCCCAATTGTTCGCCCGTGTAAAAATCCAGATCTTCGCTGAAAAGCATCAGGTGATTGGAATAGGTTAGCAAATGCTCGAACATAGAGAGTGCTTCTTCCCGCCTGCCGATCCTGAAAAGTGCCTTGACCAGCCAGAAATTGCATATTGTGAAAGCCGAGGAGGGGATCCCCAGTCCGTCGTGGTTCCGGTAGCGGAAAAGAAGACCGTTGTGCATCAATCCCTGTTCAATGGCATTTACCGTTTTTACAAAACGGGGATCATCGGCGCTGATAAACCCATAATCTTCCATAAGCAGTAATGAGGCGTCCAGGTCCGAGTTTTCGTAGGCCTGGGAAAAACTGCCGATTGATTCTTTCCATCCTTTTTCCAGTGCCTCTTCCCTGATCAGATGTGCAATATCGCTCCATTTTTCCACGTATCCGGGTTCATCAAGCAATTGGGCGATGCTTATTGCCCGGTCCATGGCTACCCAGCACATAACTTTTGAGATCAAAAAATGTTTCGGTTCCCCGCGGATTTCCCAAATACCGTTATCGGGTTTGCGCCATTGGGAGATCACCGTCTTGACGATCCCTTTGACTACTTCCCACATTTCTTCAATTTCATCCAGCGTGCCGGGGAAATAGAGATAGTAATGATAGATCATATCCATCAGGTATCCCAGGGAATCGTTTTGTTTCTGGGAAAATGCGGCGTTTCCTATGCGGACCGGTTTGGACCCGGCAAAACCGGTCAGGTAAGGGAGTGTCTTTTCCTTTAGGGCTCTTTCTCCGCGTATGCCGTACATGATCTGGAAACTCTCGTCCTTAGACTTCAAAATACTCTTGATGAATTCCATGAAGCGTTTGGCCGCTCCTTTATGGCCCAGTGTGACTAGGGTTTTAATAGACATGGAAGCATCCCGCAGCCAACAGAACCGGTAATCCCAGTTTCGGTCCCTGCCAATAACCTCGGGAATACTCGTGGTCAGGGCAGCCAGTACCGCACCGGATCTTTGGTATGATAAAAGCTTTAAGATAAGCATACTGCGTTCAATGATATCATTGAACAGGGTGAATTTTTTGGACCGGTTGGTCCAGTCCAGCCAGTATACCAGGGTCCTGTTGTATTCCAGTTCTACGCGTGATTGCGAGATCTTGATTAGTTTCTGGTTGTAGGAGATCATCAAGAAGGCGTCTTCCTGAAGTTCTATTGATTTTTCGTTTAAAATAAGATCATAATCCAGGTTGGAATACAAATAGATGGCATTACGGCTGCTTTTCCGGTCAACGGTTTTTATGTAGGTTTTCCCGGATCGGTGTTCAACTTTGTCTTTGGCGTAATTGAACACGGGTCTGTATTGAACCCGAATACGAGGATTCCCGCTTATAAGGCGGATCATCCGGTAAAGTTCGGGAGGCAGGTAATAGCTGTTCATTTCCCCGATCTTAAATCTGGGCATGAAGTCTACTACCTGAAATACCCCGTCTTTTGTGGAATATGTTGTGGACAGTATATTGGTGTGCTTCACATATTCCTGGGTGATCTCACAGGGTTGATCCGTTATGATAGCAAAATGCCCGCCTTTTTTTTGATCCAGGATCCTGGAAAAAATGGACGGAGAATCAAAATCCGGGAAGCAAAACCAGTCAATACTGCCTTCTTTTGAAATAAGCGCCGCTGAACGGCAATTTCCAACGGCACCATAGTCCAGATGTCCCATAGGGTTCGTTTATGGTTTTATTTCAGCTGTTTAAGAGCTTTTTCATATCGTTTTTCTACTTCTTTCCAATTGATAACATTCCAAAAAGCCTCAATATAGTCGGCTCGTTTGTTTTGGTATTTCAAGTAATATGCGTGCTCCCAGACGTCCATTGCCAAAAGGGGAATTCCCCGCTGTTCGGCCAAATCCATCAAAGGATTGTCCTGGTTTGGGGTGGAGCTGACAAAAAGGTCGCCCTGTTTGTCCAGACTCAACCAGGCCCAGCCGCTTCCAAAGCGGGTGGCTCCTGCCTTTGCAAACACTTCTTTGAAGGCTTCTGTGGACCCGAATGTTTTTTTAATGGCTTTTTCCAGTTTTCCGGAGGGTTTTCCGCCTGTCTGGGGAGTCATGTTCTCCCAAAACAGGGTGTGGTTGTAATAACCGCCTCCGTTGTTTCTTACTGCCGGAGGGTATGAGCTGATGTTGCCAAAAATGTCTTCTATGGCCATTTTTTCCATCCCGGTGCCATTAACGGCATTCAAAAAATTGTTGTAATACGCCCTGTGATGACGCGAATAATGGATCTCCATGGTGGTTGCGTCTATGTAGGGTTCCAATGCATCGTAATCATAAGGAAGGTCTTGAAAAACAAAACTCTGGGATGTGATTTGTGCGTTAAGGGAATATGGCTTGCCCAGCAATCCTGCCAGGACAAGGCTAAGTGTCAGTAGTAGTGTTCTCATAATTGTGTTTTTTAATTATTAAATCCCGTTTCCGGGTTCTTTTCGCTGAATTTTTCTGTCATAACAGCCATGATCTCGCTATGCGTTTTTCCCGATTTTTCCATTTCTTTAATGAGTCTGTATGCCTTAAAGAGTGAAGATTGCGCAATTTCCGAGGAAAAATGACCAATTCCCTGGTTACCTGCCTGATCCTTCCGGCGCCCACGGCATTTGTCAAAGACAATAACAGTTTGTATTTGAGTTCAATGGCGGGATTCTCCTTATTCCAGATATTGTCCCAGAAATTTACCGTCAAACCGGCCAGTGCGGGATCGATCTCGGCATAACGAGGCATGACAATAGGTTTGAGCGGAAGCTCTTCATCGGCTTTGTACAGGATTTCCTTCCGGAAGAAATAACTGTGATAAAGTCCTTCTTCTTTTTTTTCTGTGAAATATTCAAACCCCAGATTTTTCATGGACCCATACAGTGGTATAGGCTCGAAATTCTGAATGATGGTGATCCCGCCGTTTTTTTCTACGGCCTTTGCTTTTTTTATGATTGCAGGCAGAAAGTTTCCTTTTATAGGTCTGACGTCAAATTCGGGGAATGAATCTTTATTTTGTAACCAGTCTTTTTCCATTTGTTTATGTTAGATATTTAGTAATGTACGCTTTTGCGCGTTGAGTAAGATCACTAAAGGTACAAAATATCTGCCAGAGTGCAGGTATGCCATTAGGGCAGCAAAACGTGTAGCAAGAATTTAGATATAAATGCGTAAGTGTCAGAAAATACAAACAATAACGTTTGTTTTTTCGACACGTTAATATTGTTTCATACCGGAAATTTGTCCAATTTTAAGAACTTTTATATTGTGCTGAAATTAGTTGCAATATAATACGAGCGTTTATTCTGTTCTGGAAACCATACAAACACTAGATTTATTAGAATTATCCGTGTAAATTTTTTATGAATAAAATAGTTTTTTCACTATTCTGGTTTCTGTTTTTGTTCTGTCCGGTTTCAGGGAAACTGCACGCCCAGCAGCAGAAAATTGATTCGTTGATCAATGTTATAGAGAATGCACCTGCTGATTTAACAAAAGTAATGGCGTTGAACACTTTATCAGAACTTTACGAAAATATTGATCTTTCAATATCTCTTGAATATGCAGAGCAGGGATTGGAATTATCAAAGGAATTGGGATCGGACAAAGGAATAAGCATTTGTCTGAACCAAATTGGAATTGCTTATCATAGTATGGGAAAATTTGATTCTGCGATGGTTCACTTTGAAAAGCGTTTGGATGTGGTTACAGCTATTGACGACACCCTGGGTATTGCAAGTTCCGTGGATAATATCAGTATGATACTGGTTCACAAGGGAGAATTTGACAAGGCACTGGATCTGCGTATGAAATCAAATGATATCTATCTGAATGCAGGAGAAATGATCAGCCTGGCAAGCGGGTATGTGTGGATAGGAAATATCCATAACTTGAAATCGGATTATGAACAGGCACTTCAATACTATCTCAAAGCCAATACTATTTTTGAAGAAAACCACGAAGAATATTACATGGCATATTCTGTTGTAAACATATCTTCAGTCTACAGACAATTAAAGCAATATGATAAATCAATACAATACGCTCAGCAAGCAAAGGAAATATTTGAAAGAATGGGTGATCAGAACGGTATAGGGGTGTCGTTGTACAGGTTGGCACTTGTTTATGATGAATCAGGAGAACCCGGGAAATCCATTGAGGCATTAGAGGAAGCCCTGGACATATTATCCGCGTTGGGGAATGACTATTTTGTAAATCTTATAAATGGACAACTTGGACGTCTCTATTGTGAAAAGAAAGAATTTGACAAAGCGTTGGAGACTTTACAAAAATGTCTTGACCATGCCAATGAATCAGGAGACAAAGCAGATATCGATTTTTATTTATGTGGTATATCTGATATTTATTATGCAAAAAAGGATTATCAAACGGCTCTGAAATATTGCAAAAAAGCAGAACTGATAATGTACAAAAGTGAAAACAAAAACAACTTGTCTCGTTTGTTCCAGGGATATGTGAGGTTGTTTGCCCGTTTAAATGAACCGGACAGTGTTGATGTGTATTTGGCAAAGTATATCGCATTAAAAGATTCTGTTTTCAATGAACAAACAGTCAGGGCAATAGCAGAAATGCAGGAGAAATACGATTCGGAGAAGAAAGAAAAAGAAATAGCGTTATTGAACCTGGAAAAAGAGAAAAGACAGCATGACCTGGATAAACTGACTCAGGAGCACCGTATAGCCAATCTGGAACTGATGCAGGCTGCCATAGAGCATGAAAAATTCCGGCAGAACCTGCAACTGGCCAATACAGAAAGGGAATACCAGAGAACCCAGATAGATATTCTGACTCTGAATGAGCAGGTGCGGGAGCAGAAACTGCAGCAGGAGAAAAGAGAGAAAATGTTTTTAATTATTGGTTTTGTCTTGATCTTTTTAGCCGGTGGGGTTATTACTTATTACATACTGATCAGTTACAGGAACAGGAAAAAGAAGGAAGAGGCACGTTTGAAACAGGAAGCAGCGGAGTTAAGCCGTCAGTTGGTGGAAACGAATATGAAAGCCATCAATTTCCAGTTAAACCCTCATTTTATTTTCAATTGCGTGCATACGGTGGAATACCTGCTTGGTCAGTCCAAAGTAAAGGAATCCATGACCTGTTTAAGGAAATTTTCCGATTTGATCCGCATGATGCTGGAGGGCATGAGCAAAAAAGAGATCCCGTTGGAAAGGGAACTGGACATTTTGCGTCTGTATATGGACCTGGAAAAAATGCGGCATACGCATGATTTCTCATATAGTATTGAAACGGACAGCCAGATAGATCCCGTGACAACCATGGTGCCGCCTCTGATCCTGCAGCCTTTCGTGGAAAATTCCATTAAACATGGATTTGTGCAGGACGGCAAAGAATACCACATCCGGATCAGGCTGCAGGCCGAAGAGGGAAAGCTGCATTGCGAGATCACGGATAACGGCATTGGCTTTTCAACAAAGAAAGACCAAATGTCTGTCTCGGGCTTTAAAAAAGAATCACTCGGCCTGAAACTGACTGAAGACAGATTGCGGCTGATTAACCAGATGACGCGTTCGGAGTATTCCTATTCCATAGGGGATCTAAACAATGAAGAAAACAATACAACAGGGACTTTGGTCTCTTTACAACTACCCTACATACTTGCAGCATGATAAAGACAATAATTGTGGAAGATGATTTGATGCACGTCGAATCTCTGGCTAAGATCCTTCATGAGAATTTTAAGAACGTTCAGATAGAAGCTATTTGCACGAATGTGCCGGATGCTGTTAAAAAGATAGATACGCTTAAACCGCATCTGGTTTTTTTGGATGTTGAAATGGGGCCGTTTAGCGGATTTGATGTGCTGGAAATGGTAAAAAGAAAAGATTTCGAAGTGATCTTTACTACAGCATATGAGCAATATGCGATCAGGGCCATAAAAACGGCAGCTCTTGATTATATTGAAAAGCCTGTTAGTGTGGACAAACTGACAGAGGCACTGGCGCGTTACAAACTAAAAACTGGAGCAAAAAAGATACAAACGCTCCTGGAAAATTTTAAAAACAACAGCGAAGAGCAAAAAGTAGCGCTTTATGATAAGGGCTGTTTCCTGTTTGTGAAATTGAAAGACATCATCCGGTTGCATTCGGATAATGCCTATACCGAGGTGTTTTATAAAGCGGACAAGGAAGTTATAAAAACGTTAACTTCAAAGGGAATCTCGTATTTTGAAGACCTCTTTCAGGGGAAAGCTCTCTTTTACAGGGTCCATAACCAGCATTTAATTAATATCAACTACATCCGGCAAATGATCTACGATAACGGACTGAACCTGATGATGGATGATTCCGAAAAATCATTGATACCTGTGGCACGTGCCAGAAAAGAGGATTTTATTCAGTTTTTGAGACAAAACGGGATCCTGATCTGACTGAAAATTGACCGATTTCAAAGAAATATCTACCGAAATCAAATTTACTGTACCTTTTGAAGGTTAAAATGGCTAAATTAAAGGCTCTGATTATAAATCACATAAAGCCATGAATAAAAATCACAGGTCTGAAATTTTTATTGGTAAAATTATTGAGCAGAAAGTCAAGGAATGTAAACTGTCCATTTCTGAATTTGCCATACTTATTAACCGTTCCCGCACAACCATATACGATATCTTTCACCGGAAAAGCATTGACATAGATCTGTTATTGACCATTTCCGAAGTGTTGGATTATGATTTTCTTACAGAGATTTATATTCCCAAAAGTAAAGATCTGTCTCCAAAAAAATGTTACCTGGCCATAGAAGTGGATCCTTCTGCGATCCCGACAGATGTCAGGGAAGTCTCCTCTGACCAGAAAAGCCGGGTAAAAGTCCTGCTAAACACAAGGTAAATGGAGTTTGACTGCGCCAACTAAAACCTAAAAATCACAAAACACTGATTGACAACGCTTTGTATTGGCATGCTGAAATTTTGGCGCACCAAACTCCATTTCGTGCGCACCAAACTCTGGATACGAAGGAACAGATGTGACGGCAGCCAAAGAAACGTATAATTATAGCACTTATGGCGTGTTATACAACTGGCCGGCAGCCATGACGGCCTGCCCCGAAGGGTGGCATTTGCCAAGTGATGATGAATGGACACAATTGGAAGAATACTTGATTGCCAACGGCCACAATTATGACGGGACTACAGAAGGTAATAAAATAGCCAAATCTTTGGCAAGTGATAATGGATGGTTTTCTTCAGAAGATGATGGAGTCCCGGGTAATACCGATTATACCGAAGACAGAAACATGTCCGGGTTCTCGGCCCTTCCGGGAGGGACCCGGTACGCCGATGATAATACATTTGAATTCATAACCGCCACCATCGCATTTTGGAGCGCTACGCAAAGCGGTAGTACTGCCTGGTACCGGGTGCTCTACTACGACGAAATCTATTTTTACAGGAACAATTTCTTCACCAAGGATAATGGGCTTTATGTGCGTTGTGTAAAGGATTAAGTGTGCAATAGGGCTTTGTTCCCCGATGGGATTACGTCACTGCATTTCACTTCATTCCGTGATCCCCGGTTGGGGATTACTCCGCTTCACGTTGTTTCGCTCCGTGATCCCCAATTGGGGGGCCTGCCAAAGAAAAACAAGCCAGACTGCTTGCGGCAGCATAAGCAAAAAAAACAAAAAACCGCTCAAGCAAGCTTGAAGGCGGTTTTTTTATTTTTTTGCTTTTCCCCTTTGGGGTTGGCTTGTTATTTCTTTGGCGGTGAGAGGGGGATTCGAACCCCCGGTACCCTTGCGAGTACGTCAGTTTAGCAAACTGGTGGTTTCAGCCACTCACCCACCTCACCAAACCTTTGCTTTTTAAGGAGGGCAAAGGTAGATAATTTATTTTATTTTGCAATTTCCTCGCGCATGCCTGTATCGGCCTGGATGTTTTTCATGCGGTAATAATCCATGATTCCCAGGTTGCCTTTACGGAATGCGTCTGCCATTGCCAGAGGAATTTCTGCCTCGGCAAGGATCACTTTGGCCCGGGCCTCCTGTGCAGATGCTTTCATTTCCTGCTCCAGGGCAACGGCCATGGCGCGGCGTTCTTCGGCGCGGGCCTGGGCGATGTTCTTATCGGCGTTGGCCTGGTCCATTTGCAGGACGGCCCCGATGTTCTTGCCTACGTCAATGTCGGCAATGTCTATGGAAAGGATCTCGAATGCGGTTCCCGAGTCCAGTCCTTTTTCCAGGACGACTTTAGAGATGTAATCGGGATTCTCCAGCACGGATTTGTGCGAATCTGCTGAACCGATACTGGAAACGATTCCTTCACCAACGCGGGCCAGGATGGTTTCTTCACCTGCCCCTCCTACCAGTTGTTTGATGCTGGCACGTACCGTAACACGGGCTTTGGCTATGAGCTGGATACCGTCTTTTGCCACGGCAGAAACGGGTGGGGTGTTGATCACTTTGGGGTTTACAGACATTTGTACAGCCTCGAACACGTCACGTCCGGCCAGGTCAATAGCAGCAGCCATTTTGAAATCCAGGGGAATATTAGCTTTATCGGCCGAGATCAATGCATTGACCACCTTACCTACATTTCCCTTGGCCAGGTAGTGGGCCTCCAGGGCATTAGCATCCAGGGAAAGACCGGCCTTTGTACCGGTTATCATTGCCATGACAATGGTGCTGGGGGGAACTTTTCTCCAACGCATGAGCACCAATTGGATCAGGTTGATCCGGACTCCCGAGATCAATGCCTGGAACCAAAGAGTGATAGGGAAGAACCATAAAAGTATGAAAAAACCAACGATTCCGATGGCTATCCACATTAACGTTGTACCAATAGTTGACATAATATTTTTTTTAATTGATTTCTATGCGAGATACAAATATACTCAATCCCTCGATATAAACGACCTTTATGGGCGTTTTGGGAGGAATAAGTTCCTGAGCAGAGCGTACTTCCACCGTGATATCACCAAAACGGCCGTTCCCGGTAGGGTTGAGACGTGTTAGGCTGACTCCTTCCATACCAACTGTGATGCCTTGTTCGGAAGGACTTTTAGTGGCTTTGTCTTCAATACTCTTTTTGAGTGTGATCTTTCGCCAGGTCTTGGAACGAAGGACAAAATATATCAGAATACCGCAGACGACCAGAGCTCCGAACAAAACGATAAACCCGGTTATTGTCCCGAATTGCGTAAACGCCAAAACAATAGCACCTATGATACTGGCCAGGCCCAGGATGCCGGCTATACCGAATCCTGGTATGACAATCATCTCGGCGATCAACAGAAGAAGGCCAATGACAATAAGCGTAATAATTAATCCCATATAGTTGTATTTTAATTTGTTGCTTTTTGTACTTCTACCCCGGCAAAGCCTTTTTTCTTTAATGCCGAGGCAAGGTTGGTGGCTTCTGAAAGGGTGCTGAACGGCCCGATGAAATAATCCGTGCGTGTATCGGTAACGACTTTGATGATATCCTTGTCTGACAGTTCACTCACCAAAGATACCAATCCGGGAGGAATTTCTCCGGTGCCCAGGAATATTTGGAAGGCCACTGCACCTTCAGGTGCTGTCCTGTTTTCGGTTTCCCGCCTGCGGCCTTCCTGGACCGGAATGGATTTGCCTTGGTAATAAGCTACAAGGATTGCACCCCTGATACCCTGCCGGCGTACGACGGACAACGCCCCCATAGCGTCATCGTACGTATAGAATTGTCCGGCATAATAAACGTAACGGTTGCCGGCCCGGACTTCAAAGACGGGACTGATCCCCTTCAGTTGATCCGTAGAAACCTGCCGTGTCATGGTGAATAACTGGATCCGGTAATAAAGACCCATGGGTTCATTTTCCCAGGGCACGATCTCTGATTCCTCTCCAATGCGAAAGGTCAGGTCAATAGCCGGAATTTCCGGAAGCGGGGCTAAAAAAACATGATTTTCCAGGGAAATATATGCTTGTTTCAGGGGATGGAAAGGCCCTGTATGACCCGTGTGGTTTGTGACAGTCTCACTTTTGAGCGTGTCGCCGGAAGGTCCCGCCAATGGAGGAAGTACTCCGTATGACAGGAACATATCTTCAATATCCCGTGCAGACCGTTGTGTGTAACGCAAGGTTTCCTGAAGGTCCATCATCAGGAATTCTTCTTCCCGTATAGTATTTGCGATTGCCTGCCTGTCTTCTTCACGCGAAAACGATCCGTACAAAACCCGCATACTGTCCAGTTTACGTTCATGTTCCCTAATACGCAATGTCAGATCCCGGACCGTTTTGACCAATTTCGCATAATGCTGCGTGGCCTGTTGCGTTTTTTGCAGTACCGAATCGGGAACAATACGGGAATTATCACCCATGGGTACAGGTTCTGCCGCTTGTTGTGCCGCCTCTTTTTCCTCTTGGGACACAGGCAGAGATGCGATTTTCCTCAATTCGGCAACGGAAGCCGGACGTACTTTTACGGGAGAGCTTTCGTACGCCACTTTGTAAAGGATCATGGAATCCGCCGGTGCAGCCCGGTCCGATACAAAGTAAAAAAACCGGGAATCATCGGCAAGCATGTATAGCAGATCGTTGGAAGTTGAGGAAAACGGGATGCCCATATTCTGGGCAACTTCCCAATTTTGTTCATCTTCATTCCACTGACTTACATACAAACTCATTCCTCCCATGCCGGGGAGTCCGTCCGAGCTGAAATACAACGTGTTCCCATCGACACTCAAGATCGGGAACCGTTCATTTCCCCGGGAGTTGATACGAGATCCCAGCCGGACCGGAGGCTCCCAGAACACACTGTCGCAGGCCAGCGTGTCTTTTCGCCGGATCATATAAATGTCGAAAGCCGAGTCTTTTGTGGTGTCCCTGGCCGAAAAAACCATTCGTTCCAGCCTTGGACGGTAAAACAAAGGCTGAGGGTCGGATCCCCTGTCGTTTACCAGGGCCAGAATTGAATCGGGAGTCAACGCCCAGGATCCTGAAGTTGCCAGGTCATAATATAGCGGAAAATCCACAATGGGAACTGCGGTGCGTCCCAACACCCGGGGTTTGACCACGTAATTGCTCAGTATGAGCCCATTTTCGCAAAAAACGCGACGTTCTTCGGCACGGGCGGTGAATAGCGAATCATCGGACAAACTGATGGCCCGGATATACGCTTCCAGGGCGCGTTCAAATTCATAATCAATGCGCAACCGTTCTCCTTCCCGGAATAACGTATCGGCAAGAGACAATTGGGCATATATAAAAGATGTGGGAAACATAAGACCCACAAACAAATAGATTTTTATGAGAAGTTTATCCGGCATAAAAAGGCAAATGCGAACCACAAAGTTAATTAATTAGGGAAAAAATATTACATTTGCACCCTATTTTACCTGACTTATACAAATAATTAATAATAAGATTATGCAAAGTAAAGGTGCCATCCGTCTGGTGGCGATACTCATCGCAGCTGCTTGTCTTTACCAGTTATCTTTTACTGCGGTAACCAAGATTCAGGAAAACAAAGCGGCTACTTATGCCGAAAAGGCAGTTACAGCGGTTCAAAAAACACCGGAATATGCCGGTATCAGCGAACTTGACCAGGCTTTCTACCTGGATTCACTGAGAAACGCCAAAGAAAGTTATTACATTGATTCCATAACCCTGGAAAAAGTATACCTGGGATTTACCTTCAAACAAGTTAAGGAAAAAGAGATCAGTCTTGGTCTTGACCTGAAGGGCGGCATGAACGTGATGATGGAAGTTAAGCTGGAAAGTCTTATCCGTGCCCTGGCAGATTACAGCGAAGACCCCTTGTTCAATCAGGCCATTGCCCTGGCCAATCAAAACGTCCGGGAAGGATCCCGCGCAGACTATGTCAGCCTGTTTGCCCAGGCCTGGGATCAGGTCGCCCCTGGAGAACGGCTTTCCAGGGTTTTCGGAACTTACGACATGCGGGAACGCATTAAACCCGAGACCACCAACGAAGAAGTAATCCGCATTATCCGGAACGAGGCCGAGTCGGCCATGGCCAATTCCTTTAACGTATTGCGTAATCGTATTGACCGTTTTGGTGTTACACAGCCAAACATCCAGCGCCTGGAAACCACGGGCAGGATTCTGGTGGAATTACCCGGAGTCAAAGAACCGGAACGTGTGCGTAAACTACTTCAGGGAACAGCTTCCCTGGAATTCTGGGAAACTTATGAAAATTCAGAGGTATATCCCGCACTGGAAGAAGCCAACCGTGTCATTCGCGATTACATTGCCGATATTACATCTGCCGATACCACGACAGAAGAAGTTGCCGGGGAAGAAGCAGAAGAAGCCGATGATCTGCTGGCTCAATTGGCCCAGCAGGATTCCCTGTCTGAAGACATGACGCAATGGGCCAAACAGAACCCCTTGTTCAATGTCCTTAATCCCAACGTTTATAACGGACAATTAGCCCCGGGGCCCAGTCTTGGCCGGGCACATTACCGCGATACCGCACTCATAAACACCTGGCTGAACATGCCGCAGGTACAGGCTGTTCTTCCGGCAGATCTGCGTCCCCTGTGGACTGTAAAAGCCGATAAGGTAAACGAAGTTTATTACGAACTGATAGCCATCAAAGTAAACACACGCGACGGCCAGGCTCCGTTGGATGGCGGTGTGATAACCGATGCCAACAAACAATTTGACCAGACAGGCGGCGGATATCCTTCCGTAGATATGGGTATGAATGCAGAAGGCGCAAGGGTATGGGCACGCATGACGGCCGACAATATTGGCAAATGCATAGCCATTGTACTGGATGGAATGGTTTATTCCTATCCCAGGGTAAATACTGAAATTACGGGGGGGCGTTCCCAGATTACAGGAGAATTTTCCTCGGATGAAGCAGATGACCTTGTAAACGTTTTAAAATCCGGAAAACTTCCCGCACCTACAAGCATTGTGCAGGAAAGTGTGGTAGGTCCTTCATTGGGCTCCCGTTCCATCACCGCCGGTTTGTTCTCTTTTGCCATTGCCTTCATGCTGGTACTGGCCTATATGATATTCTTCTACAACCGTGCCGGCCTGATCTCTGCGGCAGCCCTTATTTGTAACGTGCTGTTCCTGTTCGGGGCTCTCGTATCGTTCGGGGCTGTACTTACATTGCCCGGTATTGCCGGTATAGTGCTGACCCTGGGTATGGCGGTTGATGCAAACGTGATCATTTACGAGCGCATCAAAGAAGAATTGCGATCCGGAAAAGCCCTTCGCCTGGCAGTTGCAGACGGTTACAAAAATGCTTACTCTGCTATCCTGGACGGAAACATTACCACCCTGATCACAGGTATCATCCTGATGCTGTTCGGATCGGGTCCCGTTCAGGGCTTTGCCACCACCCTTGTAATTGGTATCATTACCTCTCTGCTGACATCCATCTTCATAACTAGACTGCTGTTTGAAAGACGCCTGGCAAGAAACAAACCCATTACTTTTGACAATAAATACACCCGTGAATTCCTGCAGCACACAAAGATCAAATTCATAGAAAAACGTAAAACTTTTTACATCATTGGGATCTCTGTAATTGTTGTGGGTATGGCCTTTATATTCACCAAAGGGTTTACTTACGGAGTTGATTTTACCGGGGGCAGAACCTATGTGGTACGTTTTGACCAGGAAGTATCTGCAGAAGCAGTTCGCGGTAACGTGATAGAAGCTTTTGAAGGCGGTGTGGAAGTGAAAGAATTCGGCGGTAAAAGCCAAATGCGTATCACTACAAAATTCATGATAGAAGATGAAAGCACGGAAGCCGATGAGCTGGTAGATGAAATGCTTTTCAACGCCGTAAAAGAATTTTATATAAATCCCGTAACGCTGGAAGATTTCCTTTCCACCATGGACAATCCTAACGGGATCATCAGTTCGGAAAAAGTAGGGCCCACGGTAGCAAGCGATATTCAGCGCGATGCCGTCATTGCCATCCTGCTCTCCTGTCTGGCTATATTCCTCTATATTGCGGCCCGCTTCCGCAACTGGGTCTGGGGAACGGGAGGTCTGGTGTCATTGATTTTCAACGCTGTTTTTGTGATGTCCTTCTTCTCTATCTTTACCGGAATATTGCCCTTCACCCTGGATGTGGATCAGCAATTCATAGCGGCAATTCTGACAATTATTGGTTATTCCCTGAACGATACGGTGGTCATCTTTGACAGGATACGCGAATACAGGACTTTATATCCAAAACGGGATTTGAAAGAAAATATTAACGAAGCCTTGAATTCCACGTTGTCCCGTACGGTCAATACATCCGTTACAACCATCGTAGTATTGCTTGCCATTGCCATATTCGGTGGGGAAGTGATCCGCGGTTTTGCCGTAGGACTTGCAATAGGTGTGGCAATATGCCCGTTCACATCGGTAGCCATCTCTACACCTGTTGTATATGACCTGTGGAAACACGGAAGGAATTCGGAAATAAAAAAAGAGCACAAAAAAGTAACCAAATAAAGGCCGGCTCAGTCAGGGATGACGTATTCCAGAATATGGTCATCCATCACATACCCGCGCCCAATGTCGAATACATCCGATTCGGTGATCTGAAAACCGAACCGGATGTATGCATTTATGGCCCTGTGATTGTTTTTGTTTACGTGCAGGCGGATAGCCGGCAGGGCGTAATGACGGGCCACAAGAACGATCTGGTCCATACATTTTTCAAACAGCCCTTTTCCCCGGTGTTCTTTAAAAAGATATATTTTACTTAAAAAAAGAGAGTTGCCTTCAAGCCCGGGACAAACGCCAAAGAATCCCACCGGGATATCATCTGTCAGGACAAATCGATATACGTAGCCTTCCTTTTTGATCTGGTTTTCAATAACGGCAGGGGTAAAAAACATTTCGAGCATATACTCCCGCTGTTCTTTTGCGAGCATGTTGGCATAAGCTTCATTCCAGATCAAATGTGCCATTTTGCACAAATTGTTGATCTGCTCCCCAGTCCGGATATTGGTGAAAATAACGCGCATACCGGGTAAAATTAAGTATTTCTTTGTACTTTTACATATTAAAAAACAGAAATCATGAAAATCATCAGTTTTACAACTCTCGTTTTTTTTCTGATTACCAACAGTTTTTCATTACTGGCACAACAAGCCCAGGAGGCGCCTTACATTAAGGAAATCAGGAAGATAGCCATACAGGTCCAAAAAAAATGGAATGTTCCAGCTATGGCCCTGACCGTGGTCAAAGATGGTGAAACCGTTTATGCCGACGGTCTGGGGTCTCTGAGAGCTGAAAAAGGATCTGCCCCTGCCAATAAATATACCTTGTTTGTCAATGCATCCACCAGCAAGGCCTTTACCGCCGCTTTGCTGGGTATGATGGTAGACAGGGGGTACATTAAATGGACAGACCGGGTTATAGATCATCTTCCGGATTTCAGGTTATATGATCCCTGGGTTACGGAAAATTACTTGGTTCAGGACATTATGAACCATAAAACGGGATTTCAGCCACAAGCCATGGATGTTATTCCTGCTTTGGGTTACGGGAGGGATGATCTTTACAGAATGTTCCGCCTGGTGAAACCCACTTACAGTTTCAGGACTACATACGCTTATTGCAATGCCCTTTATACCATAGCCGCACGTATTATAGAAAAATATACAGGACAGACCTGGGAAGAAGCCGTAGAAGAAAACATTTTCAAACCCCTCCAAATGGAACATTCCACTACAGGAAAAGATCATTATTTCTCTGCAGAAAATTTTGCCTACGGATACCATCTTAGTAAAACCGATAAGGGATTAAAACTTACACCAAGAGACGACAGGGAAGATTCTTACGACTGGATGCAAGCGGTTTCCCCGGCAGCGTTTATCATGTGCAATGCATACGACATGGGGCAATGGATGAAGATGTGGCTGAACAAAGGAAAATTCGGCGAGCAGCAGATCCTTACAGAGAAAACTGTAGATTATTTATTCAGTCCCCAGACAATCTGTTCCTGGGATGAAGAACGGGTAGTCCTTTATGCCCAGGGTTGGCGTGTGGAACAGGGCGTACAGGGCAAACTTATAAACCATACGGGCCTTGCAGGCGGATACACAGCCTGGGTGGTATTGGTTCCGGAAATGAACCTGGGTGTCAGTGTTCTGATGAACCAGGGCTCCACTACTTCTCCCCAGACAGCCATTGTCCGGCAGATCATTGACATGTACCGCGGAGTGGATTCGGACTGGATAACAAAAATATACGAAGAATACATGCAGCCCGCCAGAGAACGTAAACCAAAAGTTAAAGAAGACGTGGTGCAACCTCTTGAAATAAATTTATATACGGGATTGTATTTCAAGGAATTGTTCGGGCCTGCGTCCGTGTACGAAGAAAACGGAGATCTTCGTTTACAGATAAATGATATAGATGCTTTACTGGAACATGTGAACGGGAACACGTTTCATTTCCATGCACGTGACGAATCATTTGACATGACATTTTTGATCAATGAAAAAACAGGTCAGGCAGATGGTTTCAATATTGATTTCGGAGACGATCTGGGACCGTTCGTGAAGGATTTTAAATGAAAAAAAGAGCCAACATAGCAGTGATCATGGCAGCCGGGCGCGGCTCCCGTCACGGGACGCCCGTTCCCAAGCAGTACATGGAATTAAAAGGAAGGCTGGTTTTGGAAAGAGCTGTAGATGCCTTTGAAAACCATCCGGATATTGATCAGATCGCTCTGGTGGTAGACCCTGAAGAAATAAACAGGGTAAGCAAGATGGTGTCTGATAACGGGTGGAAAAAAGTTACAGACATTCTGAAAGGCGGAAAAGAGCGCTACCAGTCTTCACTGGCTGCCGTAAAAGCTTTAGCAAACAGGCCGGAAGACAACATTATTTTGCATGATGCCGCCCGTCCGCTGGTCAGTGCCCGGATCATAACGGATGTAGTAGCTTCCCTCAGGGAACACAGGGCTGTTGGGGTAGCTGTTCCCATTACAGATACGTTGTTTTTTACGGGACCGGCCAATGAACACGTAATTAGAGTCCCCGAGAGGGATTTATTTATGAGAGCCCAGACTCCCCAGGCATTTCGTATCTCTGTGTTAAAGAAAGCATATGAATTTGCCCTTGCCGGGCCTGCTTTTTCCGCGACAGATGATTGCGGAGTGGTAAGACGCTATATGCACCGGGAAAAGATCCATATTGTGCAGGGAGACGAAAAAAACGGCAAGATCACCTATCCCGGAGACCTTGAAATGATGAGTCACTGGGTGGATTAAACAGGGTTATTCCACTGTAAATTCTATGTTTTTCTTTTGGATCCAGCCCAGAAGTTCCGGTGTCAGATCTATCCTGTGGGAACGTGAAAAAAGCTTAACAGCCATCCTGTTTCCCTTATCTTTAAGGAAAAAATGTACGGTTATTTTACCCGGATTACCGGCGAGTATGCTTACCAGTTCCTGACGAAAGGAATCATTGATCTGTTCAACATCCAGGGTCAGGGTCAGGGCGTTAAGCTCTTCCTTGGCATTTGCCAGCAAAGAGATCCCCAATATCCGGATCTCTTTTTCTTTTGGGCCTTTATCCTGAACAGCCCCGTTTTTCTTTTTATACGAAAAGCGCTCCTGAAGCGAACACTTCATAAGCAAAGCTTCTCCCTGACGCATATAGGGCAGGAATTGTTCGTATTCTTTTCCAAAAAGAGTAAATTTGCGGGTTGATGTGTAATCTTCAAGGGTGAAAGTTCCCCAGGGACGTCCCGAGTTTTTGGCAAGTGCAGAGGTCACGTTGGTCACCAGTCCTCCCAGGCGCACTTCCCGGGAAGGAAAATTTTCTTCGCTTTGAGCCTTTTCCAATATTTCGGCAATATCCTGCAGGGAATGAGAGGTAAAGTGCTTCATTTCAAATGAAAACCTGTCCAGCGGATGGGAAGAGAGATAAATGCCCACCATTTCCTTTTCCTTTTTCAGGAAATCTTCGGGCACTTCCAGCGTCATATGTGGCGGGGCGGGTCTTTCCGGGGGAGCCAAAGACTCGGTTCCTTCTCCAAAAAGACTGGAAACATCCCTGTTCTTTTCTTCCTGGACCATGATGCCGTAACGCATCAGACTATCCAGAAATACTCCGTCTTTGTTACAGGGCAGGAAAAATTGATGTCTTTTAATTTCTTTAAGGGAATCGAAAGCCCCTGCATATACAAGGCTCTCAAGCGCTTTCCTGTTGCAGGTGTTGAGGTTTATGCGTTCAGCAAAATCGTAAATATCTTTGAAAGGTCCGTCCTGTTCCCGGGCCCGGATAATATTTTCTACTGCCCCGTATCCGACCCCTTTGATCCCGGCCATACCAAAGCGGATATCTCCTTTTTTGTTCACGGTAAAGTCGTGCATTGATTCATTGACGTCCGGGCCCAGAACGTTCAGGTCCATACGTTTGCATTCGTCCATGAACTTTGATACTTCATCTATATTGTCCCTGTTCCTGGACAGAACCGCAGCCATAAATTCAGCCGGATAATTGGCTTTAAGATAGCCTGTTTGATAACTGAGTATGGAATAACAGGTAGCGTGGGACTTGTTAAAGGCATATTGGGCAAAAGCGCTCCAGTCCACCCATATCTTTTTCAGAATGGATTCATCAATACCCCGGTCCGTTCCGCCTTTCAGGAACTCAACGCGAAGTTTTTCCATTTCGCCCCTTTTTTTCTTACCCATAGCATAACGTAACTGATCGGCGTCAAACCCTGAAAAACCGGCCAGTTCCTGTGAAAGAAGCATTACCTGTTCCTGGTATACGGTGATCCCGTAGGTCTCTTTCAGGTATTTTTCCATTTGAGGCAGGTCGTAAGTGATGGTTTTACGCCCGTGTTTACGGTCAATGAAATCTGGAATGTATTCCATGGGGCCCGGACGGTAGAGTGCAGTCATTGCTATGAGGTCTTCCAGGCAGGTAGGTTTGAGCTCGCGAAGCCATTTACGCATGCCATCGCTTTCAAACTGGAATACGCCAACCGTATCGCCCCGGCTGAATAAATCATATGTGGGTCCATCGGTAAGAGGGATGTCGTTAACATCAATTTCTATGTTGTGGTTGGCTTTAATGTTTTCCACGGCGGTCTTGAGAATACTGAGCGTTTTGAGTCCCAGGAAATCCATTTTCAACATGCCCACCTGTTCTATCAGCGAACCTTCGTACTGGGATACCAGGATGTCCTCTCCCGTGTCTTTGTCTTTGGCAGTGGAAAGAGGTATGTGGTTGGTAAGTGTTTCGGGGCCTATGATAATGGCACAGGCATGCACCCCGGTGTTCCTGACCGAACCTTCCAGTTTCCGCGCATATTCCAGGGTGGAGCTGAGCAGGGGGTCTTCTGAATTCAAGGCTTCCTGCAGCCCGGGTACGTATTTCAGGGCATTATCAATGTTGATCTTCTGGGGACGTCCGTCTTTCTCGGGCAGCCGGTCGGGGATAAGCTTGGCCAGCCGTTCTGCTTCGGCCAAGGGCAACCGTTGTACCCGGGCTACATCCTTTATGGCACTGCGTGCTGCCATGGTCCCGAATGTAATGACATGGGAAACATGGTCTTTGCCGTATTTATTTTCTACGTATTGCAATACCTTCCAGCGTCCGTCATCGGCAAAGTCTATGTCTATATCGGGCAGGGATTTCCTTTGCTTGTTTAAAAAACGCTCGAACAACAAACCGTATCGGATAGGATCTGCCAGGGTTATACCCAGGCAATAAGCCACCACGGATCCTGCCGCAGAACCCCTGCCGGGACCCACCCATACATCCATTTCCCTTGCAGCCCGTATAAAGTCACTGACAATAAGGAAATAATCGGGATATCCCATATATGAAATAGTATCCAACTCAAATTCAATGCGTTCCCGCAATCCGGGGGTGATTTCCCCGTAAAGACGTTCAGCCCCGCTGTATGTCAGATGGCGTAGGTACGCGTTGGAATCGGCAAACTCATCCGGAATGGCAAAGTGAGGCAGAAGGGGTTTCCGGTTAATTTCAAAGGGAGTGACTTTATCTGCAATTTCCAGTGTGGTGGCCAAAGCTTCCGGAATATCGGTAAACAATTCGGACATTTCCTCCGAGGATTTCAGGTATTCTTCACCGGTATAGCGGATTTTCCTGTTTTCGTCCGCCACATCGTCATTGGTAGCCACACAGATCAACCTGTCGTGAGCGGGGGCATCTTCAGAATTGACAAAATGAACGTCATTGGTAGCCACCAGCTTCACGTTATGTTCCCGTGCAAGTGCGATCAGGTGCGGTTCGATCTTTTTTTGAAGCACGTGAGACGTTTTGGCGTTTTCGATATTGAGCTTTGTTTTGTGGCGCTGGAGTTCAATGTAATAATCCTGGCCGAACAACTGTTTGTACCACCCTATCAGTTGCGAGGCTTCTTTGAGTTTATTGGCAAGTATCAGCCGGGGCAATTCCCCGGCAAGGCAGGCACTTGTGGCGATCAGACCTTCGTGGTATTGTTCCAGGAGTTCATGATCAATTCGCGGTTTATAATAAAATCCGTCTATCCAGGCCTGAGATACCAGCTTTATCAGATTCTGATATCCCTGCTGATCTTTAGTCAGTAATACCAGGTGACAGGTGGTGGCTTCTTCTTTGTTCTTTCTAAGCAAGCGGCCTTCCGGTGCAACATAAACTTCACAACCCACTATGGGTTTTACGTCAGGGTACTTTTTTGCAGTGTCAAGAAACTCCTTGACACCAAACATGTTTCCGTGATCGGTTATAGCCAGTGCTGGTTGTTTGTCGGCCTGGGCTTTTACGAAAAGCTGCGGAATAAAAGCAGCTCCGTCAAGGATGGAATATTGAGAGTGAACATGCAGGTGAACAAAAGAAGGCATAAGGGATTAATTTTTTCGGATTAGGGATTTTCCTGTCATTTCTTCAGGAGTGTCAATATCCATCAGATCCAGAATTGTAGGAGCGATGTCGGCCAGTATCCCGTCTTCCACGCTTTCTACCCTAGGATCCATGACAATGAAAGGTACCCGGTTGAGCGAATGGGCCGTGTTGGGAGATCCGTCAGGGTTCATGGCGTTGTCCGCATTCCCGTGGTCTGCGGTTATGATTACCGAATATCCGTTTTCATAGGCAGTCTCGGCCACCCGGTATGCTAATTCATCGATCGCCTTGACGGCCTGGCAAATAGCATCAAAAACACCCGTGTGTCCGACCATGTCACCGTTGGCAAAATTGAGAACTATGAAAGAGTATTTTTTAGTGTTTAACGCTTCAATGATCTTTTCGGTTACCTGTGGAGCGCTCATTTCCGGTTTCAGGTCGTAAGTGGCCACTTTTGGAGACGGAACAAGGATCCTGTCTTCGTGGGGGAACACTTCTTCCCTGCCTCCCGAGAAAAAGAAAGTTACGTGTGCGTATTTCTCCGTTTCCGCTATGCGCAGCTGGGGCATTCCCTGCCGGCTCACGATTTCGCCAATGGTTTCTTTCACTTTTTCCTTATCAAAAAGAATATGAAGACCCATGAAGGTATCGTCGTAAGGTGTAAGGCAACAATAGTACAGGGGGATGGTATACATTTCATGCTCCGGCATATTTTCCTGCGTCAGAACACGTGTGATCTCACGGGCACGGTCATTCCGGAAATTGAAAAAGATCAGGGCATCTTCTTTTTCTATCGTTCCCACAGGAATACCTGAATGATCCACACAAATGATGGGCTTGATAAACTCATCCGTTACTCCTTGTTTATAGCTTTGTTCAATTCCGTCAGCAGCGTTGGAAAAAGGCATTCCTTTTGCGTGTATTATCAGATCATAGCCGGCCTTCACACGGTCCCATCTTTTGTCGCGGTCCATGGTGTAATAACGTCCAATAACGCTGGCGATCTTTCCGGTAGTGACATCAAGGTGTTTCTGTAATTTCTCCACGTATCCTTTGCCGCTGAAGGGGTCTGTATCACGTCCGTCCATAAGGCAATGCACAAACACTTTTGTCAATCCGTATTCCGCGGCAATGTCCAGAAAGGCAAAGAGATGTTCCATGGAAGAATGTACTCCGCCTTCAGAGACAAGACCCATCAGGTGAAGGGCTTTTCCGGTAGTTTTGACATATTGGTATACGTCTTTGACTTCTTTGTTTTCGCGGATGGAACCGTCCCGGCAGGCGCGGTTGATCTTTACCAGGTCCTGGTATACGATCCTCCCGGCGCCGATGTTCAGGTGCCCTACTTCCGAGTTGCCCATCTGACCCTGCGGCAGTCCTACGTCTTCTCCGCATGCACTCAGGGTGCCGTGCGGGTTAGCGGCACGAAGTTTGTCAATATGTGGCTGACCTGCAGTATATATGGCGTTTGTGTGGTCGTGTTTTCCTTCTCCCCAGCCATCCAGGATCATTAAAAGTACATTTTTCATAGATCAATAAATTATCATACAAAGGTACGAAAAGAAATAAGTACATTTGCCCCATATTATGAACAGACAAAACTATAAAAAAGGCGGATCGCATAAAGACCGCGGAAACAAACAAAACAAAAAAACTTCCCGTGCAAAAGAATATACCGGGACCTTGAGCATGACCCGGGAAGGCTTTGCCTTCCTGTTGGTCAACACACCTAAGGGAGAAGCTCCGGTTGACGACATTTTTCTTCCGGCCAGGAAGCTAAACGGAGCCCTGCACGGTGATACCGTACGTGTGGCTTCCATTCCCAGGGCCACAAAAAAAGGGAATAAAAACGAAGGTGAGGTAATACATATTCTGGAGCGTTCTTCAAAACCCTATATAGGAATTGTGCAGATCGTTAACAACGAGGCTTACGTGATCACCGATTCCAAAAATATGCCTTTTGATATACAGGTGGCCCGCGACGGCCTGAACGGGGCTAAAAACGGACAGAAAGTAGCCGTTCTTGTTACAGGATGGAACAAAAGGGACAACCTCCCGCTGGGTAAAATTACCGACGTCTTGGGGGTTCCAGGGGAAAATAATACGGAAATGCATGCCATACTGGCAGAATTTGGATTGCCATACCGCTTTGACCTGGAGGTGGAAGAGGAAGCAGATTCTGTCGCTGACGGTTTGTCAAAGCAGGAAATTGAAAAACGTCGCGATTTCAGAAAAGTCCCGACCTTCACCATTGACCCCACCGATGCCAAGGATTACGACGATGCGCTGTCTTTCCGCAGAACGGGCGAAAGGAACGAGTTAATGGAAGTGGGCGTGCACATTGCCGATGTGAGCCACTATGTAAAGCCGGGAACCTTAATGGACCAGGCTGCTTACGAAAGAGGAAACTCCGTTTACCTGGTGGACAGAACCGTTCCCATGCTTCCGGAAAAATTATCAAACAAGCTTTGTTCCTTACGGCCTCACGAAGATAAATTGTGTTTTTCGGCCGTTTTCAGCTTTGACGACAATTACAAAGTGGTTTCGCGCTGGTTCGGAAGAACCGTTATCCGCTCTTCCTGCCGGATGGCGTATGAAGATGCACAAGCGGTGCTGGACAAGGTTCCCGGAGTGATGACAGACTCGGGTCCTGTTCCCGATCCCATTCGGGACGGATTGTTTTTCCTGCATGCCCTGGCGTATCGGCTTCGTAAAGAACGTTTCAACAGGGGGGCCATTGCATTTGAAAGGCCGGAAGTCAAGGTGCTGGTGGATGAAAAAGGGACTCCGGTCAATATCCGGGTAAAAGAACAACTGGATTCAAACTGGCTGATTGAAGAATTTATGTTGCTTGCCAATCGCGAAGTAGCTGAATTTATTAAGAGAAAAGCAAAGAAAAATGCGAAAACGCTTCCTTTCGTTTATCGTGTCCATGAACCGCCTGCAGAAGATAAAATGATCGCTTTTCAAAATTTCGTACATCATTTTGGATACGACATGAAAAAGACAAAGAACGTGCGGGATTATGCCCGGGAATTAAACAAGCTTCTTGAAACTGCCCGGAAAAAACCGGAAGCAGGAGGCATTGTGATCATGGCTTTGCGTTCCATGGCACGGGCACACTACACGACTCAAAATGTGGGGCATTACGGACTGTCATTTGATGATTATACCCATTTTACATCTCCCATACGCCGTTATTCAGACCTTATGGTCCACAGGTTGCTTTCAGATTACCTGACCGGAGAAAAGAATGCTTCAACGGACAACATGGAAGTCATGTGTACCCATATCTCACAACGTGAGCAACTGGCTACGGAGGCAGAAAGGGCCAGTATAAAATACAAAATGGTGGAATATATGCAGGATAAAGTGGGGCAGGAATTTGACGGTGTTATAAACGGCCTTACCGAATGGGGCATGTATGTGGAACTGGATCAGACACAGGTAGAAGGCATGGTTGCCGTACGCGAGTTGAAAGATGATTATTACGTTTACGATAAAGAAACCCTAACATTGACGGGCTCTCACACGGGAAAACTTTACAGCCTGGGACAGAAAGTAAGAGTACGTGTAGATAGGGCAAATCTGGAGCAGAAACAACTGGATTATCAATTAATACAATAAAAAAAACATGAAAAAAGGTACAATCTGGATCATTGTTATTGCCATTGTAGGCATTTTGGTTCTTTGGTTTGTAAGGCTCAACAACAAAATGGTAGAGGCAGAAGAACAGGCGGTTCAGGCATGGGCACAGGTGGAAAATGTATACCAGCGCCGTGCTGACCTGATCCCCAACCTGGTAAATACCGTTAAAGGGGCCGTGGATTTTGAAAAAAGCACTCTGGAAGCGGTCATTGAGGCCCGCTCAAAAGCAACTTCCGTGACCATAGACCCCACCAACCTTACAGAGGAAAGTATGGCGGCTTTTCAAAGTGCACAGGACAACCTGAGTCAGTCCCTGGGTCGCCTTATGGTAGTAGTGGAAAGGTATCCCGAGTTGAAAGCCAATCAGAATTTTTTGGAATTGCAGGCACAACTGGAAGGGACTGAAAACCGCATAGCGGTGGAAAGACGTACTTTCAACCAGGTGGTTCAGACCTACAACGTACTTATACGTAAATTTCCGAATTCACTGGTGGCCGGAATGAGAAATTTCCAGCCCAAAGCCTATTTCAAGGCAACTGAAGGAGCTGAAATACCTCCCGAGGTCAACTTCTGATCATTACAAGCCTGGACTTTCCAAGGGAAGTTCCCGGCCTTCCGGTGTTATCAGTTTGCATCCCAGGGATGCGTCGCAGATGTGTCCAATGATGTCGATGTTGTACTCCTTGCTCAACTCCCTGTATGAGGTCAGCGGCAGAGTAAAGAGCATTTCGTAATCTTCTCCGCCGTTAAGCGCCGCGACAAGTGGGGACAGGTCCTTTTCAGTTTCTGCAAAATCAAAGGTTTCCCGGGCAATGGGTATTTTATCCAGGAACAGTTTAGCCCCGGTACCGGAGGATTGAGCAATACTCAAAACGCCATTTGATAATCCGTTGCTCAGCAGGCACATAGATGTCGGTATTAAATCATCTTTTCGAAGATTTTCCAGCAATGTTTTGGGCAGCTCGGGTTTCAGATAACGTTCCAATATGTATTCGTGTCCTTTCAATTTGGGCATTTCGTCTTTTTCCGATTCACCGGTAAAAACCTTTTTTTCACGTTCCAGGAGTTTGAGACCCATGAAGGCAGCCCCAACATTTCCGCTCAGACAGATCAGGTCTGTGTCGCGGGCCCCGCTTCTGTGGGTAAGAAATCCCGGGTCCGCTTCACCTACAGCTGTGACAGACAGGGAGAGTCCTGTAAAAGAAGACTGGATGTCTACCGATGATACATCTGCACCGTAAAGCCTGGCGGCGGCTTCTATACCCAGGAATAAAGTTTCCAGGTCCTCGACAAAAAACCGTTGTGAAACTCCCGCACAGACAAGCAGTTGCAACGGGACGGCATTCATAGCCATTACCTGTCCCATGGCGTGTATGGCTGTTTTGTAACCCACGAATTTCAGCGGAAAATAACACAGATCAAAGTCCGTTCCCTCGAGGGAAAGTTTTTGGCCCGAAACGGTTAAGGGCTCTTTGAAACAGGCAACTGCAGCATCATCGCCGACGCCCTGAATGGTTGATTCGTTACTTGAGATAAACCTGGCTGAAATCCTGTCAATCAGCTTGTACTTGCCCAATTCAGAGATGGGGGTTCTTTGGGGCTCTTTTTTATTGTTCATACCGCAAAAATAAAGAAAAGATGGTATATTTGCGGGCTATGAATGAAAATCAGGACGCCATAATCAAAAAGATTGCCGAAAGCGAGTATGAGCAGGGTTTTGAGACGGATCTGGAGCAGGATTTAATTCCCAAAGGCCTGAGCGAAGAAGTTGTCCGCTTAATCTCGCAGAAGAAGGAAGAACCCACCTGGCTGCTTGAGTTCCGCATTAACGCTTTCCGAAAATGGCAAACCATGAAAATGCCTCTTTGGGCACACTTAACCATCCCGCCTATTGATTACCAGGATATTATTTACTATGCAGCCCCCAAAAAATTATTGCCCGGATCTGAAAACAAAGAAATGGATCCCAAGCTGGCAGAGACATTTGATAAACTGGGAATCCCGCTGCACGAAAGAAACGTGTTGGCAGGAATGGCCGTGGATGCCATTTTTGACTCGGTCTCGGTAAAGACCACCTTTAAGGAAACCCTTGCCGAGAAAGGAATCATCTTTTGTTCCTTTTCCGAGGCGGTCCGGGACTACCCAGCTCTTGTGCAACAGTACCTGGGGAGCGTGGTGCCGGTAGGGGACAATTTCTTTTCCGCCCTTAACTCGGCCGTTTTCTCCGACGGATCGTTCTGCTACATTCCCAAAGGAGTCCGTTGTCCCATGGAGCTGTCCAGTTATTTCCGGATCAATGCCCGCGGGACCGGTCAGTTTGAGCGAACGCTCATTGTAGCAGAAGAGGGGTCTTACCTGAGTTACCTGGAGGGATGCACCGCTCCTCAACGGGATGAAAACCAGCTGCATGCGGCAGTGGTGGAAATTGTGGTAATGCAAGATGCCGAAGTCAAATATTCCACGGTCCAGAACTGGTTTCCCGGAGATGCCCTGGGAAAAGGAGGAATCTTTAATTTTGTTACCAAGCGAGGTATCTGTAAGGGAGACAATTCCCGTTTGTACTGGACCCAGGTGGAAACGGGTTCGGCCATTACATGGAAATATCCGGCAACCATATTAAAAGGAGACAATTCGGTCAGTGAATTTTATTCGGTGGCGGTTACCAACAATTACCAGCAAGCCGATACAGGGACCAAAATGATCCATATAGGGAAAAACACCCGCAGCCGCATAGTGAGCAAAGGCATTTCAGCCGGGAAAAGCCAGAATACTTACAGGGGGCTTGTGAAGATTATGCCAGGGGCCGATAATGCCCGCAACCATTCACAATGTGATTCACTGTTATTGGGCGACAAGTGCGGTGCCCATACTTTTCCGGTCATTGAAAATGCCAGTGATACAGCCGTAGTGGAACACGAGGCTACTACCTCTAAAATTGGGGAAGACCAACTCTTTTATTGTTTGCAGCGCGGCATAGGACCTGAAGATGCCGTTGGTTTGATAGTCAACGGTTATGCCAGGGAGGTCCTGAATAAACTGCCTATGGAATTTGCCGTTGAGGCACAAAAATTATTAAGTATTTCCCTGGAAGGAACTGTTGGATAGTTATGAAAGAATTTTTTAATCTGCACAATATATTTTTCGTTATAGGAGGACAGGGAATTTCATACCTGGAATTCTGCGCAGTGATTTTTGGGCTTACTTCTGTCTTTCTGGCCAGCCTGGCCCGTGCAGTAAATTACTGGATAGGTTTTGTTTATACGGCTTTGCTTTTTATGATGTTCCTTCAGAAAAACCTCTACACAAATATGTTGTTGCAACCCATATCCCTGGGAATAAACATATACGGGCTGTATAGGTGGACCCGGCCGCGAAAAGATGAAAAAAACAAAAAGGACCAACTGCAGATCACCTTTTTGAACAACAAACAACGCATTATGTACATGTTGTTCCTGGTGTCGGTTGTTCTGGTTTGGGGTTTCATCCTTACCAGGCTCCATTTGATATCGGATGTATTTCCACCGGCCCGGTCTCCATATCTGGATGCCTCTGTGGCGGGGCTGATGCTTACGGCACAGGTACTGGCTGCCCAGAAAAAATGGGAGTGCTGGGTGTTCTGGGTGGCTCTGAACATAGGGAATGTCATAATGTACATATCAGCCGGACTGGTCTTTATGCCCATTGTGGCGGCATTTTTCCTGGCGTTTAATATTATTGGTGTAATTCATTGGAAAAAGGAATGGGAAAAACAGAAGCAGTTATGTTAAGAATTAAAGATCTATGTGTTAGTATAGGGGAGAAAGAAATCCTCAGAGGGATCAACCTGGAGATCAAACCGGGTGAAACACACGCCATAATGGGACCTAACGGTTCCGGAAAATCAACGCTGGCATCTGTGTTGGCCGGAAGGGAAACCTTTACGGTGACGGGAGGATCTGCAACGTTCATGGGTAAAGACCTGTTTGCAATGACTCCTGAAGAAAGAGCCAGGCTCGGTTTTTTCTTGGGATTCCAGTATCCGGTTGAAATACCGGGCCTGACAATCGTGAATTTTATGAAAGCAGCCATTAATGAGCAACGCAAGTACAAAAACCTGCCCGCGCTCTCGTCGGGAGAATTTTTAAAAATGATGCGAGAAAAGATGGCCGTGGTAGAAATGGACCCGTCATTCGTGGGACGTGGAGTTAATGTGGGGTTTTCCGGTGGAGAAAAAAAACGGAACGAAATTTTCCAGATGGCTATGCTGGAACCCATGCTGGCTATTCTGGATGAAACGGACAGCGGCCTGGACGTAGATGCGTTGAGGGTGGTGGCACAGGGGGTCAACAAATTGAAAACTAAAGAAAACGCTTTTGTTGTCATAACCCATTACCAACGATTGCTGAATTACATAATTCCCGATATCGTACATGTACTTTACAAGGGACAGATCATTAAGACGGCCGGAAAAAATCTGGCACTGGAAGTAGAAAACAAAGGCTACGACCATTTTATTAACAAGAAATGAAAGAATATATCTATATGCCTGAAGTAAGGCGTGTTTTCCGTTGTACCGTGCCGGACGAAAATATCCGGCAGGTGTTTCTGGTTGACGGCGTACTGCAGGAAGAAGAAACCGAAAAGAACGGGATCATCCTTAAAAGAGGACCGGAAGAGAAAGGGTTGTATATGCGTGTTCAGGGAGATCATTTTGGGGAAACCATACAGATCATAAGCGTAAGAAGCGAAGACCTGCCCGGTCCCCTTGAATTTACCAATAAGTGGGAACTGGAACCCGGAGCCGGCATTCAGATCATAGTGTGTGATCACACCCTGAACGAACATTTGTACCAGACATCACGGTTTTCAAAGATCATACTTGGAGAAGACGCTTGTCTTGACATTCTGTTCATGCAAAACGAAAACATCCGTTCCCACTACCGGCTGGATCTGATTGCCAATTTGGACAAAGGATCTCAACTGGACTGTCATGTTTTAAGCTTTTACGGGGGGATCATCAACAATAAGCTTCATGCCGTGATGAACCATCCGGAAGCGGTATGTCGCATGGACGGACTTTTCCTGGCCGACGGGGAACAGGATATTAAGTATGATATTTCCGTTGACCATAATGCCCCGGAGTGTTATTCCCGACAATTGTTTAAAGGAATACTGGACAATCATTCCAGGGGTTCTTTCAACGGGGCTATCAAAGTGGCACCTGGTGCTCAAAAAACTGAGGCTTACCAGGCAAATCACAATTTGTTGCTGACCAACGATGCCAAAATCACCACAAAGCCGCAACTGGAAATTTATGCCGATGATGTAAAATGTTCGCACGGTGCCAGTATTGGGCGCATGGACGAAATGGGTCTCTTTTACCTGCGTTCAAGAGGAATATCTTTAGCAGAGGCAAAAATGCTTCAGCAAATGGCCTTCGTAGAGGATGTCCTGGCGGGTATCCGTACCGAGTCCATACGGGAAAGGTTGGAAAAAATGGTGGAAAGCAGGCTGCGCGGGGAGTTTAAAAAATGTTCCAATTGTACGATGCATTGTTGTTAAAAATTTTGTGCATATCTTTTTCTTATGCCTCTGTTAATCCAGCAACGATTAAGCTAACTTGCAATTCCCTTTTCCGCCGGAAAACAACTATTATTTAGTAACCTTCTTATTTACAGCGCGATGGATTCTGATGTCAAGAATGCAAAGGCAAATTTTCCCTATGAGGAAGTCTTGAAAAAAACAAAGAAGTATTTCAACGGAGACGAGCTTGCCGCCTCGGTTTGGATTAATAAATACGCCATGAAAGATTCTTTTGGCAATCTTTACGAATGCACTCCCGAAGATATGCACAGGAGACTGGCGCGGGAATTTTTTCGGATAGAAAAAAAATATCCCAATCCCATGAGTGAGAAGGAAATTTTTCAGTTGCTGGACCATTTCAGGTACGTGGTACCCCAGGGCGGCCCCATGTCGGGGATAGGAAACGATCACCAGGTGGCTTCTTTGTCCAATTGTTTTGTAATTGGTCATCAAAACCCGGCGGATTCTTACGGCGGGATCCTGAAAATTGATGAAGAACAGGTACAATTGATGAAACGTCGGGGAGGAGTCGGTCATGATCTTTCCCACATTCGTCCGGAAGGGTCTCCGGTGTTAAACTCGGCCCTTACCTCAACCGGTGTGGTTCCTTTTATGGAGCGTTATTCCAATTCTACCAGGGAAGTTGCACAGGACGGAAGGCGCGGAGCTCTTATGCTTACCATATCTATAAAACATCCCGATGCCGAACAGTTTATTGATGCCAAACTGGAACAAAACAAAGTTACCGGAGCCAATGTCTCTGTCAAAATTGACGATGATTTCATGAAAGCGGCCCTGGAGGGAAAATCCTATGTCCAACAGTATCCGGTAGATGCGACGACACCCGGGTATAAAAAGGAAATTGACGCATCGGCACTCTGGAAAAAGATCGTACATAACGCATGGAAATCGGCTGAACCCGGGGTTCTCTTCTGGGACACCATAACTCGTGAATCTGTGGCAGATTGTTATGCCGATCTGGGGTACAAGACAGTAAGTACGAATCCCTGCGGCGAGATCCCGCTGTGTCCTTACGATTCATGCCGCCTGGTTGCCATTAATCTTTATTCTTACGTGGAACACCCGTTTACCTCCAAGGCCAGGTTTGATATGGCACTTTTCAAAGACCATGTAATGAAGGCCATGCGCCTGAACGACGATCTTGTAGATCTGGAAATGGAAAAGATCGATGCGATCATAGCCAAAATTGACAGGGATCCTGAAGATGAAGTTATTAAACGAAACGAACGGGAACTGTGGACAAAGATCAAGGAGAAAAGTGTGGGCGGAAGGCGTACGGGGCTGGGGATAACCGCAGAAGGCGATATGCTTGCTGCTCTTGGACTTTGTTACGGATCCGAGGAAGCTATACAGGTAGGTGTCCAGGTACAGAAAACACTGGCCTTGACTGCTTACCGTTCTTCGGTTATCATGGCCCAGGAAAGAGGTGCTTTCCCGATATACGATTCCAACAGGGAGCTGCGGAATCCCATGATAGAAAGGATACGCCAGGAAGATGAAGAGTTGTATAAGATGATGGAGAAATCCGGGCGCCGCAATATTTCCATGCTAACCATTGCGCCTACGGGAACCACCAGTCTGATGACACAAACCTCAAGTGGAATTGAACAGGTGTTTATGCCTATATATCAGCGCCGTAAAAAGGTCAATCCTAACGATAAAAACGTGACTGTAGCATATACGGACAAAATGGGGGATGCCTTTGAAGAATACAATGTTTTTCATCATAAGTTCCTGGATTGGGCGGAAATAAACGGTTATGACAGGAATACCGTTATTGTCATGGGAAAGGAAGAACTGCAGAAGCTGGTTCAGGAGTCTCCTTATCACAAAGCCACTGCCAATGATGTGGATTGGGTGGCAAAGGTAAAGATGCAGGGACAAATGCAAAAATGGGTTGATCACTCCATCAGCGTAACTGTAAACCTGCCGGCCGACATAACGGAAGATATGGTGGCGAAAGTATACAAAACCGCCTGGGAATGGGGATGCAAAGGTGTTACCGTTTACCGGGAAGGAAGCCGTTCCGGGGTTCTGATATCATCGGATTCCCAGGAAAAAAACGGGAAGAAAGTACAATCTATGCCCAAGGACAGACCCGAAGCACTGGATGCCGAGATCATACGTTTTAAGAATGCCAATGAGCAATGGATCGCCTTTGTGGGATTGTACGAGGGACGGCCTTACGAGATCTTTACCGGAAAACTGGATGAAGATACCCGTGTTATACCCAAATCGGTTACTATGGGACAGGTCATTAAAGTAGTTGAAGAAAAAGGCTCCCGTTATGATTTCCGCTTTATTGATAAATACGGGTATCCCAATACGGTGGGAGGCATATCCCATATGTTTAACCAGGCTTTCTGGAATTATGCCAAGCTCATTTCCGGAGTATTAAGGAACGGCCTGCCGGTAGAAGAAGTTGTACACCTGGTTTCTTCGCTTGAACTGGACAGTCAGACCATTAATAACTGGAGAACCGGGGTGGAACGGGCGTTAAAAAGATATATTCCCAACGGTACTAAAGACAGCTCCGGGACTCAATGTGAAAAATGCGGATCCCAAAATCTGGTATACCAGGAAGGTTGCCTGCTTTGTATGAGTTGCGGGTTCTCTAAGTGCGGTTAACCTTTTTTCTATGGCCACTACAGTAGTTTATCCTTATGCCAAGATCAATGTAGGATTGCACGTACTGGAAAAACGGGCAGACGGTTTCCATAATATTGAGACACTGTTTGTTCCTCATAAATTGTGTGATATTTTGGAGATTACCGATGCCAGGAAAACCGACAAAGACGTGCGCCTCTTTCTGTACGGATTGCCGGTGCCGGGATCTGAATCCGAGAACCTGTGTGTAAAAGCTTACAGGTTATTAGCTCAAAAATACAAACTCACACCAGTAGATATTCATCTTTACAAGCAGATCCCTCCTGGAGCCGGTCTGGGAGGCGGGTCTTCAGATGCGGCCTTTTGCATTCAATTGCTGGATAAACATTTTTCGCTGGGACTGACCCGGCAGGAAAAGCATCACTATGCCATGCAAATGGGAAGCGATGTTCCGTTCTTTCTTCAAAGCGCCCCTTTTATGCCATACATGGCCACGGGACGGGGAGATGTCCTGACACCTTTTTCTGTAGATTTGAGTGAATATCATATAGAATTGCGTTTTCCAAAGGTCTGGATATCCACATCCCATGCCTATGAGGGACTCCGTCTTAAGAAACATAATACGGCGCTGAAAGATCTGTTGTTGCAGCCGATAGATTCCTGGAAATATATCATTGAAAATGATTTTGAAGAAACGGTTTTCGAGAAACATCCCCAAATTGAACAATACAAAACGGCTTTGTATACGGAAGGTGCCGTATACGCGTCTATGACGGGAAGCGGTTCCGCCGTTTTCGGATTGTTCAGGATTTAATTTTTGTTGTTATCTTTAACGCTCATTTATGGGACTGTTTTTTAGAGAAAAATTTAAAAATGGAGCAGAAATTGCTGTATGGGAAATTACCGAACCCGAAGAGCAATTAAAAACATTATGTGTTCTACCAAATGATGAACAGGAAGAACTGTCTTACATTACCAATCCTCAGCGCCGTTTGGAACGCCTGGCCGTACGTGCCATTCTGGACACGATTTTCAAGGAAAAAGTTTACCTGGGATATCATGAAAACGGCCGGCCGTTTCTACAGAATTCCATTATAGAGATCAGTATTGCCCACACACGACGTTTTGCCACTGTTCTGACGCATCCTGAAAACAGTGTGGGCATTGATATAGAATCGCTTAAAAGAAATTTTTCCGCAGTGGAAAAAAAGGCGGTCGGTGAAGAAGAAAAAGAATTTCTTTCCGACAAACCGGAAATCCGTCAGCTTCAACTGGCACTGATCTGGAGCGCGAAGGAAGCCCTGTACAAATATATGTCCCAGCCCGATGTGGACTTCATTGAACAAATGACAATCAGTAAATTTTCACCCAGGGAAGAAGGCGAATTAGACGCTGTTTTCTACCACAGGGACGGCATTGAAGAATCGTTCACCCTGGAATACCTCATCCTGGAAGACCACGTCATGGTCTGGCTGGTGGGCTAATCCGGGTCATAAATTTTTCCAAAAGAAAAGCAGGCCGGTAACTCATTTTTGCATGACGAAGTCCTTTGTCTCCGGCATCATCTTCCCGGTTAATGTATTGTACACCAGGATACTTTTCCATAACGTGTTTAACCAGTAATTGATTGATAACCTGATAAGCTCCACGGTATTCGGGAAAAGCTTTTTCTACATGTACCAGGTATGTATCCGGTCTGTATGGTTCTCCCAGTGTATAGGCAATGATCTTCCCATCAATTTTGATCATAAACCCTTCCAGTCCCAAGGTCCTGTATGCTCTGAATGCCCTGTGTACCGCGCATATTTCTTCTTCCAGACCCAAATTGTATATACATCCCATGATCCGGCACCATTCATCGTTCATGACAAGACAGTCAGCAATGTCAGCCTCTGTTATGGGAATGAACTCATAATGCGGGTAATTCTTCAGAAATGCGTTCAAATGGTTTCTTTTGGGCTGTAATTTTTTACCTTTCAGATGAGCAAGGTCATTAATGTCGTAGATGTAATCAAAAGAGTCTCTTACCGGTTCAATAACAACTTTTTCCGGGAATTCGGATCCCAGCATTTCCGCTTCTCTGTCTGAAAGTCCGCCCAGTAAAAAAGGATCGTTCACGGATACTTTTTGTAAAACAGCCATGGCGATTTTGGGCGGAACTGATCCATGGAGACTTAACGGGTAAAGGTAATGAAACGGGGTGCTTTCATCTTTACGGTTGCGGACCAGGAGCAGTGCCCCGTTCTCTGTCTGTATTGTTGTGTAAAATGTATGAAATATTCCCGACCACATATACAAAGTGGAAAAACTGTATTCAGAACCGGTTTTTCCGGAACTTTTCAGGTAAGGGTCCAGGAGTTCTTTATCACTTACGGTGAGAGGCACAAAAGGATCCATATAGTTATTCGTTCAGCCAGATTTGTAATTGTTGTAGCAATTCGTTTTTCATGTCCTCGGGCAGGGTCGCTATACGTGTACGGTGGCTTCCGCCGGGTTCTACGTAGTATAAAATGTTGGGTTTATTGGGATCTGGTACGGCTGCAGCTGTCCAGGGATCCCATTCGCCGTAAATAAAAACCATACGCGCATCTGTTTCTTTTACAAAGTCGCGTTGTTTACGGTACAAAGCCTTTTTAAAACGGGGATTGTAGAGATCCGGCAAAAAGAGATCTTTCAGATATCCTTTGGCATTTTTCAGCTCCATTGCGGGGTATTTCCCTGTGACCCATTCTCCGGAAGGGGTTTCACTAACAGACGTGGAATCGGTTTTCCTGCGTTTTTCTTTCACGGGGACAAAGCGGGTGCGGGGTACTTTAAAACGGAATGGTTTGGTATCGTACCCATAGTAACCCAGTTCTTTGGCTGCCTGGATAAAGAAAGGCATGGTGGGTGAATCCCTGACAAAATAATCAGGGGAAGCTACCTGCATCAAATGTGCCAAAAGAAGCTTATCGGGAGCGTCAGAAGCCGGTATTTTTGCCGGATCCGTACCCCACTGCCAAAAGGCGAAAGAATATTCCAGAATGCAATAATCAAAAATCTCATTCACTGGTCTTGTGAAATTCAAGGCTGCTGAATCACAATAACTTACAAACATTGGCATAAGGCTGTCCCTGCGGATAAGTACTTCTTTTTGAAAATTCAGGACCTTTTCTCGAATTTCAGGAGTGCCTGCTTTACGGGCAATGAAAGGCTCGTGTCTTCCGTCTTCAACACCCTGGCATAAAGGTGCCACATAGGATACGGTAATATCTACATCTTCGGGGTATAACGTTCTGTACATCAGTGCGGTCTGTCCTCCTTTGCTGATCCCGGTCGCGATCCATTCTCCGGGATACACTGCCGCAAACATTTCCCTGATCTTATGCAGATCGGTCATGGCCTGGTGACCGTTCAGAAATTCCCAGTATCGAGGAGAGGGAACGGATTCTGAAAAATAACGGTGTTCTACCACTATAAGATTGGCATCCAGCAATCGTGATAATTCTTCCCTGTAACGGGGATTTGCCGCATAATCGGCGCCGTATCCTTCGGTTACCAAGACAGTCGGACGGTCCGTCCCTGTGTGCATAACAAAAACGCGCTGTTCAAAAAAGCCGTAAATGATATCATCGTGGTTGACCATTTGCCTGACCCGGATCCTGTATTTTTCTTTGAATGTATCGCTTTCCATCCTGAAAACTTCGGTAACATCGGGGAAGGACGCCAGTTGTGTTTCCAAAGAAGTGCGTGCGGGTTGAAATGTCTGGGAAAAAGAGGGCAGCGGATATACCAATAATGCAGCAACGGCCGCCAGGAAAAAATATGATCTATAAAGTTTCATATGAAAGTTACGGTTTTTTTGTGTCAATTAAGTCGCGGTTGTTCCCTGCCGGTCTGGATAAGAAGTCCCGCTCAAACTCTATTCCGGGTATATTCCGGGTCAAGGGCAAAGACGCCGGTGCGGCACCGGTCCCTATTAGTGAAAGAGCTGTTTTCAACAGATTTTCCCCGGGATCGCCCATAGGATATACTTCTCCCATAAGGACATCTTCTGCAGGGTAATCTGGGGTGAATCCGTCTTTGAAATCCGTTACTCCTTCTGCATTGGCGTACTTGTATACTATAGCCTGAGTTCCCCAATTTTCAATTTCCGGATCATCTTCCGGGTTAAATATCATGGATGCCGTATATTTTCCCCTGGTCACACCGCCTACTTTGATGACTTCCATATAGGGATCCAACCCGCAGATAGTCAATTCAGAAGCACTTGCCGTGTTTTGTCCGGTCAATATATAAATGCGGGATAAATTCAGGTTCACGGGAACATCCGAGAATTTTGGGAAATATTCATACAACATATCATCCCGGTTGTTGTCGCCCCAGTAATCCTGGTAAAGATCATTCCAGGTCTTGGAGATCAGTACCGTATTACCGGTCAGATACTGTGAAGGACAAACCACTCCAACAAGAGCGGCGGCTTCACTCAGATATCCGCCCAGGTTGTACCGCAGGTCAAGCACCAGGTCTGTTATACCGGCTGCTTTGAAATCCTGGCAAACCGGGTAAAAGAGATCCCGTGAATTCCCGAAAAAATCTGTATAGCAAATATAGCCGACCTTTCGGGTCCCGTCTTCAATAATATTAGAGGCTATTACAGGATTCAGGTTTTGTTTTCGGGAGGCGAGTGTAACAGTTCCGGTCTCGTAAACGACTCCGTCCCGCAGTTCTCCCAGGGTAAGGTTTAGCGAAGCTGAGTAATAAAGATCGGTATAATTGTCCTGAGTGATCGCATTCCCGTTCATTTCAATAATAATACTGCCTCTTTGCAGGCCGGCTTCAGAGGCCGGCGTCTGGGGATAAACGTATTGTATGACGGCAAAGTAATTGCCTGTATTGGAGAAGGTTCCGAATGCCAGGGAATACCCGAATGTGGTTTCCACGCCCTCTCCTCCTTCCAGCAGCGTTTGAACGTCATCTGTTATAAATGACCATCGGTCCTCAGTACGGTAACACAGTTTTTCATAAAATTCAAATTCATCAAATTCGTACCGGATGTCAAAAGTGTCCTGGATATGATCTTCCCAGAGATAGACCTCTTTCATAAGATCCAGCATATATGTGTTCACTTTCTGGGTAACCAGGGGCGCTTCCTCAGGGCGCCTGAACCATTCACAGGATGTGAAAAGGAATAAAAGAGAAAACAGGATTAACAGTCGCTTCATCATAAAAATGAATTATCCCACTAAAGTACAAATTTTTATTCTTTACCTTTGCACAAAACATACCAACACAGAGGATGAAGCAGAATAATTTTGTGGCAGAACTTACGTGGAGGGGCATGATCCACGATATAATGCCAGGGACAGAAGAATTATTGAACAAAGAAATGACAACCGCATACGTGGGGATTGATCCCACGGCGGATTCCCTGCATATAGGGCACTTGGTGGGCGTTATGATGCTCCGGCATTTTCAGGAATGCGGACACAAACCCATTGCTCTTATAGGGGGGGCAACTGGTATGATAGGAGATCCCTCAATGAAGTCTTCCGAACGCAACCTGTTGGATGAGGAAACATTACGACACAACCAGGAATGTATTAAGAGGCAACTTATGCGTTTTCTTGATTTTGACAGGTCCAGGTCCAATGGTGCGCTGTTGTTGAACAATTACGATTGGACAAAAGATTATACGTTCCTTAATTTTGCCCGTGATATTGGAAAGCACATTACGGTGAATTATATGATGAGCAAAAATTCCGTGAGGAAAAGGCTTTCCGGTGAAGAATCGGAAGGGATGTCTTTCACCGAATTTACATACCAGCTTTTACAGGGATACGATTATTTGTATTTGTACAGGCATTATACCTGCAAGTTGCAAATGGGAGGCTCTGACCAATGGGGTAATATTACAACCGGATCTGAATTGATCCGCAGAATAGAAGGCGGAGAAAGCTATGCCCTGACCTGTCCGCTGATCACTAAATCCGACGGAGGAAAATTTGGAAAAACAGAATCCGGAAATGTGTGGCTGGATCCTGAACGAACCACCCCCTATACCTTTTACCAGTTCTGGATGAACGTCAGTGATCAGGATGCAGAAAAATACATAAGGATATTTACTTTTTTATCACGGGAAGAGATAGAAAATGTTATATCTCGACACAGGGAGGAGCCACATAAAAGATTGTTACAAAATGTAATAGCGGAATGTGTAACAACAATGGTACACGGAGCGGAAGAATATAACAAAGCTGTTGCCGCGTCGCAGGTTCTTTTTGGAAACGGCGTAAAAGAACAATTAATGGCTATGGAAGAAAATACATTTTTGTCTGTATTTCAGGGCGTACCGCAATTTGAGCTTTCCGTTGACAAACTTCCTGCCGTTATCACGGACCTGCTGACGGTGGAAACAGCCATTCTGCCTTCAAAAGGGGAATGCCGTAAACTGATCCAGGGCGGAGGATTGAACCTGAACAAAGAAAAAGTTACTACCCCGGATTTAATGGTGGTCCGGACCATGCTCATACAGGGAAAATACCTATTGGTACAGAAAGGAAAGAAAAATTATTTTATAATAAAGATTGTTTAATCATGAAAGTCCCCGGAGCAGAAAGCAATACAAGACAACTGAAAGTGGCACGTCAGATACAGAAGGATCTGTCGGAAATTTTTCGGGAAAAAGGAATGGCTCCCTACCATGGTGCCATGATTTCGGTAGTCCAGGTCCGCATAAGTCCCGACCTCTCGGTAGCTCATACCTGGATAAGCGTTTTCCCTTCAGAAAAGGCGAATACAGTCCTGGAACAGGTAAAAGAACAGAACAAAGCCATCCGCGGCGAGCTGGGACGAAGGGTAGCCCGGCAATTACGGATTGTTCCGGAACTTGTCTTTTTCCTGGACGATTCGTTGGATTACGTGCAACATATTGAAGAATTGTTGAAATAACAAAAAGAGAAAGCGTTGAAAACGGCTCTTTTCATAGCGCGCCGGTACCTGGTTGCCAAAAAATCAAGGCAGATAATCAATGTCATATCGACCATAAGTGCCATAGGGATCGCCCTGGGAACCATGGCGCTTGTAGTAGTATTGTCTGTATACAACGGATTTGACAACCTGGTTAAGGGCATGTATAACGCCTTTGATCCCGATTTGATAGTAAAAAGCGTGGAAGGGAAATCCATCCCCGGCGTGAACGAATTCGGGGATCTTTCTCGGGATCCCCGGATAGATGCTTTTTGTCCGGTCATTGAAGAGACGGTATTTCTGCAGTACAGAAACCAGCAGGCGGTTGCACAGATGAAAGGAGTTGACAGTGTTTTTTTGAAAAAATCACCTTTACAGCAATACCTGACACACGGCCGGTTCAACGTTCGTTTTGGGGAGCTGGAAGAAGCTGTTGTGGGAAGGGGGCTGGCCAATAACCTGGGCTTAAACGTGGCGTTTATTGATCCGTTATGGGTTTATTACCCGAAAAAAGACGTCGTTTTTTCTCCGCTCAATCCTATGGCATCCCTTGAGCGTGAGAAATTATTTCCTGCCGGTATTTTTGCCGTAGAACAACATTACGATTCTGACCATTTGCTGGTATCCCTTGAAACAGCCAGGAAGCTGTTGGATTACGGGGATAAGCTGTCTCACGTTGAAATCAGGGTGAAAGAACAAAGAAGTGTAAAGTCTTTAAGCAGAGATCTAAAAGAACGCCTGGGCGCTGGTTATGTTGTACTGACCCGGTACCAGCAGAATGAGACACTGTACCGGATGATGACTACGGAAAAGATCATCATCTTTGTGCTTCTGGGATTCATTCTGCTGATCATATCCTGCAATGTGCTGAGTTCTCTGAGTATGCTTATTTTGGAGAAGAAAGAAGATATTGCAGTACTGGGAAGTATGGGTGCACGTCCCCGTCTGGTCAGACAGATCTTTATTACTGAAGGCTGGCTGATCTCCATCCTGGGATGGGCCGCCGGAATGATCACCGGATTGCTCCTGTGTTTTTTACAATCACATTTTGGATTGATAGCACTGCCGGGAAGCTTTATGGTAACGGCTTACCCGGTAGATGTTCAGTGGTCGGACATGGTTTTGGTATCCGTGGTTGTTCTGGGTATAGGATTCCTGGCAGCTTATGCGCCGGTGCGCTCTGTTTTCAGCAAAGCGATCTCGCTGGCATATCCAGGCAGTTCGTTAGGAGTTTCCAGGTAAAACGGAAGGTGGCGTAAAGCCGGATGGTTTATCACTTTCCGGAATGTCTCCAGCCCCAGGTGTCCGTTCCCAATAGTCTCATGCCTGTCTTTGTGGCTTTCAAAAGGATTTTTGGTGTCGTTGATATGAATGGCTTTCAGCCGGTCCAGACCAATCACTTTGTCAAAGATTTCCAAAACATCTTCCAGATTGTTTTTAATATCGTATCCGGCATCAAAAATGTGACATGTGTCCAGGCATACACCAAGGTGGTCGCGTATTTCAATGCGATCCATAATATCCCGGATCTCTTCAAAGCTCCGGCCTATTTCCGTACCTTTTCCGGCCATCGTTTCCAGAAGCACCCATGTTGTCTGCTCTTTTGTGATGGCAGCATTGAGTGCTCCGGAAATCAGGGAAATGCCTTTTTCAACTCCTTGTTGTACATGACTGCCAGGATGCAGGTTGTAAAGGTTGCCCGGGGTATATTCCATTCTGTAAAGATCATCCATTAAAGTGTTGAGTGCGAATTCCCGGATACGGTTTTCGGCGGCGCAAAGATTCATGGTGTAGGAAGCGTGGGCCAGGATGGGGCCTATGCTGTTTTCTTTTGAAAATTGTAAAAAAGCTTCAATATCATTAGGGTCAATGGGTTTGGCAGCTCCGCCACGGGGATTGCGTGTAAAGAACTGAAATGTGTTGGCGCCAATGTCTACGGCTGTCTTGGCCATCGCCAGATATCCGGCGGAAGCCGAAAGATGGCATCCTATGCGAAAATCCGGTGCTTGTTTATCTGTTTTCATGATATTGTTTTACGGATTAAATGCTGCTTTTTGTATGCAAAGTTACCTGTTCTCCTTTTTTGAGTGTAATATCAATAAAATTATGTTTTATCCGGTGAAAATTATCAGGGATCTTTAATGTGAACGTATTGTCTGTTGTCGCCCTGATCTGAATTTCAAGTATCTGCCCGTTTTCCCATTTACAGGAAACTTCCGCTCCTCCCCGTGCACAAAGTCCCCGGAAAGAGCCTTTATGAGCCCACGCAGCAGGCAAGGCCGGCAGCACGTGGATATATCCGCGATGGCTTTGCAACAACATTTCGGCAATGCCGGCACATCCTCCTAAATTCCCGTCTATCTGGAAAGGGGGATTGGAAGAGAACCCGTTTGGGTATATCCCTGAGCCTAAAAGCATAATGGCAGAAATGTCTCCTGTCAGGTATGGGGATATACTTTCTTCCAGGGCCGGAGACATCATTTCCCGGAGGACTTTGTATGCGCCCTCCCCGTCCTGCAGCCTGGCACGCAAATTCAAGTTCCACGCCATTTGCCATCCGGAACCGCCGTAACCTCTTCTTTCCAGGGTGTTGGCACAGGCTTTCAGTAACACGGAATCGTTATCGTTGATCTGATGGCCCGGATACAAGGCGTATAGGTGTGTAACATTTCGCATCCGCTGATCTTCCTCGGTGTAGTCGTATAACCATCGCCGCAGACAACCCATATGGTTGACCGTATAGGGAGGAAGCCGGTCCAGGGCTTCTTCCAGTTTGTATATAAAAGGGAAATCTTCCGTATTCATTAAAATACGGTTTGCCGCTATGACATTGGAAAACAATTCCCGAATCATTTGAATATCTGCCGTAGATCCCATACAAAGAAACAACGGAACAGACAATTGCCCGGATCCGTTATTTTCCCTGGTGTAATAAGTGTTCCCGTAAGACATGGAAGGAACCGGAACAAGCCATCCGTATACAGGATCCTCCATTAGGGTGGTCAGGTAAAAACGGGCGGCTTCTTTCATCACGGGATATACGGAACCCAGGTAATCAATATCCCGGGTGTAGAGATAATGATCCCATAACGGAGCGCACAACCAGCCTCCTCCCGTATTATACGAACTCCATGCGGTATTATGTCCGGGAGCGGTATAGCCCCAGGGATTGGTTCGGGCATGAACCGCCCATCCCGGGGCATTGTAATATTCGGCAGCCGTTTGCTTTCCCTTTTTCGACAGCCAGGTCGTAAAATCCACAAGCGGCTGATGAAACTCGGCTAAATTGGTACTTAATGCGGGCCAGAAATTCATTTGAAGATGCATGTTCAGATCATACGCGCCGTTCCAGGGTGTTTGAATGTGAGGTGTCCACAGACCCTGCAAATTGGGAGGGAGCGATCCGGGGCGTGTGGAAGCCATAAGCAGGTACCTGCCCATTTGAAAATACAGATCTGAAGAATCCGGAAGCTGCAGGTCCACCCTGTGATAGTAATGCTGGTAGGCATCAATATGATCTTTTTTCAGCTGGGGATATTCTTTTAAAGAGGCCCGGTATGCCAGGGAATCGGCATGAAGTATAAACGTGGAATCCGGCCTTAGGCACATGGAGTCCACCATGAAATCCGTTGATGCCGAAAGGATGATATTGGCACGGGTGGCATTTTTCAGGATTATGGCATTGTCAGAAAAACTTAATCGCCCGGGAGCTTCAGGGATAATATCCAGACGGGTGTAGTACCGCATTCCGGCAACGGTATCCTGTGCTGAGACCAGGGATCCTTCCAGTATCAGGGTACTGTCGGAAAGCCGTACATGCGCATGTTCCGGGCGCTGTAATGTAGCCTTGAAATGAAGAGCCCCAGGCTGCGATGCAGTCAGGTGCATAATGATGACATCGTCCGGCAGGGATGTAAAACATTCACGGGTATAAGTAACTCCTTCCAGGTTGAAAGATGTAAATGAAGTGGCAGTGGCAATGTCAAGCATTCTCAAATAGTCGGTAGCCGCAGAGACGGGGGCGTCGTAGGTGAAATCCAGTGACAGAGAACCCAGGACCTGGTAACTCCCGAAAGTATTACCGGCTCCGTTGCTTCCTTCGGAACCCCTGGTGCGTGAGGTGAAAAAACGGTACATTATTTCCTGAGCCTGGGGAATCTGTTCTTTGTACAATAATTCCCTGACCGCAGGCACAACACGATGAATACCCGGTCGCAGATCGTTTGCCGGGGATCCTGACCAGAGTGAAATCTCGTTCAGAATGACGTTTTCCGTAGCTATACCCCCGTCCGGCATAGCCCCAAGTCTTCCGTTACCTAAAGGAAGTCTTTCTTCCCATAAGCTTGCCGGCCGGTCAAAAACCTGGGCCATGATCCGCGGCGTTTCCGCGGTACGGCTCTGACAACCCGCCAGAAGAAGAGTAAGCCAGGGCAGCAGGCGTATATTCTTCATAAAACGAAGATACACAAAAAAAAGAACACGGGAAGCAATGCACCCCGTGTTCATGACGCTTATAATAATTTGATTATTACATCATTCCGCCCATTCCGGGATTAGGTGCCGGCATAGGGGGATTCTCTTCTTTCTTTTCTGCAAGAACGCATTCGGTGGTCAGGAACATGCCTGCTACGGATCCTGCGTTTTCCAAAGCCACGCGGGCTACTTTTGTAGGATCTATTACACCGGAAGCAAACAGGTTTTCGTAAGCGTTGGTCCAGGCATTGTATCCGAAGTCTTCTTTTCCTTCACGGACTTTTTGTACCACAATACTGCCTTCCTGTCCGGCATTTTCAACGATCATGCGCAAAGGTTCTTCAATGGCACGTGCAACGATAGCTACACCGGTAGCCTCGTCTTCATTTTTCGTTTTGAGCTTTTTCAAGTCTTCAATGGCGCGAATGTAAGCAACACCTCCACCGGGTACAAAGCCTTCTTCAATGGCGGCACGTGTAGCATTCAGGGCATCTTCCACCAGATCTTTCTTTGATTTCATTTCTAATTCGGATGCGGCTCCGACATAAAGTACGGCCACACCACCGGAAAGTTTGGCAAGACGTTCCTGGAGTTTTTCCTTATCGTAATCGCTTGTGGTAATGTCCATTTGTTTACGGATCTGGGCAACACGCTGGTCAATGGCTTTCTTTTCGCCGCCGCCGTTTACGATGGTAGTATTTTCTTTGTCAATAACCACTTTTTCTGCTGATCCCAGCATATCAAGGGTGGCAGATTCCAGGCGGATGCCTTTATCTTCGGTGATCACAGTACCTCCGGTCAGAATGGCAATGTCTTCCAGCATTTCTTTTCTGCGGTCTCCGAATCCGGGTGCTTTTACGGCAGCGATCTTCAGGGTGCCGCGCAGGCGGTTAACCACCAAAGTGGCCAAAGCTTCACCGTCCACATCCTCGGCAATGATAAGCAGGGAACGGCCGTTTTGTGCAACGGGTTCCAACAGGGGCATCAGATCTTTCATGGTCGAGATCTTCTTGTCTGTGATCAGCACTTGCGGGTTTTCCAGGACGGCTTCCATTTTCTCTGAATTGGTAATGAAATATGCCGAGATGTACCCGCGGTCAAACTGCATCCCTTCGACCACCTTCACTTCCGTTTCGGTGCCTTTGGCTTCTTCCACAGTTACCACGCCTTCTTTCTTGACTTTCCCCATGGCCTCGGCGATCAGTTTGCCGATGGTATGGTCGTTGTTTGCCGAGACGGAGGCAACCTGTTCAATCTTAGACAGGTCATCGCCCACCTGCTGACTTTGTTTTTTAAGGCTGGCAACAACAGAATTGACGGCTTTGTCTATACCGTGTTTCAGATTCATGGGATTGGCGCCGGCCGTAACGTTTTTCAGACCTACGTTAATAATGGACTGTGCCAGTATAGTTGCGGTAGTTGTACCGTCTCCGGCCTGGTCGTTGGTCTTGGACGCCACTTCCTTTACGATCTGGGCTCCCATATTGGCAAACGGTTCTTCCAGTTCTATCTCTTTTGCCACGGTAACACCATCCTTGGTGATCTGGGGAGCTCCGTATTTTTTATCAATAACCACATTACGTCCTTTAGGACCTAAAGTTACTTTTACTGCATTGGCTAAAGCATCAACCCCTTCTTTCATGAGGGAGCGGGCTTCAATATTGTATTTGATTTCTTTTGCCATAATGATTTGTTTTTTTACAGGGTTAATTTTTTAGATAATGGCTAAAACGTCCGATTGACGCATGATAAGGTATTCTTCGTTGTCAACATTGATCTCGGTTCCGGCATATTTACCGTACAAAACCATGTCACCTTCTTTCAATTCCATAGGCTCATCTTTTTTTCCGCTGCCTACTGCTACGATTTTTCCACGCTGGGGTTTTTCTTTTGCGGTGTCGGGAATGTAAAGGCCCGAAGCTGTCTTGGTTTCCGCTTCTTGCGGCTGAACGACTACTCGATCTGCTAAAGGTTTGATTTTCATCTTTCTTAAAGTTTTAAATGATTTTTATTATTGATTTTAGCGTTTTCATTGAACGAATCATGCTAACGCAAAATCAATGCCACGGCACAAAGTATGTCAATTTGTCAGCGAAGACGATTTGGCAGCATTACTCCAGATAATAAGTCCGTGAACGGAATTGAGCAGATAGACGCACCACATGGACGCAATGATCAAATGGCCGGCATCACCTTCACGGATGAAAGCCATCCCCCACATGATAATGGTAGAAACATTTACCGTGATCCATAAATACCATTGTTCGGAATACGTTTTGACCATAAGGTACATGGCCACTATGGATAAAAAGGTAGTGGTGGAATCCAGGAAAGGAGCAGGGTCGTTATAATGTTTCAGCACAAGTCCGCCTCCTGTGATCAATACAGCACAAATTACAAAAAGCCAGATGCGTTGACGGTTGGTCAGATTTTTGGCTTTTACACGGGTCCGGCTTCCTTCCCGGGTTCGGTTTCTCCACATGAAAAATCCGATGAACTGCATGGGAACGTAATACAAGCCGTTAAGGGCTACTTCTCCCCAGTAACCCACACCCCAGGAAATGTAAGTATACAGGCTGACCTGTATAAGGCCAAAGAGATAGTTGGAAATATGTCCTTTTGCCACAAGAACAACACACAAGACTCCCGAAACAGTTGCAATGGCAGATAATGTATCCCATTGGCCGGTTACAAAAAAGACAACAAAATTCAGAACTGTTATGGTTGTCAGCAGGAACCATTCATATGGAGAGAAAAATCGTAGAAATTTCATAGATGATCAATAAAAGGCAGGGAATGAAACTAAAAATTCAAAACGGTGTTTGTTTTCACAGGTAAAGGCATAGCGAACCCCGGCCGACAGCATAACGCCTATCCTGAACAAATGAAAATCCATAAGAAGATCGGTCCCTACGGACCAGTATGCGCTTTTACTCCCGTTCCTTTGTTGTGTTTGCATGTAATCTGCAAAAGGAATGACTTGAAGCCGTTTTATGTATATGACATTGGGAATGGAAGGATCTCCAATCCAGACCGGGATGGCATAATCCACTGATGCAGAAAATGTTTTTGGGGCCAGGATACGATCATCCAGACCGCGGGGGGCCGGCATGAACGTTTCCAGGTAGAAGAATCGGTCTTTGTCCTTCTGCTCCTGCCAGCCTAGGCTCCATTTGAGTGCCTGGTTCCTGAGGATACCAGGAAGGTAACCGTAAGCCTGCATGTACACGATGTGAGTAAAAAGAGCAGCAGATCCCGGGGAAAACGAGGTTTGGAAGTTCAATCCGAATCCCAGGCGGGGAAAAATGTCCCTGTGTGCACGGTTCATCATCTGGTAATACTGTATGCCTGCCCGGAACCTTTGGTTCAAAATTGTTTTGTCTTCCCCGGGATGCCTGTATGTGTCGTTGGATATACTGTACCTTACCTGTGGCACAAGCCCGCGTTGCCACCCGTGACTGTTGAAAGTAAAAGGAATATAAGAACGCAGGGAAAACTCAAGGCTGGGGGTCTTCAATGTATCACTTTCCCATTTGTATTGTCCGTTTTCAGGGGCGGTAAAGGTGTGGGTATGGTACTTGTCGTTTACGTCTGCTTGAAATGTAAATATGGGCAGCCATCCTGAATAATTGACCTTAAGGTGTCCGGCATGGAATCCTTTATGATAAGAATACCCCAGGGTAGAGACAAGTGTTCCCAGGGTGTTCTGTGACATTATGGTAGCACCGGGCGCCACAGAATGGTAATATTCCTTAAAGGTAAAATTCTCCAGTTCGTCGTAATTGAAATAAAAAGGCATCCAGGAATGAATTCTGAAGGCATGCAGGAGTTTGCTATATTTTTTAACGGGGTAAGATATGTTTTCAGGAACCCGAACCGTATCAATGTTAAACGGGGAGGATTCGGACAAGATGAACGGATCTGGGCTCTTGCCCGTAAAATGTACCGGGTCGTTCTGCAGACTGTCCGGATGGAGCCGGGTCAACTGGTATCCCCGGGAGGTGTAATTCGTATAATACAGGTATGTTCCCGACGGAGTCACGACAGGTAACGGGTCAAAAGCGCCAAAACGCGCCCTTGTTAACAGGCGAATACCGGAACCGTCGTCATTCATGCTGTATATGTTATCCGTATTATGGAACAGGTCACTTTTAAAGTATATTCTACCGGCTGCGTACCGCAAACCGCCCAGGGAATGAAAGGCAGGAGGCAGTATCATTGTCTGACGGCCGGAGTTTCGGTCCATTTTGTATATTCCCGTTCCGTTTTCTCCAGTTATCATCACAATAAGGGTGTCTTTGTTGAACCATGCGATTTCGGTAATTTGCTCACCGTTGGGTATTTCAAATTCTTCCAGAAGTTCTCCGGTCATGGCATTCAACAGGTGCATTTGTGAACCTCCCCGGGGTTTGTAGTAAGCAACGGCAAGCAGTTTGTTCTCCGGTCCAGGTACCGGATTGAAATAACGTGTCTTATTGGTAAGTTGTTGCTTTTGACCTGTAATCGCGTTGTATTTCATGATCACGGAATAATTTTCATGAGCCCACCGGTATCCGCTTATCGTTTCACTCCAATACAGGTAAGGACCGGAAGCGTGTAGTGAAGCATTGATATTCCCTGTCAGGCATACAGTTTTTTCCTTTTCAGGATTGTTTCTGTCAAAGCGTATGATCCGGGAGGTTTGTGCCAAAGAAGATTTTACAGCATACAGATCTTCCGTTCCGTCTTCTTGCAATACAATGGCGGGAGAGGCATAACGAACGTAATCCTTCACGCTGCGATTCAGCTGTGTTCCCTGATCCCCCGGATTTTTAAGCCCGTCCTCCTGCTGCCAGATCGCATTATAATGATCCACTGCAGGATCCCACAATTTGACGGAATAAGCACCGTAATTCTTTTTGAAGGTAGTTCCGTAAATAAAAGGCCAGAAGGGATACTTGGTAATATCTGTGAAAATACGGCTGAGGGCTTCCTCTGCTGAGTTTAGCGCGGCAACGGATATTTTCATGTAACCCAGTGCATAATAGTCGGGAATATGATGACGGAATGAACCGTACTTCCATTTGTCGTAAGAAAAGAATGTGTTTTCGGAAAAATAGGCTTTGTACGGCATCAGAAAAGAAGCCTCCCTTCCGCGTCCGGCCCCGGACAAAAGGGTTTCGGTCAAAACGGCATCTCCTTCCAGAAGCCATCTTGGAAAATAAAGTCCAACAGACACGCCTTCCGATTGCTGTCCGAAGAACAACCTGAAACCACGGAAAAAATGTTCACCGGCCCGTTGCATTTGTGCTACATGCCTGGTTTCATGAACAACCAATTGTTTTTCCCAGTTGTGCGTGGAACCTGAAGGCGGAGGCGTGGTTATCAGTTCCATTCGTTTTGGGGCCCAGACAACCATGCCATTGCTGTTTAAGTTGTATGGATGCAGAAGCACGGGAATGGAAGGCGTGGCGGCCTGCAATGAGCTCATAACATGAGGGCTGACATGTTCCAGCAACCATGCATAGCGGAATGCCAGGGAATCCGTACCCCGGGGGTATATAATCTTAAAAGGACCGGTTTGTAACTGATTCCATTTCAACCGGGCCGGATCTTCACCGGTTTTGTAATACTGGCCGTTGACAGGAATATATGATCCCAACAAAAGACAACCAAATACAATACATGCAATCAGTTTATTCATGCGGCAAAATTAACTGATTGTATTTAATAGTTTAAATTTATGAGGAAAAAACATAAGAAGTTGAGCTACCAGGACTCGAACCTGGACCGACAGAGCCAGAATCTGTAGTGCTACCATTACACCATAGCTCATCCTTTGTTGAGCTACCAGGATTCGAACCTGGACAGACAGAACCAAAATCTGTAGTGCTACCATTACACCATAGCTCAATCGGAGGCTGCAAAGATATAACATTAGCGTTTCCCAGCAAAAAAATCTTTCATTAACTGTCCCGCCGGGTCAGAGAGCAAACCCGCTGATACTTCTGTTTTTGGGTGAAGAATACTATTTGAAAAAAGTGTGTATCCCTTTTTGGGATCGGTTGCTGCATAAACCAAACGGCCCAGTTGAGCCCACGCACAGGCCCCTGCACACATAACACACGGTTCCAGTGTTACATACAGGGTGCATTCATCCAGGTATTTACCACCCAAATAAGTACAAGCCGATGTTATGACCTGCATTTCCGCATGAGCCGTGGGGTCGTTTAAAGTTTCCGTCAGATTGTGAGCCCTTGCAATGATCTTGTCCCGGCAAACAATGACCGCACCTACGGGGATTTCGTCTTTTGCGAAAGCCGTACGGGCCTCTTCCATGGCCTTTTCCATGAAAATCTTATCTTGTGAGAGATCTTCCAAAGCGTTTTTCGATTACCGAAGGATCTGTTATATCCTTGGTTACCATTAGCAATTCTTCTTTAGAAACGTCCTCTACATCACAAACCATGAATCCGTCAAGGGAATCATTAAATTCCTTGTCAATATTGAAAACAACCACTTTTGCGTTCAGTTTCAGATACCGTTTGATAAGCGAAGGAAGACGGTATTGCCGGTTACTCATGTGCATTAGCAGACGGTCCAGTTGCTCAGGGGTCTGCACGTAACGGAGTAACACATCCGGATTGACCAATCCGAAATCCGGGGTAAAGGGGCACCTGGGATGTACGCAGTCGTGATAACCCGGGGTGCAGTGGTGCTCCAGAATATATTTCTGTATCAGGGATTGATACAATTTTGGATACCAGGAAGATATGCTGACCGGTCCAATAAAATAACGGTATTCTTCATTGCGTAACATGATGTGGAAGAGTCCCTTGAACAGCAATATCATGGGGATGGTCTCATACCGATATTCATGACTTATGAAAGCTCTTCCCAATTCAAGGCTCTGGCGTAGAACCGGTTCAAATTTTTCGTCAAACTGAAAAAGTGTTTTGTTGTAAAAACCGGCAGGCCCGAATCGTTTCATCAACTCAGCCCCCATTCCTATGCGGTAGGCCCCTACAATCGTTTTTTTCTCTGTATCCCACAATATCAAATGGTGGTAATTGCGGTCATAAGGATCCAGATCCAGGGGCTGATACGTGCCTTCACCCACAGACCGGAACGCTTCTTCCCGTTTTCTTCCGATTTCGTACATCAGGTTGGGGATTAAAGAATATGGAGCGAAATAAGCAGCAAAGTTATTGATCCTAAACAAACAATTGCGGGAGGGCAGTTGCTCGATCTCTCTAACAGCCAAATCATTTTGTTTGGCAACAGCTATGGGTGTGGCCTGTTCCAGATCTTTGTACTTATCTTCTTTTTCTATGTTGGCCGTCAGGGCATATGTCCGGGCACGCAGGTAATCTCCCAGTTCTTTATAATCTTCATAACATTGTTGTTCTGCCACGCTTACGGGAGCTCCAATGCGTATGGAAATGCGTTGTCCCTTTTTATTCAGTACTTCTGCCGGCAAACTGGCGGTTTGCAGCATGGGGTGGATTTTTGCCCGCCTCATGAATCGGGCCGAATTATGGCCTTCAAAATAAATGGGGACAACCTGTACTCCTGCATTTTGAATAAACTTGACTATAGGCGTGTGCCAGGGAAGGTCTTCAACCAACCCGGATGGTCCTATGTGAGATACTTCACCGGCAGGGAAAAGCCCCAAAGGATTTCCGTTTTGCAAACATTCTTTGGCAAGGCGGATCCCCTTGATGCTGGAGCGGGAGGACACGTTTTTATCAAAAGCGTTGACCGGTAAAAAGAAATTTTGCAACGGTTTTATTCGGGACAGCAGAAAATTCACGATAACCTTCAGATCGGGCCTCTCTTCAGAGAGAAGATGCATCAGGATGATGCCGTCCAGTCCCCCGTAGGCATGATTGGACACCGTAATAAAAGGACCCTCTTTGGGAAGGTTTGCCAGATCTGTGGCGGGTATCTCATATGTAATACGCATTTCGGCCAGAAAGGCCTCCAGGCATTCACGTCCCTGAAAATCTGCCACCTTGTCATAAAGCTTGTTGATCTTGTCAAGCTTCATCAATTTCATAAGGGCCGGTGCCAGAAAAAATCCTACCACCGATTTTTCCCCGAAGACCTGTCGCAGATCTTTGGTTTCTATTAGTTTTTTCATAAACGGTTTGGCAAATATATGTATTTTTACAATGTTATGGCTCATATTAACGACCAATTGACGTTGTTGCCCCATCAATGCGGCGTGTACCGTTTTCTGGACAAAAACGGAACGGTAGTTTATGTAGGCAAAGCCAAAGACCTGAAGAAGAGGGTTTCTCAATATTTTACACAGGGGAAACAATTGTCTGTTAAGACACAACGAATGGTCAGTCAGGCAATTTCCCTGGAATATACCTTAGTAGAAACGGAAAGTGATGCGCTTTTACTGGAAAACAACCTGATCAAATCTATGCAACCCAGGTACAATATCCTGCTGAAAGATGATAAAACATTTCCCTGGATATGTGTAAAAAACGAAATTTTTCCACGGATCATGCAAACCAGGACGGTGGTCAGGGACAAATCCCTTTACTTTGGGCCGTATACAAGCACTTATTATTGCAGACAACTCCTGCAACTTATCCATAATTTGTACCCTTTGCGTACCTGTTCCCTTGTGCTTACTCCTAAGGCAATCGCTGCCGGACGCTATCGTGAATGCCTGCAATTCCACATAGGGCGGTGTAAAGCTCCCTGTGTAGGCGAAGAAACAGAGGAAATTTATGGACAATATATCCATGATGCAATAAAAATTCTTAAGGGAGACATTACTTCTGTCAGGAACCTACTAGAAGAGCAAATGAAAGACGCCGTAGCGACCCTTAATTTTGAACAGGCACAAAAATACAAAGAGCAATGGGAAGCCCTTACTCGTTATCAGAATAAATCGGTCATTGTCAGCCCCCGCATATCCAATGTTGATGTGTTCAGCCTGTTGACAGATTATGAGTCTTCTATGGCATTCGGCAATTTTATGCGGGTTTCCGAAGGTGCCGTTATTCAGTCCCGGAATGTTAAGTACAAATTACAAATAGAAGAAAACCGGGAAACGCTCCTGAGCCTTTTTCTTGCCGAGATGAAAGAACAAACCGGGATGCTTTCCCGGGAGATCCTGGTGCCTTTCCTTCCCGAGGCCGTTCCCGGCGATAACCGTGTGTATGTGCCCCAGAAAGGAGATAAAAAGAAGCTTGTCACTTTAAGTCTTCGCAATGCCCAGAATTATAAAACAGAGCAGGTTCTTCTCCTGGAAGCCCGGGATAAGGGAAGGAGCCGCGACGTAAAAACACGTCAAGTGCTGGAAAAACTGCAAAAAGATCTGAATATGAAGGCCCTGCCTGTTCATATAGAATGTTTTGACAACTCCAACCTGCAGGGGTCCAATCCCGTAGCTGCCTGTGTTGTTTTTAAAAACGCTATTCCCAGTAAAAAAGATTACCGGCATTTTTCAATAAAAACCGTTGAAGGACCCGATGATTTTGCGTCCATGAAAGAAGTCCTCACACGGCGCTACCAACGTTTGTTACGTGAAAACGAGCCGTTGCCGCAACTGGTGGTCATAGACGGAGGAAAGGGACAACTATCGGCAGCTTTTTCAGTTTTAAATGAATTGAAACTCATACCTTCTATCACGGTTATAGGACTGGCCAAGAGATTGGAAGAAATCTATTTGCCTGGAGACAACACACCTTTGTTTCTGGATAAGAACTCCTCTTCCCTGAGGCTCCTTATGCATTTGCGGAATGAAGCCCATCGTTTTGGCATAACGTTTCACAGGGGAAAAAGAAGTGCAGGTTTTGCCCGTTCGGTTCTTTTGGATGTTCCCGGGATCGGTCCCCGTACCATGGAAAAACTGTTGGAACGCTTTGGAAGTGTTAAACGTATAGCCGGGGCAACACAGCAGGAACTCTCCGGGGTGATCCCGGTAAAAACGGCCGAAAAATTAAAGGAATACCTGAAAGATCAGGGAACAGGGTCATAACCGCTTCCGCCCCAGGGGTTGCACCTGAAAAAACGCCAGACAGCAAGATACGAACCTTTCAGGGGACCGTGCTTGCGTATGGCTTCAAGAGCATATTGGGAACAAGTGGGAGTGAACCGGCAGGAAGGAGGTGTAAAGGGAGATATGCATATCTGATAACATTTAATCAACAGGACCAATGGAAAGATCAATCCCTTCTTCAGGTATTTGAGCAAAACGTTCCAGAAGTGACTGCATTTTTGCCTCCAGTTTGCGGTAGGGATAGACTTCATAGGGCAAATATAAACATAAAAACAGGAGTCTTATTCCTTTGTTTTCCAATACAGGACCAAGCAGTTTCGGATAATTGAGCCGAAAGGCTTCCCGGACACGTCGTTTTACCAGGTTTCTCTTAACGGCCGATCTCAGATGCTTTTTGGGAACGCTAATTACCAGGCTGCAGGGAGACGAGTTGTTATCTTCCTGTTTAACAATCCGGTAAAACACACGGAACGGACTGTTTGTAAAAGAATTTGCCCCTGTAAACAGGGAGTCAATATCTTTCTTTGAAGAAAGACGCATCTTTTTGGCAAACGTATAAGATATTCCATTGTTCATCACGGAAGTTTTGAATATTCCAGAAGGGTTCCCGTCACTTCCAGGGTGTCTCCGTTCACTTCACGAAGTTCAATGACAGCACGCATCAGGGAATCTTTCATGGTTTCTACGCGCCATTCCTGAAACAGATTCTGATTATTTTCAAAGTAAGTAGTCAGTATATTGCAGTAAAACTGGTACTCCCCGTCATAAGACTGTCCTTCAACAGTAAGGGTTACCGCCGTGCTGGTTTTGAAATACAACTGCTCGCTTAGGGCGGGTGTTTCCCCGTCAACAGCAACAAGATCCCATTTGCCGTATACCAGTTCCCGGTAATGGTTGTAATTTTTTTGGCAGGACAGGATCGCTATAGCCAAAAGAATAACGGTAAACAGACCAAGAGTCCGCTTCATGATCATTTGTTCTTATCCAGATAGAGCATCAATGCCTGGGCAATGGAAGGTGCTTCCTTTGTGGGAGCTTCAAAGCAGGATTGCAGGCTGGCTTCTTTAAGAGCCAGTGCCGTAGCGTTGCCAAAAGTTCCGAACAAAATACTGTTTTGTTTAAAATCCGGAAAATTTTCCATCAACGAACGCACATCGGCAGGAGAATAAAATACCATCATCTGATATTTTTTGAGATCGACCGTGGACAGATCTTCCATCTTGGTCCGGGTTAGTATTGCTTTGGTAAATTTCAGGCCGGCTTTCTCAAAGGTATGTGGAAGTTCCGGCTTATAGCAATCGGCAAGGGTTAGCAGAAATTTTTCATTCTTATGTTTTGGGCCGATGGCTTCCAGAAGGGAAGGAATATTTCCCTTTCCAAAGAAAATTTTTCTTTTCCGGTAAACGATATATTTCTGAAGGTAAAACGCAACGGCCTCCGTCATACAGAAATATTTCAGGGTTTCAGGAATGGTAATGCGTAATTCTTCACATAAATGAAAGAAGGAGTCGATGGCAGAACGGGATGTAAAAACCACGGCGGTATGGTCCGGGATAGACACCCTTTGTGTTCGGAAATCTTTTGCAGACAATCCTTCAACACGTATAAAAGGAATAAAATCTATGGACAGACCAAATTTATCGATGACTTCTACATAGGGGGAACATCCGTTTGGTGTTGGCTGTGAAATTAGTATATTCTTGATTTTCATTGTCATATCCCCGCAACATAATGAATTAATACTCCGAAGGGTACCAGTTCAAGGGTGCAAAGATACAAAATCCAGAAAAAAAGCGAAAAACCGGCTGCAAGAAAAATCCTTATACAACGTAAGACATAGGTAACATAACCGGTAGCGATGATCAAGGCCGCCGTAATGATAACAGCCTTGCCCGAGAGACTATTAAGAGAACCAAAGAGTACCAGAAATGGAATAAAGACAAATCCGGTAAGAATACAAAAATCCTGTCCGGTGCGACCTAAAAAATTCATAAAAGCCGGAGCATCGACGATCCATCCTATAATTCTTATAATAAGCACTTTAAACAAAAACCAAATGCAAAAAATACCCATAACTGCACCAAACACAAGGGGTCCTGACAGGCCTTGTAAAGGGACGGGCAACGGGATGAGCAATTGGTCATGGAAAGAAATGAAAAAAGAGAAAACGGCCATGATGAAGAAACAAAGAATGTTACGGGAAAACCTGATGTTTCCCTGTTCTTCGTTTTCCGTGGAAATATTGTATCGGAAACACCCCGTCAGCAACAAGGCAAGGGGTGCTCGTGTATAAATGAGAATAAAACAAAAACAAACAACGAGTCCCAATACAATGTAATCCATAATTTTCAAGCAAAATCAACGGTAAAGGTAAAAAAAATAGCCTACATTTGTTGTATGGAAACAAGGACATTTAAAAGAACGGACCTCCTGATTGGATGGGTGGTCTTTGCCATATCAGCCGCCGTGTATCTGGCAACCATAGAACCGACAGCCAGTTTCTGGGATTGCGGTGAATTTATTGCTTCTTCCTATAAACTGGAAGTAGGTCACCCTCCGGGCAACCCCACTTACCAGCTTTTTGGCAGGTTGTTTTCCATGTTCGGGAGCAACCAGCAAGCTGCCATGCTTATCAACGCCATGAGTGCGTTGGCATCTTCTTTTTGCGTACTGTTCCTGTACTGGACCATCTCTCACCTTGGAAGGAGGTTGCTGGAAGTACAGGAAATCCCTCTGAAAACAGGGAACGCCATTGCAATATGGGGGGCTGCTGCAGTAGGATCGCTGGTCTATTCCTTTTCGGATACAGCATGGTTTTCTGCCGTTGAAGCAGAGGTGTACGGCATGTCTTCCCTTTTTACAGCTGCCGTTTTCTGGGCCATGCTTAAATGGGAAGAAAATGCCGACCGGCCCCATGCAAACAGGTGGATCGTACTGATAGCCTATTTGATGGGACTTTCCATAGGGGTTCACTTGCTTAACCTGCTCACTATCCCGGCTTTGGTCTTTATTTATTTTTACAAAAAGTATCCCTTTACCTGGAAAGGAGCCATAAAAACACTTCTGGTTTCCGTGGTGATCATTGTGTTTATACTTTACGGGGTCATCCCCTGGCTTCCCAGGATCTCAGGATGGTTTGATATGTTGTTTGTCAATGTTTTTGGGTTGCCTTTCAATACCGGGATGTTGTTCTTTGTACTGCTGCTGACAGGTGCCTTGTTCTGGGGTGTAATGGCCACGTACAAAAAAGGCAAAGTACTATGGAACACCATACTCCTCTGTCTGGCAGTGATCGTCATAGGATACTCGTCTTTTGCCATGGTGGTGATCCGCTCGAGTGCCAACACACCCACCAACGAAAACCAGCCTGATAATCCTTTTGCCCTGGGGCGTTACCTGGCGCGGGAGCAGTACGGATCTTCCCCCCTGATATATGACGGGATTTACAATTCTCCTTACGATACATGGAAACCCACAAAACAAACGGTAAAACTGGACGACCGCTATGCACGGGTAAAAGGTCCTGAAGTCCCTGTATACAAAGACTCGGATAAAATGTTCTTTCCCCGTATGTGGAGCAAACGGGAAACGCATGCCTCGTTTTACGACTCATACAACTCGGGCAGCGGAAAACTCAACTCGGAAGGGAAAAACATGCCTTCTTTTGGGAACAACCTGCTCTTCTTTTTTGATTACCAGGTAAACTACATGTATTGGCGTTATTTCATGTGGAATTTTGCCGGGCGCCAGAACGATATACAGGGGACTATCCCGGGAGACCCTATACGGGGCAACTGGGAAAGCGGCATCGGGTTTCTGGACAGGGCGCGTCTGGGGAATCAGGATATTGCTCCGGAAATGCTTAAAAACAACAAAGGCAAAAACCATTATTATTTATTGCCCCTTTTACTGGGCATAATGGGTTTGGTATATCAGGTATCTAAAGACAAACGCAACGCCTGGATCACTTTTTTGTTGTTTTTCCTGACCGGACTGGCCGTTGTCGTTTACCTGAATCAGCCACCGTACCAGCCCCGTGAACGGGATTATGCTTATGCCGGGTCGTTTTATGCATTTTCTATATGGGTAGGTCTGGGTGTGATGGCGTTGTTCCATGTATTACGCAAAAAGCTTCCCCAGACAATTGCCGGGACTCTGGCTTCCGTCCTGTGTTTGTTCGTTCCATTCCAAATGCTGGCTCAGAACTGGGACGATCATGACCGCAGCGGTCGTTATACGGCCCGGGATTTTGCATACAATTTTCTGAATACATGTGACGAAGATCAGAATGCCATCATCGTGACCCACGGAGACAACGACACATTTCCGTTATGGTATGCTCAGGAAGTGGAGGGGATCCGTACCGATGTAAGGGTATTGAACACTTCTTTGCTGGGGACCGACTGGTATATTGATCAGATGCAATGGAGAACCTATGAATCGGCCCCACTGGTATTTTCCATTCCCCGTGAATCGTATCTGTACGGCACTAACGAAATATTACCGGTTTACGAAAGGGTTACCGACAGGGTCTCTGCCATACAGGCCGTAAGTGTAATGGGTAATCCCAGGGCCAAAATCCAGCTGGCAGACGGCACGATGATCAATTATCTGCCGGCACGTAAATTACGTATCCCGGTCAATAAAGAGAATGTTTTGGCTAGCGGGATCGTTGCTCCCAAAGACGCACACCTAATCCCGGAGTATATGGATCTGGATATTCCCGAAAACAAACATACACTTATGAAAGTGGAAATGATGTTCCTGGACTTGCTGGCCAATTACCAGTGGGACAGACCCATTTATATGGTTTCCAAGGGTGGAGACCTGAACATAGGGATCCGGGATTATTTGCGTTTTGACGGTATGGCTTATAAACTAATGCCTTTTAAAGTGGACTCGTTGAGCGGTGAAGTGCCTTATATGGATACGGATAAACTTTATATATTGCTTATGGACGTGTATAGATGGGGACGGATGGACCAGCCCGATGTATTGCTGGATTACCACGTAACATACCTATACCTGGTACAGCAGGCTATCAGGCACATGTATACGCAAGTGGCCAAGGCGTTGATCCTGGAAGGAAAGCCGGAAAAGGCGGAAGCTGTTATTGATAAGGGGTTTGAGGTTATGAAACAGTATCCGTTGAATTATTTTGTGCAGCCTTCCCTGAACGAAGTGGGGGTTATGGAAGCCATAGAATTGTATTATTACCTGGAGAAACCTGAAAAAGCCAGGGCTCTGGCGGTTCCTTTCCTGGATGAAACCTATTTGGCCATAGAGTACTTCCTGAGTCCTTACAGGGAAGGATTCCTGTCTTCCACAGATGCTGAATCGGCAATCAGCACGTTTGTGCATGTGAATGATATTCTGAAAGCTAACAAAGACCAGGAGCTGGCAGATAAATATAGTGCCATGATAGAAGAATTGTTCAGTAAGTATCAATAAGCATATTGCATCCCCGGCGTTCGGCGTTAGGGATCCTTCCCAGGACCTGGAAGCGTCCGTCAGAGAGACGGAATCCCAGGTCCTCCGTTTCTATGAATGAGCAGGAATGGCGGTTTGCCAGGTCAATGATATTAATACCGCCCCGGTAACCGTCGGGCTCTTCCATGAAAGGATCCTGGAGGTTCCGGATCTTTACCTGCATACCCGGCGGACAGCGGAAAAAATAATCTTCCCCGCAGGAATATGCCTGGGAAAACAACTCGGCCATCCCGTATTCACTATGGAGGGGACTTTGCGGGAAGCCTTCCTTTAAGCGCCGATGAAGTACCTGGCGGGTAAACTCGGTTCCCCTTCCTTTCATGCCTCCCGTTTCCACTACTGTCAGGCCGGGATGGGTTACGGTAAATTCCCTGGCAAAATCAAGCAAGGCAAAACTGACCCCCAGAAGCCAGACGGGCTTATTTTCAGCAGCCAGTGCAAGAAGGCGTTCATACAGGGCCTGCCTGTTGTAAAGATAAAAACCGTCTTTGGATGTGTTTGTCTGATCCATGAGAACCTGCATCATATATACCAACGAAGACCCTTTTCTTTCCAGGTAAGAAGGGAGCAGGGCCAGGATGGCATATTGTGAAGGATCCCCGTAAAAGTAACGGAAGATCTCAAGTACGTTTTTCGCATAACGTTCCAGTCTGTCTACCGGGTGGCGGGAAGGGATCATGCCGGTAGTTGCCGAGCTTGTGAAAACTTCCCGGGCAGGTTTCAGGCCGTTGTATACATCGTGGGTTTTGAAAAACCGGATGGGAAGAAAAGGTATAACGGACGGAGATTTTACCTGCAGAGGATCTATACCAAGCAGATCCAGGTAACGGGCATACACTTGTGTGTTTTTTGCCTGGTAACGAAAGGTATCAATGATATCACAATCCTTCATTGATTTTCAACAGATTTTCCGCGTATTGGCGGGTACTCCAAAGCCGGGGCACTTTATTTTGTCCCCCCAGCTTGTTGTTAAGTGCCATCCACCGGTAAAAGCTTCCTTTTTTCATACTATTTACCTGTGGGATGTCCATGGTTCCGGTATCCAGCCGTTTGGCTTCATAATCGGAATTCTGATCCATCAGGGACCTGTCCAGGATCCGTGTGAATTCTTCCAGATCCTCCGGCATGGATTCAAATTCTATAAGCCATTGGTGTGCGCCTTTCTTTTGAGTATCCATGAATATCGGGGCTACCGTATATTCGTGGACGCTGGCTCCCGTTACATCACAGGTATGTGCCAGTGCACGTTCTGCGTTCTCTATCATTAACTCTTCGCCAAAAGTGTTAATAAACAGCTTTGTACGGCCGGTAATCCGGATCTTGTGCGGGTATAGGCCGGTGAAACGGACTGTATCTCCTATCAAATAGCGCCACAAACCGGAATTGGTGGAAATGACCATGGCGTAAGGTTTGTCCTTTTCCACATTGTCCAGCGTAAGGAACCGGGTATACGAACTGTTTTGTGCGGCCTCAAGTTTGTCCAGGGGAATAAATTCGTAAAACACACTCACATTGGGAAGCAATTGCAATCCCGGATCGTTCAGGTCTGTCTGGAAGGCAAAAAAACCTTCGGAGGCGTTGTATGTTTCCAGGTAATGCATGTTCGGAGAAGGGAACAGTGTTTTGTAATGGACCCGGTAGGGCTCAAAACTTACACCGCCGTGCATGAAAAGCTCCATATTGGGCCACAGTTCATTAAGATTGCTTTTCCCCGTGATCTCCAGCACTTTGCGCATTAATATGAGGTTCCATGAAGGTACTCCGGAAAAACTTACCAGGTTTTGACGGGCAATGAGCTTGCTTACCTGTTCGATTTTGTACTCAAAGTCCGGGATCAGCCCGATCTTCTTGGTGGGGGTGGTAAACATGCGTGCCAAAAGGGGTGTGTTTATAAGCAAAAAGGCCGAGAGGTCTCCGTAGCAACAGGAGGTGTCTATGCTTTTATCTATGTGTCTGTTCCCCCCCAGAGTGAGTGATTTGCCCATGAACAGGCGTGATTTTGGGAACGTCCTTACATACGAAGAAAGAATGGTTAACATGCCTTTGTAATGGCAAAACTGCAGGTTTTCCCTGTTCATAGGAATAAACTTGGATTTTGCGGAAGAGGTGCCGCTGGACAATGCAAACCATTGTACGGGCCTGTCCCAAAGGACGTTTTCCTCTCCTTTCAAATTACGTTGAATATACGGTTCAATCTGGTTGTACGAATACAGGGGGATTCTCTGCTGAAATTCATCTATGTTTTTGATCTCAGCCATTTTATGATCTTTCCCGAAAACAGTATTCGTAGCGCGTTCAGTCAGGTAACGAAAAGTAGCTTCCTGGAATGGGAAAGGATCCCGTGAAGAATAATCCAGTTCTGTCAGGAGTCTTTTGTTGTAGAGCTTATAAACGGTGTTGATCAGTGACATGCGAGGGCAAAGTTACTAAAGAAAAACCTGATGCAACACATCCAGGGATTTTATCTCGGGGCTTTTCCCCATGTGGTAACCGTAATAGGCTATCAGGCTGTTCAGGAAATGATTCCGGCGCGTACCGGAGCAAAACAACGGGACTTTCTCCCGCGAAGCACAGGACAGGATCTTCTGCATCAAGGCGGAATCCTCCCTGTCAAAAGCCGCAAAGCAAGTGTCGGGAGTTTCCCGGAAACAGGCATCCTTCATATGAAAAAAAGGCCTTTCCGGGGAGTAGGTTTCCAGAGCCGGTTCATAGCCAAGGTACCTGCCTAAAAGTGTGGCAAAATAAAGGTGTATATCCGCCAGATCCTCGCCGGCACTGTCCAGGTTCAGGACGGTTTCTTCCATAAACTGGAACAAGGCCGGATTTTTCTCCGATTCCCGGACCGTTTTGTATAAAAATTCTCCTATGAACAGGCTTATACTGCTTTTACGCACATCGCTGCAGAGTCCTTCCAAAAGGTGTTTTTTCTGAAATTCTTTCAATTGATGCAATTCCCTGCCCGACCTGTAATACGTCTGTGCTTCCAGTATGCTCAGTGGATGGAAAAAGGAAGCTGCCGCCCTCTGACGCTGGGTTCGTATGTCTTTAACTACAAAGTCGGCCCGACCCCAGATATCTGTGTAGGCATTGACCAACAGGCTGCTTTCCCTGTATGGTCTGGTGTTTAGTACAATAAGTGTCAGTGGTGTGATCATCTGAATAGCAAGACCATTTTTTCGAGAGCGCGTTTTCTGTGCGAAATCAGGTTTTTTTCTGTTGCCATTAATTGGGCAAACGTTTTGTCATAACCATCCGGTACAAATACGGGATCGTATCCGAACCCTCCCGTACCTTTGGGCTCGCGGATGATCTTTCCCTCAACCATCCCTTCAAAGAACTCAGGCTGTCCATCCAGAATAAGTGCAATAACACAACGGAAACGAGCTGTCCTGACCGAGGTGTTTTGCAATTGGTGCAACAATTTTTTGACATTTTCCAACGGAGAACAGGCTTCTCCTGCATAACGAGCCGAGTATACTCCCGGAGCCCCGTTGAGTGCGTCCACTTCCAGCCCTGTGTCATCGGCAAAGCATGGAGCACGGAATTTTTCCCAGATAAACACTGCTTTTTGCAGGGCATTTTCCTTTAAAGTCGTGCCTGTTTCCGGGACCTTTCCGGAAAACCCGAGTGTTGACGGCATAATTATTGAAACAGAAGGTCCGAGTATGGTGCGGGCTTCATCACATTTATGTACGTTGCCCGTGGCGAAAATCAATTCCATACCCAAAGATAGAAGAATTGTAGTAATTTTGTCAAATTAAGAATTTATAACAATGAAACTCAAAGCGATACTTCTTGCACTCCTCTTGCCCCTTCTGGCCAATGCCCAGAGTGCCGATTTCAACACTTCCAAAAGCCTGGACATTTTTCATTCCCTGTTGCGGGAAATATCGCTCTATTATGTAGACTCCGTAGCTTTGGATGACCTGGTTTATACCGGGATTCGAGCCATGCTCTCCACAATGGATCCCTATACGGAATTCATTCCCGAAGAAGAGAATGAATCCATAGAGATGATGACTACAGGTAGTTACGGTGGAGTAGGTGCATTGATCAAAAAACAACCTGGTGAAGGTGTGATGGTGTCCGAACCGTATGCCGGATCTCCGGCGGTAAAAGCAGGTCTGATTGCGGGGGACATCATTATTGCCATAGATGGCCAACCGGTAGCCGACCTGAGTGCCGACACATGCAGTTCGCTTATGAAAGGGACTCCCGGAACCGAAGTGAAATTTTTAGTAAAAAAACTCAAAAGCGGAGATACCTTGTCCATAAAGGTAATGCGTGAAAAAGTGCACATTTCCGATGTGGGGCTGGCCTGTATGATCCAAGACAGTATAGCCTATATCCGGATGACCGGGTTTACACAGGGCGGGGCTGCAGACGTGAGAAAAGCCCTCAGGAGAATGAAAGAGGATCATCCCGTTAAGGGCATAGTGCTGGATCTGAGAGGGAACGGCGGAGGACTGATGGATGAGGCCGTTAAACTACTTTCCGTTTTTCTGCCCAGGAACACCATGGTGGTATCTGCCAAAGGCAGGATAGAACGGTTTGATGTAGAATATTATACGAAAGAAGAACCGCTGGATACAGAAACTTCCCTGGCTGTTTTGGTCAACAACCACTCGGCTTCCTCATCCGAAATAGTGGCAGGAGCCGTTCAGGACCTGAAAAGAGGGGTGATAGTAGGAGAAAAAACCTTTGGAAAAGGACTGGTACAGACCATCAGGCCTTTGAGTTACAACGCCAATCTGAAAATTACCACCGCCAAATATTATATTCCCAGCGGACGGTGTGTACAGGCACTGGACTATGAACACAGGAACGGGGACGGGTCACCCGGTAAAAATGAAGAAGGAGGGATTGTTCCCGATTATCCGGTTCCCTTACCTATGTACAGCCGGATTGCCATGGAACTGGTGGCCCGGGACTACCTGCATGAATATTCATTGCTTTATTACACAAAACATGATTCAATCCTGGCGGCAGACTCGTTTTATTTGTCACAGGAAGATTATGATGATTTTGTAAAAATTACTGCAGCCAGGGAATTTGACGATCGAAGTTCCACAGAGATCCTGTTGGAAACATTCACAAAAACCGCAGAAGCAGAAGGCTATGACGAATTAATTCAAAATGAAATAACCGCTTTAATAAATGCCCTTTCAACAGAAAAAGCAAGGGATCTGTACCATTACCGCCATGAGATCCAACCCTTGCTGGAAGAAGAGATAGCCTGCCGTTACTACCTTCAGGAAGGAAGGCTCAGAAGCATGATCAGGGATGACTTTCAATTGCAAAAAGCATTGTCAGTAATGGGGAACAATAAATAATATGTTATATTTGTTTTCGAAAAAAAACGATTATGGCTATAGATAAAGAAAACAGCTCAGCTCAATTGAACAACGTCACCCGCATATGCGGCAATACCAAAATTGTAGGAAACATAACTACCCAGCACGACATCCGTATTGACGGCTTTCTTGACGGTAAAATCCAAACGGAAGGAAAACTGGTTATTGGAGAAACCGGTAAATGTACCGGGGAGGCCGAATGCAAATGTGTGGACATCAGTGGCAGTTTTGACGGGATATTAAGGGTTTCGGAACTTGCCTCGTTACGGGACAAATGCATTTTTACCGGAGAACTGCATTCGGATCAGCTATCCATAGAGCCTACCGTACGTATAAGCGGGCAGATCATTTCTCCCGAGTTATCCAAAAAGGAGGATAAAAAGGCCGTTCCCATACCTCCGCCTTCTCCCGCATCAGGGGGTACTCCTGATATAAAAACACCTGAGAAAAAATAAAAAGGGTCAGATCATCCTGAAAACATGTTTCCGAGCCAACACGGTTTGCACAAGAGACCGTGCGACCAGGTGTGCAGCATATCCTATCCATAATGCCTGAATCCCCAGACAGGGTTCAAGTATAAGGTAACTTGCATAAAAAGCCAATACGGAAATGATCATGGTATTGCGCAATGCCTTTCCGGCCGTAGCTCCTATGAAGATCCCGTCCCACATGAACGTCAGACTTGATATCAGCGGCATACTGTACAGCCAGGGCAGGAAAGGCTGAGCGGCTTTAATGACTTCCGGTGCAGACGTCATAAGGCGTAGAAGCCACTGGTCGCCGATAATATAAAGGATCGTAGAAACGATTCCGACAGCTCCTGTCCAAATAAAAAGAATTTTCACCGAACGTACCAGTGATAATTTGTCCCTCGCGCCTATGAACTTGCCTGTCAACGCTTCACCGGCATAGGCAAATCCATCTACAAAATAAGCAAACAAAAGCAACAGTTTCATCATAATGGTAGCCACTGCCAGAAGTGTGTCCCCGTATTTGGCTGCTAAAAAAGTAAAACCGGTATATACCATCAACATGCAAATTGATCTCACGAAAAGATCACCGCTAAGGGTAAAATACCGTTTCCATCCGTCTTTTCTCCATATAGCTTTCCATTTTGCAAATGGGGCCAGTTTCCGGTAATACACAACAAGAAGAACAAAAGCACAAAGGATCCCAATGTATTGGGATGCAAGCGTTCCCAGGGCGATTCCCCTCAGCCCCATATGACAGTATAATGCAAGGTATATGCTCAGTCCAATGTTGGCCACGTTGATAACCACATCCATGATCATAGAGGCAAACGTGTTTTGCACACCTATGAACCAGCCTCTTAAAACAAACAACATCAGTACGGCCGGGGCCGCCCAGATCCTTATGAAAAAATATTCCCTGGCCAGAATCTCCACCTGGGGTGATGACGGGGCAAGCCATAGGATCATTCGTGCAAAAGGCCATTGGATCAATAACAGGAATACGGAAAAAAACAAAGCAACCACAAGTCCCTGAAGTCCCGTGCTAACCATTTCCGGTCTGTCGCCTTTCCCGTAAGCCTGTGCTGTAATGCCTGCCGTACCTATCCGTAAAAAGCCGAAATTCCAATACAGCAGGTCAAACAATGTAGATCCTATGGCTATGCCGCCAATGGCAGTAGCAGAGCCCAATCGTCCGGAAATGGCCGTGTCGGCCATGCCTACCAGGGGGATGGTAATTCCTGCCAAAATGCTGGGCAGTGCCAGGTCCAGTATTTGTCGGTTAATGCTTTTTATTTTCATAGGGGTGTCAGGTACGGTACTTTCCGCCATCGGGATCTTCAAGCATTTTAAGGTAACTCTGGTAGCGTTCGGCAGAGATCAGTCCTTTTTCAACGGCTTCCCGTACCGCACAATCCGGTTCTCCTGCATGAAGGCATCCGTTAAATCGGCAGGATGCCGAGGCAGCAAAGATCTCCGGAAAATAATGAGATAACTCTTCTTTGGTTATTTCCAAAAGCCCGAAACCTCTTATTCCCGGACTGTCAATAATGTAACCGCCGTTTTGCAAAGGATGCATTTCATAAAATGTGGTGGTATGTTTTCCCGTAAGATGTGCCGTAGATATGGGTGCCGTTTTCAGATCCAGGGAAGGATCCAGTTTATTGGCCAATGAAGATTTCCCCACGCCGGATATTCCCGAAAAAAGAGAAATTTTATCTTTCAGTCGCCCCGCCAGATGGGCGGTTCCTTCTCCGGTTTTGGCCGAAACCTCCATGACCGAATATCCTGCTTTTTCATATATTTTTTTGACATGCTCTGCCTGCGGGGCATAATCGGCAGCCCATTGCAATTCATCAATTTTGTTAAGAATGAGGGTGACCGGGACACGGTACGCCTGGCAGGTTACCAAAAAACGGTCAATAAAAGGAAAAGGTGTCCAGGGTTCGGTGGCACTCAACAGGATGTAGGCCCAATCAATGTTGGCGGCGATAATATGAGCCTGCCTGGAAAGATTTACCGATTTCCGGATCAGGTAGTTTTTCCGGGGTTGGATTTCAGTAATGATCGCATGATTTGCCTGCCGGTCGCCTGCCGGCTGCCAATATCCGTTTACCCGGTCGCCCACTGCGGCAGGATTTGTAAGATTGTCGCCCTTGAGCCTGAGCTTCCCGCTTAATACAGCCGTAAACGGATCCCACGCTGGCAGGAAAGTAAGCCGGTACAGGGATCCTGTCTGTTTTATAACAGTCGCATTTTGAAAGACTTGCTGTTCCATCGGGCCCGGGTTTAAGGGTTCAAAGGTACGAAAATGCTGAAAAAAGACTACCTTTGTAATATGTTTACTGTAAACGAAATACAAGGCTTTGTAAACCAGGGAATTCAAAGTCTTATTGAATCGTATGAGCATAGCAGGCTGTACGTGCCTGTTGAATATGCTCTTTCCTCCGGAGGTAAAAGGCTGCGGCCTGTTTTGTGTCTTATGACTTACAATGTCTTTTCGGACAATTTGCCTTCGGCTGTTTTATATCCGGCACTGGGTCTTGAGGTCTACCATAATTTCACCCTGGTTCATGACGATGTTATGGACAATTCAGCTATGAGGAGGAACCGTATTACGGTGCATAAAAAATGGGATCTCAACACGGCCATATTGTCGGGAGATGCGTTGTGTATGCTGGCCTATAAATATATCAGCCGTTGCAACCCGGACACTCTGGCTTCCGTTCTGAAGGCTTTCCACCAAGCTGCGGAAGATGTTTGCGAAGGACAGCAACTGGATATGGAGTATGAATCACAAACATATATTACGGAAGAAGAATATGTTGACATGATCTCCAAAAAAACAGGTGCTTTGCTGGCCTGTTCTTTCCAATTAGGAGGTTTGTGTGCAAGGGTTCCTGAAAAAACCGTGGACAACCTTTATAAAGCAGGTATTTTACTGGGAATCGCCTTTCAGATACAGGATGATTACCTGGATGTATACGGAGATCCCAATGTTTTCGGAAAATCCACGGGGACCGATATTGCCAACAATAAAAAAACATGGCTTCTGACCTATGCGATGCATCATGCCTCTGGCAAGGATCTTTCCGAATTGACCCGGTTACTGGGTAACATGGAGGATCAGGAAAGAATAAACGGCATATTGGAAATATACAACAAGCTGGGAATGAAACAGGCGGCAGAAGAGCGGGTGAGCCGTTATATGGAAGACGCCTTGGAAATTCTGGACACAGTTAATCCGCATAAAGGCAGAACAGAAGTATTGAAAGAATACATTCAAAGCCTGGTGAACAGAAAACGGTAACATGGACACCTATTCATTCAGCGAACATTGCAACCGGATCTTTGACAAAGTCATAAAAGATTACCATAAAGAAGACAACGTAGATGCTTTGTGCCGAAATCCCTGGCCCGACCCTTCAACAGAACATTTACTGTACAGAAAAAACTGGATTGATAACGTACAATGGCATCTGGAAGACCTGATCCGTGATCCTGCCATTGACCCGGAAGAAGCCCTACGTTTAAAACGCAGGATAGATGCGTCCAACCAGGAACGAACCGATCTGGTGGAACAACTGGACGATCTCTTTTACCGTGAATTTTCAGGGGTGCCACGTTTACCCGGTGCCATTCTGAATACGGAAACACCGGCATGGGCGATTGACCGTTTATCTATACTTGCCCTGAAAATATTCCATATGCAGATTGAAGCAAAGCGGAATGATTCACCCAAAGCCCTTTCCTGCCGGGATAAATGGGAGATTCTGACCCTTCAGCGCAAGGATCTTTCCGGAGCCATTGATCAATTGTTTTCAGACCTGAAAGCAGGAAAAAAATACATGAAGTTGTACAAACAGATGAAAATGTACAATGACCCCTTCCTAAATCCTGTTTTGTATGCAAAAGGGAAATAAAACACCGCATGTACTTTGTTTACGTTTTTCAGCACTCGGAGATGTTGCCATTGCCTCGGTCGTGTTGAAAGCCTGCGCACGTGATAACCCGGCCGTGCAATTTACCCTGGCGGGACCCGGATTGCTTGCGCCGTTATTCGACGGGGTTCCCAATCTGAAGCTGTTTGCCGTAGACAAAAAACAGCCCCTTTATAAGATGCTCAGGCAATTTTTGCATCTGCACCCTACACATATAGCTGATCTTCACAGTGTTATCAGAACGTCTGTTTTACGAACTCTTTTGTTTTTTGCAGGATACCCCGTTGTTTACCTGCATAAGGGAAGACGATCCCGCAGGCGTTTGCTCAAAGATCCGGTAAAAGCGCTCCCGTTAATTCCCATGTACAGAAGGTATGCACAAACCCTGGAAAGGCTGGGATTTGCCATACCCTCGCTAAAAGACTCCAATACAATACCCCTGGAAAAAGGCCCCTGGAAAAAAGCAGGAGTAGCTCCGTTTGCGCGTCATCGTGGGAAACAATGGCCTTTGGAGCGTATGCGCTGTATAGTAAACCATTTGGCCGGACAGGGAACCGCCGTTTATTTGTTCGGAGGAGGTCCTGAAGAGAACAGGATCCTGCAAGAATGGGCAAAGGACAATACCCGCATTGTTGTTGCCGGAGAAAACAAAAACGGATTTGCCGGGGAGTTGTCTGTGATCAGGGAGCTGGATGTGATGATAAGCATGGACTCGGCCAATATGCATTTTGCCTCGGCGGTAGGCATTCCCGTCATTTCCATTTGGGGAGCTACCCACCCGAAAGCCGGTTTTTACGGATGGCGGCAGGATCCGCGGCGGGCCATACAAGATTCTTTGGAATGCCGGCCTTGTTCAGTTTTCGGGGCAAAACCCTGTTGGAAAGGAACGTATGAATGTATGGAAAAAATTTCGGTAGAAGATGTCATCTCGTTTATTGAAAGAAATTAATCCTGAAATTATGGCCCCCGCAGGGAACTGGGCCTCACTTACCGCTGCTGCGCAGGCAGGTGCGGGATCGGTGTACCTGGGAGTAGGGAAGCTGAACATGAGAGCACACGCCGCCCATAATTTTTCCGAGGAAGACCTTCCGGAAATTGTGGCCTTTTGCAGGAAACACCAAATACGATCCTACCTGACGGTAAACACCATCTTTTACGATCAGGACATGCAGGATCTGAAAGACCTGCTAAGGACGGCTAAAGAAGCAGGTATAACAGCCGTGATCGCTTCCGACATGGCGGCTATCCTGGAAGCCCGGTCCCTGGACATTGAAGTGCATATTTCCACCCAGCTGAATGTTTCCAATATAGAAGCACTGGCTTTTTTTGCCCGTTATGCCGATGTAATCGTTTTGGCCAGGGAACTCACCCTGGATCAGATAGGCGCAATTGCCAGTCGGGTAAGGGAACGAAACATCACCGGACCGTCGGGGAAACGGATCAAACTGGAACTTTTCTGCCACGGGGCACTCTGCATGGCCGTTTCGGGCAAATGTTACCTGAGTCTCCACGAATACAACAAGTCGGCAAACCGGGGATCGTGTTACCAGATATGCCGCCGTTCCTATACGGTAACGGACAATGAAACGGGAGCAGCACTGGAGGTGGACAACAAATACATTATGTCTCCTAAAGACCTGTGTACAGTTACCTTCCTGGACAAGATCCTGGAAGCGGGCATAGAAGTTCTGAAAATTGAGGGCCGTGCCCGTTCCCCGGAATATGTAAAAACGACTGTTGAGGTCTACACAAAAGGAGTCCGTGCGATTTTGGACGGAACCTATACTCCGGAACTGGGCAAAGAACTGGAAACACAATTAAAAACGGTTTTCAACCGGGGGTTTTGGGGCGGTTATTACCTGGGCCGGAAGCTTGGAGAGTGGAGTGATGCATACGGCAACCAGGCAACTGAAAAAAAAGTATACATAGCCCGTGTTACCAATTATTTTTCCCGTTCCGGGATTGCCGAGTTAAAAGTAGAAACGGCCCCCTTACATGTGGGAGACAGGATCATGATCATAGGACCGACTACGGGAGTTGTGGAAGATACCGTAAGGGAGATACGCCTGGACGACGTGCCTGTTCAGACAGCACCTCAGGGAGCTGTTTGTTCGGTCCCGGTAGGGCAAAAATTAAGACGTTCAGATAAGCTGTACCGCGTTGAAAAAAGGGATTAAACAATTTCGGCGATCATACACCGGGCAGATCCTCCTCCGTGGGTCTCGATGGTATCCAGGGACGGGGTTATGAATTTATTAAAAGATCGGAGGGTTTTACGCTGTGCAGGAGTCAGTGCCTTATGGGCCTGTTGTGACATGATCAGAAAAGGCTCGTTCTCCCGGGAAAAAACCTGGAACATATTGCCTGCAAAATGGTGCATTTGATTCCGGGTTATTGCCACTACTTTTTTGTTATCCTTCTGAAAAATTTCCAGCAGCATCTGCCGTTCTTCTTCTGAAGGAACGGCTTCCAGGCAAATTACCACATATTCTTTGGCCATACACATCAATACGTTGGTGTGATAGACGGGCGTTCCTTTATCCATAGCATCAAAACAGACGGCTTTATAGTCCAGTGTTTCGCATACATCGCGGAACAAATCTTCATCAGTCCGGGGTGAACGGCAGGCGTAAGCGCGCCGGTTCTCCCGGTCAAAAACCATGCTTCCGGTACCTTCCAGAAAACGGTTTTCCCTCTCGCGGGGACTCATGTCTATCCAGCGGATGCGCGGAGCCTGTTCCTGAATGACCCTGAAAACGGATTTTTTCCGTTCCAATCTGCGGTTGGGAGCATACATGGGGTATAAAACAGCCATTTGACCGGGATGGAAAGAGATCCAGTTGTTGGGAAAAATGGAATCGGGAGTATGCGGATCGGGCGTGTCTTCGGCCACCACCACATCTATATGGTGTTTGCGCAACAGGGCCACGTAACCGTCAAACTCGGAAAGCGCCTTTTCCTGAACCAACGAGGGAGCCTCCCCGGTGGAAACCTGGTAGGCGTTGTTGACTGCTGTCTGGGGATTGAATCCAAAACAGCAGGGACGGATCATCAGCAGTTTACTCATCCAGGCTAATGATCGTTTTACGGATTATTTCCAGGGCGTGCATCAGCTGGGATTCCTTGATAACCAAAGGCGGCGCCAGGCGAATGATATGGCGATGGGTGGGTTTGGCCAGCACCCCGTTTTTGGCCAGGGTCACACATACGTCCCAGGCTTCTTTGCCTTCTTTAGGTGTGATGACTATGGCGTTCAGGAGCCCTTTACCCCGAACACTCTGGATGCGGTCTGAGGGAATGGCGTTCAAATAATCACGTACGATCTGCCCCAGGTAGGCGGCCTTCTCGGAAAGTTTCTCGTCCTCCACTACTTTTAGTGCTGCATATGCCACTTTGCAGGCCAGCGGGAACCCGCCGAACGTGGAACCGTGTTCTCCGGGTTTGATGGTCAGCATGATCTCGTCGTTGGAGAGAACGGCCGAAACGGGAAGGACACCGCCCGAGATGGCTTTGCCCAAAATGAGAATATCAGGATGTACGCCTTCGTGGTCGCAGCAAATACGTTTTCCGGTACGCGCAATACCTGTCTGGACCTCATCTGCCATAAACAGGACGTTGTGTTCTTTACACAGATCATAACACTTCTTCACATAGCCGTCATCAGGTACAAAGACCCCGGCTTCTCCCTGGATGGGTTCTACCAGGAATCCGGCAATGCGCGGACCGTGCTCTTTCAGAACTTTTTCCAGTGCCGGGACATCGTTGTAGGGGATGCGTACAAACCCGGGTGTGAAAGGTCCGTATCCTCTGTAAGCCTCGGGATCCGACGAAAGAGAAACAATAGTTATGGTACGGCCGTGGAAGTTGCCTTCGCAGCAGACGATCAAGGCTTCGTTCTCCGGGATGTTCTTTTTTTCATACCCCCAGCGGCGTGCCAGTTTCAGGGCGGTTTCCACGGCCTCGGCCCCGGAGTTCATGGGCAACACCTTATCGTATCCGAAAAAGCGTGTCACGTATTCTTCGTATGGGCTCAGGCAGTCGTTGTAAAACGCCCGCGAGGTCAGGCACAGCTGTTTTGCCTGGTCGGTCAGGGCCTTTACAATTTTCGGATGGCAATGTCCCTGGTTTACTGCCGAGTAGGCAGATAGAAAATCAAAATATTTTTTTCCTTCAACGTCCCATACGTAGGGGCCTTTTCCCCTGCTCAGGACTACAGGGAGCGGATGGTAATTGTGTGCTCCGTAAACTTCTTCGAGCGTAATGTATTCTTGTGATTTCATAATTGCGAAGATATAGATTTTTATTGCGCTTCTAAAATAGAAAGTTAATTTTACATAGTGAAAATCTGTTTAAGCATATTGCCTGTTCTGCTGTTCCTGGTTTTTTTGTTCCTGATGGACAGTTTTAAGTTGGTAGTTAAAAAATTTATTGCCTTTTCTCTTTTATGGGGATGTGTCTGTGCCCTGATCAGTTACCTGGTCAATTCTTTTTTGCAGGATACAACGGGTACTGCCTTTGAGTACCTGTCTCGTTATCTGGCGCCTGCATTGGAAGAGACACTCAAGGCGGGGTTCCTGTTTTTTCTGATCTCCAAAAAACGCATAGGGTTTATGGTAGACGCTGCCATTTACGGGTTTGCCATCGGGACCGGGTTCGCCTTGTGTGAAAACCTGTTTTATGTCTATTCCCTTACGGATACTTCTATGCTTACCTGGATCATCAGGGGCTTTGGGACGGCCGTTATGCACGGAGGCTGTACCGCATTGTTTGCCGTGATCTATATAGGGGCCAAAAGCAGGGGAAAGCTTACGGGGTTTTTCGTAGCGGGAGGGATCTTGTTGGCCTATGTGATCCATTCTGTATTCAATCATTTTTATATCAGTCCCATCGTCCAGACCCTGGTGATAGTAGCCCTGCTTCCCATGCTTTTTGTCCTCATATTCAGGCATAACGAAAATATGCTGCAAAACTGGATGGAGCTGGAACTAAGCAGTGAAGTGGAATTATTGAAAATGATCCGGCAAGGTAGGTTTTCCGATACCCGTGCCGGGGGATACCTGGCTTCCCTAAAAGATCGCTTTTCCGGGGAAGTGATCCTGGATATGTACTGTTACCTGCAGCTATACCTGGAACTGTCGCTGAAAGCAAAGCGGAACATCATGCTTCGCGAAAACGGATTTTCCGTGCTACCCGAGGCCGGGATCAGGGGCAAGCTTGCCGAGTTGAAGGCCTTGCACAAAAGAATTGGCGTGGTGGGAGAGATGGCCTTGTCTCCGCTGATCCGCATGAGTTACAGAGATGTTTGGAAATTGAATTTGTTACAAAAAAATATTTTTACCAACATTTAGAGGGTTGAGTGCTATTTATTACAGGAGTGACCCCCCGGGAGCCCGATGAAAGACGAAAAAAAAATTATTGAATTGATTCTTGCTGGAAGAACTGCGTATTACGGCATCCTGGTGGAACGATACCAAAATCCCGTTTTTCGTGTCATTTTCAGGATCGTCAGCCAGTATGACGACGCAAGGGAATTGACACAGGATGTTTTTGTAAAAGCGTATGAGTCCCTGAACCAATACAATCCGGATTACAGGTTTTTCAGCTGGATATACCGGATAGCAATAAACAGGGCGTTACGTTACATAAGGAGCCGCAAACCTTATGTGCCACTGGAAAAGATACCCCAACGCGAAGGGATAGCCACAGAAGACGCATCCTTTGACTTTAAGACCAGGGAAGGATTGGTGAATGAAGCCGTAAGTGCATTGAAAGAGCAATACAAGACGGTAGTTTTATTGAAGTATTACGCAGACCTTTCTTATGAAGAAATAGCACAGGTCCTGGAGATCCCGGAGAAAACCGTAAAATCGCGTTTGTTCGATGCCCGGATGTTGTTAAAAGATAAATTAAGTAAAAATTTACAATATGTTGACTGATAATGACATATTGATCATTCAAAAAAAGGTTGGCGGAACGCTTACCGCCAAAGAGGAAGATCTGTTTCGTGAATTGACTGCCTCAAATCCTGAAGCTGGGAAGTTATACAAAGAACTACTGAACGTGCAACGGACGTTGCGTGATGATGTATCCGGGATCCCTGATGTAGATGTTACCGGCGATGTGATGGCCACGATCAAACGCAAATCAACCGTAAAAAACGTGTTTCTTGCCGGATGGAAAAGGTATTATGCCTACGCCGCATTGGTGGTTCTGGTGTTTACCCTGGGTGTCCTTGCCGCCAATTACCTGATCCCGCCTTTGGGTACGTGGAATAATGAAGAACTTGCAGGGACCATGGCCGGACAACACGCTGCCTCATTCAAAGATCATGAAGAGGGTATTGAAATAGAAATGGAAAAATACCGAAATGAGGGTCTGCTTGTCTATATGCTTTTTGTAACAAGCCGGGACAGCTTAAACGTGGAGTTTGTTCCGGGACAGGAACATTCAGAGATCTTGTATTTTAAGAGGATATGGCCCGGAAACGAACCGGAAGCACTCTTAGAACAGAATCATAATGAGGATCTTGTTTGCGGAGAAAATGCTATTTTTACATTAGCAAATCCCCCCGTTGATTCTGAAATGTTTTTTTCAAAAAACGGGAAACTGATCCATAAAATAATGTTTTAACCAACTTTTTTACCCGCTATGCATATTTATTAGTGAAATTAAACAATTATAAACAATATTATGAAAACAAAAAAAGGAGTATTAACCGTATTGGTCGTGATCGTTTCACTGGCCGCAGGGTTTTTGATCGGGGTTCTGGTAGATTTCCCCAAAACCGATAACACACAGCTTTCAGGGACTATAGGCAGGGTTCAGAATTATAAGAACGTGAAAATTACGGAAGAAGACATTGAACTTAAGAACCAGCTGACGTCTGATACATTAATTCTTAAAGCCATATCCAATTATTTCAATTATTATTACGTAAGTGCGGTATCCCAGGGCGAAAAGATCCGTTACACCCTGGATAATGTGAGTCCCATTAAAGAATTCCGGGAATTCAGCGGGATTGTTCTGACGGATTTTGAAAATTACGGAACATTCCTGGAGAACGCACGCAAAGACCTGCTTTTGGCCGTAATGGTCTGCAAGAATCCGGAAGACGCCAACCCGGTCATGATGCGCAACACCATTACCCGGGCCAATAACGTGATCTCCCAGATGAATTACCGGAAACAGACGGTGCTGAATTTCCTTGAGAACGTTGAGGCTTTCCTGCAGCAAGATAAGGGAGGTTATACACAGGCGCTGGTCGACATACACCTGGTGCTTACAATGGATCAGGTGGCCAATGCTATGGCGCTGAACGACAAAGTGGTAGTAAAGTATTTTGAAAAAAAGAAACTGTTCACAGAAGAAATACAGGGGTCTTTTTCAACAGATCTTAAGGGCATAATTACAAGAGATATGAACAGTCTGGGTACAGGTTTTACGGACAAAACAGGTATTGAAGTTTTCCCGATTATCCAGGATGCCACACTGATAGGCCGTCAGTTTATTCTTGGAGATGCTGCCCTTGGAAGTTTTCTGTCCAATATGTCCGAATTGGGATACTTACATAAAAATTCACAAACGCTGGAAAATATGCAGGATCTGTCTTTGGGCGGTATTATGTTTATCATGGATGCCGCCGGTGAACTGGGTGTCATGTTAAACGTAAACGAACTTAGCGGGTTTGTTGCAGATCAGGAAAACCTGGGTACTGTATGGAATGTACATAAGTTGGGTATCGTGCTTGACGCACCAACACTGGGCTTTGCCAACATGAGCCAGTTGAATGCTATATTCTTCAATGCCTCTGAACTGGGAATGGGGAGGGGGTTGAATCCTAACTGGCCGCCTAAAATGTTTTAAAAATAGTAACATAAAGCTTATTTGCTTCATGAAAAAGAAAAAAGGTTCATTATATATTCTTACAATAGTAGTCTCGCTTGTCGTGGGGTTTCTGATAGGGACACTGATTGATTCTCCGCGAACAGACAACACGCAGCTTTCCGGGACCATTGGCAGGGTTCAGAATTACAAGAACGTAAAAATCACGGAAGAAGACCTTGATCTGAAAAATGATCTGGTGGCTGATACCATCATGCTCCATGCCCTTACTGCCTGGTTCAATTATTATTACGTAAGTGCGATATCCCAGGGAGACAAGATCCAATATGCCCTGGATCAGATACAGCCGCTTGAAACCTATCAGAAATATGCCGGGGTGGTATTGTCAGATATGGCAGGTTACAGAACGTTCCTGGAAAATACTCGTCCCGACCTGTTGCTGGCCAATGCCATGGCGCTGAACGATAAAATGGTAATGCAGTATTTTCAGAAGAAGAAACTGTTCACCGATGAAATACAAGGATCCTTTGGTGTAGATCTGAAGGAGGTCGTTGTAGAAGACTTAAGCCGTCTGAATGCAGTCTATGCAGATCAAACTGCTCTGAACCTACTCGTAATCCTGAGGGATGCATCAGGTGTTGGTGATTTCCCAATTATTCAGGATGTCGCACTGATAGGACGCCAGTTTTTATTGAATGAAACGGCTTTGCAATTCTATTGTTCCAATATGAGTGAACTGGGCTATATCAATAAAAATTCAGGTACTTTGGAAAACATGCAGGATCTGTCTCTGGGCGGTGTTATGTTTATCATGGATGCAGCGGGGGAGCTGGGAGCTTGCTTAGACAAGGAAAATCTGGGAGATATGGGTGTATTTGATAAAGCGAATTTAGGATCAGCCGGTTTTTTGAATGCCCAGAAACTGGGAATATGGAATGTAACCCACCTGGAAGGCTTTGTTGGCAGTGCACAAAAATTAAATGAATTTATGTAATAGCAGGCACAAAGTGAATAAGTTCAAAACCATCATATTGATCTTAGGAGTCATTATCCCGGGCCTGCCCGGGATTTTACATGCGCAGCTGATCAATAGTGTGAAAAAGGACGATCTGCACCTGGTCTATTTTGGGAACCGGTATTCTTACGTGGTGCCGCATGTATACCAGACATACCTGAACGCCATGAATTTTCACAGCAAATTCTGGCCTTACCGGGATACAACTACGTACGTGTTTTTAACCGACTTTGAAGATTCCGGTCACGGCGGGGCCATTGCCATGCCCTTTAACCAGGTGATCCTGGGGATTGAACCCTACAGTTTTGCCTTTAGCATCATACCTTCTAACGAGAGGTTCCAATGGTTGTTCAATCATGAACTGACGCATGTAGTGATGGCCGATATGCCCAACAAAACGGATGCAAAATTCCGAAAGTTGTTGATGGGAAAGGTGTTGCGTGACGATCAAAATCCCGTTTCCGCCCTGTGGAGTTATTTCACGACACCCCGCTGGTATTCCCCCCGCTGGTATCACGAAGGGATCGCCTGTTTTATGGAAACATGGATGTCGGGAGGATTTGGCAGGGCCATGGGATTCTACGACGAAATGTATTTCCGGAGCATAGTGAATGCCGGAGAGCCGTTGTATTCCCTGATTGGCCTGGAAACAGAAGGCACGACAGTGGATTTTCAGGTGGGAGCCAATTCTTACCTTTACGGGGCGCGTTTTGTTACGTACCTTGCCTATAAATACGGGATCGACAAGCTGAAGGACTTTTACGTTCGGTCAGACAATTCAAAAGCCTTCTATGCAGGGCAGTTCAGAAAAGTGTACGGCCGTCCTGTCGCTAAGGTTTGGGAAGAATGGACACGCTGGGAATATGATTTCCAAAACCGGACTATAGAAAGTATAAACCAATATCCGCTGACAGCATTCAACCCCGTAACATCTCATCCTTTGGGGAATGTTTCCAAAACGGAATACAATCCTGTTACCGGGAAAATCTATGCCGCCATCAATTACCCGGGGATCATTTCTCAAATTGCCGAAATTGATATCGTTACCGGAAAACGCCGCAAACTTGCCACCCTTGATTCCCCCAATCTCTATTATTCCACGCATTTGACGTATAACCCACAGGACGAAAAAATTTATATATCCGAACACAACAACAATTACCGGAACCTGGTGGAGATCGACGTCAGAACAGGCAGGAAAAAAGTGATCAATAAACTGACCCGCACAGGGGACCTGGTGTTTAATCCTAAAGACAAGTCTTTGTGGGGCGTTCAAAATGATAACGGATACTCTATCCTGGTAAAAATGCCGCCGCCTTATGACAAAACACTTCCCGTATTTTCGGCTCCTTTCGGAAAAGTGCTTTTTGACCTGGATATATCCCATTCGGGCAGCCTGTTATCGGCGTCCCTGTCCGGGATCAGGGGAGAACAATCGCTTCTGTTGTTTGACCTGGAAGCACTGGATGCCGGGAAACAGGGGTATCGGACGTTGGCCGAGCTCCAGGACAATACGCTTACACAATTCCGGTTTTCGCCCGGTGACAGCGCTTTAATTGGAACATCTTATTATACAGGAGTTTCTAATGTGTGGAGGGTCAACCTGGAAGACGAACAAATGGAATTGCTGTCCAATACGGAAACAGGGTTTTTTATGCCGCTGCAGATCCATGATGATTCGTTGCTTGTGCTGAAATACGAAAGGGACGGAATGGTCCCCGGCATCATTCCCCTGGAAGTACTGGAAGATGCCAACGCCATTGAATTCCTGGGCAACATGGTGCACCAGGCGCACCCACAGGTGGAAGAATGGTCCCTGCCTCCCGCCTCGGAGTTGGAAGGCGTTAATGATTCCATTATTGAAAAGCCTTACAAGCCCATCAAAGAGATGAAGATCGCCGGGGCATATCCCGACATTGCCGGGTTCAAAAACACAGTGGCTTTGGGCTACAGGCTCAACTGGAGGGATCCGGTGGGGATCAGTAATATCAACCTTTTCCTGGCCGTTTCTCCGTGGAGTTCTTACGGATTGGAACAAAAATTTCACGCCATGCTGGAATGGAATTTCTGGAACTGGCGGTTGAAAGCCAATTACAATCCGACGCATTTCTACGACATATTCGGACCTACTAAACGAAGCCGTGCCGGGTATTCCGTAGGACTGGGCTACAAGCGTCAGTTTACTTTGAAAAGTCCGCTGAAATATTATGTAGATGCGGCCGTGTTTACTTACGGCATGATGGAAGTACTGCCCGGATACCAGGAAATTGAAGCTCCCATACGGAATATGCAAGCCGCCAGCTTGTCCTTTGGGCTTTCCAGGTTGCGCAAAACCCTGGGCGGTGAAGACGATGAATTCGGATTTTCCTGGGATATCAGCAGTACCACATACCTGGCAAAAGGGAAATTTTATTCGTCTTTCATGTCCGATCAAAGCATAGGCTTTTTGATCCCCTTTATCAGGAACACCAGTTTCTGGATACGCAACAGCGTGGGGCAGTCCCTTGGGGACCGCACCTCGGCGTTGTCTCATTTCTATTTTGGCGGATTCGGGAACAATTACATAGATTGGCAGCCGTCGGAGCAATATCGCAATACGCTGTCTTTTCCGGGAGCCGAGATCGACGCCCTGCCGGCATACAATTACGTGAAAACCATGGGAGAGCTGAACCTGTTTCCCATCAGGTTGAGAGGTGTGGGCTTCACCTGGCTGTATTCCACTTATATCCAGCCTTCTCTTTTTGGGACACACTTGATGACCGATTTCGACCGACGGGACCAGATGGCTCATATTTTCAACTGCGGCGGACAGATAGACATCCAGCTGGTAATGTTTTCTTATCTGAAAACTACCTGGTCCTTCGGATACGCCAAAATGTTCCGGCCGGGAGAAAAGTCAACCGATCAATTCATGTTATCCCTCAAATTGTTAGGAAATTAGGGGCCCATGAACAAACGTTTTCCAGTTCCCACGGTCATTATTTTTATACTGATATTGTTTTCCGCCCTGCTTTCCTGGCTGCTTCCCGGGGGAGAATACGTTGATGGCGTTTTTCACCCGACAGAGTCCAAACCCCAGACATGGCAGGTCTTTACCGCTTTTTACGACGGTTTTGTAAAACAGGCCGGGATCATTGTGTTTATTCTTTGCGTGGGTGCTGCCTTTTGGGTGGTGAATGCTACCCGGGCCATAGATAACGGGATCCGTTCGTTTCTTTCTTTTTCACAGAAGCTGGAACACTTTTCCCTGATGCGTCGCATTGGGGTGAACAACCTGGTGATAGTGCTGGTAATGATGCTTTTCAGCCTTTTTGGGGCAGTCTTTGGCATGAGCGAGGAAACCATAGCTTTTACAGCGCTTATCGTGCCCCTGGCTTTGTCTATGGGGTACGATTCCATTACCGGGGTGTGCATGGTATATGTTGCGGCACACGTGGGATTTGCAGGAGCCTTCCTGAATCCCTTTACTGTGGGCATCGCCCAGGATCTGTCGGAGTTACCCATCTTCTCCGGAATGGGGTACCGACTGGTATGTTGGGCGGTACTTACGGCAGGAACTATATTTTTCGTGTTGCGATATGCCAATAAAGTGCGTAAACAGCCCCAATCCTCACCTATGTGGGATGCGGATAGTATCCGCAGGGAGACAATCCTTGCCGAGTCTGCTTCTGCCGCTGAAGACGTATCCGTTCAGAACCGGCCGGGATGGAGTGCATGGGCGGCTTTTTTACTGGTTCTGGGAGCGTTGGCAGGTTTTTCCGTTTTTTACCCTGTAACATCCATTACCATGGGATCCCAAGAATTGTTTGTGCCCGGACTGATCCCTTTCCTGACGGTGATTTTTGCCTTGTGGAGCACTCTGATCCTGGTCTCCCGGAAAAAGGATTCTGCCAAAACACGCCTGATCCTGCTGTTTGTGGGATTTACCGTGGTGTTCCTGGTGGTGGGCGTTTTGGGATACGGCTGGTATATCAGTGAAATTGCCGGCCTGTTCCTGGCCCTGGGGATTTTCAGCGGCATGGCGGCGGGCTACCCGGCAAACACTATTGCAGGAAAACTCATCGAAGGGGCAAAAGATATACTCGGCGCGGCCCTTATTGTGGGCCTGGCGGCGGGGATAGTTGAAATCCTGGAACAAGGCAGGATCATGGACAGGATCCTGTTTGCCATGGCCGGGGGCATGGATTCTACGGGCAGACTGGGTTCGCTGCAGTTGATGTATGTGATCCAGACGGTCATTAACACGCTCATACCGTCTGCCTCGGCAAAAGCGGCCATGACCATACCCATTATGGCCCCTTTCAGCGATCTGGTGGGGGTCTCCCGCCAAGCGACGGTGCTGGCATTCCAGTTCGGGGACGGCTTTACAAATATGATCACGCCCATTTCCGGAGTACTGCTGGCAGTGTTGGGGATAGCGCACGTTCCCTATACCCGGTGGGTCCGGTGGGCCTGGCGTTTTATACTGGGATTGATCATAGCCGGTGCACTGCTGCTCATACCTACTCTTTTCGTTTGGTAATGAGGGAAATTGTCAGCAACTTGTTTGTAAATAAGAAAATTAATCCTATCTTTGCAACCCGTTTTACGTAGAGGAAAAATACATAAAGCTAAGATTAACAATAGATTATGCCAACAATTCAACAACTAGTTCGTAAAGGAAGGGAACGTGTGGTAGAAAAAAGCAAATCGCGCGCTTTGGACTCCTGTCCTCAAAGACGCGGTGTTTGTGTACGAGTGTATACCACCACTCCCAAAAAGCCGAACTCCGCTATGCGTAAAGTTGCCCGTGTTCGTCTGACCAACCAGAAAGAGGTGAATGCCTATATTCCAGGTGAAGGTCACAACCTTCAGGAGCACTCCATCGTATTGGTACGCGGAGGTCGTGTAAAAGACCTGCCGGGTGTCCGTTACCACGTTCTGAGAGGTGCTTTGGAAACCTCCGGTGTGGAAGGCAGAACACAATCCCGTTCACTTTATGGAGCCAAACGGCCCAAGGTGAAAAAATAATTTTAATCGATTAAAAACAAATGAGAAAATCACAGCCTAAAAAGAGGATTCTACTTCCTGATCCCAAGTTCAACGACGTGCTTGTAACCCGTTTTGTGAACAATTTGATGCTTCAGGGTAAGAAGAGTATTGCCTACGGCATTTTTTACGATGCCCTTGATATCGTAGGTGAGAAAATGAAAGATTCTGAGAAGGCTCCTTTAGACATTTGGAAAAAAGCGTTGGAGAACATTACTCCCCAGGTTGAGGTAAAGAGCCGCCGTGTGGGGGGAGCCAACTTCCAGGTGCCTACCGAGGTGCGTCCTGAGCGGAAAATTTCATTGAGTATGAAAAACATGATAAATTACGCCAGGAAACGCTCCGCACATTCCATGGCCGAAAAACTGGCCGCCGAGATCATTGCTGCTTATAATAGTGAAGGTGCCGCATTCAAGCGTAAAGAAGACATGCACAAAATGGCGGAAGCCAATAAAGCATTTGCACATTTCCGTTTCTAAGACGGAAATTTTTGTCAGCACCTGAAGAATGTCAAGAGATTTAACATATACAAGGAATATTGGCATCATGGCCCATATTGATGCCGGTAAGACCACTACCACCGAACGTATTCTCTATTATACGGGTAAAACCCATAAAATAGGGGAAGTTCACGAAGGGGCGGCTACTATGGATTGGATGGTCCAGGAGCAGGAGAGGGGTATTACCATAACCTCGGCTGCTACCACCGCGTTCTGGAATTGTTGCCGGAACCGCTACCAGATCAACATCATAGACACCCCGGGTCACGTGGATTTTACCGTAGAAGTGGAGCGTTCCCTGCGCGTACTGGACAGCGCCGTGGCTACGTTCTGCGCCGTGGGTCGTGTACAGCCCCAATCCGAGACTGTCTGGCGTCAGGCCGATAAGTACAAAATTCCAAGGTTGGCCTTTGTCAACAAAATGGACCGGGTGGGAGCCGATTTCTTTGCGGTAATAGAGGAAATTCACGAAAGATTAGGTGCTAACGCTATTCCCATCTGTCTGCCAATAGGATCAGAGGAAACATTCCGCGGAATCGTGGACCTGTTGTCCCGTAAAGCTTATATTTACGATAGTAATAGTAAGGATCTGATCAATTTCACCGTGGAAGAGGTTCCCGAATCCATGCAGGAAGAAGTGGAAGAGTGGAGGGGTAAACTCATAGAAGCCGCAGCTGAATTTGACGATTCACTAATGGAGAAGTATTTCGAAGATCCGGGATCCATTACTTCGGAAGAAGTGACCGGAGCTTTGAGAAATGCCACCCTGGCGTTGAAGATCGTTCCGGTTACCTGTGGGACATCGTTGAAAAACAAAGGAATACAGTTTCTTTTGGATGCCATCTGTAAGTATTTGCCTTCACCCATGGATATTGAACCCGTGGTTGGCGTGAATCCCTATACACAGAAAAACGAAAAAAGAGCTCCTTCCGTTGAAGAACCTTTCTGCGGGCTGGTGTTTAAGATCGCCACCGATCCGTTTGTGGGCCGCCTGGCATACATCCGGGCTTATTCAGGCAAGATCGAGACGGGAAAGACCGTCTTGAATGTCCGTACAGGTAAGCGGGAACGCATAAACCGCCTATACCAGATGCACTCCAACAAACAGAATCCAATTGAATACCTGGAAGCCGGAGACATTGGCAGCGGAATCGGGTTCAAGGACCTGCGTACCGGGGATACCATTTGCGTGGACAAGCACCCCATAGTGTTGGAGGCCATCACCTTCCCTGACCCCGTGATCGGTCTGGCCGTAGAACCAAAAACCCAGAAAGATCTGGACAAACTGGGTGTGGCTCTCTCCAAACTTACAGAGGAAGACCCCACGTTTACGGTCCAGACCGATACAGAAACCGGTCAGACGATCATCAGCGGGATGGGCGAATTGCACCTGGAGATCATCGTGGATCGCCTGAAACGCGAGTTTGGGGTAGAGATCAACCAGGGAGCTCCCCAGGTAAATTACCGGGAAACCATTCTGGGAACCGTTTCACACCGGGAAGTTTTCAAAAAACAAACCGGGGGTCGCGGAAAATTTGCCGATATTGTCTTTACTCTTGAACCTGCCGATCCCGGCGTTACCGGATTGCAGTTCATAGACCAGGTCAAAGGCGGCAACATCCCCAGGGAATACATTCCTTCAGTTGAAAAAGGATTCAAAGCTGCCATGGAAAACGGTGTTTTGGCCGGTTATCCTGTAAAAGCCATGAAAGTGACCCTTACTGACGGCTCCTATCATACAGTAGATTCTGACAGTCTTTCTTTTGAGATCTGCGCCAGGATGGCATTCCGTAAAGCGGCTCCCAAAGCGAAACCTGTTTTGCTGGAACCTATCATGTCCCTGGAGGTGGTTACACCGGAAGAATATATGGGCGACATTATAGGTGATCTGAACAAACGACGTGGTCAGGTAACCAATATGGACTCCAAAGGCAACGCCCGCATCATAAAAGCCAAAGTGCCCCTGGCTGAGCAGTTCGGCTACATTACAACACTTCGTACGCTTTCATCGGGCCGGGCCACCAGCAGTATGGAATTTTGCGATTACGAAGAACTGCCATCCTCCCTGGCTAAGGAAGTCATAGAAAAGACAGGTTGGTCAAAAGGATTCCATGCATCAGATGTTGAATTTTAATATACTTGGTTAATACATAAAAAAATGAGCCAAAAAATCAGAATCAAATTAAAATCTTACGATCACATGTTGGTAGACAAATCTGCCGATAAAATCGTGAAAACCGTCAAGGCTACCGGTGCTGTTGTAAGCGGCCCCATTCCCCTGCCCACGAACAAAAAGATCTTTACGGTCAACCGGGCAACTTTCGTAAATAAAAAAGCACGCGAACAGTTTGAACTGAACTCATTCCGCCGCCTGCTGGATATTTACAGTTCTACGCCCAAGACGGTGGATGCCTTAATGAAACTGGAATTGCCCAGCGGTGTTGAGGTTGAAATCAAAGTCTGACGCATTTTAGCGGTTTCGTTCTTTGATCTTGATTTTATTATAACATACCTTTCGTGTATATTTGTACGCGAAAAGGGGGCCCATAGCTCAGTTGGTTAGTAGCACCTGACTCATAATCAGGGGGTCGCTGGTTCAAGCCCAGCTGGGCCCACAGAAAGTAAAAGCACTTGTGCATAGCACAGGTGCTTTTTTTGTGCGTGGGTTCCGGGCCCTCCTTTTTTGATTCTATCCCCACTGCCCCAATGTCTTAGTGAATAATATTTTTAATACGCGAGTACAATGAATCATTATTTTACATAGTTTTAGAAAGGGAATGTCAGACCAAAAGTGCTCCAAAGACAACGAATTCAGTTTGTTGTACACCTGATTAAAAATCCTACTCATAAATTTTTCCGCCGTTCTGTTTTTAACGGCCATCAATGCGTGCACTTTACAGGACATAAGTGATCTGACTAACTCGGGAGGAGCCATTAGTGTTATAGCTCAAACCGTACAGGAACAAGATCTAACGAATGTTCCCGGAACAAAAACGACCCTGTCCGGCGAGGAAGGGCTGGAAACCCACTGGGTTGCCACTACTGATAAAATCGGGATCTTTTCACCACAGGCAAGGACCACTGATGGTGGCGCCACCCCGATAAATAACGCTGAGTTTACGGCCCAAACCTCGGCAAAAAGCTCAGACTTTACGGGAACGATGTATTGGGGGAACAATGAACCTCACAATTTTTATGCGTATTACCCGCGTATTTCGGAATTTTCCGGAGAACGAACAGCCGTGCCCATATCCCTGGCCTCGGCACAAAGCCAATCTGCGGCCGGAAATTCTGCCCATATAGGAGCGCTGGATTTTATGGTCGCGACTCCCGCAACGATTGCCTATGGCGGCGCAGTGAGCCTGACGTTCAATCATGTGTTTTCCATGATCGAGTTCCATATCACAGGCAGTGGAAATTTAACACAGGTTAGCTTTAGCGGGGCAGATCCCCTGGCTTGTGAAGGAACCATTGATCTTACACAAACGCCTGCAGAGGGGACTCCTTATACGATCACCACAAGCAGTACCTCAAAATACGTGACCGTTACACTGGGATCAGCAGCCTCGTTAAATTCAGAAACCGCCATAAGCGTATATATGATGATCTTGCCGGGGGCACAAAGTGAAAATTTGCAGATTGCTGTGAAAATTAACGGGAACTGGAAAGAAATGTCCAAAACACAACCGGCAGGAGGTTTTGTCCGTGGTAAGAAATATGTGGTAACGCTGAATACAGCAGATGCCGGATGGAACGCTGTCATTCAGGATAGTCGTGATAGTCAGATTTACCAATATATAACTATTGGCGCCCAGGTCTGGATGACAGAAAACCTGGCGTATTTGCCATCGGTTTTTGCCCCGGCGACAGGCTCAAACTCAACGGCGTATTATTATGTATACGGTTACAATGGGACTGATGTTGCCGCAGCAAAAGCCACTTCCAACTATACTACCTACGGAGTTCTGTATAACTGGCCGGCAGCCATGAACGGATCAGCAAGCAGTACAAGTAATCCAAGCGGTGTTCAAGGAATATGCCCATCAGGCTGGCATTTACCCAGCGATGCAGAGTGAAAACAATTGGAAAAGTCCCTTGGTATGACTGATACACAAGCAAATGCAATTTATTTTAGAGGAACACATAATGAGGGGAATAAATTGAAAGAGACCGGTACAACCCATTGGACCACCCCTAACACCGGAGCAACCAACGAAACAGGATTTACAGCCATTCCGGGTGGCTACCGTGGCAACGGTGATCCTGGTACTTTTGACAACATTCATATTACCGGCAACTGGTGGAGTTCTGCTTCTTACAATGCAGATAACGCCTGGTATCGGGCCCTGCAACACGATCAACCCGTTGTATACGGAATTGACAGCGCCCAAAATGGAGTTTGACTGCGCCAGAAACCCCCGAAGGTGCGCAACAGACCCCACTTAAGTGCGCACGAAATGGAGTTTGACTGCGCCAGTTTTTTTTGAGCGCATCGCAAAAGCCTGACTGTCAGCACACTATTCCCCGGCGTTTTTTTGTGGCGCAGTCAAACTCCATTTGCCTACTACCCCCATAACGACAGCCAGTATCAGGAAGAGTCCTATATTCCCGGCCAGAAAGGCGTAGTCATTCAGTGTAAGCAATACATAGATGAAAGCGTATAACAACACCAGCAGTCCAAAAACCAGCCAGGGTGTTTTTTTGTCCCTGATAACCAACGCAGTGAAAAGAGATATCAAAACAATGGTGGCACCGGAGGCTACCATGTAAGCGGTGTTGAAGCCCAATTGTTCACTTAAGGCGGTTAAAAGGGAGAAAAAGAGTATCAGGGCAAGCGATACCAATACATAATGAATAATAGGGATGTTTTTTTTGCCCCTTATCTCGATGAAAAGAAGTACAAGAAATGTAAGGGCAATAAAGAGTATTCCGTAACGGGCACTTCTCCATGACTTCTGGTAATGGTCTACCGGTTGCACCAGGTTCACCCCAAATGCACTTTCTTCTGGTTGAAAGGCGTTGCCGATCCACTCCTGGGGAAAATTCCGATTCAGATGGGTTACCTCCCAGTCTGCGGTAAACCCGCTTTTATCTACGACTCGGGAAAAGGGGAGGAAACTCCCGCAAAACCCCGGCGAGTCCCAGGCGGATCGCAAACTGACGTTGGTGTTTTTACCAAGAGGGGTCAGCTCCAGGGTGTTGGATCCGGCCAGGGTGATGTTCAGATCAAAAGCCACATTACGGCCCGGCTCAAGCTCCGACTCGGCAAAGGAAATCCCCGATGTAAAAATATCCTGGTCTTTCACACCCGGCTCTGCCTGAAGTGTTCTGGTATTGACCTTCATTAAGATGTCTCCTTTTAATCCCCTGTTGTCAGATATGCCGACTGTATAATACGCTTGGTTCCAAAGTATTTCGGCCCCCGATAAAGCGGATTCCGCCGGGACCGAAAAATTTCCGTTGATTTTTAGATTGGCGTCGTACACTACCGATTGATAAATACTCCTGTACCTAATCTCGGGAAGGATCTCACCTTCCATGATCATTTCCCGGGGGAGGATATGCCAGATCTGTGTCACAGTTTTGGTCTGGTCTTCGGTAGAAACCGAACGGACCGGAATATTGAGAATAGGTCCTGTAAAACATTGGTTGTTAGCCCATTCGTTGGATATTTCAGACTGTACTTTTTCTGCATTCGTTTGCCTTTCCTCTATGATCTCCTTGATCATTTGCAAAGGGATGAGTAAAAACAATCCCAAAACAGCCAGTAAGGCGATTTTCAATGTGAGGGAATTGTACCATTTTCCCTGGTTGGTAATTTCAATTTTCATGATTTATAATTTTAAAAAGTTCTTTGCAATTCAAAGTATTGCTATAAAAATTTTAGGAGTCACTGATCAGGCTTTCCAGTGCCGAGATGTGCTCACTGAAGGCCGTGCGTCCTTTTTCCGTTGCCGAGTAGCTTGTATTCGGCTTACGGTCAATGAATTGTTTCTCCACCGCAATCATGCCTTCTTTTTCCAAAGCCTTCAGGTGGCTGGCAAGATTTCCGTCGGTTACGGCAAGTGCCTCTTTCAAGCTATTGAAATCATACGTTTCATTAACCATTAAAACCGACATGATTCCCAGTCTGACGCGGCTTTCAAAAATCTTGTTCAGATTTGCTATGAGATCTTTCATTTTCCGTATTTCCCGTACATAACCAATCCATACACTATGTGCAGTAAGCCAAATCCAACGGCCCATCCCTGAAGCCACAAACCCGGGAATACCGTAACAAGCAACCCGATCACGATTTCCAGCAGGCCCAGGTAGAAGATCTCGCCCAAGGTGAACTTGGAAGCATTGATCAAAGCCAGGCCGTAAAAGATCAGGAACACCGGCATGACCAGCTGCAGGTTTCCCTGTATTAGGAATATTATGGCCAGAATGCCGCCTGTAGACAGGGGAATAAACAGGTTCAACAACATTTTCCTGGACACAGGCGTCCAGAAATGTTTCTTGTCCCGCCGGGCTTTCTTAATGGACAAAAAGTAAGCAAACGACAGAGAGATCAGCAGCACTATTGCGGCAACTGCTGCCAGTAACCACGTATCATCAATGAACAACCATGCCAGAAGGGCTCCGGCCAGGGCAGCCACCCCGGCTATTACCCCGGACAAACCGCTCAGCGAAAGAAACCGTGTAGATTCCTCCATCAGCTTTCTGATGGCTTTAATATCCTCGTGTGTTTTGGTTTCGTTTTCCATAATATAAAAAGTGCTTTGTGCTGCAAAGTTAGGAAAAAATTTCAAATGGAGTTTGACTGCGTCACATTTTTTTGCTCAAGAATAATGCCTTATATGTTAAGTGCTTACAAAACGCTGTTTGTGGTTGGCGCAGTCAAACTCCATTTCACATCCCTCCAAACACCATTCCCGACAGGGTTGCCATAATAACCACCAACACTACATAGACGATGGTCTTCTGCGTACCCATCACTCCCCGGATCACCAGCATATTAGGCAAGGACAGGGAAGGTCCGGCCAAAAGCAGGGCCAATGCAGGGCCCTTGCCCATTCCCGATGCCAAAAGACCCTGAATAATGGGCACCTCGGTCAATGTGGCAAAATACATGAAAGCCCCTACAATGCTGGCAAAAAAGTTGGAAAGGAGCGAATTGCCTCCTACGGCCCACTGAACCCATTCGTTGGGGATGACGCCCGGGATGGCAACATCGTCGTGCGTGGACCCCAGCAGGAATCCTGCCGTTACCACACCCACGGCCAGCAAAGGCATGATCTGCTTGGCAAAAGCCCATGCAGACAGCGTCCATTCACGGTTTTCGTTGTTCTTCTTGTCCCGGAGCGTCATCAGGGAAAGGGCAATGATCCCCGTCATCATGGGAACCAAGGGAACCAGCCTGGCAGGTGATACGTAAGCCTTGGCCAGGAAAGCCGAAGCTGTGGTTACCACCGCTCCGGTTAGCACCCAGCGCCAGTCGATCTTCAGGATGCGGATCAGAGAATAGCACAGGATAATGGCCAGTGCTCCGGTGATAAACCATTTATTGGTGAAAATGAAATGCCAGACGCTGGTGGTGTCTCCGGCCGAGGGAGCCCCCCAGTTGGCAAATACCAGGATGAGCACCAGGGTGAAAAAGTGGAACGAAGTCTGCCACATGGGTCGTTTTTCGGGCGGAGGCGTAATGTTCATCTGCTCTTCCTTTTTGACCTTTTCCTCTTTGCGATAGATCAGAGACATAATGAGTCCTATGACAATGGCGAAAACAATGGCTCCTATGGCCCGGGCCAGTCCCATTTCAAATCCCAGGATCTTGGCCGTTAAAATGATGGACAAGATACTTATGGCCGGACCCGAGTACAGAAAAGCAACAGCCGGTCCCAGGCCTGCACCCCTTTTATAAATACTGGAGAATAACGGCAGGATGGTGCAGGAACAAACGGCCAGCACGGCTCCCGATACGCTTGCAACAGTATAGGAAATCCATTTTTTTGCATTGGCCCCAAAGTATTTCAGGACAGATCCCTGGCTGATAAAGACCGAGATGACTCCCGCAATAAAGAAAGCCGGCAGCAAACACAAAACCACATGCTCACGGGCATACCATTTGGCCAGGTCCAGGGTGGCCGTGATGGCTGTCATGAAGCGGCCGCTTTCCAGGGGAAGGAAGAATACGGCGGCAAAAACCACCAGTATCCAGATCAGTATTTTAAGTTCTTTTTTTAAATCCATGACAGAAACACATTAAAGGAACAACAACACAACATAATAGATCCCGACAGCAATAAACAACACGGCTACGACCTGCCGGAACCAGAATTCAAACGCTTTGATCTTATTGTATACTTTCCCTATAGACCCCAGGGAAAAGGCGATCAGCCAGGCAAAAAGAATCACGGGAATACCTGTGGCCAGGGCAAATACAAGAGGCAGGTAAAGCCCCGATGCACTGCTTATGGTCATAGGGATCAGCATTCCAAAATATAGCACCCCGCTATAAGGACAGAAAGCCAGGGCAAAAACAATCCCCAGCAGCAAAACACCCCAAAATCCTTTATTGGCACGTTCTTCCATGCAGGCAGTCAAAGATCCGGCACCGGGCAGTTTTATGAAATTGAAAACCCCCAGCATAAAAAGACCTATGATGATCAACAACGGTCCCAGCAGCTTTTCACCCCACTGTTGCAGAAAGCCGGATACGTTGAGTTCACCCATAGTAAAGAACAGTATCAGCCCTATTACCGTATAGGTTATGGCGCGTCCCAGGGTATAGATCAGGCCGTTATAGAACACCTTGCGACTGCTTTGTATGTCTTTGCTTATGAATCCTATGGCTGTAATATTAGTGGCTAGTGGACATGGGCTGATAGCCGTCATTAGACCCAGAATAAAAGCAGAAACGAACGGGAACTGTGCGTTTCCAAGAAGGTTTTGCAAATACTCCATCCGGGCTCAGGCTTATTTTAAAGAATCGACGGCTTCCCTGATCTTTTGGATAAATTTATCGGGATCTGTACGTGCATAGAGAAACCCGTCATTTGTCAGATCGATCTTCTTATCTCCTTTGACGATCAACAACGCCTGTCCTTTAGCGCCAAGCTTGTTGACCAGGTCTTTGTTGGCTTTATCTTCCAGATTAACGGATTTTAGCAAGATCTTTCCTGCGGAAAGTTCCTTAAGCGCGTTGTACGCCACATCTTCCACAGCCTTACAGGTGACGCAACGCCGAGTATTGTGAAAATAATAGGCTTTAACCTCGGAGACTACGTCATCTTTTTCATTCCCAAAAGAGGACAGGGCAATAAAGGAACATGCCAGCAATAAAAGTACTTTCTTCATAATAGTTTTTTATTTAAGGAATTTTTTGATTTCTTCTACGGAGGCAACGCGGCCTTTCAGGACAATTTTACCGTCAACGACCAAAGCGGGAGTGGTCATGATCCCGTAATTGAGGATTTCAGCCATATCTTCCACTTTTGTGATCCGAGCGTCAAGTTCCATTTCCGTGACCGCTTTTCTGGTGGCTTCTTCCAGGGCCTTGCAACTGGGACAGCCTGTCCCTAAAATCTTGATTTCCATTTTCTTAAATTTTATAGTGTTTATAAAATATTATAGTGAGATTCTTTTTCGGTTGGCGATCCTGACCAATGTCAACATAACAGGGACTTCTACCAGAACGCCTACCACTGTAACCAATGTGGCTCCGGATTCCATGCCGAACAACACAATCGCAACGGCCACAGCCAGTTCAAAAAAATTGCTTGCCCCGATCATTGCCGCCGGTGCTGCAATGTCATGGCTGATCTTCCATTTCTTAGCCCATCCGAAGGCAATAAAAAAGATAAGGTACGTCTGGATTACAAGAGGGATGGCGATCAGCAGTATATTCACAGGATTATTCAGAATACGGTCTCCCTGAAAAGAAAAAATAATAACCAACGTAAGGAGCAGACCGGCAATGGTAGTTCCTTTAAATTTCCCTAAAAACACGTTTTCAAAATATTCTGAACCCTTGCGTCGAATGACCAACCTGCGCACAATTACTCCCGCCACCAGCGGAATTACCACAAACAATACTACCGAAAGGATAAGGGTGTTCCAGGGAATGATCACACCTGTTATTCCCAGCAATAAGGTGACAATGGGAATGAAGGCTACCAGAATGATCAAATCGTTAATAGCTACCTGGATTAGGGTATAAGCTGGATTGCCTTTGGTAAGGTAACTCCAGACGAAGACCATTGCCGTACAGGGAGCTGCCCCCAAAAGAACGGCTCCTGCCACATATTCATTGGCAAGCGTTTCGGGAATAAGCGTTTTAAAGATCACATGAAAAAAAAGCCAAGCCAATCCAAACATGGTAAACGGTTTCACCAGCCAATTTACTATAAGTGTTACGGTTAAGCCCTTGGGCATTTTTAATGCATTTACCACACTGGAAAAATCCACTTTCAGCATCATGGGGAAAATCATCACCCAGATGAGAATAGCCACCGGAATGGACACGTTGAAATATTCAAGTTTTCCTAAAAGCAAGGGAACTGACGGGAACAATTTCCCAATCAGGATCCCTGCTGCTATACACAGGGCGACCCAGATAGTCAAATACTTATCAAAAAAAGAAATGCCTTGAGTCTTTTTCATTTCTCTTATAATTAAAGAGTTGCCACCTTTTTAAGAATTTCTTCCACAATTTCTCCGGAAATAGGCGTTTTCCCTTTTTTGTATCCCAAATCAGTTAACAACACACTTTGGATATTCTCCAGTCCGGTCTTTTGGAGCAGGATTTTCCCACAACTGACAGAACAACCATCCAGTACAAGGATATCGGAATGGGAATAGTGGGGAACAGAATCTCCGGGAAAAGCTCCTATTGCCGCCAAACAATGCATTTTGCGTATGCCTTTTTGACTCATTGCCCTGGCAGTTAAATCTGTTATCTGGCCCAGATCGCTGCATCCCGAACAAGAAAAAACAATTTTGTCCATACTCTTATAATTTATATTCAAAACTTAATAACAGATGGTGTTGGTATTCTAAAGTACCGTTTTCAGGATCCCATCCCTGATAATTCAGTGAAAGATGAATCCCCTTGACAGGACTGTAATGCAGCCCTGTGATATAAGCATTCACCTTGTTTTCAATGTTGTTGGCCATTACCTTGTCAAAACGGGCAAACAGCTCAATATTGGGGAACAATGAAACACTTCCGAATAATGAAAAACCGTAAATATCCTCACCGGGCCTGTTAAGGTGATTCTTATGATAATTGTATTCTCCTCCCGCCTTGAATATTTTTTTGTGGCGGTATCCTATAAAGCCGGAAAACAATTGTTGGTCCGCAGGTTTTAGGGGACTGTTGGATTGGGTGTAATCATAAAATAGCCGGCTTTGCAATCCTTCCAGTGGGTTAATATCTATACCGGCAGCTAATTTCACATCGCCAAAAAGGTCCTGATCAAAACGAAATCCTTCGCCATTGGTCAGTGCCAGGTCAAAGCCTAAAAATTCGTTTACTTTGAAATAACCAATTATACCCAGATCTCCGCTGGGTGTCCCAAAATACTTATCCTGGAATGTCGGGGCCAAATATCGGTAACCCCAAAATTTTTCCTGTGTAATGTAGTGATTCTGGAGAATGCTGCCACCCTGAATACGTATATGTTCATTGGGCATCCACTCCAGGGAAGCAAATTTAAGGGTCACACTGTAATAACTGCCCTCCTTATATCCACCCATCTCTGAGAACTGGCTAAATGTCGTTGGTCTGCCTACATCTAAAACTATTCTACCGGAAAACTGTTCAGAAAACTGGTATTCGTATCCAAAATGAGCCCTGCCAATCCAAAAACCATAACGCTTTCCAGGGTCTTTTCCCAGGTTAAGATCAAAATTTCCGAAAACCTGAATAATAGGTTTCCCCGCCCCATTAAACGAGGGTTCATTTTCTTGTGCAGCAAGAGTACCGACAAAAGGTGAACTACAAACAAGCAATAAAATGACGAAACATTTTATTTTTGACATACTATGAAGCCTTTATTGTCTCAGAATAAAATGTATAAAAAGTCTTTTTTATGCGGTCCCTGACAGTCCGGAATACCTGCTCCACTTCTTCCCGGGTGCCTGTTGCCTTGGCAGGGTCTTCAAAGCTCGTATGAAGGCGGTGTTTCACTTTCCCGGTAAAGAGAGGACAACTTTCGTTGGCCTGGTCACATACTGTGATCACGTAATCCCACTTACGGTCCAGGTAGTCGTCAACCCTAGCGGGGATGTTTTTACTGATGTCAATGCCGGCCTCGGCCATGGTCTTAACGGCCAGCGGATGTACTTCCTTGGCCGGATCCGTTCCGGCAGAATGCACTGAAAGGTCCTTACTGAACGATTGCAGAAAACCCTGCGCCATCTGGCTGCGGCAGCTGTTTCCCGTACATAAGATAAGGATATTCATGAGCATTCGATTTTTTGCAGATCATTGAAAAAAACTCCGAACAGATCCCGCGCAACATCCCAGTTTTCTTTATTAATGCAATACCTGACCTGGGGAGGTTTGATCTCTCCCTGGATCAATCCCGATTCTTTCAAAACAGAAAGATGTTGGGATACCGTTGCCTTGGCAATGGGCAGTACATCGTGCAGGTTGCCGAAAAAACAACATTCGCGGGCTGCCAGGAACTCCAGAATGGCAACCCTTGCCGGATGGGCCAATGCCTTGGCATACAGGGCAATTTGGTGATGACGGGACGTGTAGTCGATCTTTTCCATAAACACAATGATTTATCAGTTCGCAAATATACGAACTGTTCGTAAAAATACAAACAAAATTCACGCTAGGATAAATGCTGTCCGACCCGGTTTAGCCACGAAACGGTCTGGTGCGGAAAATGTTCCCGGCCAAGTATGTCTTTATACAGAGCGGGCCGTCTGGCGTTTTTGTATCGTGTGCCGCCGGCCAGAAGCAACTTTTCCTTTGTAATATTTGCCGAGGCAAAGCCGTCGCCCAGTTCCCGGCATTCAGCCAGAATATCCCCAAAAGGATCCAGAATCATGGAACAACCGTTTTTCAACTGATCGTCGTCCATGCCTATTGGGTTTGAAAATACCACGTAAATACCGTTATCGTATGCACGGGCGGGAAGCCATTTCATGAGCCAGGCACGGCCTTTCATGCCGTCGAATTCCAGCCGGAGCGAGGTGGGATCGGCCTGGCGGTTCTTCCACAGGGCAGGATCAACAAAACCGGCACCCGGCCGGGAAGAAGGGGTGCACATGGTCACATGGGGCATGAAAATGATCTCGGCCCCTAATAGCGTAGTTGCCCGTACATTCTCTATGATGTTATTGTCGTAGCAGATCAGGATCCCGCACTTCCAGCCTTCCAGTTCAAAAACGCAATACTCGTTTCCCGGGGTCAGGAACGGATTGATAAAAGGATGCAGTTTGCGGTATTTGGCCACCAGCCCTTCCTTGCTAACACAAACATAGGCTTTGTACAAGTTTTCTGCCCGGTCTTTTTCAAACAGACCGGCCAAAATGGTAATCCCGGTTGCGGCGGCTATTTCTTGCAGGCGGCAAATACTTTCCCCTTGCGGAATGTATTCGGCCAGGTCCAGCATCTGTTTTCTGTTCAGGTGACGGGCAAATGTATATCCAGTAATTGAACATTCATGGAAAGCAATAATATTGGCACCTGCCTGTGACGCCTGAACCGATAAATTTTCAATAACCGAGAGATTATAAGCTTTATCGCCACTTTTGTGTTCAAATTGCGCCGTAGCAATATTTAAGGTATTCATATTTACAAATATTATTACATTTGAAATGTTCTGTCTGACAAATAACAGGATTTCTAATTTACAACAACATGAAAAACTTAAAGATCTGCCTGGCCAGTTTTTTTTGCATTTTTATAATTTCATGCGGACAACAAGATAATAAAAGCTTCCATGAAATCCATGCATTGATTGAAAAAAATAATTATTTTGCAGCCCGTGAACTCCTTGATCTTCAAAAACAAACCATGTCTTCCAGGCAAGAGTTGGTAATCGGGGCCATACTGGACAATGCTTTTAACCTGAACAGCAGGTCACAGGAAAAAGTTGACCGGTTACTTGGTAAATCAAAGTTATTGCCGGATACGCTTCTGTCCCTGATCTATGCCATACGCGAAGACAATGCCGTAAAACTTTATCAATACCGGTAAGCTGCAAGGGCAGATTCCGTGAGATTGCATGATTTCGCGCACATACTTACAGAAAGACAAAAAACAGACATTCAAAACAATATGACATTGTGGATGGCCTTGTCGGATGTTCCTCCGCAACAGATATTTTTCCAGGGAGAAACTTTACTGGCATTGCATAAAGATATGGCCGGACTGAACAACATTACTGTTTCAGCAGGCGGGGACACCCTGGGATTCATATTCGATACTGGGGCGAATCTCTCTACAGTATGTTTGTCTGTTGCAGAAAAAATGGGAATGGAAATTATTCCCTCGGAAATACTGGTCGGTTCTATAACAGGAGAAAAAATGCCTGCGCAGCTGGCCGTCTGTTCTCAATTGAGTATAGGTAAAATAGTAGTTAAGAATGTTGTTTTTCTTGTTTTTCCTGACAATCAACTTTCATTCCCGCAAATCGGTTATAAGATATCAGGAATTCTTGGCTACCCGGTTCTTGAGGCATTTGGAGAGATACAGATCACCCGGGAAGGAACCATGATCATTCCGCAAGAATATTCGGCGTTTTCAGAACCTTCCAATATGGCCATGGACGGACTGACGCCGTTAATATGCCTGGAAGGGGATCCGTATACGTTTGACACAGGTGCAGATCACACCATGCTTTATGCGGCGTATTATCAAGATAACAGGGAAGATATTGAGGAAAACTACAAACCCGAAAAGATAAAATTCGGCGGAGCCGGAGGAATGCGCGAATTTTACGGTTTTGTCATAGATAGATCGTTTAACATATCGGGAAAAGAAATTTCTGTAGAAGGGGTCCACCTGCTTAAGGAAAAGATCAAGGAAACGGAAACTGTTTACGGGAATATTGGACAGGATATCATGGGACAATTCGGGAAAATGATCATGAATTTTGACCAAATGTTTATTCTTTTTGAATAATGACGCGCTTTTCCCTAAATGAATAAGCCGTTCAGCTTGGATGCTCAAACGGCTTAAATATTCATTATGAAGTGCAAAGGTACGCCTATTTTTTGATAAAACAAATTTTCCCGCAAAAGTTTATCAACAGTTTCCTTTTTGGTAATAATGTTTAACTCCTTCATTTCTGTCACCAGATCTGCCCGGGCCGCCTGAATGTCGCGTTTAGTAGGTGCTTTGACGAACTGTGCAAAAAAACCTTATTCCCGGCACCGTCGGAACGGATGGCCATTCCTAGGGCAGCTGTGGTTTTCCCTTTTCCGTTACCAGTATAAACGTGGATCATTCCAATGTTTTTTGCATCCATATGATATCATAAGGAGTGCCTTTTTTTGTAATGATTTTCTGGAATCTTCCGCATTCAACAAATCCGTTTTTCTTGTGAAAATCAACGCTCTCGGTGTTTATGGACGAAATGTTGGCCAGAATGGTTTTGATGCCAACTTTTAGGGCATCCTCTTCAAGCTTTTTTAATGCCATGGTTCCCAGTCCCTTGCAGGTATGATCCTTGTCAATAAAATAAGAAATTTCGGCACATTGTTTAAACGTTGGGAACGGATTGTAAGCATATAAGAGACAGAATCCTACAATCTTATCATTCTCCTTGATCACATATGCCGGGTAACATTTGGTCATATCCAGAAATTTTTCGTAATACTCGTAAGGTAAAACATCATCCGGATAGGCGGCAAGACTGTTGTCCACGTAATAATTAAAGATGTCCATTACGGCTTGTTGGTGTTCGACAGACATTGTTTCAAAAGTAACTTTCATAGATCAGTGATTTAAGCAATTGCAATATAGTAAAAAAACAAATATCTGTTCACCTGAAATCCCAAAGAGCGACCGGATCCGGGTCAGGTCAGAGGCCCTGATGCCGTTCTATGGCCCGGGCTTCCAGTTCTACATACAAGGGAGAGTCATAATACTCTTTGTAATGCCAGCCCCGCCCTAGGCGAAGCATCCTCATTCTGCTTGTCGGTAAAGGCGCAGCTGAAAGCTTTTTTGCGTTCCGTGGCATCAATGCCATAGATACGAAAACGTATTAGGTCGTCCCGGTTAAGGGCCGTAAAGGTGTCTCCTTCACTTACCGGCAGGTCCCTGGTATTCGGATTTGCCAAAACCCAGGATAGGGAGAAAGATCCAGGGAAGAAGTATCAGCCCGATGGTAAAATCGGCTTTTTTTCCAAAACTTTTTGACAGCAGGTTCAAGCCCCAGATCAGGAAAATGATGTTGACAAAAGGAATGAACAAAAACAGGAGCCACCACCAAGGTTTGCCTATGATCTTTAGACCTACCAGGTAGTCATAAACAGGGATAAGGCAGGCCCACCCGGGTTTTCCGGCTTTTGTGAAGATATACCACAGGGCAACGATCTGTATTGCAGACACATAAATGCCGAAAATAACCCACATGACAAACAGAGGCAATAAAAACATGAATTCACCGGATGCGAATTCTAAATTTTTTAGGTTCTCAATAAAACATTCCATAATGTTATTTTTAAAGGTTAATATTTTAAGGTGGCACGGAATGGTCCGGTTTTTAAGGCATCCCTGACGGCCTCTTCGGTTGTCAGGAAAGTCATGTTGAACCGGGACAAGACTTTCCGGTTAGTATAATAATTATTAATGCAAAGAATCTTCATATTATTGACGGAAAGTGAAGTGGGAATACCCAATGAGCGAAGAATACTTCCGGCACAACCTGCGACTATCAACGCAGGCCGCACAAGGGGGATCATCAGGGGCTTTTTACCTGTCAGGCGGGTAATGATCCTGAAAAATTCGCGGTAAGTAAGATTCTCGTTCACCATCAGGTATTTTTCACCGGGCCGGCCTTCTTCCAGGGCATTGACAACGCCTCGGGCTACGTCGGCAGCATGTATGAAATTTTTTCCTCCCGGGGGATAAAAAACGATTCTCCGGTTGAGAGCCATTTGGAGGATCCGTCCAGAACTCGGCTTGTAATCATAAGGACCGATCATGAACGAAGGGCTTACCGTAACCACATTGATGCCGTGGCGGGCTGCGGCATCGACCATCTCCTGCACACGGATCTTGCTTTGAGCGTACAGACAACGGGTAAAAGGTGCTGCAGGCGGGCGTTCTTCATTCCCGGGTTCCCGGGCAGTCCCGTAACCGAAAGTATTAGCTGTGCCAATATAGACGAGTTTTTGAATGTTCATGGCCCGGCATATTTCCAGGATGTTCTTTGTGCCTTGCAGGTTTATAGGGTCATAGTCCTGAAGTTTCAGGTGTTTCTGGGACGTGTCGGCTGCTGTATGGACGGCCAGGGTACAACCCTGAATTCCCTTTTCCAGCGAATCCCGGTCCCTGATGTCGCCGGTAACCAGTCGCAGGTTGGGATGTGTGTAATCAATGAACCTTTTTTTGTCACGGACCAGAGCTTTCACGGCATAGTTCCTCCTGAGCAGTTCCAATACCAGATTGGTGCCCAGAAGTCCGTTTGCTCCGGTGACAAATACGGTTTTCATTCAGCAGCGGTGTTATCTGTTGTGTTGATTTCTTTTCTGACGGCACGGCTAAGTAATGGTAAGCGGATATATATTGGAACCAGTTTCAGAATCAGCCAATTCAGTCCGTTGACCAGGCTCAGCATGATCATGGTGTCCCGTTTAAACAATTGCCTTACGGAAATAGTGGCTACTTTCTGGGGACTCATAACTCCCCAATGGCTGAAAAATCCTTGTTTCTCAATACGACGTGTTACTTCGGCATTCGTTTTCATTGGCCCGGGGTTGACTACGCTTACAAACAGATTGGTGTGTTTGTATTCCTGGTAAAGACTGCGGGAAAAATAATGCACGAAGACTTTGGAAGCAGGATACACGGTCTTGTATCCTATGGGACTGAATGCGGCCATACTGGAAACGTTCAGGATGTAAGACTTTTCCTGTTTCAGTAGATTGGGTATCAGCAGGCGGGTCAGCAGAGTTGTGGCCATCACGTTAAGCTGAATGATCCTGTCTAGATAATCTATAGTGGCTTTTCCAAACCTCATAGTTCCACCGGTTCCTGCATTGTTTATCAATAAAAAGACGTTGTAATTTTCGTTGATACGTTCTGCCAGGTCCAGGATCTGCTGTTTTTGTGTCAAGTCACATTCATAATAACAAGATGATACCTGGTATTGTTCCCGGATCTCCTCACACAAAGCCGAAAGACCGTTTTCAGGCAGATCAACCAGGATTGTGTTCAAATGCAGCTTTGACAATTCCAATGCAAAAGCCCGCCCCAGACCGTGGGCTGCTCCCGTAACTACGCAATAGCCATTTGTCGGCACGGATTTCATAAGGTGCAATATACAAAAAAAAGTAACAATTTTCCTATATTTGCGTATGATGAGTCATATAGACACAGTAAACGCTAATTGGCTGGAAGACATGGTCTTCCAAGCCGGGATCAATGGTCACCAGGTGCTAATGGATTCGGATCCGTCATTCGGGGGACAAGATAAGGGTCCCAGGCCTAAACCATTCATGCTGGCGGCTTTGGCCGGTTGTACGGCTATGGATGTTATTTCCATGCTTAAAAAAATGCGCGTGGTGCCCAAACATTTTAATGTCAGGGTGGATGGAGAATTAACGGACGAACATCCCAGGCATTATAAAAAGATCCATGTGACTTATGAATTTTCCGGGGATGATCTGCCTTTGGAGAAGCTTAAACATGCGGTCGATTTATCTGAAAACAATTACTGCGGGGTGGCTCACGTTTATAAACAGGTCATGGAAATGACTACGGAAATTGTAATTAAAACAGCCGGGGATCCCGGTTGTTGACCGTCAGGCCGGTAAGATTCCCAGGATCAACAGGATACTTATGTGTGCAATGATCAGGATGGTCAGAGAACGGTATTTCAGGTAAAAGCATCCGAAAATAATACCTATCAGGAACGGAATAAGTATATTGATCCAGCTGCCGTACGTGTAATGTAAGGCAGCATATAATACTGCGCCGATCAACACAGCTGCCCATTGCTTATTCAAAAGCGAATGAAGGCGTGGCAACATGTACCCTCTGAAAATGGATTCTTCCACCATTCCGGCGGTTATGGCTGTAATTATGAGCAGAAAGGGCCTTTCGTGCTGGTATGCCGTCATCTCGGCCTGAACGTGTGTATCGGCAAGGGACATTTCCAGGTGCGAAAAAAGATCGGGAATGTAGTTGATAGCGAAAAAAATTACCATTAAAACGGATGTAGTCCAAAAATAAAACCAGAAGGGGTATTTAGTTTCTTTTAACAGAAAGAACGGTTTTCTTTCAATGTAACGAATGTAAAGCCAGATCAAGAGCAACCAAAACCACAACAATCCCCTGGATATATATCCCCAGGGCAGGTAATCGGGAATGCTCAGTGAAGCTACAGAATAGAGGATCAATTTTAGGGTGACCGCAAGTATGATCCCTACGATGAAAGGAGCCTTAAACTCGTTTTCTGTCAGATACTTTTGTAATATCATAATTCCTGAAAAAATTTCAAACTACTAAAATACAAAATTTGTATCTTTATGACGACGAAAACTGATAGAGATGAAAACATACAGACGAGAATTTTACATTGAAACCCCTACCCGCCGCGCTTTTGTAAATATCACGCCACAGGTGCTTAAATGCCTGGAGGATAGCGGAGTACAGGAGGGTATACTGCTGTGCAATTCCATGCACATTACCTCAAGCGTTTTCATTAACGATGATGAATCGGGACTCCATCATGATTTTGAAAAATGGCTGGAACGTCTGGCACCCGAACAACCTTATTCCCAGTACCGACATAATGGAGTGGAAAATAATGCCGATGCCCACCTCAAACGCCAGGTTATGGGGCGTGAAGTCGTAATTGCCGTTACCCAGGGCCGGTTGGATTTAGGAACGTGGGAGCAGATCTTTTACGGAGAATTTGACGGCAAACGAAAAAAACGTATCCTGGTGAAGATCATCGGGGAATAAAATGTATTTGCACAGGATCTCGGAGATTCTATGGTCGCGTAAGGGCGATAAGATAATTTGTTCGCTTTGTCCTCATTATTGCGTGATACCGAAAGGCAAGACCGGAAGATGCCGTACCAGGATAAATAAAAACGGTGTGTTATATTCCCTGGCATACGGCAATCCCTGTTCCGTTGCCATAGATCCAGTCGAAAAAAAACCGTTGTATCATTTTCTCTCGGGATCGCAGGTCTTGTCCATCGCTACAGCAGGATGTAATTTCCGTTGTCTGAATTGTCAGAACTGGACCATATCCCAGGCCTCTTCTGACTCTATAGATCATTATGATCTTTCTCCCGGGCAAATAGTCAATATGGCATTACGCCAAAAGGTCCCGTCTATAGCTTTTACCTATACCGAGCCTACCGTTTTCTATGAATATATGTTTGATATCGCTGTCAAGGCACATGAAAACGGCTTGAAAACCATCATGGTGTCCAACGGGTATATCAATCCGGCGCCCCTGGAAGCGCTTTGTCCATATATGGATGCCGCCAACATTGATTTGAAATGTTTTGACGATAAAATGTACCGTTATCTTACGGGCGGCAAACTTCAACCCGTATTGGATACATTGTTGGCATTGCAAAAAGCCGGCGTTTGGACAGAAATTACCCATTTGGTAATTCCCGGTTTAACCGACAACCCGGTGTGGTTTGAATCCATGTGCCGGTGGCTCGCTGAAAACGGTTTTGCATCCACGCCTTTACATATAAGCCGTTTTTTCCCTACTTATAAACTTGCCTATCTGCCTCCCACGCCATTGGAACAGATCATGAGGGCTAAAGAAACTGCACAAAAATGCGGTTTACGGTTTGTTTATCCAGGAAACATCTAGCCCGGAATGTCCATTGTTGAAAAGATAAAAATCCGGGCGGTTTTCCATCCGTCCCAGTCCAGTCCGGCTTTATCCCTGGAGCAGTGCCCCAGGAATTCTTCCAGGGTCCAACCGGTCTCCGTGGCTACCTGGGGAAGGAAAACGCCTGAACGGCCCATGCTTTCAATAAGGATCCCGTGTTTTCCCAGTTCAATTTGCTTTATATCATGAATCTCTTCAAGAGGGGAAAGGACCGAGATATGTATATCCAGATCCGGCAGTTCTTCTTTTTGAACGGGAAGAAAGCGGTCGTCGTAAAAAGCTGCGGCCACGGCCATATTCCTGACCAGTATGTAAAGAGGGAGGTCAGATGTCATACGTCCGATGCAACCGCGAAGCTTTTTCCTTATGTACAGAGTAACAAAGGCGCCTCCGTGCTGTTGCAGGGCAGGGGAATACTCCGAAGGCTGACCCAGAGAAAGGCTTTTCCCGGTAAGAACCATGGATTCTATGGATTTTCGGGCAATTTCCAGTAATTTAGATTGTTCTTCAGTTACGGCAATAGCCCAATACCCGACAACCTGCGACTTGTCGGCATATAAAGGAACATCTCCCGAATTTTTGTAATCGATGGCTCTGTATTTAAAAGTCTTGTTTCCGGATGTCATGTACATAAGGGTAAGGACCGAGGTCCACCCGCACAGGCTTGTAGCAAGTCCCGGAATGTGAAGCCGGCTGTTTTCTGTAAGTGTTTGAAGCAAAGCCCCGGGGTCGTTTTGCAGAATGGCATCTTTGGTAGCCTCATCTACTTTCAGGGCATCTTCATAACCCGGGTAGTGAGAAAAATCAGAGCTTATAACGAACAGGTTGTCCGTGTTGAAGTAGGGAGAGAGTACTTCCGCTATCTTTTTGCATATCTCAGGATTTGAAGTTCCGATAACAATAGGAACGATCACGTACTCATGCCTGAGTATATGATGCAAAAAAGGAAGCTGGACTTCCAGGCTGTGTTCGTCGCGGTGCGCCCGGCTGTCTTCCATAAACAGCTCAGGATGCGCTAAAACAAGCTTCTTGCAGAACTCAACGTCTGTTTTAACTGTGCCAAAAGGCATTAAAAAATCACCCTGGGCATAAACAGCTGCTCCTGTCAGTGCAATCTGGTGCGAAGATCCTATGATAAATATTCTTTCGTACCTTTTTTCCCCGTCTATCTGGTTGAAAGCAGAGGCTGCTACCGTCCCTGAAAAGACATACCCGGCATGCGGGCTGATAACGGCTCTGACATTTTTACATTCTTTGGACCTGGCCCGGGCGAAGAGTTGCTCCAATTCCTGCCGGAGCTTATCAGGAGAAGCAGGATAAAACCTGCCGGCAACGGCCGGTGTACGTACCTGGGTTTTCATCTCAATGCCACTCGTATTCCGAGCCTTCCAGGGGATCTACGTTTTTGTAAAGGAAGAATAGCATGTTTTCGTGATTCTTCCACCAATCCCGGTATGCCTGTGCTACCTGTGAGTGGGATGTTTCGTGGTCTGTGTCCATGTACTGAAAAGTCCCTGAACTGCCAGATTTCTTTTGTACAAGCAACGGGTTTTGTGTGGCATAAGGCATGGTCCCGTCTTCATTTTTATTAGGAGCCAGGCGGCATTCTTCCTGGTAAAAAGAAGAAATGGGATTGACGGGAAAATTGGTAATATGCTCTTTGGACTCTGCGTACTTCAGGAGGGTAGGTATGGCTTCACTCGTTAGTTTAGGGAGCATCGGTGCATCATACTCTCCCGATCTTATAAGATTTACAAAATATTCAGCCTCGGGTTGATTGTCATCTATGTTGCGTTCACAGGATACAACGGACAATGCCAAAAAAAGCAGTAATATGATCTTTAGTTGTTTCATAAAGCAAATATAATCAATACATGGTTTTAAGCTGAAAAACAGTTACCGGTTGTCCGCTGATCTCCACTTTTTCTCCAGGCAGCCGGACTTTCATTCTGCCTGTCCGTTCGGATAACTGTATGGATTCCAAAGAGTCTTTCCCTAGTTTTCGAGCCCACAGGGGAGTGAGGGCACAATGGGCAGAACCGGTCACTGGGTCTTCGTTGATCCCCAGGGAAAGGAATCCAGCTCATACTGCGGAAAAATCATCGCAACATCATCCCCATCCTTTCGTGCCGTTAACGTGGTGTCGTTGGTCCTGAAGCGGATCTCTTCTTCCGGTGCCTTTAAGCCGAGTTGATAAATTATATGGGCCGAGGCCAATGTCGCGTGCCCGCAAAACGGAATTTCACTGACCGGTGTAAAATACCGTATGCGGAAAACGTGGTTTCCGAAAGGTTCATCTCCCGGGCAATAAGCTGCATCTGTTCCCGCGCCATAGGTTCTTTCATTATCATTACCCCGGCGGGATTCCCTTTGAAAGGAACGTCGGTGAAAGAATCTACCTGATATATAACGTTTTGATGCATAAGCCAGGTGTTGCCGGAAACAACCTCATTAAAGCCTATAAAGAACCTTTCAAATGCTTTAATGCCGCTTCGTAATCCGGCTCTTGTGAAATTTCAGGCACGTATTCAACGTACTGAACGATCCCCTGGGGATCTATGATCACTGTTCCCCTTGCCAGAAGCCGCACTTCCTGTATCAGAAAACCGTATTTGGTGCCAAAATCCACATCCCGGTGATCTGAAAGCGTGATCACATGATCCAGACCTTCAGCGGCACAAAAACGACGCTGGGCAAAAGGAAGGTCACATGATATGGACAATACTATAAGGTCTTTGAAATTTGCTGCTTCTGCATTGAAACGTCGGTTTTGTGCCTGGCAGACACCCGTATCTATGGATGGATAAACGGCAATTACAATTTTTTTCCCGGCAAAGTCGGAAAGTTTTACAGGTTCCAGTTTGGCGTTTACCACCGTGAAATCAGGCGCTTTGTCGCCGGGCTTTATTGCTTCCCCGGCCAGTTCAATGGGTTTACCCCCGAAAATTACTGTTCTTTTCATGAAGACAAATATAAATAAAAATAAGCTTGGATGTCATTAATAAACACCGGGAATGATCCGGTATTTGACTTCCTTTTTATACGTACCCCACAGTTCCCCGTATTTGGCACGGCAGCGTCTGTCGTCATCCATTTGGCGGGTTCCCAGAAGGAACACATAATACAACGGGTAGAGCCATACCCAGAGAATTGCGGGATATCCCACACTCAGGGCTATTCCAACACCCATAAGCACTTCCCCAAGGTAATTGATATGCCGGCTTAAACCCCAGAATCCATTGACCAGCAATGTATTATGGCCGTCGCTGATCGTTCTGGGAGCGATCCCCAGGAATACGCGTTCCGGTTCTGTTTTGAAGAAATATTTCTGCATATTGGCACCCCGAGCAATACTCCATCCGGTAAAAAAGATCAGGGCGTATATTATCAGTAGCCAGACAGGTGTGCCCGGGTCCGGCAGATCCACGGCTGTCCAGAGCGCTATGGGATAGAAATAGGGATAGAATGTCAGACATCCAAAGCCGAGTTTAAATCCGACCCTTTCTGCAAACAGATCGTATGTATAAAGGTGTACCTTTTCAAAGGTCATGTAATCCCAGACGAAATAAGAGAGCATGATGGCGCCGATCATATAGAGCCACATTTTGGCATCTATACGGCCTTTTAAATACTGCGGGTTTTCCAGCCTGCCAAGGAAAAGGTCTGTCAAAAGTCCTTTTCCGGTAGGAGCGAAAGGTAAAACCGACAACAATGAATAGATAAGACCGAATGTACAGGCTCCGGCCAGGCTGTACCAGCGGACCGTATAAAGCCAGTTGTAAGGCACCCAGCCCAGGTAGCCTAAAAGAAACCAGATTACAATACAGACCAACAGCACCAATCTTCCGTTCAGCCGGTAACGTAATAATTTGCCGGTATTTGAATCCCTTACGTACCCGTCCATCCAACGGCCGGGTAGTATGTAATGCAACAGCGTGATAATGGCAAAAAGAAACCAGGGGTGAAAAATCCGATAATTTTGATCATCTCTATAGTTTTTTTGTTTGTTGATGCATCAGACCTATTGCCCAGCGGCGGGGTAATACCCTGCCCATAAACCATCGGGCCAGTTTGTTTACCATCCCGGGGACCGGTTACAGGGCCCTTACCCAGGGCATTCAATGTTTTTGAGGCAACCTGTTCCGGGGTCAGTGTCCCGGGAGCAGATTTTTGGTGTTGTGTATTTTTATATCCCGGAGTCAGGATAGCTCCCGCACAGGAAGCCAGCACATCTATGCCATTCATTTTCAACTCTTTCCAAAGTCCTTCGGCAAAGGTCGTATTGAATGCCTTGGTCGCTGTGTAGGTGGCAATTTTGGGACTTCCCTGCGTACCCGCCAGTGAAGACATCAGCACGATCCCTCCGTTCCCCCTTTTTTCATTATTGCCGAGGCAAAATGAGTCACCAGCACCGGCCCCCGGACATTCACGGCCACGATCTTTTCCGGATCTTCCGCCCTGAGTTCGGTAAACCATCCCACCGGGGCGTAAGCGGCATTATAAACCACACGGACAGGGCTGATATCCAATTGACTGAAAAAATCTTTTATCTGGTCAGCATCGGACAGATCCACTTTTCTGTATTTCACCTGAACCCCGTGATCACGTTGAATCGTATCGGTCAGTTCCTTCAGTTTTTCCTCCCTGCGGGCGATCAGATATACATTTAGACCCCGGTGTGCAATTTCCAGCGCAAAAGCTTCTCCCAGTCCCTCGGAAGCACCGGCTACCAAAGCCCACGGGCCGTATTTGCGTTTAAAATCCTAGTGCAACGCACTCAAACGGATCTCTTCCGGAGGATGTTCCATAGTACTGGCTGTCCAAATCCTATTTATGTATTCCAGGGCAAAATGATTCTGCAAAAGGTGAATTCTGTGAATTCCCTTTTTGGTCAGTTCAATTTGATCTTCTGTCCTGAGTGCATACCCAAGTTGTTCCATGATCTGGATCCATTTGCCGTAATCTTTCATAAAGTCCGAACCAAAACGTGTTTTATAGCTGTTAAGGGGAATTTTTGTTTCGTACAACCTCCAGTATATCCAGAAAAGACGTTCCAGGCGGGGAGAGACGTCCATAATATACGATCCCGGGATCTGACCGCGAATGGTTATAGGGATGTACTCTGTGATATTGAACGTATTGAATAAAAACTGTTTGCCAGTATACGTGCCGGCCGAAGGACCCAGTCCCAGGTATTTGTCACGGGTCACGGACGAATATTTAAGGGTATTGCCTTTTAAAAAACTCCAGACGGATACCTGTTTGTATCCTTTGGCAGTCAACGTATCCCGTATGTGATAATACATCTGTTTTCGCGTCTTGCCGTCGGGCATGACAACGTGTGACAGTTCACGGGATAGCCCTGTTACACTGTATGGAAAAGTAAACAAGGGATATAGAGTCAGTTGATTGGCCCCGGTATCAACGGCAATTTGCAACGTACGGTCCAGTTCTTCCAGGGTTTGTCCGGGCATGGCAAATATCAGATCTATGTTAAAATTCCGGTAGTGCAACTGTTCCAGCTTGTCAATAGCCCTGAAAACATCTGCAACAGTGTATTTGCGGCCCAGAAAATCCAGGTATTTGGGATTAAAGTCCTGTACTCCCAGGCTTATCAGATTGCAACCCATCCTGCCCAGTTCAACAGTTACCCTGTTATTAATTTCTGTTGGAGTTGTTTCTATGGCAACATTTTGCAAGGTGCATACCACACGTAAACGATCAATGGCCCGGATCAGATAAGTGTTCAACAGCGTGGGAGTGCCTCCTCCCACATAAAGCGACTGAATTTCTTTGCCATTAAGCCACCCCGTGTGCAGTTCAATTTCACGTAACAAGGAATCCCCAAAAAACCCGGCTTGCTGTTCGTAATAGAGTTCTTTAAAATAGGGACAATAGGGACATTTGTTGCGGCAAAATGGAACGTGTATGTAAATATTATCTATTCCTTCCAGATCCAAAGGTTCATCCCGGTATTTTCTGAAGGTCATCGTGTCCCCGGGACCCAAAAGAAGTTTTAAAAACCACTGTTTATAAATCTCAGGGATGCTCATAAGTTTTCAAGGGTCTCTATCCGTATGACGGATTGACTTTCGTACGCATTGCAACGGATCTCCTGGACAATGGTCTGGCTATGGTCCTCAAAAGTCAGGACGGCTTTTACCGTGTGGTTGCCCTGGGTAAGGGTTATTACATCTCCTGTATTGTAGGGTTGGTCATCAAAGAACCAAGCTACCGCAACAGGTCTTTCCACACCTTCCACAGAAGGATCATCGTTCAATAGCAAGGTAAATGTATCCCCTGCCCTGTACGTTCTGCCCGTATACGGGATCATATAATACCCCAAAGAAAAGAGTTGGTTGTCCGGCCCGCTCACCGTGGCCGATATCTGGATGTTAACGTCTAAATCGTACATGTCTTTCCATGTTTCGGTCAACGATGCTATGGAATTGCCCGCATATCCGCCCATGGGAGCCATGGGTCCGTTATCGGCTGCCAGCGGGTACCCGGAATCACTGTCTATAACGTAATACCCGAATTTTACATCTGCGCCCCCCGGGATGATTATACCAAAGGATGACAGATCAACCTGCATCATCACATTAAAGGACGGATTGCTCAACACGCCCGAAAATATAGTTTTGTTACTGGCGGTAATGAACACACCCACCTCTGCGGCAGTGGTCCCGGCCACCAGGAATGACATGGTGGCGATAGTATGACCTTCGTAGGGAGCCAGCTCATGGGACGAGAAGCCCACGGCTCCGAATATGGTACCGTCCGGAGAGCCGAAACCTATGGCATATCCTTCCCATGGTCCGTGTTTCATTAAGGCCCCTTCTTCCGGTAGAGGTGTTAAAGTGAGATCTACGGTAACCGTTCCGGAGCGGGAGGCATCTACCTGGTCGTAAGCCGGGTTGAACCCATATTTGGTCGCTTCAAGATAGTAAGTCCCTTCCCGGCTTCCCGTTTCAAAAACGTATTGTCCGTCCTCTCCCGTTGTAACGGTGGCTGTTTCCTCCGTGGATGTCATCCGGGCCGAGGTAAAGAGCGGGCCTGAAGTTGCGATGGCCGTCTGGCGGACATCTCCGGTGGGGGAAGGTTCTTCAAAAGTCAAAGAAACTTCAGCTCCAGAGACCGGATTTCCATCCGGGTCCCTGACGGTTCCCGTAATAGTCAAAGCGGTACTTTTGGTTACGGTAAAGGAAGCCCGATCACCGTTATCGGCAATATTGACCAGGTATACGCCCGTGGGATTTCCTGTGAAATCCACAGCAGCCGGGGAAGACGTATCGGTAAAAGAAGTATTGTTCTTAGTACCGGGGAACGGGATCTGGTTATAATTACTAATGGCTGATTCGGGATAAACCGCTTCCACCAGGTCAAAACACTGATGGGAGGCATATGAATTGATCCCGTCCCAGGAGCGCCATCTGTCTATAGCTATTTTGCCTCCCACCATATTTTCTGACATATCAACGTGATAGATCAATAGTCCCGAATTGGGAAGGGTGGCATCACAGCCCGCTTTCTGCCGGTATTCGTATAAGAAAAATTCCCCGTCGTTGCCTGTAAGTATGGCATAAGCCTGATTCCCCGCAACGGGTCCGAGTTCGTACTGCACTTCTTCTGCCAGTTCTTCAAAACTGTCAGGCCGCCAGCTCATCAGGGTTCTTTCTATAACGTTAAGATACGGAGGCGTTCTTCCCAGGTTGTTGTAATTGCCGCCGGACATGAGTGAAAAAGCTCCCAGCCCGCGTGCAGCCCCGTTCTCGTCACCGTCGGTATCGTAAAAATCGGGGAGTCCCAAAACATGACCGAATTCGTGGCAACAGGTCCCGATCCCGCACATGGAAGTTTCGGCAGCGGCACGGAGTTCCGAGGTGCACGCGTATGAAGAGGTGGTAACCCCATCTACTGTAATACTCTCATTCTGAGTCTTCCAAGCATGTGGCCAGATGGTGTTGTCACCGCCGCCTTCGGCTTCGTTATGTCCGGCAAAATAAACAAATACGTTGTCAATGATCCCGTCGCCGTCGTTGTCGTATTGAGAGAAATCCACACCAAAACTCTGATCGGCTATCCGTATAGCCTCAATAACCATTTCCCGTGCCCGTTCTTCCATATTATCCCCTTCGTCGTCGTTGGCCCCGTAATAGGAAAACGACCGGGAAAGTTTCACGGGACCGAAAACATCAAATTGCGGATCGAACGCCCCGGAAGAATTTTCATAGTAATAATTCCAGACGGATCCGGTTCCGCCGTTTTCGGCATACCCGTCCTGATTGAGCAAATTGAAAAAGTCGTCCCGGGCACTTGCCGAGTTAAAGGCCAGATCACTGAAGGCGGTCAGAATGACCAGGAACTTTTTCTGCCCGTTGGCAATGGATCCGGAAGGACTCTTAACGGCCGGGGTGATCCCCGGTGCGAGGCGGGAAACATCACTCCGGGCTCCGAATATTCGGGCAAAATCCTGCCTTAACCGCTGTGCGCGTTCACGTGCCACAGCAGGTGGGGTGACAGTTGAAGGTCCCTGGAGGGACAGCCCGGGTTGCACCCGGGTGACGGTTGCCTGAACTGCTCCCAGGGCGGAAAACTCGGCAAGGTAATAAAACCCGTCAGGGCCCTGTTTGACCAGACGGCTTCCGCAGGTGGTCCAATTCAAAAATTCGTCTCCGTGTTTAAGGATGGTGATGACCGATCCGTCTGGATGGGTGATCTGTATGGGCCCGGGATAGGCTTTTACGGCATAGGCACTATGAGAAAAACCGGTCAAAAAGCTTAACAGCAGAATATTTATGAGATAGATCTTTTTCATAGCACTCTAATTGTAAACAAGGTAACTGGTTTTGTTTGCCTGATCGTATAGTAGTAACAGGTTGCCTTCTTTGCGGACAGCCGTTACGTTTTTACTGCCCACGGGAATGTTGTCTGCGCCGAAAACGGAGATCTCAACGATAAATTCAGATCCCGGATCAGGGTCCAACGGAATGGGACCAATGGTTACGACTTTTTTCTGCGTGTAATTCTGGATTCTGAAATCATAATGGGTATCGTAGATCAGGATTCTCCACTGGTCTTTAAACTGCCGGTAGGCGATAAGGGTATCTTCCATGCGGTAGATACCGAATGTCTGGTAATTCCCAGGATCTGATTTTTCGTTTATGGTGGTTTGATCCGACAATTCGGATAGAGACAGGGGAATGTGATATCGGTGCCCGGCTTTCATGGTTTTTGCAGACCGGATGGTTGTAACGGAGGTATGGTTTTCTGTTTCCAGGGTTATTCGAATAAGGTCTTCGGCCGCAATGGCAGCGTTAACGAACATCCTGACATGAAGTGTATTATCGGGTTCCGGTAGTGGGGGATCGTCCCAACGGACACGTACCTTTGCAGAGGCCTGTTCATCAAACACGGGAAGTGCCTGGGGGTTGCTCAGATCTAAGGCAAAATGACCGGCCAGTTTTCGGTCGGGGGCACAAAAACTAACGGATTGAAAGGTTTCTCCCTCCAGGGCGGTTCCGCTTACATCAATGGCAAAGTCCAGCATAGCCATGATTTCCCGGAAATGGATGCGGTATCCGTCCTGATCGTTCCCGGTAATATGCGAACTGACTTTCCAGTCATAAGGAGCAACACGGGCCTGATTTGCATCTTGTACCTGTAATGAGTCCAGGAAACCCTGTATATCATTGTAACTGTCTCCGGCGGATTCCGTGTAGGGATAATAAGCCCCAACCGGAACACCTGTCTGGGGCCCCCGGAAAACACCAAATGGAGTTCCTGCGCCTGAGGTGAGGGTTAATGAAATATTGGCAGAGTTGTTGCCGTAAACACCAATGGCATCCCCTTCTTCCCACAGGGTAAGCAATCCGTCCGTATCCAGTGTAGTGCGGGTAGCGATGTCCTGAGCGGATGGCAGGATCCCATTGATTTCCATGTTATCTTTCTGAAGAACGGACAGACGTCTTTCTTCCTCCTGTTTGCAACCGGCGGCCAACAGGATCGTAAAAGTGATAATAATGATCTTTTTCATAGTTCCGGTTGTTTAAAAGAGGTCTCCTTCATCAATGTAACCGCCTGCCCGCAATTGCGTTACCGTAATGTCCATAGACATGTCCTGGCAGGTAATGGTCAGGGACGTTTCAGACAAAGAAAAACTTGCCGGCGTTTCCAGGGAGACTTGCTGTCCGTAAGCCGTTCCGGCCGAATTTACGGCATAAGCCCTGACGTAATAGGTCGTTCTGGAAGAAAGCCCGGTAAGTGTGCTTGTAAAAGCGCCTGATCCCGCACCGTCCTGTGTACGGGTGGCTATATCTGCAGTCGGATTGGCCGAGGTGCTCCAGCATACGCCCCTTGATGTAATGTTTGCGCCTCCGTCGTTCGTTTTCGTTGACAGGTCTATGGAAGGACTGCCTGATGTGCTCCAGCAAATTCCGCGCGCCGTGACCGGGGCCCCGCCGTCTGAGGTAACCGTACCTCCGGAGCTCATTGAAGTTGTGGTAATATTGGATGCAGCAGTTGTTTCGATCCCGGGAGGAACGGGGGGCTTGCATCCATATAAAAGAAAAATCAGCAGTGAAATAAGAACTGCCGGCAAATAAATCGATTTCATACTTTAGAGTTAGTAATAATTTACAGGAACAAAACCAGCAGTAGCTGCGCGCTCAGCGGGATCAACAGATTATCCCATCCTTTACGGCTCAACATTTCAGTAAGCGTGGTAACAACACCAATACCCAAAGCAAGCAAGAAGTTTTTTAAATTGAAGATCCCTGAATACATATACAAGGCGAGGACGCTTATTACAAAACTACTGACCAAAAACGCCAGGGACCCCAGGACGGTCTTTCGGAGCGTATGTCCTAACAAGTTTATGAGTTTGTTGTTCCGTTTGAAATTCATTCCCAGTATTCCGGCCATAGGATCACAAATGGCCAGGATCAGGATGGGCAGTATGTAAAGAATTTTATTTTTCAGAAGGAAAGAGACCAGAAAAGTCAGGTAAACGGCAACAGGCAATACATAGCTCCCTACTGACTTTCTGTTAATTTTATGTATAGATCCCAGTTGTGTGCCGTGACGGCTTACAAAAAGGATCACGAAAAAAAACGAGGCCAGTACCAAGACGTACCAATGGCTGTTGAAAATGTAAGGAAAAACAATTGTGGAAAGTGTTGCTGTGAAATGGGCGAACTTGCGGGTAATTTCGCTCTTCAGTTCTAGCCGCCTGTACATGATCTCCGTAAAAATCAATAAGCAGACTATGGCTATCAGAATGATTACGGTTAAAACTATCTGGCTGATCATATCATAAGTAGATTAAGTATCCAATTAATGCCGTCCAGGCAGCGCCTGCGATCAAGCTGTCAAATCGGTCCAAAACGCCTCCGTGACCGGGAATCAGACGGGAATAATCCTTTACGTTGTAGTGGCGTTTGTAGGAAGAAGCCATAAGATCACCCAATAAAGCCCATAATACTATGCCGGTGGCTAGCAGGATGGCAGGACCTGTCCCCAGGCCGGTCAGTTCCTTTATCAGAGCAGCAGTGATAAGCGACACAGCCAGTCCCCCGGCTGCTCCTTCACATGTTTTATTAGGACTTATTACGGGAGCCAATTTGTGTTTTCCCAATAGTTGTCCGGTGATCTGGCTGAAACTGTCAAATACAGATAAAATGACAAACGTGAACATGATCTTTTCTTTTTCCATACAGGAGAACACTAAAAAACCTGTGGCAAACAGGGCATATATGAAAACAGACATCAGGAAAAAACGTTTTTTTTGGTATTCGGAGCGAACAAACAAATTTACCAGTTCGTAAAACCCCGTAACGACTATGATCCATCCTAAAATTCTGAAGATCACGGGTTGGAAGGCTATGCTTAAAAAAAGCGCATTAATGATGATAAAATAAGCTATATACTTTACCCGATTATGACGAGCCTCCTCCCTGGTCTTCTTTTTGCTTATTAAGTAAAAGGCAATGCCTCCTGCCAGGAAGTAACACAGAATGATTATGTAGAGGGTAAGGATCATACCTTTAAAACTACAGAACTATCATCAGAATTCCACAGACAACCATTCCCAGGGCGTACCACAAACGCACCTGTCCTTCTGCTTTATCGACCCTGACATTTGCCAGAAATTTTGGTCCCAGCAGTGCTCCAACAATAGAACCTGAGGCCAGGAAATATACAATAGTCAGGTCTATCTTTCCCACCAGTATATGTGCCCCCAGGGCTGAACAGGTATTGACAAATACAATGAGAAGGGAAGTTCCCAGTACCAGTTTTAGCGGCATCCGGATACTCATCAGCCCGGCCAGAATGGGTGCTGACCCGCTGGTCCCGAAAGTGGCAGTAATAATGCCCGAGAGAAATCCGTATAACGTACTTCTTGAATACTTGCCTGCTTTGGACAATTCTTTGGGGTCCTCTCCGTTGGCGATGGCCTTTTTGTCTTTTCGCTGACCCAGGTACATACTTGTTGCTATGATTATGGAATATATCCCAAAACTTGTTTTCAATTGTTCCCCGGTTATCATGTTGGCTATCTGGGCTCCTGCCAGTGCTCCTAAAATACCGGCGGCGGCAAATATCAGTCCAATGCGAAAATCCAGGTTTTTTTTACGGTGATGGCCGTAAGCTCCTGCAAGGCAAATGGGTAAAGTGGCCGCCAGAGAACTGGCTATGGCAATTTGCGGAGGGACTTTAAACAAAATGGTGAGTAACGGGATAAAAACAAAACCGCCACCGCCTCCCGTAAGAGATCCCAGAAAGCCTACTATCAGTCCGATAAATGGCAGCCAGAGATAAGCGAATTCAAATGAAGAGTGAAAAATCATTTGCTCTTTTTTTCTTTCAGCACCCAGTATAAACCTTTGACATTGGAGCGCATTTCAGGGATAATGAGTTGGATGATCATGTGTTCTGTGGCAGCCAGTATTCCCCAAACAATCATGATGTAGTAAAATAGAGGTATAAAGCCGATTGTGAACAGGCATATGAAAAAACCTGCCTGGATATATCCGCTGATCTTTGTGGAATACAAATGAAAACTGGGTGTTGTTTTAAATTTTATGAGGGCCATGACAACAGATCCTACCAGGAAAGCCATAAATACTACAAAACTGACTATATGAGGCATGAAATCCTCCCCTTTGAACATCAGTAGTCCGGTAAATGCAAGTATATACGTCAGATCATCGGCAAAAGAATCCAGTTTTGCCCCAAGATCCGTTTCCTGTTTAAAGATCCTTGCTATGAGACCGTCCAGGAAATCCGTTACCAGGTTTATAATTAAAAATATGGCAAAAAGACGTTCTTTGCCGGATATTATGAACCAGAGAATCAGAGGAAAAGCCAACAACCTGTAAAAACTTAACAGGTTGGGTACAGTGACAATTTTCTTCTTATCCATGACTCCCGGTTAATTGGATTCTAAAAGGTCTTTCAGCCCCGATCCTTCATACAATCCTTCCAAAACAGATGGAGCCCTGCGATAGATCTCTTTTAAAACATCTATTGAAATGTCTATTCCGGCCTTTAACGTCATTCCCACGTATTTGCCAACGGCCTTGTTGACACGGCTCTTTTTGTCCTGTGAAAGTGAAGAGTAGTAATCTGAGTATTCCTTGACAAGTTTGCCGAAATCTTTCTGGGATTCTCTCCAGTCCTTTCCTGAATACGATTCGCAAACGTCTTTTGTTTTATCCACAAAATTTTCTACCCGGTTCACAAAAAAGAATTTTGAACCCGTTCTATAGTGAACTGCGGGATCATCAGCCCCGGGAACAACTGGGATCCCTGAGAATAAAAATAAAGAAAGGAGTAAGGTTTTCATGATTTTGTATACGATTGGACTTACCCAAAAGTAGGAAATTTAATTAACTTTAACAGATCGGTTCTTAAGAATCGAATCCGGGAAATTTCGCAATGTGATCAAGACGGGTGATGAACCTTTAAAAATTTACTCATTTTATACTCCTGCGGAACATCCTTTCGGAACCATACATAAAACCTACGAAGAAGCCATGAAGGTAGAACACCATTACCATCATTGAGCTTATTCCCATGACCCTTCAATGCCGGTTGCCGTAACGTCCTGGCTGCCGCATTTGGGACAAACGGCAAATGTCAGGTAGTTGTGCAATGTACCCCCACATTCACAAAGGAAATAACCTGAAGTTTTAGGATCCGTATGACGTTTGAAATGATTCTTTCCGCACAGGGAACAATAATAATTTGATCCCAGGGATCCGGTTCCTTCAAAGATGTGAAATACGTTGCCGCACTTGTTGCAATAAAATTCCCTGACCGTTCCCAGGGTGTTTTTACTGTCCGGAATATTGTTTTTTAGAATCATGCCGTGCAAAAATAGAAAATATTCATGAAGTTTTATCGTCAATTTCTTTTTCGATATATTTACAGGCTTGTTGCCTTATATTACTCTCATGGGACTCCAGGTATGGATATAATTGATGTTCAGGAACAGTCCTATTTCTTGCGGGAAGAAAAAATTATTCCTTCAAATCCTATGAGAAAAGAAGCCTCCAGAGAATACTGGGTGTTCAACTTGAAGAACAAGTCATGGAGGTACCCGGGAATTCACCGGAATATGTTCAGCCCTTCGGTTTTTCACTTACGGCAGACTCACTGGCCTCTGCCATCGAGGAGATCAATCTGAAATTACACCTTATAACAGGGAGTGACACCGATTTTATATAAATAAAAAATCAGAGATGGATAAACGGATCAAAGCGTATTACATAGAAAAAATCGGTTTGAACACCTCGCACAAGAGGGATCACTGTTTTACGACTTCCGAGCCTCCTGATGTTTCAATGGAATTGATAACACAGTCTCCTTTGTAATATATTTTACTGGCTCCGGAAGCTTTGATCTTCATAACTCCCTGGCACGTGATATCCATGCGGCTGGCTCCGGACAAATCACAATCCAGTGTAATGGCCGTAAAATCAAAATCCTCAAAACGGGAAGCTTCGCTTAGTTGAACAGTACAATTAATAGCGGAACCGTGGAAATTAAGACGAGAAGCTCCGCTGGCCTCAAAAAAAGCCGTATTTATAGTGATGGGGCAATCTGTATCAATATAGGAGGCTCCGGAAGCAATGAAAGTAGATAACAGGGGATGATACGGAACGGTTATTTCCGAAGTTACTGAAGAATAACCTATCAAGTTCTTTGTATAACCGATCACCAGCATGTCCTGGTCGTTTATATAAGTTTCCAGGAAAGGCATAAAAATTTCATCGGCTCTTACGTGAATTGCCGATACCTGATCCGAGATCGTAACCCGGATGGCTTTTTCAACAATTATACCTCGGTATGCCGTGCTGACCGTACGTGTTTCCTCCACGGCATTGCCGCTTCCAATAAGACCCGAGCATGCGCTGGTAAGTGCTGACAGCAATACAATTACTAACGTGGTTGTTTTCATGATTTTAAGACGTTGCCAGTTCTTCAGATGTTGCAGCATTAAGAAATTTTTGATTAAATTTAGCAAAAAAATAATATGTGGTGTCGGTTCATTATTGTTTTCTGCGTAGTCTTTTTCCAGACATCACTTGGTTATGGTCAAAAGATTGCGGTTAAAACAAATGTTCTTTATGATGCTACTTCCAGCATCAGCGCGGGAATGGAAGTGAGATTGTCATCCAGAATCACTCTGGATGTATCCGGAGGTTACAATCCATGGAATTTTTCCGAATACCGACGGATCAAACACTGGATGATCCAACCCGAGTTCCGCTATTGGCCCCGGGCATCTTTTTCCGGTCATTTTGTCGGCATTCACGGTCTTTTTTCCCAGTTCAATGTGGGGAACATCTCCCGGTTGGGACTGGAAGGCATACGTCACCAGGGCTTTCTTTACGGGGGCGGCATAGCTTACGGGTACCACTGGACTCTTACCCCTGTATTTCGTCTTGAATTTTCTCTTGGGGCGGGGTATGCCCATTTAAATTACGAAATTATTGAAACCCGCCCTTGCGGACCATCCCTGGGACAAGGCACCAAACACTACATTGGCCCCACAAGGGCCGGGATCACGCTGGTTTTTATACTGAAATAGATATTTATCAACAAACTAAAAAACGATAACAAAAACCACGAACTTCCAATTATTATGAAAAAAATCGTATTTGCAGGCCTTGCCGCGATCCTGATGATCGCCTCCTGCCAGAAAAATGAACTGCCTCCCGAAAGCCAGGAGGATTACTCACAGAGCCTTTACATCAGGCTTGATGACAGAAATTTTGCTCCAACTACCAAAGCCGTTACAGATGCAGGTATTGCAGACGGATCCAACTTTGCCACCCCCCAGAAAGTCTATATTTTCATATCTGCACCCGATGGGTCCATGAAGCACATTATTCCCGTGGCAACTACCCCCGATGCAGCCAACCCGTTGCTGGATATAGATGCACTGAAAGCAGGCTACCAGTTGCAAAGCATATACAAGTACGCTAATAAAGTCCAGATAATCGGTAACCCTAAGAGCGCAAACTTTACAGGGGATATGGATGCTGCTCTTAAAGCGGTAACAACCTATAATGAAGTTATTGCATTAGTCAATGATATCCAATATGATAACGATCCCACTGAGTTGGTCCTGTACGGAGAGTCCGAGATCAGCTCCACCCAGGACGGGAACGTAGTCCGGTTATCGGCTGCTGTATCTTTGAATCCCCTTGTGTCGCGCTTTCAAATAACCCTGAATTATGACGACACAGTGATAAAAGAAGTTACATTTGAAGGTGTTTATATAAGAAACTTTTATGAAACCACAACTTTCGGAAATACCGGAGGCACATTGAATGCCCAGGGATCCTTGGAGGATTCTTATATAATAGACCAGGAGTTGTTTAAGGGTACATATTACCATAACATGTTCGATTACAATGCTACCGGCCTGGATATCACCAAAGTCTTTGCCTATCATTTCTTTCCACTGGCCACACCTGTAGCCGGACCCGAGATCGTGGTCAGGTATACAGCTAAGAATACCAACGACAATTTGATGAAATTGCGTTTTGTCCGGGCAATTGGGTTTAAGGATGCCGGAGGAGCTACGTTTTCCAACTGGCAATCCGGGAAACTGTACAACGTCAATATTGTAGTTGGACGTGGCTCTGAAGATCCCGTGGGTGAAAACGTGACATTTGATGTCTCCATTACGGTGGGCAACTGGGTAGCCGTAAATCTTGATCCTGTTTACCAGTAGTCTTTATGCCATTCAGGAGGATAGCATTATTATTGTTGTTGTTGCCTTTTCTGGGGGGATGCATTTTTGATCCCCCCGAAGAGTGCGACAATGTAAGCATTTCCTTCCGTTATTGTCCCGACGGGACCAACTGCCAGTTTAATCGGTATATAGGGCAGGTAACCCTGTTGGTTTACGGGGACGATAACCGCCTGGTACAGGAAAAACCCTTAACCGGCGGACTGTGTAGCGGAACATGCAAGGCCGGACTGAACCTTTCCCCGGGAAGTTACAGTCTTGTGGCTGTAGGCAATGCATACGGGCATACAATGCTCTGTTCTCCTGAATCCATGGCAACCCTCACTGTTACAAGCCCTCAATATGCAGAAGGTCAAAAAATTATTAGTAATGACAGCCTTTACCTGGGCAGAAAGGAATTGATCGTTCCCCCGTTTGATTCTGTGGAAGATACCGTAGATCTTGAAAGCATACATATTGGGTTCAGGTTGCTTGTACGGGGGTTGCAAAACATTGCCACGAAAAACGAAACGCCTCCCGCATATATTACCTTGGATAACCTGCTACCTGAATATTCCCTGTCCGAAGGGGCAACCGGTCCGCCGCAAACCTACTATCCGGCAGGGTCTTTTTACCAATCTTCGGGAATCATGCTCATTGAGTTCAATATTTTTCGAGGGAACAATTTGAACAACGTAATATTGAATCTGTTCGATAAGAACCATCTGATACTGAAACAGTCCAATCTTGGTCTTTTATTGCAGCAGGCAGGCTTTGATCCCGGGAATATTGGTGATATCAACATCCCCCTGGAAATAGTCATTACAGGGTTGGATATTACAATAGAAGTAAGCAATTGGGACGAAGAAGAACTGATCCCCTTAATGCATTAATGAAAGTAGATCCGTGAATATTCGAGAAATTGATATTCGTTTTCTAATCAAGTGGTTATGGCCGGCATTGCTGGTCATGGCACTTATTTCGTGTAGGAAGGAAGACCCCGTTCCTTTACCCTCCGGTACGGGCAACAAGGTGCCGGTAACCTTTAAAGTACACATACCTGTTAACAAAGAAGTGGATTACGGTACCAAATCCATACAAAATGCTTACGATAGTAAAAGCGCTGTTAATTTCCTTTTCTACGATGTTGACGGGAATCTGGACGCAGGATCTTCCCGCTTTTTCGCGGAACCTGCTGCTGACGGAATTTATCGCCTGATTCCGGAAGAAGGAATGCGTTATGTGTATGTGGTAGTAAATGTTCCCTACGACATGCAGGCAGATGTCCCGACTGTAGCTGACCTGAAAGATTTTACCATCAATGCTTCTGCCGGGGGAATTCCACAAAATCACATGTTCGGATGGCTTTCTCCCGACGATGCAGGAAGTGAAAACCCGGTATATATCGCTAGTGATAAACAGTTTAACGTATATGTTAAAAGGCTGGTCGCCATGGTTACCGTTGCCTTTGACCGGAACGATACTGCATTGCCTCTGGATGAATACGTCACGGTAACCCCGGTAAAGATTGCCCTGAAAAATGTGCCAGCCACCATGCGCCTGGGAGAGAACAGGATCCTGAACGAATCCGGTTCAGTACCGGATGGTGATTCTGTGGAAGATCCTACAGGAGCGACCATTGACCTGGCAACCCATACAACCGGCAATCAGGCGTTGTTTCTGTACGAGAACCGGCAGCCTGTGGGTGAATACGTTGCCGATCAAACCATGAAAACACCTGCCGGTTATACGCCCCAGAACGTTTACACCAATGCAACCTGTTCATATCTGGAAGTAACCGCCGAATATAGGGATACCGATCCGAACGATCCCAAAGATGGAACCATAACATACCGCTTTTTCCTGGGTAAGAACGTAACGGATGATTTTGACATAGAACGCAACACCCATTACAAAGTCACTCTGGTACTGAAAGACAAAGCCCGCAGCGAAGTCACCTGGCGGGTGGAGAAGACATTATTGGGCAATGTAACTGCCGAAGACGTATTTCTTGGGCACAAAAGCGGTCTTATCGGCAATACCCATATTAGGATCGGAGACGAAACAACGGAAACACTCACGTATAACTGGACGGTTACAAACATTGTGGACGGAGGATTCCTTCAGGTATCCACCACTTCCGGTACTACAACATCCACTATTTTCAATATTCCGCTTCAAACATATAGTGAATACATTGCAATAACAGGCCGTAGAACAGCTTCTTTTGTTGTAAACGTGAGCGGCCCTTACGGAACTTACGATCCTGTGACTGTAACCGTCCTTCAGACGCCGCGCATTATCAATCCCATTGCAGTTTACGGAAGTTACGACAACACTGCTTCCAGGGAGATCGTGATTCAAAGAACTTCAACAGAGACTTTCCCGTTGTCCTTTGAACCGCTTGTGTCCATCGGAACGTGGCAGGCTGTGGTGGAAGCCGGCGCGGACTTCATCCGTCTTGGGAGCTCGGTCGTTAATACCGTGCTAAACGGTACCGTAACCGGAACTCCCGGTTCCCAGGTCCGGTTTTATTACCAGGCAAACTCCCCGACCGGGTCTTCCACAACCAATCGCTTTGGAAGCATCAGGGTTACGTATGAAGACGGCATGCTGGAACATATTATATATGTACGCCAGGGATACGGGGACGTACAAATGTCGGCCGGCGGCGTCTGGTGGTCTTCCTTCAATGCCCTGGGAAACACAAATGTCAGCGGAACAGGGAACTGGCCATTTACACCCAGAACTACATTCCTTACAACACAGCCTTCCCTTAGCGGATGGTTCTTTAAATGGGGAAACAACGGCGGAATGCACCCTTCCATTCCAGGACCGGGCAATGCTAATACCCAGAACCTGGAATTGTCCATTTCAGTCAACGGTAATCCCAATTCCAATTTGCAAACAGGATGGACTACAATAGTCAAGAACGTCTACAACTGGAACGGAACCACAACCAACACCACCCCACAAAGAGGTCCCTGTCCCGAAGGTTATGTAGTGGCCACATCTGCCCAGTATACCAGCCTTGCCTCTTCTTCAATGCTTCCCGGGTACGTATATGATGACACCGGTTCAGCCATTGGGGCATTGATGGTCAGTACAGGAAGTACAAACCTGTTCTTCCCCATGGGTTGGGAAGGATACGGCATTCGTGACGGATCGAAAAGCGGAGCTCTGGATTACGCAGTTAACGGAACACCTTCCGCATGGTACTGGGCACGTGGGGCAACCGGTTCCACTGCCGCAGCACATGCCGAGTTTGCCATAGGAAGCGGTTCATTAAGTGTTTTGCCTGTACCCAATGTAACAACGGTCGGTATAATACAGGATTCCGGAAAATTTGTCCGGTGTGTAAGGCGATAATTTTACCCGAATAACACGGTATAAATAGTAACAAAAACGGTCCAGAAACTGATGCCGTTTATAAAGAATATCTCGCTTATGCCATTGACACCCTGCCGGATGATATAGATGGCTGTCAGGACCAATGTGCCACCGATCAGGATCAGTCCTGCAATTCCCATGAAGGGCATGGTGTGAATCACTGCTGTCTGGAACAGGATGATAAGAATGGGTAGCGAAAGAAAAACAATGATCGCCAACAGGTTGTGTACCAGGCGTTGCAGGGTGGTGCTCAAACGTTTGAAACTGTAGGGTTTGATGTTGTGGGGAACGAATGCCAGCAACGTGAAAAAAGCGAAACTGTACGTTATATATCGCATGTAGGTTTCATGTTCTCCCAGGTTGTAGTACTTTGAGAGCAGCCAGAAAAAAACATAATGCAGGACTGCCGTTACAAACAAAAGCCGGGTATATCCCCTGACATAACGCTTGTCATAAAGCGTTTTGTTGCTTAGAAAACTCAAGGTTTGCTGATGCAGATCAAAATCTATCTGGCGCACCACCCGCCGTACCGTAAAAGGGATCAGCCCGGCATATACAAAACCTATGATCAGGATCCCCAGTTTAACCCATACCATAAAAACAGACAATAAACCGTTCAAAATTGGGAAAAACTTCCCGGTTTGTCAATTTTTATACCTTTATATCATGAAAATTATGGTAATGGTTTTATGCGTGTCAGCCCTTCTTTCCTGTTCACAAAAAGCTGAAGACAGGCTCTTTGAACAGAAGGTAACAACAGCCCTGAAGCAACAGATGGAACATTATCCGCAAAGTACGCTCCTGGATATTTACAAGAGTTTTTTCCAGGACAAGTTCGGGCCGGGACACCTGTTATCCGACACGGCGGCTGCCGGCCAATATCTGCGCCGGGAACTGAATTCCTATAACCCTGACACTTTGGCCTTCCTGTCTCCGTATATAGACTCCACCGGCTGGGAACGCCGTTTTGTAAGGGTTGACCTTCGGGTGATCAAAGAAGGGATGGTCAGTTACCGGGATTTTTTTGATTCTTTTGTTCGCAGTGTGCAGGCTGCTCCTGATGTTCCCTTGGAAGATTGGACCGGGGAATGGACCCGTATAGTGGATATCCTTGAAAAACTGCAATGTCCCGTAATACATCACCCGCAATACACAATCGATAAAGATTCAATAACGGTCCTGTTGCAACGGGGTGAGTACGTCGGGCACCACAGTCCTATCTACGTTGCATCCTATGCCCCGCATTACCGCCTGATAGCTGCCGAAGAACTTCAGTCGCTTGGCTTCTGAACCAAGGCAAAGGACAAAAGCCCCTGGGCACAAATTTCTCCATGTACGCGGGCCTCGGCCTTAACAAAAAACACCATGGCTTTTTGTTTTGTTATGTATCCGGTAACTTCTATGGTATCTCCCGGACGAACCTGCCTTTTGAAACGGACCTTATCCAACCCGGCATAAAATGGGGTACGACCCACCAGGTGTTCCTTAACCAGCAGACTGCAGCATTGCCCCATGATCTCACACAGGATCACTCCGGGCACCACCGGATAACCGGGGAAATGACCTTTCAGGAAAAATTCTTCTCCTGTAACGGTATACCGTGAGTGGGCGACTTTGTTTTCGTCCACTTCCATCTGGTCCACAAGAAGCATGGGCTCCCTGTGGGGCAGAAATTCCATAATGTCTTTTCTGACCATAACTTTACGGTTTAAATTTTCGTAAAGCCACGCTGGCGTTATGTCCTCCAAAACCCAGCGAATTGGAAAGGGCTATGGTGATATCTGCCTTACGGGCTTTACCGGGAACGTAATCCAGATCACATTGCGGGTCCGGATTCTCCAATCCTATGGTTGGAGGTACAATACCTTCTTTTAGTGCCATGGCACTGGCAATGATCTCTGCTGCACCGGCGGCACCCAGCATATGACCGGTCATGGATTTTGTGGAACTGACCAGAGCTTTCCGAGCCTGTTCTTCTCCAATGGCCAGTTTGATAGCCATGGTTTCGGCAGGGTCGTTCAGTGGCGTGCTTGTGCCGTGCGCGTTGATGTACAGCAGATCTTCAGGGGTGAAGGCCGAGTTGGACAAAGCCAGGCTCATGGCCTTAGCGGCGGCAGATCCGTCCGGACGTGGCGCTGTGTAGTGGTAGGCATCGCAGGTGTTTCCGTATCCCGTCAACTCGGCATATATGGTGGCTCCCCTTTGAACAGCGTGTTCATATTCTTCCAGGACGACGATCCCGGCTCCTTCTGCCATGACAAAACCCTGCCGATCTGCGTCAAAGGGGATCGAAGCCCGTTTGGGATCTTCTGCCCGGGAAAGGGCACGGCTATTGTTGAATCCTCCCACTGCCAGCGGAACAACAGCAGCCTCGGCCCCTCCTGTAATAACGGCATCGACATAACCGTGCAGGATAGCATGGTACGCTTCTCCTATGGCGTGGGTGGAAGTGGCACAGGCTGTCACAACGGGCAGACAGGGTCCCTGTGCATTATGGGCAATGGCAATATTTCCTGCAGCTATGTTGCCGATCATGGTAGGGATAAACAATGGAGAAACCCTGTTTGGTCCGCTTTCCAGGTATTTTTTGCATTCGGTGACAAAAGTGCGTATACCCCCGATCCCGGAGCCTACATAGACGCCAAGACGTTCGGGCTCGACTCCCGGGTTGCTTTCTTTCATGGCCTGATGAGCCGCTGCCAGGGCATAAAGGGTATACAAGTCGGCTTTACGGGCGGTGCCCGGATCAATGCAGTAATCGGCCGGATTGAAATTTCTGACCAGACCGGCCACTTTTACGGTGAGGTTTGTGGTGTCAAATGTATCTATGCGTTCTATACCGCATACACCGGCTTTCAGGTTATTCCAATATTCGGGAACATTATTTCCCAACGGGGACACAATTCCCATTCCGGTAATGACTATTCTTCTCATAGGATGTTGTATGTTATAATTTTAACAGTGCAACGGCCTGTTGTACGATTTCTTCAATGATCTCTTTGGCGGGTTGGATCTTTTTTACCAAACCGGCGCTCTGGCCGGCCATGTAACATCCGGTTTGCTCGTCTCCTTCCCGAGCGGCTTTTCGTAAAGCACCTGCGCCAAAAGCATCGGCTTCTTCCTGGGTAATGTCGTGATCGTTTTCCATTTGGGAAAATTTCCGGGTAAAGGGCGTTTTCAGGGCCCTTACAGGATGTCCCAATTTTTTCCCGGTCACAATGGTATCTGTATCTCCTGCCGAGATGATCTTGTCTTTGTAAATTTTGTGGATCCGGCATTCTTCCGCAGCCAGGAAGCGCGTACCCATCTGTATGCCTTCGGCTCCCAGCATGAAAGCAGCAGCCATTCCCCGGCCGTCGGCAATTCCGCCTGCGGCCACCACCGGTATGGATACGGCATCACAAACCTGGGGGACCAAAGCCATGGTGTTGAGTTCTCCTACATGTCCACCGGCCTCGGCTCCCTCGGCAATAACGGCGCAGGCGCCCATTCTTTCCAGGCGTTTGGCAAAAGCTACCGATGCGACAACCGGGATCACCTTGATGCCGGATTGGAGCCATCCTTCCATGTATCTTCCCGGAGTGCCCGCCCCGGTAGTTACAACCGGGACTTTTTCTTCCTTTACCACACGTGCCACTTCCTCTACATGGGGACTCATTAACATGATGTTAACCCCAAAAGGTTTGTTGGTTAATTCTTTACACAATCTTATCTGTTCTTTCAGATACCCGGCATCTGCATTCATAGCCGAGATCAGCCCAAGCCCGCCGGCGTTGGAAACAGCGGCTGCCAGGTGTGCTTCAGATACCCAGGCCATACCTCCCTGGAAAATGGGATACTTTATGCCTGTTATTTCACATATTCTACTATTCATTGTTGTCATGACTCGTATTAATTCATCGTCCAGGTGAACAGACAGGTTCCGGCAGTAAATCCGGCCCCAAAACCGCTCAGCAGGATAGTATCTCCTTGTTTTAGTTTTCCGCCTTTATTCAATTCATCCAACAGGATAGGGATGGTAGCGGAAGAAGTGTTTCCCAGACGTTCAATATTGTGGGGGAATTTTTCCACAGGTTGATGCAACTGGTTTCGGATGGTTTCTATGATACGCATATTGGCCTGGTGTAAAATGTAATGATCCACCTGGTCCGCAGTATGGCCGGTTTCTTTTAGAATACGCTCAATACCTTCAATAGAGGCATTGACTGCCATTTTGAAAACTTCTTTTCCGTTCATATACATAGGGACGCCGCGTTGTTGGTACGTTACGAAAGGACAATCTTCCAGGGCTCTTTGGTAATAAAGGATCTCGGGTCTGTATTTTGCCGTAATGTATGAAGCTTTAAAATCGTCTCCTTCCGTTACCACTACAGCTGCCGCCCCATCCCCGAAAAGAACGGCTGTATTGCGGTCTTTCCAGCTGCACATACGCGTGGGTTCCTCGGCACAGATCACCAGGATGTTTTTGGCTTTTCCTGCCAGCTGGTATGCCTGTGCCATATCCAGTCCGTAAACAAAACCGCTGCAGGCGGCGTTCAGGTCCACACAGGGGCAGGCAGCGTTGATCTCCCCGGATATCAGGCAGCTCAGTGAAGGCGTTACATAATAATTGACCACGTTTGAGCAGATTATATAGTCCAATTGGGAACCGTCCATATTGGCTTCTTCAAGGGCTTTTTTTGCGGCTTCAACAGCCAGGTCTTTCAGGTTTTCGTCAGAAATGATCCTGCGTTCTACAATACCGGTACGTGTCCTGATCCATTGGTCACTCGTATCCAGAAAAACCGATAACATATCGTTGGTGACAGACAATGAAGGAATTGCACTTCCCGTTCCAATAATTTTCATACTATTTTCACTTAGTTTTAATGACGAAGGCAATTATTGCTCAAAAACCCTGCCAGAGGAAATCAGGGGCTGTTTTACAAATGAGAGACAAGTCGTTTTAAATGCCTATTAAACAGGTTTTTACAAACTTAAAACGTCCTTCTTAAAACAGGAAAACACCGGCTTTTTCACAAATCTCATGAGTGGATTGAGGCCAGACTGAGGATTGCACTTCCCCAATATGGCATTTTTGCAAAAGCAACATACACAGACGGGACTGTCCGATGCCGCCTCCCATGGTTTGTGGTAGTTTGTTGTCCAACAGCAGTTTATGAAACTCTAAATCAGCTCTGTCTAACGCGTTTGTACATTCAAGCTGGTAGCGCAAAGATTGGGGATTTACGCGAATCCCCATTGAGGAAAGTTCAACAGCAGACCCAAGTATTGGATGGTGTACAATAATGTCTCCGTTAAGCCCGAATAAACCGGGTTCCGTTTGGGTGCTCCAGTCGTCATAGTCTGGAGCTCGTCCGTCGTGTACCGTATTGTCTGCCAATGGTCCGCCTATCCCACGGATAAACACTGCCCCGTGTTGGGCGGCGATCTTGTCTTCCCTTTCTTTTGGGCCGAGTCGGGGATATAGTCTCCGAAGTTCTTCCGCGTGAATGAAATGAATGTCGTGGGGCAGGAAAGGCCTCAGTTGGGGAAAACGTTCGCTCAAAAGGAATTGAGTACGTTTAATGGCGTAATAAATGGATTTAACACATTTATGTAGGGTGTGCACGTTACGTTCTTCCGGCAGGATTACTTTTTCCCAGTCCCATTGATCTACATAGACGGAATGCAGATTGTCAGTGATCTCGTCGGGACGTATGGCATTCATGTCTGTATAAATACCCAGTCCGGGTTCAATGTTGTGACGCCACAGGGCATAACGTTTCCATTTAGCCAGGGATTGTACGATCTCAACTTTTTTATTGTTCAGCGTTTTCAACGGAAACTGCACCGGGACTTCCGTTCCGTTCAGATTGTCGTTCAGACCGGTGCCTTCGGCAACCAGCAAAGGGGCCGTGATCCTCCTGAGTTTCAGTTCTCCGGACAGTTCCGTCTGGAATGTCTCTTTGATGAATTTGATGGCCTGTTCTGTTTGCCATATATCCATCAGAGAGCTGTAAGAAGCGGGAATGCAGGTTCTGTCCATATTTGTACTGTTTTCGTTCCTGAGCGAAAATACAATATCACTTCAATATGTCCAAATAATTATAAAAATATTAATATTCGAGTCCACTTTAAAAAGTGGCCTTTTCCCAAATCCTACAGGTATTGACTGATAAAAAGTCCGTTTCTCAGATTCGGAAGCCAGAAACCTTCCAAGGAGCCAAAACACCTTCTTTATAGTTCTAAAATTGCCAAAAATTAGTTTTTTGCATGTTAAAATCTGGATTATCCCCAGTCTCATGAGATTCATCAACATGCATCGTCCGTAGGCTTGCATACGATAGACCACGGTAACGGGTCTTATTGTTGCATGGATGGCGCTGTGAACATATCTAACTGCGGTGATGTATCTGATTTTTTTAAACATAAAATAACCTCCGACTTTTTAAAGTGAACTCATATTTATTACATTTGTATAAAGGTTAACAGTAAACCGCAAGGGAAACAATACTGTTTGCTTTAGAACTTCTGTCCCATGATCTACACGATTACTTTTCTGGGAACCGGAACTTCCACCGGAGTTCCATTAATTGGCTGTCAATGCAGAGTTTGCCATTCTGATAATCGGAAAGACAAACGTCTGCGTGCTTCTGCACTGTTGGAAGTTATACAGGAGAGCAGGCAAAGAGTTAAAATACTCATAGATGCAGGACCCGATTTCCGGCAACAAATGTTGACTTACGGGATTACCGGCCTGGATGCCATTTTGCTAACACATGAACACCGGGACCACATTGCTGGGCTGGATGATGTCAGGGCCTTTAATTTTTTATCCAATAAACCGGTCCCTATCTATGCGGAACAAAGGGTTTTAGATTCATTACGCAAGCAATTTGATTATGCATTTACGGATTATAAGTCTCCCGGGTTGCCCGAAATGACCTTGCATCCCATAAATAACGAACCGTTTTATATCCGGGATATTGCAATTATCCCCGTACGTGCCATGCACGGACCGTTACCCATTTTCGGATTCCGTATAGGCCCTATTGGATACCTGACAGATGCCAAGACCATCGAAAACAAAGAACTGGAAAAATTCAGGGGTGTAGAGGTTTTTGTAGTCAGTACGGTACAAAGGACGGTACACAGGACCCATTTTTCCCTGTCACAAGCCATTGACGTTGCCCAATATGTGGGTGCCCCGGTAAGTTATCTCACCCACCTTTCGCATTGCCTGGAACCGCATGAAGAATTGATTACTACGCTTCCGCGGGGCATTGAACCTGCTTATGACGGACTGGTCAGAGAGGTTGTGGTTAAAGATATACAATGATGTAATACATCATGATACCGCTGGCGATGAGCTTAAGCCCGATCCCAAAAAGAAATCCCAGGAAAGAGCCGAAAGCCGGTTTAAATGATCCCGAAATCCCCTTTTCCGTTTTATTATACAAGATCTCTCCCAGCAGGGCTCCCAGGAAGGCTCCCAGGATCATTCCCAACGGAGGGGAAAATATTATGCCCAACAACATGCCGACTAAAGCAAACCTTGTTGCCGCAGGGCTTCCACCGGTCAGTTTGGTGAAATATGCAGGGACCAGGTAGTCCAGTACGGTAATCACAGCCGCAATAATGCCCCATAAAAGCAGAAAAGACCATTTCATATTACTGTCTGGTAAAAAAAACAGCAGCAACAGCCCCAGAAAGCTCAGAGGCGGTCCGGGCAATACCGGAAGCAGACAACCCGCCAGACCCGCAATTCCCAGAATTACGGCCAGTATTTGGATTACAAGATCCATTCTACAAAACGCTTTTTGGCATTACGCAGGTCTTTGGCCAGGATCCATATAATATCGGACCGGGTTGTCCGGAACCATTTGAAATACTGATAAAATGTAAGGGGAGAGGGAAGAAACACCAGAGACAATGCCAGAGCGAACTCCCATTCAAAAAGGCTGAATACAGTAATGGTAAACGCTACGTACGTAATGGTCCAGAGCAATAAAGTGGCAACGTAACGTACGGAGTTATGAAAGGTAGGGTCTTCTATCAGTAAACATAATAAATAGGACGCCAACAGTGTGGGAGCGTACAAAATGGAGCTGACAACAAAACAAGGAAATAACAACAGCAACAGCAAAGACCTGTAAAGAATCGTGATTCCGGGATTCGGGTTGACAACGGAAGCCATACTGATCCTTTTTCTTTTACGTTTTTCAGCAAACACGGCGATTTCATCCAGAATCTTTACAGTGTTTTCCGGGTCTGCTTCCAGACGGTTTTGGATCAGTTTCACCGTGTACCGGTTGGCAGTCAGCCTGTTTTTTAATACGCGGTGTCTCAGGCTTAACTGTTCAATCCGGTCGTGACAGGACATGTTGCACAACTCAAGGGTGGCATCGTAATGAGCATCTTCAGGAATGTAAAGGATCAGTTCTTTCAGATCTTCCTGAAGTTTTTCTTTCAGGTCGTTCATAATTGCGGGCTCGTCTTTTTCAGGATTAGCCTGAACATAAGCCGTCACGTTTAAGGGGTGGCCTATCTGTAATAAAAGCGAGGAACGGTAACGAAAAAAATTACCGTATTCTATTCCGATGGGAACAATATATACGGGTTTTTCCCCGGCAATTTCCTTGTTGGCCAGCAGGGCTATGCGAAATATTCCTTTGCCCAGGGGCAACAAACTGTGCATGGGCCGATGGGCTCCTTCGGGAAGAATAACAAACGGCACGTTGTTGCAGAGTACTTCAGCCGACCTTTTTATAGTTTCATCATTATTTTTGAGTGTATTCCGACCGTCACGGATCCTGTTTATGGGCATGATCCGTAAAAAGAAAAATATTTTGGCCAGGAGTGGTTTTTTGAATATGTCGGCTCTTGCCAAAAATACTTTGGGACGCGTATCCAGGTCCAGTACGGCCAGCCCATCCATCAATGCATTGGTATGATTAGGCGCAAAAATCAGCGCTCCGTCGGAAGTAAGGTTCTTGATGCCGTAATATTCCCGCTTTCCGTAAGATAATCGAAAAAAGAGTCCAGCGTAATACTTCAGGACGGTATAATAAATATTCCTTTCGTAGATCCGTTTCTTACGTTTTGTGCCCATGAGCTTTCTAAACAGAGGTTTTCCGGGTCGGACGCCTGTCCCTCCAGTTAAAGAGGAAAGACACACCGAGTCCCGAAATAATATGCCATACTCCCCACCAGGCCGTAATAAACAACATGCCTCCAAGGGCAAGTTCCGGAGGAAATATCTTTGGATTAAATAAAAGCACCAATCCCAGTCCGGAGTTTTGAATTCCCGTTTCTATGGTTAACGTACGCCTGTCTTTGCGAGGTAGTCTAAAGGCAGATCCCACTCCGTATCCAATACTCAAAGCCAGGGCATTATGCAGCAAAACGATAATAAAAATAAAAAAAATGTATTTGATGAAAAGATCAAAATTGTTGCTAAATGACAACACGACTATGGCAATGAAGAAAATCAGCGAAAAATACTGCATGGGTTTCTTCATTTTTTCTGCGGCTTTCGGGAAGAAATGCACAAAAAGGATTCCCAAGGCCAACGGGATCCCCAGCAGGATGAATACAGTTTCCAGTGTTTGCCAGATATCTATGTGTAAAGGTTGCAGGGCGGCATCGGCATAACGGTTCAGATAACGGGTATATAAACCTCCCCAAAATGCAAAACTGAAAGGTGTCATAAAGGTAGCCGCAGAAGTACTAATGGCCGTCAAGGTGACTGACAATTCCGTATTGGCTTTGGATAAGGAGGACATAAAATTGGAAATATTCCCGCCGGGACAAGACGCTACCAAGATCATACCCATGGCAACCATGGGTGTTACATAATTCTTGAAGAGCATGATCAGCAGGAATGTCATGGCCGGTAGCAATATCCATTGGCAAATAAGTCCCAAAATGGCAGATTTTGGCCGGACAAATACATTCTTAAATTCAGCCGGTTTGATACCTAAGGCTACTCCAAACATCACAAGAGCCAGTACAATGTTGATGACCCTCATTCCCCCGGCCGAGAAATTGATCCGGATAGGGTCCAGGTTAAGCAGTTGTTCATACATGTATACAAATATAGGAAAAAATGTATACAGGGAATCGGGCTGCTTAATGAACTTCAAAGAGTACCGGGTCTCCGGAAACACTGTCTCCAGCTACCCACAATTCAAACTGGCCGGGTTCCACGGTCAGATCCATGTTCAGGTCCCGGAAAGCCAGTTCACTGACGGGAAGTGTCCAGTTCACCGTCCGGCTTTCACCGGGGTTGAGGGTAATGCGCTCAAAATACTTTAATTCCTTTACGGGTCTGGTAACCGAACCGGTTTTATCACATATATACAACTGGGCAACTTCTGTGGCCGTATATTTCCCGGTATTGGTAAGGTCAAAAGTCAAACCTATAACTTCATCTTTTCCGTATGACACCTTATCCAGTGTTATGTTTGTATAGGCGAAGGCTGAATAAGAAAGACCGTAACCAAACGGGAACAGCGGATCGGCTCCCAGATCCAGGTAAAAGCTGGTATTTCCCAGGGAAGTTTGTCCGGCTTTTGGCGGAATGTCTTTCAATAGGGTTTCATTGCCCAGGAACGGACGTCCTGTTCTGTTGTGATTATAATACAGTGGTATTTGTCCGGATGACCGTGGAAAAGTGACGGGCAATTTACCGCTGGGCACTTCAAGGCCGAATATAAGATCGGCCAATGCCGGACCTCCCATAGTACCGGGATGGAAAGAATAAAGAACCGCATTGCTCCATGTTGTTTCTTTTTCTATGGTCAGGGGTCTTCCTGCCATGATGACCGTAATAACAGGTTTCCCTACAGCCTTGAGGGCCTCAATCAACCGGCTTTGCCCTTCCTGAAGGTCCAGGTTGGCCAGGCAATGTGCCTCACCTGATAAAATGGATTCTTCACCTGCGAAAACAAGTACGGCATCTGCACGGCGGGCAGCCAGTACGGCTTTCCGGATCCCTGCCGGAGAGTTATCACGGGAATGACTCAATGCGGGTTCATAGACAATACGGATGGAATGGCCGTATGCATCCCTTATGGCTTGCAGCGGAGTTATGGTAGCGTGTTCTTCTCCGTCAAAAACCCAGGTGCCCAGCTGGTCATGTGCGGCATCGGCCATCGGGCCCGTAACCAATAACGTTTTTATGCGGGTTTCGTCCAAAGGCAGCGTACCGTCATTCTTAAGCATGACCACACTCTCTGTTGCGGTTTGTTTTGCCAGTTCCAGATGGTCCGGAGCATAGAAAACATCTTTGTGCAGGTTTTCGTCAACATAAGGGTTCTCAAACAATCCCAACCTGAATTTGACTCGCAGAATATTTCTGATTGCTTCATCAATCAGTTTTTCGGAAATTTTACCTTCTTTTATGAGTTCAGGCAGGTGGGTTATGTAGGCAAAAGACATCATATCCATATCCACTCCGGCATTTACGGCTAAATCTGCAGCATGGCCAGGATCTTTTGCAAATCCGTGTGCGATCATTTCCGTGACTGAACTCCAGTCGCTGACCACAAAACCTGAAAAATCCCACTCATCACGGAGCACGTTACGTAAAAGAAACGTATTTCCGGTTGAGGGCACGCCGTCGTTATCGTTGAATGATGTCATAAGGGTCAGGGCACCGGCCTCTACCGCCTTTTGGAAAGGAGGCAGGTACACGTTTCTCAGGAGCCTTTCAGGGATAAAAGTACTGTTGTAGTCCCGACCGCCCTCTGCAGCTGAGTATCCGGCAAAATGTTTTATACACGCAGCCATGCTTGCCGGATCAGCGGGATCAGTTCCCTGGTATCCTTTTACCATGGCTTCCCCCATAACAGCAGTCAGGTACGTATCTTCTCCAAAACCTTCAGCGATCCTTCCCCAACGGGGATCCCTGGCTATATCAAGCATAGGGGAAAACGTCCACCGGACACCTGTTGCCGTAGCTTCCCTGGCTGCAATACGGGCGCCCTGTTCCACAACGGTCGGATTGAAGGTGGCGGCCATCCCCAAAGGAACGGGAAATATGGTCTTAAATCCGTGGATCACATCCCGTCCTACAATCAGGGGGATCCCAAGTCGTGATCTTTCTACAGCAATTTTCTGATAGGTATTTACCCTTGCCGGGTCCACTTCGTTAAGAATGGAACCTATCTGTCCTTTTTCAATAGCTTCTGCCAGACCTTGGTCCATGCCCATGTTGGAAGAAGAGATCTGGTTCATTTGACCGATCTTTTCTTCTAATGTCATTTGTGAGATCAGTCGGGATATTTTCTTTTCAGTTTCACGGTCGGTCCCGGTTTGTTCCTGTGCACAGGACCATGAAAGTGAGGTACACAATAGTATCAGGAAGATCTTTTTGAGCGGCATCTTGGGAAGGGTTTATTTTTTTTGAAACACTCTTACATAATCAATTTCGTAGGTAGCGGGCAGGGCTTCCGGATTCACACCTTCGGCACCGCCCCAGTTCCCGCCCCAGGCTAGGTTCAGTTTTAAATAGAACGGTTTGTAGAAAGGCCAGGTATCGTATATGCCTTTCTGGTCATTGGTGAAGGTGAAATAACGAACTCCGTCAATATATCCGTAAATGGCATTTTCAGTCCATTCTACGGCATATATATGAAATTCGGTCTGGGCAGTGGGAATGTATTTTTCTGCGGTTCGTTGCGTGCCAATGGCGTGATTGTAACTTTTACAGTGAATGGAGCTGCTTACCCAGTTGGGACGGTATCCCACGTGTTCCATAATGTCAATTTCCCCGTCATCGGGCCAGGCTTTAAAGTCCTTGGGTAACATCCAGAAGGCGGGCCAGGTGCCCTTACCTACCGGGAGTTTAAGCCGTGCTTCAAAATATCCGTATGTCCAGCTCCGGTAAGTGTTCATACGAATTGAAAGCACGTCCTCTCCCGATTGTTTGGCAATGATTTTCAATATTCCACCGGAAACAATTGCACAAGTGTCTTTCCCGTCATGGATGGGAATATACCGCTGGAGTTCATTGTTTCCCCAACCTCCGGCACCTGTTTCTAACCACCATTCTGAAGTTTTAAGCACGTCAAATTCATCGCGCCAGATCAGTTTGTATCCTTCAGGCACATCCACCGTGGGATCCACGATAGTCATAGTGTCCTGGGGATTCAAATGTTGTAAAACAGAAAGCTCTTTTTTATTATCGCCGGAGCGGAATGTCAAAAGACATGTTCTGTCTTCGCCTGTCCGATTCTCTGTGGCATTGATGGTTATGGTTGAAGTCCCTTCCAGACCTCCTGTGGGATAAGTGGAACACCAGGATTGATCCGATGAAACGCCCCATTCGCAATTGGATGTGACGGTTACGGAACCTGATTCAGAAGCAAATCCAAATTCCAGGCTTTCTATGGAAATATCAATTTGCGGGTTGTCCGATGGTTCCGGTCCGTTGCCACCGTTACAGCCACAGGTGGCCAGGGTAAAAGAGGTGATAACAAAAAAGAGCTTTTTCATGACAAATATCGTTTGTTGTCAGTTAACGTATCTCTGAAAACGGTAATGCCAGGCAATATCGCCGTTGTCAGTTACCAGTTCCATGATATACGGGGTCATTTTGACGATCCGGTAAACAGGGTTTTCATAAGTGGCTGCATTGGGCAGGTAACTTACGAAAGTCTGCGGAGGGAATGTGAGCACCCCGTCTTCCAGGACATAGGAAGCTGTCTGAACATCCACAGGTACGCCATAGTCCACATTGGGTTCTCCGCCCCAGTATTCGGAATGGAACCCGCATTCCCAGTTGCAATAAACGGTGCCTCCGGGTCCCGGATCGAACACATACGATCCGTCTGTGCCAAAGGTAAGAATATCATCATACAATCCTTGTCCCTGTTTGTCATAAGGGGGCGCACTCCACCAGTCCAGACCGTTGCTTCCGCCCGGGCCGCAACCAAAGTGTCCCTGTACCGAAGGTTCCCAGGTCCAGGCACCTGCCAGGTTTCCGGCGTAGTTGCCCTGTCCCAGTTCATCTCCTTCATACCCGGCGGGTATAAAACTATAATGCCAGGTGATACCGGGGGCGTCTATGGCTACCTCCAGCAGATCCGTAGTCAGTGTCAGCACGCGGAAACGTGGTGTGGCATAACCTTCGGGATTGGGAACATAACCCACAACCGTTTCAGCCGGGAATTCCAGGTACATGACACCGCCTTCGGTGTAAAGGTTCCAGGTAGTTGTCTGCGTTTCAAAAGGAATGGCATAATCGTTACCATCTCCGGGATTCAGGTCGGAACGGACTCCGCTGTCCTTGTTTACATAAACTGTTCCGCCTGCTCCGGGATCCATAATATACGTACCGTCCGCTTCAAAGGTCAGAATATCGTCATACATACCGACTCCGTTTTTATCCATGGGAGGAGCACTCCACCAGCCCAGTCCGTCTGTACCAGGTTCTCCGCATCCCAGGTGCCCGGCACTCATAAAGTTCCATTTCCAGGATTTGGAATTGCCGCCGGTTAGTTTTTCCTCATCGGTTAGAGAGGCTCCGGGATCCAGCGGTATATAACGGAAATGCCAGGCAATTCCACCGTTATCCACCACCAGCTCAAGTACAGAAGCCGTGAGTGTTATAACTCTGTAAGTAGGATTGGTAAGAGCCTCGGGATTGGGGATATAACCAATAATGGATCCGGCAGGGAATTTCAGGAACGTATAATCTCCTTCCATTTCAAAACTGTATGTTCCTTCTCCCACTTCTGCAGGGGCTACGTAATCTTCTTCGGCAGTCTTGTAGGACGTTTCGTATCCGGAACCGGCATTCACATATATCATACCGTCAACAGGATCAAATTTGAATGTTCCGTTCGCACGGAAAGTCAACTGGTTATCGTACATGCTGAACCCTTCTTTTTCATAAGGATTGGCACTCCACCAGTTGGTTCCGTCACTGCCGGGCTCACCGCATCCAAGGTGTCCTTTTGTGGCGGCATCCATAACCCAGATCTTTTCTGTGCCTCCGGATATAAAGCGGATGTCTTCCGTTGGATCATAAGGAGCTATATAGTCGTATTCAACGACAAATTCAACCAATTTTGAACCGTCTGATATGCCATGTGAATTCAGTGCTTTGACTTCTACGGCATACGTCCCGGCTTTTTTATACGTTTTGACGATTTTGCTTTTTGTTATGTACTCTTTTCCGTCAAAGATGAATATAGGTGTGGTTCCCGCTGGGGCCACGTATTCAAAAGTCACCGTTGTTAGAAAATTCTCATCGTATGCCGTGGTGACGTTAACCTCAATATCTGCTGCCTTGGGGACAAGTGATTTGTCCGGCTTAAGGTATTCGGGCTGCGTACAGGCGAACAACAACGGGAACAACAGGATCCAGGAAAATTTATATACTATGTTTTTCATTTCTGTAATCTTTTATGTTGTCTGTCTCTAGTAAGGATTTTGAGTCAGGGTACCTGCACTCTTGTCAATTTCAGATTGAGGTATGGGCCAGTACTTTTTCTGGGAAGTCCAGTTGACAGTACGGTACAAATGGTTGTCTGCAGTAAGGACAGATGCTGCCTTCCCGGTGCGGATCAGGTCCCAGTAACGTTTTCCCTCCCCTACGAATTCCAGGTGACGTTCTTCGATGATGTTGTCCAGCGTTGCTGATACAGGAGGCACCTGCGCACGGGTGCGTATAGCGTTCAGATAACTTGAGGCATCTCCCGATCCGGCTCCCCTGGCGATCAGTTCAGCAGCATTGAGCAGTGTCTCCGCGTAGCGGTAAACACGCTGGTTGTTGCCGTAATTCAGGTTGGGATCGGCTGTGTACCCGTGATTTCCGTTTTTACGGCCAATATATTTCAAAAGGAAGTAGCCGGTATCCTGCCAACGTGCCGTGTAACTGGCTCCGGTTTCATCGGCGTGCTTGGCAAAGTTCAGGATGCCGCCGTCCCGGCGGATGTCCCCTTCTTCATACATGTTGTAGGCCGACTCGGCAACGGGACTGAAGCCCCATCCGTCGCAGAAATCATTTCCTACGTATCCAGGGATACCTATCAGTACAGGATAAACGGATCCTCCGGTGGCAATTGGTGCACTCCAATCGCGAACTCCGCCTTCGGAAATATAATTGATCTCCCATATAGATTCGGGTCCCCATTCGCCTTCTTCTTTCCAAATGCCCTGAAAGTCATTCACCAGGGAATACTGACCGGAATCAATGATTTCTTTCATGTACTGGAATGCTGTATTAAAACGGGATTCATCGTTCTGATAAAGGACTACTTCTGTGTAAAGCATATACGCCATGGCTTTTGTAATGCGCCCTTCTTCTCCGACCGGGGCTTTCATTGGCAGGGAGTTCATTGCCAGTGCATCTTCTATGGTTGTGATGATGTTCTGGTAAACCTGGTCTGCAGGCACCTGGTCAGTGATGTAAGGGAAAGACAGGTTTTCATCGTAATAAGGGATGTTCCCCCAGAATTTCCAAAGAATATTGTAATAATATGCTTTCAGGATCTTAGCCTCGGCCACATACTTCGCCTTAAGGGCTTCTTCCATTTCAATTTCAGGCGCTTTGGCAATTACAATATTGGATCTGTTTACGCCGGAATAAGCGGTTGTCCAGATCATATTGGGAACATCAGTGGATGTTGCCGTATAAAAATGGGCTTTCACAAGGATCGGCTGGTCACCTTCATTGGACCCTCCGGTGTAGATATCGTCCGCCATTATGTCGGATACCATGTTCAGCGAATTGTACTGATAAAAATAATCAAACCATTGCAGAGGGTCATAAGCTGCAACCAATCCGGAATACAGTCTGTCTGCAGAATTGTAGTAGTTGCTCTCCAGAATGGAACCCTTGGATTCAACTACCAGGAAATTATCTGAACATGAATACAGACCCAGGGCGAATATCGTACTTAATAATAAAAATATCTTTTTCATAATAGTATCTGTTTCAGGATTAGAAAGTAAGATTTATACCCAGTGTGTAGATCTTGGATTGCGGATAAACCCCGCGGTCAATACCCAGTGAGGTTCCGCCCGATGCGATCTCCGGATCAAACCCAGAATAATTGGTAAACGTAAGCACGTTCTCTCCTGCCACGTAAATACGCAAGTTGGAAATGAAAATTTTGCGTGTCAGATGGGAGGGCAGGGTGTAACCCAATTGAATGTTTTTCAATCGAAGATAAGATCCGTCTTCTACCCAGAGGTCCGAAGCCCGCCAGTTCTCGTTGGCACTTTCGTAAGAGAAACGGGGGATCTTGTTAGACGTGTTTTCTCCTGTCCAGCGATTGATCATGTAAGCCGGAAGGTTGATGTAGTAAAGGTCTGTACGCCGGGTTACGTTGTATACATCTACTCCGAATACTCCCTGGAAGAAGGCATTAAAATCAAATCCCTTCCAAGTGAATCCCAGGTTAAAACCAAAGCTCCAGTCCGGCATTCCCTTACCTATCATGGTACGGTCGTCATCATTTATTACGCCGTTGTTGTCAATGTCCACAAAACGCACATCGCCCGGTTGGGCATTGGGTTGTATACCTGCCTCTACTTCTGCCCAATTCTGGAACAAACCGTCTGTTTTCCATCCATAGAAGAAGGGGAAAGGATACCCGTTTTGCGCGCGCGTGAGTGTTCCTATCTTGTGAGAGTCGTAATTTTGCCACCCGTTTTCATTACCCAGTTCTACCAGGATGTTTTCCAAGTATGTGGCATTAGCTCCTATATTAAAGTGGGCATCGCCCAGGCTGAAACGGTACCTCAGGTCGAATTCCCAACCGCTGTTGTCCATGATCCCCACGTTCCCGGTAGGGGCGCTGTCACCGGAATACGCCGGAACAGGAATGTCCATCAGCATACCTGTGGTACGTTTGTTATACCAGTCTACAGAGAAAGTCAAAGCATCCCTGAAAAATCCCAGGTCAAGACCGATGTCTGTCTGTGTGGATTCTTCCCAGCGAATGTCTGCATTGGCAAATCCGTTGGGTTTTGCACCGGTGTTCACTACGCCGGGATTTCCAAAAGGATAGTTATTGCCCGAGGCCATGGTGGTGGTATAGCGGAACTGACCTATGGACTCGTTCCCGTTTTTCCCCCAGGATGCCCTTAATTTACCGCTTGTTAACCAGCCCGAGACACCCTCCATGAAAGACTCGTTCGTGAAGTTCCATCCGACTGAAGCAGAGGGAAATATAGCATACAGGTTGTTGGGCCCGAAATTGGAAGAACCGTCCCTGCGCACCGTAGCCTGAAACATGTATCTTTCAGCGTAGTTGTAACTGACACGGGCAAACAAGGAAGACAGCCGGTGAGGTGTGTAGACGTAACCTCCCGCAGTTTGGTATTCCTGGGTTCCCGTGGCAAATCCCATGTTGGCTTTATACGGGTCTTCTTCCTGCAGGTAGCGGTTGCCGCCCGACAGGTTCTGTCCCATATTGCTTTGGGCAGACTGACCTACCAGGGCCTGGATAAAATGGGATCCAAACTCTTTTTCGTAAGACAGCACGTTTTCAACCTGCCATACCAAAGACCGGTTCATAGACGACCAGACTTCCGAATATTCCCTGAAATTTTTGGTGGAAAGGAAATATGCCGGGCTCCATCCGTCGCTTCCCCAGAAAGAAAGATCGGTCCCCAAAGAACTCCTGAATTTCAGGTTATCCCAGATGGCCAACTCGGCCCAGAAATTGGAAACAAATTTGTCCGAGTTCCCTTTGGACCCCGGAAGGCTCAGAGAGGCCAGAGGGTTTACCATTTCGTTGTAAATACTTCCTTCAACGATGCTGAAAGGCTTCCCGTTCCGTGGATCCTTTACAGCCGTGGGGTGCTCGGCAAGGAGAGTCCCGGGATCATCGGCATAAACCTGTAATGTGGGAGCCATCCCCAAAGCCGAGCCGAGAGGACCGCCGAATTCCGAGTTGGTGGTAATGCCGTAGGAAGTGTTCCTGGAATAGGCGATGTTCATGCCCAGGGTGAATTTATGCAGGTAATTCCGGCTTGCCGAATGGTCCATCAGGTTGTATGTGGTGTTGGTGCGAAGGGTAAGACGTTCGTAATTGGAACGGTTGAAGTTACCTCCCACAATACCATCTTGTTTGTAGTATCCTCCGGAAATGTAATAATTCACTTTGTCGGAGGCTCCGCTGATGGTCAGCTGATGATTGATCTGCGGCGCATTGTAATTGAATATTTCTTGTTGCCAGTCAGTTCCTTCTCCAAGGGAATACGGATCGTTGTATACCGGGGCTTTTCCCTGTGCCAGGTGCCCCTCATTCATCAGGATCGCATATTCGGTAGCATTCAGAACATCGTATTCTTTCCAGGGATTCTGGAAACCGTATGAGAAATCATAAGTTACGCTTGCAGCTCCTTTTTTTCCTGATTTAGTGGTAACCAGGATTACTCCGTTGGCTGCACGGGCTCCGTACACGGCCCCTGATGCCGCGTCTTTCAGTACTTCAATGGATTGAATATCCGAAGGGTTTAAATAATCAATACCGCCACCGATCGGCATTCCGTCCACAATATAAAGAGGTTCGGAATTGTTGATTGTTCCTACACCACGTACCCGCACACGGGCAGAGGCTCCGGGTTGTCCGGAAGAGGAGGTAACGGTCACACCTGATGTCAATCCTTTCAGAGCATTGTCTATCCTCACCGGGGCAACGTTTTTCAGGTCATCAGAAGAAACTCTGGCAATGGATGCCGTCACAACACTTTTTTTCTGGGTGCCGTACCCGACTACCACAACTTCTTCAAGTAATTCAGAGTCTTCCTCCAACGTTACGTTAATAACGGTTGCTCCCGTAACGGGGATGATTTGAGTTTTATAGCCTATGTAAGAGAAAAGAAGATTGCTTCCGACAGATACCTCCAGGGAGTAATATCCGTCAATATCGGTAGATACCGCATTTGAAGTATTCTCTTCCATCACATAAACGCCGGGCAGGGACATACCGTCCGTCCCGGTAACCGTACCGCTCACTTTCACGGTTTGGGCGTAAAGTGAACAGCTTAGTCCTAAAAACAAAAGGGTCAATAGCTTTTTCATGCTGTTTTGTTTTAGATTTAGTGATATTATGTTAGATTGGTTAGAAATTATAAGTACAAATCAACAATTTTTTAAAATTAGAAATTAAACCATTTGATTATTTTGAATGTGGTGATTTAGTGGACCGGTTCTGCGTTCAACAACGAAAAACCCCTGATAAACAGGGGTTTGTGCGTTTATTGTGTGACAAAAAAGTGGATTTAAAGGGTAGCTACACGGTCTTCAAAGTCATCCCGGGAACCTATTGCGGCATTTTTTATTTTGGCCCTGTAATTGTAAATGGTGTTGACAGAATACCTGAGCAGTGCGGCAATTCTTCCGGAATCTTTAATGCCGAGTCTTATCAGTGCAAAGATCCGCAGTTCGGTATTGAGCAATTCGCCTTTCTTCAATACGATCCGTTCTTCCGGTATCAGCAGATCGTTGAAATCATCCACAAAACTTGGATACAGCTCAAGGAAGGCCGTGTCAAAAGTCCTGTAAAAGTTGGCAATTTCCTTATCGGCCCATTCGGTGTTGCTGAGTTCTTCTTCCAGGTCCTGCACCTTGCCGTACCGGATACTTCGCCTGACCAGGGCACGGAATTCCTTCATTTTATCCAGGTTGTCCGATAAAATGGCCAGGAAAAGGCCAATATATCCTTCTTTTACGCGGTTGGATTCAGCTATCTGGTGATTAAGTTTTTGTAGTTGCTTATTGACCAGGTTCAGTTCATGGTTTTGGGAGACAATACGTTTGTTGATGACGCGCAACGATTTATGGGCCCTGATGGTACGCCGGGTTTGTTTTACCAGGTAGCCAATGGCAAAGATCAAAATGAGCAGCAGGGCACTAATAGAGATCAAAAACGCTTTAACCCGCCTGGTCTGGGCCACCTGTTTTTCTTGGTACGCTCTTTCTATTTGAGGTAAAACCTCGGCTACCTGCCAGGGCCTGAGCTTGGCATTGTAAAACAAGGCATCGGCCAAAGAAATGTCTATGTATCTGAAAGCCCTTTCAATATTTCCCCCTGTTTCAAACAGGACAGTAGCCAGCCTGGTCAGGGAAGCATGGTCCTTTACGGCAGACTGAATATCAGCCATGGCAGAACGGGCCAGCCATTCCATTTGACAGTTGACATCTCCCAGGTTCTGATAAACGGTGGACATGTGATAGGCATAGATGGCATATTGGTGAGAGGATTCTTTGTGACGGGAAACCAGGATCCGGACTATGCTGTCTGCCCGGTCCAGGTTTTCCTGTTCGTAGGCTTCCTGGAACCTGTAATATAGATGCTCATCAGATTCTTGATCAAGCAGCTCCAGGATCTTGCCCCGGTAATAGTTTTTCCTGGCCTGCGAAATTCGTTTAGTGGCAGGATCGGTAGAATACTCAGACAGTTCGGCTGCCAGGCGCTGTAAAGCGGCATAGTATTCCGTAAGGAGCGACGGATCCAGCTGAAGGGAGTCTATTTCGTTGTATAAAATATCTCCCGACTCAAAGAAATTCCCGGATGTGGCAAATATCAACCCGCGACGGATCTGTGCCTCGTCCCTGTATTTCCGGTTATCCAGCGTCTTTGCGAGGTTTGCGGAAATCTCAATATAATGCATGGTGGAGTCAAAGTTATAGGCTTTGTATTCGTCAATGATCTGCTGGTAAAAGCCGTAACGTTGTTCCGGGGAAAGGTCCTGGTATAGCAAAACGCTTTTCAACGCGTTGATACGCTGAACACGATTTTGTTCGTATGTGGTTCGCAATTCCAGTTGCTTGTCCAGCATGTCCAGCAGCCGGCTCAGGGTTTCTCTTCCCTGTCCGTGTAACAGCAGGGCAGAGAAAACAAGGAAGATGGCTGATAGACAGCAGCGTTTCATGGGCAGATGTTTAGAACATGTATCCGAGCATGATGTACAAGCCGGTATTGCCGTCCTGTTTGTTGAGTGCTTTGGCAAAATCTACCGACAATATAAAGTTTTCATTCAGAGCGACCTTCAATCCGGCTCCGGCGCTCATATGGAACAAGTCTTCCGAGGCAAAGAAATCATTGTAATCAACACCGGAAGCAGCTGTCAACGCACGCAATTCTGTCTCGGAACGGGTCAGTTCCACCGGATCGGTAATGTACCCAATGTCAAACAGGGGATTAATACCTATGTAAAATGCCTGGCGTGCTATCCGGAATGAAATGAGTTTTACCCTGAATTCTACGTTGGCATAGGCATACCCGTCACCTGTTACACGGTTACGAACTATACCACGCAAACTGTTGGCTCCTCCCAGCATTTCGTAATTGGCCCGTTTGGTGAACAGGGTGGCCATGTAATTCTTCATGTAGAAGGGTGTGTTTCCCCAGAGGGATCCCTGGTATCCAAGGCGGTATGCAAAGATGATCTTGTCCCCCCATACAGGTAAGTAATGACGGAAAGAGGCATTCAGGGTAAGGTGGTTGTATTCTTTTTGGTCTCCAAAGGCTCCAAAGTAGGTAAAGAAAACATCGGCCCATATCCCCCGATTTGGATTGTTGGGACGGGTCCGTGAGTCAAAAGTAAGACCGGCACGCACGAACGGGTGGGTTCCGCCATGGAGTTCGTTGTCTTTGATCAGTCCCCAATCCTTATAATAATTGTAAAGGGTGGGTTGCTGATCCGTTGTGGGGAGTTTTTTGTTTTCATCCTTATTCCTGTTCAGGAATTCAATGTTCACCTCATCGGCTCCGTAATTGAACACACCCAGACCGGCATTCCAATATAGATTTCCGGCTATGGTTCCCTGAAAATCAGCGGTGGAACGGAAGAAATTTTTCTTCATTTTATAAAAAGCGCGTGACAAATAGCCCGCCTCTCCGGTTTTCCCCCATTCCGGATTGTAAACAGACTGATACCCGTTAAATCCCAGAAAATCAGCCATCGCTTCAGGCACATAACTCAAATCAAAGGTGACCCGGACTCCGGGGATCAGGTATTTTGAATCGTAAAAAAAACGGAACAGGCCGGAGCGTTTTGTGGTGTAATTGGCTTCTACATACATCAGGTGTTTGTACTGTGGAAAAGTGGAGCCGTCTCCGTAATTGTAAAACTCGGCCAGGGCCCCGTACTGAAAGCCCAGGTCGGTATTGTACCCAATGCTGGGCAGGGCTCCGAATGTCCAGCCTTTTTTTACCACGGCCAGGCTGTCTTTATCTGTCGCAGAAACATTTGTTCCAATGCTAATAAGCGCCAGTAATATTAGTATACGATAAGTTTTTTTCATATTTAAGGTTATTAATGTTATCCGATCCATTTGAAGATCTCGGCCATGAAAGTTCCCAGGTATGTGCCGCAGGCATAGCCAATAAGACCAATAATAATGCCGTTGACAAGAACATGCCTGTTATTCATGGCGGCTGCAACGGGTGGTACAAAAGGAGGTGAAAAAAGCAACGCGATATGGGATACTGTAAACAGATCCCCTTCTATACGGAAGATGCGGGCCAGCAGAATATGAAGGAAGATGGAGATAACCAGGACAAATCCCACCATGGCCAGCAGATTCAGGCTTTCCCGGCTGAACAGGCTGTGTATGTCAAACAGGGATGCGATCACAACACTGAATACCAATATGAAATACATTCCGAATTCAAAAGTCTTAGGGATTTCACGGATCTTTTTCCAGAAAGATGCGGCTATGGCCAGGGTCGTTATGGTCAGAATGATGATCAGTTCATTCAATCCCGCTCCTGCAAGCATGGATATGCCGGCCCCAATTCCCAGGCAGGCAATGGCCAGAAGCAATGACAAGAAAAGTTTCCCACGGATTTTCTTACTGAACATTCCCGAATAGTCCTCAAAAGTTTCTTTTGCCGGCAGATTGGATCCATTTTCAGGCACATCGACAGGTGCTTCCTGTTTTTTCCCGTAGGGCAAAATTTTGCGAAACACTTTATAACCGCCGGAGAGAATAAACAACAGGAGAAAGAATGAAAGTGCTGTGTCAAATGTCTGTACCAGTATGTAGGTATTGTTGTCTACGTTTAGGATCTGTTTTAAGGAAGCGAAATTCAAGGCTCCTCCCGTATACATTCCCACCAGCATGCCGGATGTTTTCCATAATTCTGGTATCTTGGCATGATGAAATATAAAAAAGGCAAGGGTAATGGTCAGAAGAATGGAAACGATGCCTGCAAGGAGCGTGGCAAAGGTTTTGTTAAGTGTTTTAAACCACAGTGTAAAATGCGATGAAAATAACATCAGGGGGATGGCTATGGGAACCGTCAGGTTCATAAACCAGTTCTGCATGCCCGCCAAAAGCTCCGCCTCCTGGCCGGGTGCTTTCATAAGTCCCGAAAAAGACATAATGATACCAACGGCATATGCCAGCATAACCGTGCCGATCTTTGAAAAGAAACGGGAATGCTGGTACAGGTATATTATAAGCAGGGGAGCAGCAATGTAAAGAAATGCTATAAGATATACTCTCATAGCACAAAGATAAAAAAAAACGGCACTTCCCTTTCGCCCCGGAAAGGAAAATGCCGCTCTTTGTCAAAGACTGTCTCCGAAGTCTTTGCGGAACTTATCCACCAACCGGGCCGGCCAGTCTTCCACGGGTTCCAGGGATCCCATAAAGAAACGCAGAACAGGCGGTTCGTAGGTGAAGCGAAGACCTCCAATAAGTTTTCGGTTGTGGAACAGCCACTCCAGGCGGTCCATGGCATACATTACCTGCGATAGCGTAAAGACTCGCCTGGGCAGTGCCAGTCTCAGGAGCTCCACATCGGCAAGGACTTCATTCCCGTTTTCGTCCCTGGCACTCGATACCGATCCCCGTTCCATGCCTCTGACCCCGGAACACAAATAAAAAGCCGCGGCAAGAGCTCCGGCCGGGTACTGTTCCTGGGGTATGTGATCACAAAATTGCATGGCATCCACATGTGCGCCTAGTACTCCCGGAGGAGTAACCATAGGTATTCCCTTATCCATACAGCCGTTAACCATAAAACGAATAAACTCAGGACTTTGTCCTATCATTGTTTCATCAAGGGTTTCGTAAAGACCTACAGCCATGGCTTCGATTTCCCGGATGGATATACCTCCATAAGTCAGAAAGCCTTCGTAAAGAGGAATCAGAGCTTCCATTTTTTGATATAATGCTTTCCGGTTGGTACATATTGCCCCTCCCCGGGATGAGGATAACTTGCGAGCGGAGAAATATACCAGGTCGGCCAGGGATGTCATCATTTTTATGATCTCTTCCATGGGGTTTTCTTTCCATTCTTCTTCACGTTGCTTGACCAAATAGGCGTTTTCTCCAATAAGACTGGCATCCAGTACGATCATGATCCCGTATTTGTCTGCGATTTTTCGTACATCCATCATATTCCTGATAGAAAAAGGCTGTCCGCCAATCAGGTTGGTTGAGGCTTCCATACGAATGAACGGAATGTTTTCCACGCCTTCCTTCCGGATGCATTTTTCCAGCTTTTCAATATCAATATTGCCTTTAAAAGGATTATCCGATTGCAGTTTCAAGGCATCATCATGAAGCAATTCGGCTATTCTGCCGCCGACGGCCATGATATGGGCCAGGGCGGTGGTAAAATGGTAATTCATGGGTATGACATTGCCCGGCTTGATAAAAGTGCGGCAAATCACATTTTCGGCACCGCGGCCCTGGTGTGTGGGCAGGATAAATTTCTTGCCGAGTACATCTTGTATGGCTTTTTGCAATTTGTCAAAGCTTTGCGATCCGGCATACGCATCATCTGCCTGCATCATGGCCGCCAGCTGATTGTCGCTCATGGCGTTTGTGCCGCTGTCTGTGAGCATATCCAGGAAAACGTCCCGGGTAGACAATTTAAAAGAGTTAAAGCCGGCATCCTTAATGGCAAGCAGGCGCCTGTCCAGCGGAACAAGGTTGAGTTTTTGAACAATACGGACTTTATGCAATTCCAGGGGAATTGGTTGGGTTTGATAAAATTTTATGGGATTCATAACGGTTCTGATAAGTGTTTTACAATTAATAACAAAAAAAATACACGTCAGATGTAACCATAGTGCTGCCTGGCACGTCTTATGTGTATAACAAAAACCGGTAAGCTCCTGAGCGGGAAAAAGCACCTGTGTATTCCCGTCAGGAGCGGCAATACGAATAATAATAACAGGAAGCATAGCCCAGATACTCCAGAATATATGACAGACAGCTATGCATAAAATTTGATTGAATTGAGTTCAAATATAAGAAATAATAATGAAATCAAACATTTTATAAAATTTTAGTACCTTGTGTTGCAAGGTATCAAAAATTGTATATATATTTGTCGCGCAAAATTCTTGTAAATAATTAGTACTATAATTAAAAAACAATGATCCACCTCAGGGATATCAACAAAACCTATTACAACGGAGCCGCATTACATGTTCTGAAAGGGTTGAACCTGCAAATAGACAAAGGAGAGTTTGTTGCCATCATGGGATCCTCCGGATCCGGGAAATCCACACTGTTAAACATTATTGGGATACTGGACGATTACGATTCAGGGTCTTATCACTTGAACGGGAAGCTCATAAAGGATTTGTCAGAAAAAAATTCTGCCGTTTACAGGAACAACATGTTAGGCTTTGTATTTCAGTCTTTTAATCTGATCACTTTCAAAACGGCCCTGGAGAATGTGGCGCTTCCCCTGTATTACCAGGGGATCCGCAGAAACAAACGGAACAAGATCGCCATGGAATACCTGGATCGTATGGGATTGACCGAGTGGGCGGATCACCTGCCTTCCGAATTGTCCGGCGGACAAAAACAGCGCATAGCCATAGCGCGTGCTTTGGTTACGAATCCCCAGGTTATTCTTGCAGACGAACCAACCGGAGCCTTGGACTCCCAGACGTCTATAGAGGTTATGGAAATATTGCAACAGGTCAACCGGGAAGGAATGACGATCGTAATGGTTACGCACGACCCTGAAATGGCAGCCATGAGCCATAAGATCATAAAAATTCGCGACGGTGTCATAGGATCTATTGAACATCAATAACGGAAAGTGTTATGTTTGATGATTTTCAGGAAATATTCAGCACGTTAAGAAAAAATAAACTGCGGACGTTCCTTACGGGATTTTCCATGGCATGGGGCATTTTCATGCTCATTGCATTGTTGGGAGCAGGAAACGGTCTCAGGAACGGCATTTTATTCAATTTTGCCGATATGGCCACCAACTTCGTGAAACTCTGGCCCGGAAGAACGGCGGAAGCTTACCAGGGTTTACAGGCAGGCAGACGCATAAAACTGGACAGTACCGAGGGGCCTTTTCTTGAAAACGAATTTAACCAGGTATCCAATGTATCTCCTTTGATCACCCGTTCCAATCAGAATTTCTTCTACCAAGGAGATTATGCGCCCGGAGTATTACAGGGTGTCATGCCGGGTTACAGCAATATTGAAACGGTTAAGATCAGGCCGGGTAACGGAAGGTTTATAAACCGGGCAGATATCAGGGAGGCCAGAAAAGTGATCGTCCTGCATTCCAGAACAGCTGAATTACTTTTTAAAGAAGAAGATCCGTTGGGGAAATTCATTACTTATGACAATGTCATGTACCAGGTGATAGGTATCTACCATGACAATAATATGTCACAGAATCCCAACAGTTGCATTCCTTTGACAACAGCCCAGCTGATCTATAATCCGGAAAACGGGTACTCGCAGGTGGCTATGTTGCTCAACGGACTGGAAACGACAAAAGAAAATGACATTTTTGAAGAAAATCTCAGGGGTGCCCTGGGTCGTAAGCACCGTTTTGAGCGGGAAGACCGATCGGCAATTTATCTTTATAACATTTCCAGGGAATACATCCAGTTTAAAGGAATTTTCAACGGGATAACATTATTTGTGTGGATTATTGGGTTAGGAACCTTGATAGCCGGGGTGGTGGGCATCAGTAACATCATGTTGATTACAGTTAAAGAGCGTACTAAAGAGTTTGGAATACGAAAAGCCATTGGTGCCACCCCCGGGACTATCTTACGTTTGGTGATGACCGAATGTCTTATGATAACCGCTTTCTTCGGGTACCTGGGCATGTTAGGGGGAATTGCGGTGACCGAGTTGCTGAATAATGTTATGGGTACCCCGAATGCACCTACTTCACAGGAAGATATGGTGATGTTTACCAATCCTACCGTGGAACCTTCAATTATCATAGCCGCAACCATTGTGTTGATAATAGCCGGGCTTCTGGCCGGGTACCTGCCGGCCAGGCGGGCTGTTCAGGTAAAACCGATTGAAGCTTTAAGATACGAGTAATTATGTTTGATCTGGACAGCTGGCAGGAAATATGGGTGACGATCACCCGCAACAAAAGAAGAAGTCTGCTTACCGCCTTCGGAGTTTTCTGGGGAATATTTATGCTGGTGATTATGCTTGGGGCCGGGAACGGTTTGTCCGAAGGTGTGGCCTCCGACATTCAGGGATTTTCCGAAAACTCGGCGTTATTTTATACAAACAGGACTTCGGAGCCGTATAAAGGTTTCCGGAAAGGACGGTATTGGAATATGCAGGAAGAAGATCTGAATATTCTGGAAGCGCAGATAAAAGATATAAAATATACAGTGCCTTTTTTAATGGGACAGAATGTAACCGTAGTATACCGCGATAAAAGCACCAGTTGCAATACCAAAGGGAATTCCCCCTTATACAATCAAATGATGCCCCAACATATGATCTACGGACGTTATATTAATCATATGGATGTCCAGGATCGCAGGAAAGTATGTGTTGTGGGAAGACGAGTTTATGAAGAACTTTTCAGGGCGGGTGAGGATCCTGTTGGGACATACCTGAAACTATACAATATCAATTTCCAGATCATAGGGGTTTGTGAGTCTTCCGTAAGGGGGGTCAACATAAACGGACGGGATGACGAAGTCATCAGTATTCCCTATTCGGTTATGCAACAGATACAGAATTCCGGAACCATCATACATCTGATAGGTGTCGTGGCTAATGAGAACGTGAGCATGAGTATCCTGGAACCACAGGTGGAAACATTGTTGAAGGCCAGACACAACATTGCTCCGACAGATAATTTTGCGCTTGAAAGCATAAATGTGGAAAGAATTTTCAAGCAGTTTGAAATGTTGTTCACCGGAATAGCCGTACTGATCTGGATCGTGGGATTGGGGACCCTGCTGGCCGGGGTAGTGGGTGTGAGCAATATTATTATGGTCACGGTCCGTGAACGAACCAAAGAAATTGGTGTGAGAAGAGCCATTGGTGCCAAACCGTCTTCCATAATTTTCCAGATCATAAAGGAGAGTACCGTATTGACTGTTGCTGCAGGATTTCTGGGTTTGGCATTCGGAGTATTGGTCCTTGATCTTGCCGATAAATTCCTGCTACAGAATATGACGGGAGAAGTGTTTTTCAAAAATCCGCAGATCAATTTTACAGTCGCTCTGTCAGCGGCAGCCATAATCCTTTTGTGCGGAATGATAGCAGGTATTTTGCCTGCATACAGAGCCTTACAGATAAAAGCAATAGATGCTATCCGGGAAGAAAATTAAAGATTATAAATAACATTTACAATGAAGAAAATTTTACGCTATGTGTTGATCATCGCCCTCCTGGCGGGTGTGGTGTTCACTTTTGTCTACCTGTGGAAAAAATCCCGACCTAAAAAAGAGGTATACGAGTTGGTTGTCCCGGAAAAGGGAAATATTGAACAAAAAACCGTGGCAACGGGAAAAGTGGAACCCAGAGACGAGGTAGCCATTGTGCCGCAGATATCAGGAATTGTTTCTGCCCTTTACAAGGAAGCGGGAGAAATGGTCCAGGTGGGAGAGATCATTGCCAGGATCAAGGTAATACCGGAAATGGGCACATTGAATGCTGCAGAATCCCGCGTTACCCAGGCCAACCTGAACCTGACCCAGGCCCGGCGGGTGTTTGACAGGACCAGGGAATTGTATGAGTCAAAAGTTGTTGTCCGTGAAGAATACGAAAATGTGGAAACCCAGTTAAAACTGGCCCAGGAAGAACTGCGCAATGCCCAGGATAACCTGGAGATTGTCAGGGACGGAATCGCAAAACGATCCTCGGAAACCAGCAATACACAGATCAGGGCCACCATCTCCGGCATGATCCTGGATGTGCCGGTAAAAGTGGGAAATTCCGTGATACAGGCCAATACCTTTAATGCAGGAACTACCATAGCCACAGTTGCCGACATGAACGACATGATTTTCCGTGGGAACATTGACGAAACGGAAGTGGGCAGAATACGTGCGGGAATGCCCCTGGATATAACCATAGGCGCGTTACAGGAACAGCACTTCAACGCTGTGCTGGAATATATATCTCCAAAAAGTACGGAAAACAACGGAGCTATACTTTTTGAAATAAAAGCTGCTGTTGCCGTTCCAGAAGATGTTTTTGTCCGTGCCGGATACAGTGCCAATGCACAGATCATACTGGACAGCCGCTACGATGTGTTGGTTATTCCTGAAAGTGCCGTGGTTTTCAAGGATGACAAGACTTTTGTAAATGTGTTCAATGGGATGGACGGAGATAAGCAGCTCTTTGAAGAAAAAGAAGTGATCCTGGGGTTGAGTGACGGAATAAATGTTGAGATCAAGGAAGGTCTGACAACGGACGAACAGATCCGCGGAACGTTAATAACCGAATAAATGAAAAGGTATATGAAAAAAATAGTACTCCTAAGTGCCATACTGTTCTTTTCCGGGAGTCTGCTTACAGCACAAAGCCGGGAAAAAGCCTGGACCCTGGAAGATTGTATTGAGTATTCCCTGGAAAACAACATTGGGGTAAAACGCTATGAACTGGCAAAAGAGAATCAGGAAATAACGGTAGAGACCACCAGGTTTTCACGGCTTCCAGATCTGTCTGCAAGCGTTGGCCAGACTTTTTATTTTGGACGCACTCCGGACAGGGACGGGATATATCAGGACCAGACCGGGTCCAATTCTTCCCTGGGGATAAATACAAGTGTAAATCTTTTCAACGGGTTCCAGGTGACCAACCGGTTAAAAGCCGACAAGCTGGAATTGCAGGCAGCCGTAGAAGATCTCAACCGGGCCAGGGAAGACCTGTCTTTGGCTGTTACCGGGTATTACCTGCAGGTGCTCCTGAGCAGGGACTTGTACGAAATAGCTCTGGATCAGCTTGGACTGAATAAAAAACAGGTGGAACAGACTGAGATCCTGGTGGAAGCCGGAAAAAGCTCCGAAAGTGATCTTTACGATGCAAGATCGTCGTTGGCACAACAGCAAATGCAGGTCACTGAATCGGCCAACAACCTGCAATTGGCTTTACTTGATCTTACACAGACCATGAACCTGACCGATGTGAAGCATTTTGACGTCTCTGTCCCCGATGTTTCCGAAATGATCAGCCGTGAAGCAGCCGGACTGGTACTTCCATCCGAAGCTTACCATTATTCGGTCACACAAAGGCCGGCCATAAAAGCGGCGGAGTACCGGCTGGAAGGCAGTGAGATGTCCCTAAAAGCAACACAAGGGGCTTACTATCCCAGTTTGCGATTGGGAGCCGGATATAGCAATTCCTATTATTTTAATTATTCCCTGGCTGCAGGGATGAGTAACGCCTCCCTGGCCGACCAGTGGGCTCAGAACAGTGCCCAATCCGTTGGTCTGAGTCTGAGCATACCTCTTTTCAACAAGATGGAAACCCGTAACCGGGTACGTTCGGCCCGGCTGAACATTCAAAACCAGGAGCTGTTGCTGGATCAGGCAAAACAGGATCTATACAAAGAAGTACAGCAGGCATATTATAATGCCGTAGCTGCACATGAGAAATACAAATCATCCCAAATGGCAGTTGAAGCTGCCTCCCTGGCCTATGAGTATGAAGAGCAGAAGTACGAAGCAGGTCGTTCCAACATCTACACGTTTGATCAGGTCCGGTTACGCCTTTCTTCTGCCCGTTCGGAAGCGGCGCAGGCAAAATACAATTTCCTGTTCCGTTCCAGGATACTGGCTTTCTACAACGGGGTCAGCCTTTTATAAGGTTTTTCACACCGTTCGCTCTTCCGCCTCCAGCACAAAGGCCCTTAAGCCTTGTTTGGGGGCGGATTCGTCTGCTTTCCTGAGGTCTTCCAGCAATGTGTCCACAACCTGGTCCGGAACAAAAGTGAGTAACGCCGAGTTCAAAGTCGGCCAGGCATGTGAGCCCAGATGAGGTTCTCCGCCACGGGATCCGCGACCCCGCACTTCTTCCCAGAAAGTAAACCCTGTAATTTGGTTTTTTTCAAGCGCTTCCATGACCTCGTCATAAAAGGCCTGGTAAAATGATATGAATACAGCTTTCATGGAATTTCAATTTTTATTCATGCACTAATTCCTGTTTTGCACGGTGTTCCGCTTTGCGTTGTTTGCGCTTTTCTCTTCTTTCCGCGATCAGACTATATATTGCCGGGACAAGGAAAAGAGTCACAAAAGTTGATACGGTAAGACCGCTGGCAACAGTAATACCCAGTCCGTTCCACATTTCGGCACCAACGCCTCTGCCTACGGCCAGGGGAACCATTCCGAATATGGTTGTAAAGGCTGTCATTAAAATGGGACGCAACCTGGACCGTCCCGATATCACTACGGCATCCATAATGGACATTCCCCGTTCCCTGCACAATACTATATAATCTATCAGCACAATCCCGTTTTTCACAACAATCCCGAACAACATCATCAATCCCACCATACTCATTATACCCAATGCTGTTCCGGATACGGCAAGTCCCGCCAATACCCCGGTAAGGGCAAAAGGAACGGAGAACATGATTATGAATGGACTGATGAATGATTCAAACTGGGCGGCCATCACAATGTAAACCAGGATCAGTATCAGCATCATCAGCATGGTTAGATCCTGGAACGATTCCTGCTGGTCTTCGTAGCTGCCGGCTATACCTATCATCACATCGGAAGGAATATCGACCTTTTCTATCTGCTGTCCGGCTGCCTCTACCAGATCACTAAGCACAGCCCCTTTGGCTGCCACACAGGTAACCGTTACTATCCTTTCCCTGTCTTTCCTTTCGATGGTGGGAGGGTGCATGGTTTCTCCAATAGTAGCAATATCCCTTACCCTGACAGTTTGTCCCTTAGTGTTGTATATAAGAATGTTTCTTATGTCATCCAGCGATTCCCTGTACTCCGGGGCATAACGTACTTTAATGTTGTATTCGTCACCTTCCTCCCGATAATAGGAAGCGGTAGCCCCGTTTATCCTGTTTCTAACAAATTGCGATGCCGTGGACAGATTCAATTCGTGTTCAGCCAGTTTCTCGCGATCGAAATCCACCAGGTATTCGGGAGAATATTCATCCCTGGAAACGGTTACCTGGGATGTTCCCGGAACTTTTTCCATAAGGTCTGCCAATTGAAAGGCTATATCATCCGTGGCAGCAAAATCGTTGCCGTAAATCTCAAGGTCCACGGTTGTTTGACCACCGGCGATATCTCCCATACCTGCACCCACGTCAAAAGTACGGATCTCGGGATAATACCTTCTGAGGTCTTCCCTCATGGCATCGGACAATTCCGATAGGGAACGTTCCCGTTCCGTTTTAAGGGAAAGACGGATATTGGCAGTCATAATATGCGACCCGTTATCTCTCAGCTGTCCGTATAAATTGTCCTCGCTGGCCTGTCCGATGGTAAATGTCATGGCTTCGATCTCCGGGTAATCCCGGCGGAATTGTTCGTAAATACGGAAAGACAATTCTTTAGTAATCTCCGAACGTGTATTTATAGGCAACTTAACGGTCAATTGCAACCGGGCATTGTCCTGCTGGGGAAAGAATTCCGTAGGTACAATGTAAAAAAGGAACAGCGATGCGATAAAAACAGTTGCTGATGCAAGAATAACCGTAATACGGTGACGAACTGTCCAATTCAGAGCCTTGGCATAAACTACGTCAAGAGTACCGAGCGCCTTTTCAATATACCCGTAAGATTTGTCAAACCCTTTTGATTTTCTTGTTTTAAGCTTTAAAAGCTGTGAAGACATCATTGGGGTCAGGGTGAGTGCTGCGATGGTTGAAACGGAACTGATAATGGCCACGATCCAGCCCAGTTGGCTGAAGATTTCACCGGACATACCTCCGACCATTGTTAGGGGAATGAATACCGCCAGCAACGTTAAAGTTGAAGCAATGATGGATATGGATACCTCGTTGGTAGCATAAACCGCCGCCGATTTTGGCTTAGTTCCTCTTTCTATGTGACGGGTAATGTTTTCCAACGCGACTATAGCATCATCCACGACCATACCAATAGCAATACTCAGGGATGAAAGGGATATGATATTCAGTGTGTTTCCGGATATCAGCAGATAAATGAAAGCGGATACCAGCGATACGGGTATCACTATAGCGACAATGAGCGTGGCACGCCAACGGCCCAGGAAGAACAACACAATGAACACAACCAGGATCAGCGTAACCATGATAGTCTGGATCAGGCTGTCAATTACACGGTTAATATTATCGGAAGAGTCCATTACCACTCCAATGCTGATATCGGAAGGCAGGGTTTTTTCAAGTTCAGGTAATTTTTCCGTTATTTTTTTACAGATCTGTACCGTGTTAGATCCGGCCTGTTTCTGGATCATAACTGTTCCTCCCTGGACTGCGTCAATATAAGTTTCCTGGGCCCGTTCCTGTATAGTATCTTTAACCCGTGCCACATCGCTCAGGAAAATATTTCTTCCCTGGAAATGACCAACAATAATGTTTTCCATCTCCCTGGGATCCTCAAACTCTCCCTCCATTCTGATGGTCAGAGTTTCAGAACCTATATCCAGGTTTCCTCCGGGGGTGTTCCTGTTTTCGTAAGCAATAGTGGACGCTATTCCTTCAACGGTCAGGTTGTATGCTTCCAGTTTAAAGGGATCACAATACACCTGGATCTCCCGGACAGGTGCTCCTGAAATAGACACCATCCCTACACCATTGATACGGCTCAGCGGGGTAGCAAGCCTGTCGTCCAGGATCTTGTACAGGCCGTTCATGCTTTCTTTTGCCTGTACCGAAAGGATCATTACGGGAATGTCATCGGTCCCGAACTTGAATATCACGGGAGTATTGGCATCCTCGGGAAGGTAATCTGCTATCAGGTTCACTTTGTCCCTCACATCGTTGGTCGCTTCGGCAAGATCTATTCCGTATTCGAATTCCAAAACGACAAGCGAAGAATTTTCCCTGGTCTGAGTCGTAATATGTTTCAGGTTACTTACACTACTCAAAGTGCCTTCCAGTACCTTGGTGACATTGTTCTCGATATCCGCAGCACTTGCCCCTGAGTAAGTAGTCATAACCAGGATGGTATTAGCACTTATATTGGGTAGAAAGTCCACGGCCAGTCTGGATAGTGAAAAAACACCTATTACTGCTAGGGCCACGTAGAGAAGAGCGGTCGTAACCGGTTTTCTAACGGCTGATTGATAAATGCTCATAATTTTTTACTCATTAACCAGTTCAACCTCAATGCCGTTGGTCAGTCTGTTCAGGCTTGTGGTAATAACACATTCTCCTTCTTCCAGTCCGGAAAGACATTCATAGTAGGCATCAACTCTTTTACCCTGCTCAATGATCCTGAATTCGGCCTTTCCGTCTTTGTATACATATACATATCGTTCTCCGGATCCTTGTTGTTTAATAACACTTCTGTCAGGAACCAGCAAACGAGGTTCTGATCCAAAGTCAATGGATACCCGGGCAAACATGCCGGGCCTCACTTTTCTGTTGGTGTTGGGAATAAGTATTTCTACCGGAAATGTACGGGTTGCCGCTGTAATAGTCGGATATACCAGTGAAACTTTTCCTTTGAATACTTCTTGCGGGTACACATCCAGATTCACATTCACATCCATGCCTTTGTGAATTTTTGTAAAAAAGGATTCGGAAACATGGATTATGAGTTTAACCGGTGTTATCTGTTCCACTACCATTAAAGGCAATCCCATTCCGTAAAGATCTCCGCTGTCGTAATTGCGTGCGGTTATAACACCGGCAATAGGACTGACCAGCTGCGTGTTTTCCTTAAGGTTGTTGTACTGGGTACGCATTACTTCCAGAGTTGTTTTCTGGGCATCCCATTCTGAACGAGAAACACCTCCGACCTTATACAATTCATCAATACGCTGGAATGATATTTCCATGTTTTTCAATTGTGTCCTGATCTGTTCCAGGTTGTTGTCGTCCATTTGTACCAGTTTCTGACCTTTTGAAACGAAATCACCCACTTCTGCAAATATTTGCTCTATACGTAAAGACATTTGGGGGGCAATATTGTTTATGATATTAGCCTCTACTGTCGCTGAAAATTCGTATACCTGGGGAACCTCTTCAATAATTACGGGGGTTGTCCGTACGGGGATCGTTGCCTCTGTAATTTCCTGTTTTTTTGAACCTGTAAACTGACATCCGGCAAGAAGAACCACAGCAGCGAACAGAGGGATCAAACTACATTTATTCATATGTTAATTGTTTTGATTATTATTAATACCTAGTATTTTTTCCAGTTCAGCCATATTGAATAAATAACGGTAAATGGATTGATGGTACGCCAGGCGGGCCTGAGTCAATGCCAGTTCGGATGCACTCAGATCCAGCCAGGTTCCCATGCCTACTTCAAATTGTTTTTGGCTGATAGAATAGGCTTTTTCGGCCATGATTACATTTTCTTTATTGGAAGCAAGTTCTTCAACTGCGTTACTCATTTCGTTCAGGCAGTTTTTAACGCTCAGTCGCAGATTTCTTTCCGAATTGATCCGGCTGTCTTCCAGGCTTTGCAGGTTTAGATTCCTTTGCCTTACCTGTTGCTGTCTTTTAAATCCGCTGAAAATAGGAATGCTCAGGGCCAGAGACGCTGTTGAATAGGGGAACCAGTGATATTCAGAGAATTTAAAATTATTATTCATGGAAGAATACTGGTAATTGGAACTCAGACTCAATGTGGGAAGAAACGATGCCTTGGTGAGTTTCAGTGCCAGTTCCAGCTGTTCTTTCTGAATGGACAACTGGGCCAGGTCAGAGTTCTTTTCCAGCGAATAGGCCCGGGCCGGTAACATCCCTTCCGGGGTGACTTCTTCTTCAAATTGTGTGAGTGTACCTTCAAAAATGACAGGGTATTCAATGTCTAGTCCCATAAGCGCTTTTAGTTGCATGGAGGCCAGCTCAATGGCTGTTTCTGCTGCCAACAGGTTTGGACGTTGATTCTTTAATTCTACCTCTGCGCGTAATTTGTCAAACTCACTGGCCATACCCTGCTCGTATTTATCGGTAACCGTTTTGGTATTCAAGGCTACATTGTTATAATTTCTTTTGAGAACAACATACGAATCTTTGGCCAACAGGTAGGAAAAAAAGGCCTGTTTGACCGCACTGATCATGGAGAGCCTGCTGGAACGGGCTTTCTCTACGGCCATGTCTATATCCAAAGCGGACAATTGTACGGTTTTCCATAATGCTGGAGCAACAAGTGGTAAAGAAAGCGAAACGCCCCCCATCCAATTGTTATCAGTACCCACGGATATTTCAAGCGATTCGCCTCCAAAATCCATGACCATGACCTGTTTCTTCAAAGTCCTGTTATAGACGCCGCTGGCTGATATACCGGGCCATAGTCCTGCCTGGGACTCTTTCCGTGCGTACATGGCACGTTCAATGTCCCGGTCCGCGATACGGATCACAGGACTTTCGGATAAGGCAATTTCCAAAGCGGTCTCCAGATCTACGCGAAGCGAATCCTGTCCCCGTAAAGGGGTCCATACAGTACTACATAAAACTAATAAAAGAATAAAACTGAACTTCTTCATTTCCGACTATATATATAAAAAGCAGACAAAGTAAAGCAGATTTTATGCCACCATCAAAAATTTTCACGCAACGACGCGTTTTTTTCAATCAACGAATATGTTTACCTTTGAATATGCCGTCAAAATCCCGTCGTTTTCAGTATTTACCGATCTTTTTGACAGTATTTCTACTGTTGTTCCTGGGGGCCATGCATGTTGACCCGTGGCTGTCACTGGTAATTGCCTTACTGGATACCTTGTGGATCATTTTAATGGTGTTTGGGCTTGAACGCTATCTGGAACATTCCCATAAAATACGAGTTCCCAGTTTGCCGATGATGCTGTCGACACTCTTCATACTTACGGTCTGTATTTTTATTCTGATGTTCATGGAAGATCAACTTATGAGGCTGATGTTACAAGATAATTATTCGCGTTTGCCTGTCATATATCCCTTATTCAGGAACACAATGCTTGGAATGGGAGCTTTTTTGGGCGCAACGGGCATTCGTTCACGAAAGATCAGGGTCCAGTCCGAGCAACTCATGCAGGAAAAACAGGAGATAGAGCTGGCTTTGCTCAAAAGCCGGATGAATCCGCATTTTGTATACAATGCGTTGAATGTTTTGTATTCTCTAAGTTATACGGGAGATGTAAAGACGCCGGAAATGATCATGAAACTGGCCGATATGCTGCGCTACATTACGGATGAATGCCAGGCCGACAAGGTCCCACTGGATCAGGAAATAAAATACATTGAAAATTACCTTGATTTTCAGAGAATCCGTTTTGGGGAGATCCCAAACCTGACCTTTACCTATTCATCGGATGAGATTACAGGTGAAATTCCACCCATGATCCTTCAGCCTTTTGTGGAAAATGCCTTTAAACACGGAATTATCACCAATGATCCGGATAGTTATGTACGTATCCGTCTGTCTTCAAGTAAGGAACGGCTGTCATTTTCCATTGAAAATTCCATAGATAACAAAACAGGGACAGTCTCTGAAAGGGACGGCGTGGGAATTTCAAGCGTGGAACAACGTTTGCAGTTGTATTATCCGGGAAAGCACAAACTGGAGATCAGGGAAGAGGATACTTTTTATAAGGTAAACATTGAAATAGACTTATGATTAATATACCTTACCGGGTGTTGATAATAGATGATGAAAAACCAGCGCGTATACTTCTGGAAGAATATGTGTCTCAAATTCCGGAACTGACTGTTGTCGGAAGTTTTCCCAATGCACTGCAGGCAAATGAATTCCTGGCCTCCAACGAGGCAGATATAATTCTTTGTGATATCCAAATGCCAGGCCTGAACGGATTGGAGTTTATCCAAGCTATGGACAGGGATGTCTGTGTGATCTTCACAACTGCCCATTCAAAATTTGCCGTAAAAGGATTTGAACTCAATGCCGTTGATTACCTGTTGAAACCCATTGCCCTGGAACGTTTTCGTGTGGCTATGGATAAATGTCTGAAAATTCTGCACATGAAAAACCCCGCCCCTGAATCCCTCTTTGTAAGGGCAGATTATAAACTCTACAAGATAGACCTGGATGAGATCGTGTATGTTGAATCCCAGCATGAATATGTAACCTATTATACATCTGGGCAAAGAATAACAGCTTTGGGATCACTGAAAGCCCTGGAAAACACACTTCCGGGAGACAGGTTTTTCCGTATTCACAAATCTTATATAGTGGCACGAAAACAAATCCTGACCGCATCACGTAACACAGTCAGGATTAAATATAAGGGAGAACTCAGTCTGCCTGTTGGCAGGGTCTACCGTGACAAAATCACTGCTTTATATGGACATCCACTTGCGGGAAAGGAATATTGAGCCCTTTTTCCTCGAATGTTTTATATACCGTTTCATTCATCAGAAAGTATACGTCCCAGTAATCGGTCTTTTTAACCCAGGCCCTTACCACTATATCTACAGAACTGTCTGCCATCTTATTAAGAGCAATGAAAGGAGCTGCTGGTTCGTTCAGAATCCGTCCTTCTTTACCTATCAGGTCTTCAAGAACTGACCGGGCTTTCTGATAATCATCCCCGTATGCTATGGAAAAACTCCAGTCAACACGGCGAAAATCCTGTGCGGAATAATTCGTTATAATGCCCGTAGACAAATTTCCGTTGGGGATGTAAATAGTCTGGTTGTCTGGTGTCAGAATCACGGTATTGGTAATCATTATGGCTTTTACAGTCCCGGCCTTCCCCTGGGCATCAATAAAATCACCTATTTGAAAAGGTTTGAAAACCAGGATCATAACGCCACCTGCAAAGTTTTGTAATGTTCCGCTCAAAGCCATACCTATGGCAACTCCTGCCGATGCAAAAAGAGCAATAAATGAGCTGGTCTCTATACCAAGGATCCAAATGATGACAAAGATCATAAGTATATTGAGCGATATGGAAACCAGATTCCTGGTGAATGGAATAAGAGCCGAATTTTCTTTCTTTTCCATTCTTAGGGTAAGTCTGCGGCGGATACGTTTAATTATCCAGCGAAAGACAATAAAAACAACAATGGCAGCCAATAACCTTCCTCCAAAAGAAATGGCCCAGGAAAAAACTTTTTCTCCAAGATTGGCTAAAGACAATTCTTTTATCTGATCAAAAAGTTTTTCGGGAGTAACTGACTCTGCCACATTTGCGGCAGTGTTGGTGATCTCTTGTATTGATAATAACATAAATATCTGATTTTTAAATTAATGAAATCTCCAAAAGGCCATTCGTTTCAGTATCAGGTGTATCCCCATTCGCAGGAAATACCATTTTCCGAATTCGTAATGCCCTCCTTTTCCGTAACGGATACGTACTTTGGCACCTCTTTTTCTGAATTCCTGGTATGTATATTGGGCAACACGCGTTGGTACTGACTGATCGTCAGATGCGTGTGAAAACAGAATGTGTGTTTTTGGAGTCCATCCCTCTATCAGAGAATTTTCACTGAATTTATTCCACAGTTTCTCAATCTCGGGGTTTCTTTCAGCTGTGAAAAAATCGGGGTGCATATATTGGTGCAGGTCCTGGCCTATCCATTCGGTCAGCTGATCCCGGAAATGCGTTCTGTCCAGCCAGCTCTCCATATTTTCCAAAAGGGGACCTGTAAAGACTTTGGAATAATCCAGATCAAGGTCATACCAATTGTCGTAAGCCTTGAAAATACCTGGAGCAGCAGGGTACTGGGCAAAGCCGGTTTTTACAAATTCTTCAAAAGCCACATTCAGATCATATATACCGCCTCCTATGATAGCCCGGTCTATGATAATGTCCCGGGGCTTCTCCTTCTCTATGTGACGTACCAGGGCAAGGGCTCCGGACCCGCCCATAGAATACCCCCCTACAGAGATATGTTTATGAAGAGTATACCCCAACACCTCCACAAAATATTCAATGGCGGCACGATGCATATCGTATGCGACCCGTCCCGTGTTCTCACTCATAAGAAAAGGATACTCCACAGTGTCCTTGGTAACTCCGTTGCCCAGCAGGTCGGGTATGATCACAATATATCCCAGGAATGCCAGAACGCCTTCAAAAATAAGAAGGGCATCACTGCCGGACCCGAATTTGTCAATATTGGCAGATGGCAGAAAATGAAGAACCCCACGGGGCCTTCTGTTAAAAGGCCGCATAACGATCCCTGAAGATACGACCGGATTTCCCCTTGGATCAATCGTGTTGTAAGATATGGCCGTAATACGGACTTTCATTTTGATCAGGGATGTCAGAACGGGTTCAACCCGGGAAAGGTCCAGGGCCGGAAAATCTTTTTTTACCTCTGTAAAAACATCCTCAATGGAAAAATCTCCTTCTTTAAGAATTTCTATAAAATAGCGGGACATAATCAGTTAACCGTTAAATAAAGACAGGCAGCAATAAAAAACTCAATACCATAATTATAATGTCCTCCCCAGCCTGTGATCATAGTCACGTTGGCTTTCGTTTTCAGGTTATTGTACAATATTTGTGTTTCAGAAAACGGAACGGACAGATCGTCTTTGGCATGACCCAGATAAATATGCGTTTTGGTGTGCCATCCATCGGTCATGGAATGCAAAGATAACACATTTTCAATTTTTAGAATTTCAGGATTTTTCTCTTCAGTGAAAAAGTCGGGATGCATATACGTATGAAGATCCGGCTCTATCAGAGCCCTCATCTGTTCTGCATTCTTAGTTCTGTCCAGCCATCTTTCACGGTTGACAAGGAGATCGCCTGAAAATACCCTTGAATAATCCAGGTTAAGTTCATACCAGTGATCCAGAGATGCAATCAGCAAAGGAATAAGAGGGTATTCTGCATATTCGCGCTCTTTAAGAATGTCATAAGCATGAGACATATTGTAAAGGCCGCCTCCAGAAAAAAGTTTCTTTACCCTGAGCGGAGATTCAGGCTCCCGGTCAATATGGCGGAGTAAGGCAACGGCAGCCGTAGCGCCTCCTGAATAACCGAAAATGTTAATTTCTGCAGGCAACGGGGTCAGAGAATATTTGTTGCAGTATTCCATGGCGGCAAGATGCATATGATAACATACCTGTCCGGAGTGATCCATAAAGAGGAAAGGCTGGGGCATGTCTTTGCTTATTCCGCTGCCTATCAGATCGGGAATGATCACCGTAAAGCCCATAAATGCAAATACACCTTCGGTAATAAAAAGCAGATCACTGCCTCCTTCAAGACACGACAATGGGGTGGTGGGAGGAACATGAACAACACCTCTGGATGGAATACCTATAGGTTGCACAATAATACCGGAAGCAACAACAGGGTTCCCGTCAGGATCTGTAGTATTATATGATATGGCCGTTACATTTACCCTCAATTCAAGGTTGAAAAGGTCCGTAACAGATTCAAGCATGGAAAGATCCAGTTCCGGGAAATCCCGTAGAGTCAGGTCGATCATTTCCTGTATCCCGAATTCCCGGGAATGCAAAACTGAAACCAGGTACCCGTCGGGCACGCTTTCGGCCTGGTCCATTTTGTTACAGGAGAAACAGACCAACAACAGGGTATAACAGACCAACCTCCGGAAATATCCCGGAAGCCGTTTTGAAATCCTTGGAGACATCAGTATGATCCCAGCACAAAGAAGGCCAGCAGGGACATGATCGACCCCAGGATGATCAGTATTTTTGAAATAAGGTCCATTGCAGTATGTTTTTATATTATCCCCATGCCAGAATAATCAGGCAGATCATCATAATGATCGGTCCGGCAATGCCTGCAATTTTGAGGATTAAGTTCCAGTCAAATGTCATAACAGGTTCAAATTATTACATAATACTAAAAAAAATGCGAGGATGGTAAGGAATAATCCGAATATTCCGGCTATCTTAAAAAATCTTCCATAACAATTTCTGTTTTCTGGTTAAAGAATCAGTCCGACAAGATAGGAAATTAATTCAAAACCCCATCCCAGCCACAGATTGCCAATAAGGCACATAAGGGGTCCCGCGATGGCGAATACTTTCCAGATCCAATGAGGTTCAGCAGTTAAAATAGTCATATGTTTTTTATTTTACTAAAAGATAAAGCATGGCGGTTAGCGTAAATTCCGTTCCTGCCTGGTAATGGTCCCCGATAGTCCTGGTATAATTTATGGAGCAGCCCTTCTCTTTATATACCTTGTATAACAAGTCGGCACAGTCAACAGGGATCAGGTTGTCTTCCGCACTGTGGATAACATTGATATCCAGAAACGGGTTGGGTGTCCAGTTGTAAACTAAAGAATTGATCTGCATGCATTCCTGCAATTTGAGAAATTCTCCGCAGGGCTCCTGTTTAAAGAAATCCTCATGCATATAATTCCTAAGATCGCTTCCCCAACGTCTGTGGATACTGCCTGAACTATGTGTCCCATCAAACCAGTATGCATACCCGTCACCACCGGCAGCAGGATCCGGAGAATTTACAGGGTTTTCCATTCCGTTAGTAAATATCTTGCTGTAATCCAACCCAAGATCATAAAAAGTATCCATGGCAATAATTACTGTGGGAATAGCCAGATAATCGCTTTTTTCAGTACGCGCATAGGCCCTGAACGCTTCCAGCCCGTCGTACACGCCTCCGCCGGTAAAGACCTGATCCACTTTTATACCGGAGGGGTTGGTAGTATAATATTTGGCCATTGACATGGCGGAAGCTCCACCCAGGGAGTACCCCATAACGGTACTGTGATTATCCAGCCTGTAATTTTCAGTCAGCATCAGGTATTCTTCCACAGCTTTACGCATGTGATAGGCTACGATCCCGGTATTGGCATCATGCAGGAAAGGCCTGGGAATGTCCTCGGTATACAAAACCCCAAGGAGATCCGTATTGATGGTTATGTAATTGAGCATGGCCGGGACTGCCTCTACAAAAAAACGTTTTCTACCCACGTAAATAGCAGCACTAGCTCCCCTGTCAAGGTAAGCGATGGGCGGAACTTCAACTATGCCTCTTGGTTTCAGGTCTTTAGGGTAAAAAAAGGCTCCTGTACCAAGCACCGGATCCCCAAAGGGATCAAAAGTCCTGTAAGAAATGGCAACACCGCGAATTTCTTTGCTGGCATAACCTTTCAGAAAATTCATAATGGTACTTACAGCGGGATCCTCCTGGTCAATATCCAGTTCGTTAAGTAATGCAGATAAAGCGTCTTCGATAATGAAATCCCATACGTTTAGTTCTTCAACAAAATATTCAGGAACAAAATCATCAATGTTGTCATGAGGTGTGCAACTTGTGCAAAACAAAGAAAAGATCAGCGCGGTAAGAAGATAAAAACGTTTCATTAGATATAAAAATTATAAACAATAATTCAATCCCATATCCAATCTCCCGAAACAACCAGTGATTCCTGAAGATCATTGTCAATAAGGTATTGCCTGGTTTGTTCGCCGGTAAAAAGGGTTACAGGAAGTTCCTGAGCATTGGCAAGGGCGTATAATATCATGGCAGAAATTTTCACGTTCTTTTCCAGCATCAGGGGTGTTATTAAATCAGGGGTGTCCGCGGTTGTGTGGTAAGAATGGAAATCCTGGTAACGGCACAAAGGCGTAAAGGTGGATATTCCTTCAAAAATAAAAGGGGCATGATCACTTCCAAGATGAGTGAAATTGGCAATGGTGTTTGAAAAAGAAGAATCAGTCAATTGAATCAGTTCCCCGGTTTCCCTGAAAAAATCTTCAGATTCGTAACGCCCCATAAGGTTAAACCCGTAAGTATTAATGGTCATGTCTTGATTAAACATGTAACGGATTCCCTGTAAACGGTTCCGGTGACGGGCTTCCCTTACATATAATTCGGACCCGTAATGGCCTTCTTCTTCCGCCATGAAAAGCACAAAATCAATGGTACGTCTTGTTTTAAGATCCAGCGCCCGGAACGTTCTGGCTATATCCAGCACTGAAACGGCACCGGAAGCATTGTCCAGAGCTCCGGGAGAAATATCCCATGAATCCAGATGGGCCCCAATTACAATGGTCTCTTCGGGTAATTCATATCCTTCCATGCGTGCCACAACATTGCGGGTCGTAGCGGGTTTGCTGGTGTTTTCTGTTTGGATCCGTGCATAACATTTCCTTTGGGCAATGCACTTTCTGAGTTGCATCCCTCTTTCCAGGGATATACTTACTGCAGGAATCTTGATCATTCCTCCGTCAAGGGTCACCGTACCCGTCGTTGGGAGGTCTCCCGGGGTGGAACTGACGGCAATACACCCGGCAGCTCCCTGGGCCACAGCCAATGCCAATTTCTGGGCCCGGTGTGTATTCTTCACAGTTTCCGGAGTCCCGGGTAACAGACCCAAATGAATAAGGACGATCTTTCCCGAGACATCTATTCCGTCAAAATCTTCAATAAGCCCATTTCCCGCATCCACAATGACCGAGCTGACATTTCCAGAAGGAGTGTAAGCAAGCGCCAGGGATGGAAATTCCACAAAACTCCCCGCAGTATCAATGCGCAATACCGCTGTTCCTCTTTGCCATAAATTGTAAGTAAAGGGCTGGAAAAAAACATCCTCGTACCCATATGAACGGAAAAGAATAGCTGCCAGTTCTTCTGCTTTTGCCGCAGACTCCGTTCCCGCCATACGCGGTCCGTAACGTTCACAAATATCATTTAACAAGGGAAATGCAACGGAATTACGGCTTACTTCAACCTCTATGCTTTTAAAAACGTTCAAAAGATGAAGCCGCGGATTTTCGCAACCCATAAGCAAAAGCATACAGAAGATTCCCAAAAATCCTTTCCGGTTCATGCGAACAAATATAGCAATTATTCGTAAATTTGAACGGTATGCCGGGTGAGTTGAGGAATATGAGCTTTCCGTGTTTCTGTGCGGTATGCGGGAGGGAATTAATACCACAGGAGAAGTTCATGTGCTTGTCTTGTCTGTGCGATCTTCCCCGGACATATTTTTGGATGGATAAAGAGAACGTATTGTCCGGAATGTTTTCTGTAGGATTGCCGTTCGTTTACGCCTCGGCTTTTCTTTTTTTCAGGGATGAAAGCCCGTATCGTAAATTGCTGCATCGTTTCAAATACGGGGGAGAACGGGAGATCGGGTTTTTCCTGGGAACATTGTACGGCAAAGAATTAGCGGCTTCTCCTTTGAAAAACAATGTGCCTGTGATCATCCCAGTGCCTATGTCTGTACAGAAACGCAGAAGAAGAGGTTATAACCAGGCTGAGTGGTTTGCCGCCGGTATTGCGGCGGTATCCGGGTGGAACATGGATACGGTAGCGGTAAAACGGGTTCGGGAAAAAACCAGTCAAACCGTTTACGACCGGGAAGAACGAAGAGAGAACATGAAACATGCCTTCACGGCAAAAAAAATGACGTATAAAGATATTTTGATCGTAGATGACGTGATCACCACAGGAGCGACAATGGAAAGTTGCGCTTGTGCCATTCTGGACAATAATCCAGAGGTTTGCATGCATTTCGCATCGCTCGCATATGTAGAATAAAAACGTATATTTGCACACTATGCCTGACTTTCTGCAACTGGATATAATAGATGTTATTGATATTATCCTGGTGGGTCTTTTGATCTACCAGGTGTACAAGATCATTCGGGGAACGGCTGCCGTAAGCATTTTTATAGGTATTCTCTTAGTATATTTCATTTGGCTTATTGTTAAAGCCATTCATATGGAATTGCTGACCACCATTTTAGATAAGGTGATCAGTGTAGGGGTGCTGGCTTTGATAGTGGTATTTCAACAGGAGATACGCCGTTTTCTTTTACGCCTTGGATCAAGGTATACCCGGGAAGGAGGACGGCGGGGGTTACTGGAAAGCTTGTTTCGTCAGGGACCCGAACCCATTTCAAAAAATGTTTTGGAAGAGATCATTCAGGCATGCAGCCGTATGTCCGAGCGAAAAACCGGGGCGCTTATGGCCATAGAACGTTCTGCTTCGCTGGGTTTTATTGCCGAGACAGGGGACCGGATAGATGCCCGTGTCCAAAGCCGGTTGTTAGAGAATATTTTTTTCAGGAACAGTCCTTTGCACGATGGCGGTATTGTAATATCCAATAGCCGTATTCAGGCCGTCAGGTGTACCTTTCCCATGTCTGAGAGCCAGGGCATTCCTCCTTATTTTGGTATGAGACACCGGGCGGGGGCTGGTCTGAGCGAACAAACAGACGCCTTTGTCATTGTTATATCGGAAGAAACAGGCAATATTTCCACCATGCAGGACGGTGTGATCAAAACGTTGAGCGGTATGGCCGAACTGCGCCTGGATCTGGAAAACGCCTTTCATAAGTGATCTGTGATGATTTATCCGGCCGGATTTGAGCAAAAAATTGGGTTTGACAGGATTCGTGCACTGCTCACGCAATTGTGCATGAGCAGTGCCGGACGTGATCTTGTAGATAATATTGGGTTTTTGACTGATGCTTCCTTATTGGAACCGGAATTGGATCGTACTGAAGAAATGCGGGAAATTTCTCTGTTTGAACAGAAATTTCCGGAAAACGGATATGAAGACACCCTCTCTTTTCTCAGGCAAATGGAGCTTCAACCTTCGTTTTATCCCGATGTACCTTCGTTGGTGAGATTACAAACGGCCTTGGTAACTGTCCGGTCCGTACTGCATTTTTTCTCCAATTCAAAAGAAGGTGCCTATCCGGCACTAAAAGCATTGTGCGCTCCTATTTCATTTTTTCCGGTCATCCTGCAAAGACTGGATAAGTTACTAGACCATTACGGAGCCATCAAAGACAATGCATCTCCCCGTTTGGCTGAGATCAGAAGTTCCCTGAAAAGAAAAGAACAGCAGGTTCTGCGAAAAATCCACACCATTTTAAAAGAAGCACAGGAACATGGTGTTACAGACCCCGAAGCTTCGGTATCGGTCCGCGACGGACGTATGCTTATTCCGGTTCCGGCAGGCAACAAAAAAAAGATCGAAGGGTATATATGTGACGAATCGGCCAGCGGAAAAACTGTTTTTATTGAGCCGGCCGAGGTGGTCAGTCTGAATAACCAGATACGGGAACTCGGCTTTGCCGAACAACGTGAGATCCTTGTCATTTTGCGCGAATTTGCCGGATTTCTCCAGCCTTATCTTCCTGATCTCATTGCACAAGCGGAATTTTTAGGCAAGATGGATTTTCTGAGGGCAAAGGCACGCGCTGCACTGAGAATGGAAGCAGGGAAGCCCGTTTTGGCACAGGAGACGGGACTTTTTTTGTTAAGGGCACGTCACCCGTTACTGGAACCGGCCCTGAAGAAAGAAGGGAAATCCATCGTTCCGCTGACCTTAAAGATTGATCCGGCAAAGAGGATCCTGCTCATTTCCGGTCCCAATGCGGGAGGAAAATCAGTCTGTCTGAAAACAGTAGGGTTGCTGCAATACATGTTCCAATGCGGGTTGCTGATCCCCGCCTCGGAAACCTCGGAATTCAGCGTTTTTGAATCTCTTTTCATTGATATCGGCGATGAACAATCATTGGAAAATGATTTAAGCACCTACAGTTCCCATCTGTTGAACATGAGGGAAATCCTTAACCAAGCCGACGACAAGTCACTGATCCTGATCGACGAGTTTGGAGCAGGTACCGAACCAGCCGCAGGTGGTGCCATAGCGGAAGCTCTGCTGGAACAATGGGAACAGCGCGGATCTTACGGAGTGATCACGACGCATTACACCAACCTGAAGTTTTTTGCCACTACCAGTAAAGGCGTATTGAACGGGGCCATGCAGTTTGACGTTCAGCACATACGCCCGCTCTTCAAGCTGGAAACCGGTGTGCCCGGGAATTCTTTTGCTTTTGAACTGGCCCGTAAAATGGGATTGCCCGATGACCTTATACGAAAAGCCCAGGAAAAAGCCGGTGCCGGTTTTGTGGAAACGGAAAAGTACATCCGCAACATTGCCCGGAACCGCCGCAAATGGGAAGAAAAAGTGGCCCGGATCAAGCAGACCGATAAAACTCTTGAAAGCATTACGGACAGATACCAGGCCGAGTTGACCGAAATCCGCTCCCTCCGGAAAAAAATGCTGGAACAGGCTCGGCTGGATGCCCTCCGGATAGTGGAGACAGCGAACAAAAAAGTGGAAAACACCATTAAGGAGATCCGGGAATCCCAGGCAGAGAAAGAAAGAACAAAAACAGCCAGGGAAGATCTTCAACATTTCAAGAAATCTTTGGCAGGAGATAACGCGGATCCACAGGACGATAAAATTGCCCTTAAGATGGAGCAACTCAGAAAACGAAAAGAGGCCAGTGAACAAAGAAAACAAAAAAGAGAAAAAGAGGGGGGACAGGAATGTGTAAAAATTAAGAAAAATCCGGCCCGGGAAGACCTTTTAAAACCTCCGGGAATCGGAGATAAAGTAAAGACGGGGGACGGAAATATTGTGGGAGAAATCTTGAAAGTCAAGGGGAAAAAAGCCGGAGTGGGGACAGGGCAGATCGTTACATGGGTGGATATGTCCGGTTTGACCAAAATATCACAGAACGAATACAAGTCACATACTAAAACGCTCAGACGCAGTCACAGTGCCATCCCAGACGAGATAGCCGCACGTCGTCTGAATTTTTCCTCCCGTCTGGATGTCCGCGGGATGCGGGCTGATGAAGCATTACAGGAAGTATCCCGTTTTTTGGATGATGCTTTCATGGCGGGGGCCGGCAGACTGGATATATTGCATGGTACCGGAACCGGTGTATTGAGATCAGAAATCCGTAATTTTCTGAAAACAGTACCGGGAGTCGTGTCTTTTGAAGATGAACACGTGGAACGGGGAGGTGCGGGCATTACCATAGTGTTCATGGAATAATACTTAAAATATCAGATATGAAAAAGTTGTTTATTGTTTTATCCGGAATGTTGTCTTTGGTTGCCTGTAATCGTGTTGAAGAACCGCACCGGATAGCAGAGAGCTTTCTGCAAAGTTTCTTTGCGTCAGATTTTAACGGAGCAAGAGAATATGCGGCGCCGGAGCTGTATGATATTCTTGATCAGTCTTCTGCCATACTGGATTCATTGACGGAAGAAGAAGCCATGGAAGTAAAGAGCTATCTTTCCACGGTAGGTATAGAAGTGGAAATACCAGATAAGATTGAAGGCGACACTGTTCGTTTGCCTTATCGGGTGAATTTTGACAAACTGCCGGAACCCGGTGAATCGGTGATTGCTTTACGAAAAGAAGGTCGGTCGTGGAAGGTCTTTTCTTTAGAATAATCTGGATTTAAGTACGTTCACATAATCAAGTTTTTCCCAGGAGAAATACTCGATCCCGTTTTTTCTGAAAGGATCCCGTCCAAAATGACCGTAATTGGAAGTGGCCCTGTAAATGGGATTTTTCAGACGGAGTTCTTCAATGATCCTGGCCGGTCTAAGATCAAACACCTGCGAGATGACACGTGATATTTCAGCATCTGATTTTGATATGTTTGAAGTCCCGAACGTGTTTACGTTTACACTTACCGGTTGGGCCACACCTATGGCGTAAGCCAGCTGTACCAGTACTTCTTCGGCAACTCCTGCGGCCACCAGGTTTTTGGCAATGTGGCGGGCAGCGTAGCATGCCGAGCGATCCACTTTGCTGGGATCTTTGCCGGAAAAAGCGCCTCCCCCGTGTGCGCCGCGACCGCCGTAAGTATCTACGATGATCTTGCGTCCTGTCAGACCAGTGTCTCCGTGAGGACCTCCAATTACGAACTTCCCGGTGGGATTGACCAGAAGTTTCATTTCATGATCAAACAGGTGTTTTCGTGAAGGATGCACTTTTTCTACCAGGCGGGGCAATAATACAGTTTGGACATCCCGGGTGATCTGCTGCTGCATTTCCATATCCCCGGCAAAAGGATCGTGTTGTGTGGATAATACAAGTGTGTCAATCCGTTGTGCTTTTTTGTTTTCGTCGTATTCGACAGTAAACAGGCATTTGGAATCGGGACGAAGGTAGGTCATCTCTTTTCCTTCTTTCCGTATGGCAGCCAGTTCCATTAATGTAATATGAGACAAAACTATGGGCAGAGGCATGAGTTCTTCAGTCTCTGTACAGGCATAGCCGAACATCATTCCCTGGTCGCCGGCTCCCTGATCTTCGGGGTTTTCCCGGACCACACCCCTGATGATATCGGATGACTGTTCATGAATGACTGAAATAATCCCGCAGGACTCGGCTTCGAATTTATATTCGGACCGGGTGTAACCAATATCGGCTATCACCTGGCGGGCTACTTTCTGTATGTCTACCCAGGCATCGGAGCGGACTTCTCCGCCAATGACCACAAGGCCGGTCGTGACAAAAACTTCACAAGCGACTTTAGACTCGGGATCTTGTCTTAAAAATTCATCCAGGATGGCATCGGAAATTTGGTCGGCGACTTTGTCGGGGTGTCCTTCAGACACGGATTCAGAAGTGAAAAGTGTTCTCATTTTAGCATTTTTAACGTGGTTGCAAGCAGGCAAATCTGTCCACAAGTATGTTAATGGAGGGCAAAGATAAGATTTTTTTTAACAGGGTAAATCAAAATTATTGCTGTTTATAAAAAAAGAGTCTTTGTTGATAATTTATTTCATTTATAAACAGAACGTTACGGAAGCTTGGTGCGTTTATGGACAGGATATAACCTTAAGCGGTGGATAATTTTCTATTTTTGTTTTTTGCGGACTTAATTCCAAACATAATTATAGCAGAAAAGCTTATGCAGCATAACAAAATATCCGGAGTGCTCATGGTTTTGGCTTTCTTACTTGCAGGGTGTGGCGAGGAGCCTGTCCCGGAGCCACAATATCTTTCCGCAAACAAGACGCAGGTTACCTTTGATGCAACGGCCGGAGAACAGGTTGTACAGATAACGGCCAATTGCAACTGGGTAGTGTCAGAAACCTGGGACACCAGTGTTGGCAAGTGGTTTACCGTTACGCCAATTATGGGGCAGGGTAACGGCACATTAACCATTTCCGTACAAGCCAATGCAGGGGCCGACCGAATGGCAGATATTACTGTTTCTTCAGCGGAGAAAAACGTGCTAATTACAATTACCCAGAAAGAGCAGGAGGTCCTAATCAGGAGCGTGTCCCAGGTGCGAGCGTTGTATAAAGGGTCCGACGTTACAATTACGGACAAAATTGTGGTACGGGCCACTGTTATAAGCAATTACATGCACATAGACGACGGGGGGCTGAACAACTATACTTCGATGAAAGCTATTGTGGTCAGTGACGGAGAGGCCGGAATTCAGCTCTTTTGTGCTGAAAACAATACCGCATTCAAACAGGGAGACAAGGTGGAAATTCAGCTTACGGGACAAACGTTGTCTGTATATAACAACGGACCGCTTCAGGTAAACGGCATTCCGTTGGCTAATATAACCAAGGTTGGAACAGAAACTCTAGTGGCAAAAGAAATTTCAGCAGCGCAGTTAGTCACGGGTGAGTATGAGTCAATGTACGTAGCCATCCCATCTGTGCAAGTGACAGATGAAGATCTGAACAAATCATTTGTTATCGGTTCTGCCCATACTTCCATTGGAATGATAGCGCAGACAGAAGAAACATTTGATATTTTCTCTTCCAGATATTCCTCTTTTAAAGACGTTACCGTCCCCTCCGGCAGTGGAGTGATCAAAGGGATTGCCAGTGTATATGACGGACGTTATCAGATCTCTTTTGCACAAATTTCAGATTGGGAGGGCTTGACAGGGGAGCGTTTTTATACCTCTTCCACGTTCACACTTTTTACTACGGAAAAAGAAGTCTCAGGAGAAAGTGGACAGTTTACCGTCTCTATAGCCGGCAATGTGGACTGGACGGTCACTTCCACCGATCCGGAAGGTTTTGCCGTATCTCCCTCTTCCGGGAGTGGTTCCACTCCTGTAACGGTTACCTATAATCAAAATCCGTCTTTATCGGAATCTCGCACTGCAGATATAATCTTTTCTACTACCGATGCTGCAATCGCCCAGCAGACACTGACCCTGCATGTTACACAAAGTCCTTTTGAAGCACTAGTCTCAGACCCTGTGCGATCATGGATCGAATTACCAAAGGTGCTACCGGAAGATGATTTTGCTTATATATCTCACATGACCACTCTAAAGGGAAAAAGCGTCCGCAATTATTCTTTCTGGTACGATACGCAAAACCGCCTGGCGCCATGGGTGGCTTACCCTCTATATCAGGATATTATGGGTAACGGCAGCCGCACAGATGCGTGGGATTACAACCCTAAGGTTCCAAAACGTTATCAGCCCTCTTTGTTTTACTCTTTTGGAGGTTCCACTTACGATCGTGGACATCAATTACCTTCGGCGGACCGTCTTTACTCGTATGATGTAAATGCCAGTACATTTTATTTTACTAATTTGACAGCGCAAAATGCATCGCTCAATCAAAACTTATGGACCAGGCTGGAAATAAACGTCAGAGATTGGGCCCGGACATGCGATACTTTATACGTGGTTACCGGGGCCATGATCCGAACACAGGAAGATCAGACCATTGAATATATAAGCGACAACGACGGCAACCAGGTGGCTGTTCCCAGGATATATTATAAGGTATTGTTAAAGTATAATGCCGGTCAGGCAGAAAACGGGGGGTACTCCTCCATAGCCTTCTGGTACGAGAACCGGGCCTATAACACAGAATATCCGGTGGCGGCCGATGCCAAAAACGTAAAGGAAGTAGAAACTTTGACCGGCTTTGATTTCTTTCACAATTTACCGGATGATATAGAGGAAGCTGTTGAGGCGTCCTGTACGCCTAAGGATTGGGGCCTGAATTGATAAATTGTAATGAAAATTTAATTTAAACTCTTTATGAATTGTAATATATTTGCACCGAAATTTGAAAACCTTTTATTGTCACTTATAATAACCTAAATAAACATCTATGAAAAAAACAATTCAATGTTTTCTCGCTCTTGTGGCGATCATGTTTCTGAGTGTGGGCGCTTACGCACAGGTAACCACTTCGTCTCTGGGAGGTAGAATTACTGACGAGACGGGAGTTCCTGCAGTAGGAGTAACTGTTGTTGCTACCCACTTGCCTTCCGGAACCATGTATGCCGCCGTAACCAACATCGATGGTCGCTATACCGTTCAGGGTATGCGTACCGGTGGTCCCTACACGGTCGAAATTTCTTATGTTGGGTACAAGACTATGAATTTTACCGACATTACCCTTCAACTGGGAGATCTTTACAATTTAAGTATTGAACTTCAGGAAGAAGCGGTTCAACTGGAGGATATTGTGATAGTGGCTTCTGCTTCTTCTGCATTTGCCGGAGAAAAATTTGGTTCTTCTACCAACATTTCCAACCGAAACATCCAGGAACTGCCCACAATAAGCAGAAGTATTACAGACGTCGCCAAACTTTCTCCTTATGGAGGCAATGGCATGAGCTTTGCCGGAGGTGATGGTCGTTCGTCCAACTTTACCGTTGACGGTGCCAACTTCAACAACAACTTTGGTTTAAGTTCCAGCCTCCCCGGTGGCGGGACCCCGATTTCCATTGATGCCATTGAAGAAGTTCAGGTGGTCATAGCTCCTTTTGATGTTCGCCAGACTAATTTCATTGGAGGTGGCGTAAACGCTATTACCAAATCCGGTACCAATACTTTAAGAGGAAGTGCCTATGCTTTTCATCGCAACCAAAACATGAGGGGCAACACCGTTGACGGCGTGGAACTTGGTGACAGAGGAATTGACCGCAATACTACTTACGGCGTCACCCTGGGTGGCCCCATTGTAAAAAACAAACTGTTCTTCTTTGTCAATTTTGAGTACACTAATACTCCTACCATAGTTAACCGTTGGAGACCTTCAGAAGACGGCGTGGCCAACACGGACCTTTACATTTCACGCACCACCATGGCCGATATGAAGAAAGTTTCTGATTTCCTGAGTAGTAAATACGGTTATGACACAGGATCCTATACTGATTATCCTGCTAACGAAAGCAATATGAAGATATTGGCCCGTATAGACTGGAATATCAGCCAGAATCACAACCTTGCCGTACGTTACAACTACACATTGAACAGAGGCTGGAACAACACCAACGCTTCTTCCTCCAACTGTATTCAACGTACTACGGAAAGCCGCCTGGGTCAGTATTCCATGGCTTTTGCCAATTCCATGTACTCTATGGATAATGTAGTCAATTCCGTTTCAGTTGACCTTAACAGCCGTTTTGGAGACAACGTATCCAATCAGCTTCTGGTAACCTATTCCCAGTTAGACGATATCCGCGGATCAACTTCTGCAAAATTCCCCTTCATTGATATTCTGGAAGGTTATACAGTAGATAATGGTCAGATCACCCAAACGATCGTTCCTTACATGTCTGCCGGTTATGAGTTGTTTACCTGGAACAACGGGGTTCACAACACGGTAATTAATGCAAAAGACGATATTACCATCTATAAAGGCAGCCACAAAATAACCGCAGGTCTGAGTTTCGAATACCAGATGGCCGACAACTCCTATATGAGAAACGGTACAGGTTACTACCGTTACCGCAGCTTGAACGATTTCCTTAACGGTGCTGTTCCGGAAACCGTAGCCCTTACTTACGGCTACGACGGCGAATTAAATCCTGCCGCCCGCGTGCGCTTTAACCAGTTTGGTCTGTACCTGCAGGACGAATGGAGTGTAGGGAACAACTTTAAACTTACTTACGGTGTTCGCCTGGATGAAATCATTTTCAACAATAAGGACCTTATGCGAAACAACGCCATTTATGAGATCGAATACGATGGCAAGAGCATAGATACCGGCAAATGGCCTAAACCCAAACTTCAGATCTCTCCGCGTATTGGATTTACCTGGGATGTTTTAGGGAACCGCTCGCTTAAAGTCCGCGGGGGTACCGGTTTATTCTCGGGACGCCTTCCCCTGGTATTCTTTACCAATATGCCCACCAACTCGGGTATGGTACAGAATATCGCATCTATTTCCACAAGATACAGCGGCGGCGTTGCCAATCCGGATCCCCTACTGGCAGCATTCGCAGGTGGTATGATCACGGATGTTGACGAACTGATTGCGAAACTCCATAGCCTGGATCCGGACAAATTCCCCACATCCATAAGTCCGGAAGATGGTGTGAAACCTTCCCAGATCAATGGTATTGACCCGGATTTCAGAATGCCTCAGGTCTGGAAAACTTCCATCGCGTTGGATTATAACTTCCCCACATCATTCCCCTTCTCTATAAGCGGTGAATATATCTTCAACAAAACCATCAACGGGATATGTCTGACAAACTGGAATATAAAAGACAACGCCGGTTTTACCACATTGAACGGCCCCGACAGACGTCACATCTATCCGGCTGAATATAAACTCACCAACACCGATGCTTTCGTGCTTTCCAACACCAAGAAAGGTTACGGATGGACAGCCAACTTCACGCTGAATATGAACCCTGTTGACAACCTGTATATCATGGCGTCCTACACACACACGGCCATGAAACAGGTAACCGGCATGCCCGGGTCCAATGCAGAGTCTGCATACCTGTACATTCCTACTGTTGAAGGCCCCAACTTTGCCGGCCTCAGCAATTCCCAGTATGTAACTCCTGACCGTGTTATTGCTTCGGTTTCCTACAAAGACAGAAGCAACAACCGCTTCTCCCTGTTCTATGAAGGTTATCGCGGCGGTTCCAGTTACACCTATATGTATAACGGCGACTTCAACGGAGACAATATTGCATACGATGTAATGTACATTCCAAAAGACGATACGGAAATCATTTTTGCTTCTCAAAGTGATCGCGACCGTTACTGGGCTTATGCAGACCAGGATGCTTATCTGAGCACACATAAAGGCCAGTATGCAGAGGCATACAGTGTCTATTCACCCTGGGTCCATCGTTTTGACTTCCGTTACTCTCATGATTTCGTGGTAAATATTGGTAAATCCAGGAACACCCTTCAGCTCAATTTGGATTTTATGAACGTCGGAAACCTGTTCAACAGTACCTGGGGTGTTAGCAAAATACTCTCTACTGAAGCAATGAGCGGACGTATCCTTCAATTAGACAACATCAACGAAGAAGGCATTCCCGTATTCAAGACAAGAGTACAGGAAGGTGCCCGTACCTGGGATTACAACCACTCAATTTACCAATGCTGGTCTCTGCAGATAGGTATTAAGTATCTCTTTAACTAATCAGCTAAAACATTCCTTATGAAACTTAAATATTTATTAGTATCGTTGTTTGCTTTTGCAACACTTTTGACAAGTTGTGAAGATGAACTTGTGATCCCTTCTTTAGACGAGGTAAAAGTGGACATGTCCTATATAGGCTTTGATGCGGATGCAGGTTCAAAAACGATCAAACTGACCGCTACCGACGCCTGGAATATTACAAATATTCCCGAATGGTTGACGGTCAGCCCTACCAGCGGTAACGCTGCTCCTGAAGGTACCACGGTAACTTTTTCCGTAGGTGCATCGGATTCCGATAACGCTTCCGAAGTTTATATTAACTGTGCCGGCAAAACTCAGATACTGACAGTAAAACAAGTTTGCGGTCCGCAGGAAATTGTTCTTTCTACCTGTAAAGAAGTGATCGAAAACGGGGTTGACGGCAAGATCTATTGGGTAGAAGGACAAATAACCTCCATTGTCCAGACCACTTACGGCAACTGGTACCTCAACGACGGAACTGGTACTTTATACATTTACGGTACTTTAGACGCTTATGGAAACACCAAAAACTTTCTGAGCCTGGGCCTTTCTGTAGGAGATCGCGTAATGGTACACGGACCCCGCACCACTTACGGTTCAACCATTGAGTTGGTTGACGTAACCGTTGACAAGATCACTCCTTCTTTAATCAAAGCTGCTGTGGATGAGGTTGAAGTTCCCAAAGAAGGCGGAGAATTTGAAGTTGCCGTATTATACAAAGGTGATGGCCTGGAAATCGAATACGATGCCGATTGGCTCTCCGTAAAATCTATGATCAAAGGGGCCGATGACTCCACTCGCGTGGCTTTTGTCGCTCAGCCTAACGCCGGTGGTGACCGCGTAGCTACTATCTCTTTGACATCTGCCACAGAGAGCGCATCTTCCACCGTACAGGTGACCGTTGCTCAGATCGGTGCCATCATTGATGCCACCGTTGCCGAATTTATAGCGGCCGCAGAGGATGCCACCCAATACCGCATCTCGGGTATCATTACCAGGGACACCGGCAGCGATTATGGTAATATTTACATCCAAGATGCCACCGGTGAGGTATACATTTACGGGGTACTTGACGCAGATGGCAAAACAAAGCAATGGAAGAACATGGGCATTAACGAAGGCGATATAGTTACTCTTATTACTCCTCGTGGTTCATACAAAGGAACCCCACAGGGTATAAACGCCACAGTAGATGCACATATCCCTGTCGTTGAAGCAACCGTCGGAGCTTTCCTGACCGCAGCCGAAGATGATACATATTATCGCCTGGTTGGTACTGCCGGAGATTTGTCAGGTGCCGGTAAATACGGTAATTTCAACATTTCAGATGAGACCGGAGAAGTATACATTTACGGTCTGCTTTCAGGTTGGGGCGGTGCCAAGGGGCAATTCCAGACTTTGGTTGCCGAAACCGGGCTTAAAACCGGTGATTTGCTAACCATAGTGGGCAAGAGAACTTCCTACAAAGGTACACCCCAGGTGGGCAGCGGGTTCTATGTAGAGCACGAAGCTGCAGATGCTCAATAGAAGCAGAAAACAATAATCTTTTAAAGAAACCGGCTAGTTACTTTTAGCCGGTTTTTTTATATTTGTGATGATGAACTTCAAATGGTCCACCTATTATATTATTGCAGGGCTGTTGTTTTTTTTCGGTGCCTGTTCAAAACAACCCGTCACTTTGTGTGTCCTGGAGACAAGTGACCTGCACGGAAGCTTTGATCCCTCAGTAGCAGGTATGGCGGGCTATATCAGGGATGCTCAGGAAGAATACGGATCCCATCTGATGCTTTTTGATGTTGGAGATTACCTGCAGGGAACACCTGCAATTTATTATTCCGGTCATGTGGACACGACAGGAAAACACCTGTGTGCCGCTTTTTTTGACTGGTTCCCCTATACGGCTGTAACCGTTGGAAATCATGACATTGAGGCAGGGATGGAAGTTTTTTCCCGGGTATACCGCCAGACCGGCGTTCCTGTCATCTCGGCAAATATTATCCGAAAATCAACAGGAGAACCTTATTTTATTCCATACAAGATATTTACTGTTAAAGGCTTCCGTGTGGCCGTGTTGGGATTGGTAACCCCCCACGTCAGCACGTGGGTGGCAGAACGCTTGCGACCCGGACTTACTTTTTTGTCTATAGAAGCTTCGGCACAATACTGGGTGTCTCATATCAGGGAAAACGAAGATCCCGATCTGCTTATAGGATTGTTCCATACAGGGGCCAGGGGCGGAGCCGGGGGGCCTTTGGGCAAAGAGAATGCAGCCTTGTGGATAGCAGAAAACGTTCCCGGGATTGATCTGATATGTTACGGACACGATCACCGGCCTGCCATACATTCTGTAGTGAACAGAGACCGGGATACCGTATGGCTCATGAATCCCGGAGCCCGTGGCAGAACTGTTGCCCGCGCAGAGATCACATTGTTTCCCGACAAGAGTCAAGTCCGGATACAGCCCGTGTTGGTGGATATGAAAGACCTGCCCCCCGATCGGGAATATATGGATGATTTTTCCCCTTACTTCAAATTGGCGCATGATTACGAACACAAACCCATTGCAGAAATACTGCATCGCATGGAAAGCAATCATGTGTTTTCGGGTCCGTGTTCATGGGTGGATGAAGTGCACCGGGGCCAGCTGGCCATGGCAGGATTGGGATCCGATATTTTGCCGGAGGTTTCCTTTGCTTCTGCACTTCAGGCTAATTCAGTGATAGAAGAAGGGCAAATGTTTCTGAAAGATTTCTTTACCTGGTTCCCGTATGAAAATTCTCTGTGTGTAGTGGAGATGTCGGGTTACGAAATTAAGGATTATCTGGAATATTCCGCCGATCAGACCTCCATTATCAATTTTGATACAGGTGCAGGCATTTTATACACGGTATACAAAAACAGGTCGGCAGGTGAACGCATAGAGATTCATGCTATGGCAGACGGGTTTCCCTTTGTCCCTGAAAGAAAATACCATGTAGTCATGAATTCTTACAGGGCCCAGGGAGGTGGCGGCCATTTGTTCAACGGACTTGGTTGGGATGCAGCCACTGCTTCTGCCCGGATCGTTTGGGAAAGCAGAACAGATATGCGTAAATTGTTTATGGAATGGGAAGCCTCCAGAAGTCCTTTTAATCCCGAACCCCTGGATCATTGGCAATACAAATGAGATACGGCTTATTATTCATACTTTCTTTTTTAGTCCTCTCCTGTAATCAAAAGGAGGCAGAGACTTTCGTGGTACTGCAGACAACGGACCTTCACGGTGTTTTGGGCCGGGACATGTCCGGAATAGCAGGTTATATTAAAACACAAAAGGAAAAATACGGTAAAGATCTTTTTCTTCTTGATGGCGGAGATAATTTCCAGGGAACTCCCGAGGTCTTCTTTGCCAATTACGTAGATACTCTACATACGCATATTTATTCAGAATTATTCAACTGGTTGTCTTATGATGCGTTAACCCCTGGAAATCATGATATTGAGGCGGGAAGAAAGGTTTTTGACAAAGTATATTCCGAAATCCGGGCAGATGTCATTTGTGCCAATGCCATAGAAGAAAGGACTGGAGAACCTTATTTTAAACCCTACGCCGTTTACAATAGAAAAGGATGGAAAATTGCTGTTATGGGTATCCTGACGCCGTTTGCCACGGAATGGATTCCGAAACATTTAAGGGGAGGTATTTTAATTGACCATCCTGAAAGAGCTGCCATATACTGGACCAAAAAGATCTATGAGGAAGAAAATCCTGATATTCTTATAGGGCTGTTCCATACCGGATGGGGGGATCCTTATACCCGGGACACTTCCCAGAGTGCACCCAGCATTGGAGCCTGGATAGCCCGGAACGTCCCCGGATTTCATCTGATCTGCTGCGGCCATGTACATGATGCCGCCACCGACTACCTGATCAATGTCAGGGGAGATACTGTACATATGATAGAAGCAGGATCCCGGGCCAGTCACATTGGGCGTGCAGAGATCCGCATAAAACCCGGACCGCATGAGAAACCACGTATAAGTGTATCCACTGAGCTTCTTGCTTCCCGGGAATTGCCCCCGTATTATGCTTATGATAAGAAGATGGAGATTTTTTTCTCCAGGGAACAAGACTACAATTCACAGTATTTTTGTTTTCTGGAAGCGCCTGTTTTCAGCCGTGAAGCCATGTACGGGCCAAGTGCATGGATAGATGAGATCCACCGGGTGCAACTGACCTGTGTAAATTCCGGTACGGCATCTGATGTTGGGGCTTCCGTTTCTTTTGTTTCCCCTGCGGCGCGAAATCTGATGCTAAAGGCCGGCCCATTGCAAATGAATGATTTTATTAGGGCCTTGCCATACGAGAATACAATAAGCGTAGTGCGTATGGATGGCAGCGAAATTATCCGGTTTCTGGAATATGCCTATGCGTTACGTATAGACAATCCACGGGGACCCGCCTACAATTTTGATTCTGCTGCCGGAATCCTGTACCGAGTTCATAAAAACAAACCAGCCGGATCCAGAATCGAAGTCCTTTCCATGGCGGATGGTTCTTCTTTCTCTCTAGCAGAAGAATATCATGTTGTGATGAGTACTTACCGGGCAAGAGGCGGAGGAGGTCACATGACTTCAGGGGTTGGACTCACTGCAGAAGAGCTTCCCGAAAGGACTCTATGGGTCAGTGAAAAAGATATACGTACTATCTTCAGGGAATACCTGGCGGCCAGGAGCCCTGTAATGCCACGGCCTCTGGATCATTGGAGATATCTTTGAAATTGTCTACATTTGCGAAACGGAGAAATGACATGAAGGGAAGAAAAAGAGATACGCTGTCTACAGGCAGAAAAGGAGAAGCCCTGGCCGTTGAATTTTTGAAAAAAGAAGGATTCAGGGTCTTTCACACAAATTGGAGAACCGATCATAAGGAGTTGGATATTATAGCCGAAAGAAATGATATGATCCATTTTGTGGAAGTGCGCTCACTCTCAAGTGCAGACAGGGTATCACCCGCCCAAACGGTAGGATGGTCAAAACAACGGCTGGTAATAGCTGCCGCCCGTGCATATATGGCACGTTATCGTATTCAGGCAGAAGCACAGTTTGATGTCATTTCAATTGTTTTTGGACCCGGTGGTGTTGAAGATCCGGATTATACACTGGAATATATTCCAAACGCCTTTACACTTCTTTTATGAAAAATAATCAGTATTGCATTATTATGGCAGGCGGCATAGGATCACGTTTTTGGCCGTTAAGCAGGAATGCCATGCCAAAGCAGTTCCTGGATATACTGGGTCTGGGAAAAAGTTTCTTACAATTGACCTATGAGCGATTCAAACAGATTATTCCAGATGATCATATTATGGTGGTTACCTCTGAACAGTATACTACACTGGTTCACGAGCAATTGCCAATGATCCCCTTAAATAACATTTTATCTGAGCCATACAGACGCAATACGGCACCGTGTATTGCCTACGCAACGTACAAATTGATGAAAACCGATCCCCGTGCAACCATTGTAGTTGCGCCTTCGGATCATTTGATACTGGGTGACGATGATTTTCTGGCGACCATCCGCTCTGCATTACTGCTTGCCCGGGAAAAGGATGTCTTGATCACCCTGGGAATAAAGCCCACCCGTCCGGAAACCGGATACGGATACATTCAGGCTGCCAAGAATGAATCGCTTATTGTGGACGATCATGTAGCTTACCCGGTTAAGACTTTTACCGAGAAACCGGATGATGAACTGGCCCGCGTTCTGGTACAAAGTGGGGAATTTTACTGGAATTCGGGGATATTTGTATGGAGCCTGGAATCCATCGTGCGTCAGTTGGAACACTGGCTTCCGGAAGTCAGCATGCCTTTCAGAAACGGGCTCAGTTTATACAATACTTCGCATGAAGCCAAATTCATCCACAAAATATATGAAGAGATACGAAATGTGTCCATAGACTACGGCATTATGGAAAAAGCAACCAATACGTATGTGTTTTCGGCAACATTCGGCTGGTCCGACCTGGGAAGCTGGGAAAGCCTGTATATGCATTACGGCAAAGATTCCCGTGAAAATGCAGTTGCTGCCGGTAAAGTACTTTTGGAAAATGTGAAAAACAGTATGATCTATTCCCGGGATAACGGGAAGCTTGTTGTAGTAAAAGGATTGGATAACTACATTGTTGTTGATACGCCAGATGCCCTGTTGGTATGTCCCAGGGAAGACACGCAATTTCGTCAGTTATTCAATGATATTGCACACGAATATGAGGAATTTGTATGAACGATCAGAAATTTAACATAGAGATCAATTCCGAAATTGGGGAATTGGAAGCCGTGATGCTTCATACGCCAGGACCGGAAGTGGAAAACATGACACCCAAGTCCGTTGAACGGGCACTGTACAGCGACATTTTAAATCTGTCAGTGGCTCAGCAGGAATATGAACAGTTGTCGGCGCTTTTAGAAAAGATCACCAGGGTTTATCAGTTGAAAGATCTGTTGATCAAGGTGTTGGACAATCCGGCGCAACGAAATTCCCTGGTGGGAAAAATATGCCTTACAGAAAACGTCAACGATTATTTTGACGAATTGATGGAAATGTCATCCAGGACTCTGGCCAATAAACTGATAGAAGGTTTGCCCGCCCGGATCGATAGTCTGACATCTTTCTTAAATGATGAATATTACGCGCTGTTACCTCTCTATAATTTTTATTTTACCCGCGACGCTTCAGCCGTAGTGGGTAATAACGCCGTTATTTGCCGGATGGCAAATAAGGTGCGTGTCAGGGAATCCCTGATCATGGAGGCGATATATGCGTACAATCCGTATTTTAACGCCCTTGTCATCAATACATATGAACAACTTCCCCACGACAGATCCGTTTTAATGGAAGGCGGTGATATATTGGTGGTAAGGGATGACATACTTGTCATAGGCAACGGAATGCGGACTACATCGCAGGGAATTGACCTGTTGTTGAACCGTCTGGCTAAAACGGCCCTACAGGGCAAGAGTTATATTTTTGTACAACAACTCCCGTCTTCACCGGAAAGTTTTATTCACCTGGACATGGTCTTTACCATGCTGGATATGGACAAATGTATGGTTTTTGAACCCCTGATCATGGGAGATGTCCGTTACAGCACCGTTCAGATCACCTTGGACAACGGAAAAGTAGAAAAGATCAGAAGGGTCCCAAATCTTTTGACATCCCTGCGAAGGCTTGGGCTGGATCTGGAAGCCATATCATGTGGCGGGAATGATGAATGGGACCAGGAACGGGAACAGTGGCATTCCGGGGCGAATTTCTTTGCATTTGCGCCCGGCAAAGTCATATCCTACGCCCGCAATGAACATACCCTTAACGAAATGTCCAAACACGGGTTTGAGATCGTTACTTCGGAAGATGTTACGTCGGGGAAGGTAAATATTAACAAGCTCAGGAAATGTGTGGTTACCATAGTGGGAGCCGAACTTGCCCGCGGCGGAGGCGGCGCGCGCTGCATGACACTGCCCCTGAGACGTAAAGCGGTTAAATGGGTTTAAAATAATATAATGAAAATTCTTATTGGAGGAGACATTGAAGGCATTGCCACAGCGTGTGACTGGGATTCTATTACTCCAGGCCATCCGGATTACGAAAGGAACCGTGTTCAGTATACAAAAGAAATGAATGCTGCCGTAGCCGGAGCTTTTGATGCCGGTGCTATGGAAGTATATGTCCGTGACGGTCACGGCGGGAACAAAGCGCTGATCCCCGAATTATTGGACAAAAGAGCTTTTCATATTAAAGGCCGGTGTTCAGAGGATTTCCGGGCTATGATCCTTACCATAGAAAAGGGATACGATGCCGTATTATTCCTGGGTTATCATGCAAAAGCCGGAACTACCGACGGAGTAATGTGTCATACAATGGCACGCGCTGTGGACGAATTTTCCCTTAACGGGATATCATTACCAGAAATGGGATACAACGCCCTGGTGGCCGGAATGTACGATGTGCCGGTGGTTTATCTTTCAGGGGATGAAGCTGCATGCCGTCAGGCGAAAGAGCTGTTCGGGAACATAGTAACCACGGCTGTAAAGAAAGGACTTTCCCGTTGTTCTGCCGTTTGCCTTCATCCCGAAGTTGCCTGTGAACGTATAAGGGCGGATGTAAAAGAAGCACTGACAAAGGGGCATCGCTGCGTTTACAGCATGGATGGACCTTATACCATGTATTGCTCCATTAAGAGAACTTATGATGCCCCCAATATTGAAAAAACGTTGCATACCGACTCTCTTGAGGAGGCATTGCATCTTTTCTGGACATTAACGTAATACTATTAAGAAGAAGATGAGGGACAGGATAAACAGTCTGATGCAGGAACTGGACACCTTTCATCCGGCAACTCCGGCTGAAGTGGAGGAATTCCGTATTCGCATTTTAGGTAAAAAAGGAATACTTACGGCATTGTTTGAAGAATTCAAGAGCATTGATCCGGCGGAAAAAAGGGAGTTTGGGAAACAGTTAAACCTGATAAAAAACAAAGCCCTGGAAACGATTAACGCTCAAAAGGAACGGCTTGCCTTTAGAGGCAGCAAGAAGCAGACAACGGAGGATCTGACCAAGCCGGCCGATATTCTCAATACCGGATCACGGCATCCCATTTCCATTGTGCGGCGTGAGATCCTGGATATTTTCCGAAAAATGGGATTTACCGTTCAGGAAGGTCCCGAGATTGAAGACGACTGGCATGTTTTCAGTGCCCTGAACTTTCCGGCCGATCACCCTGCCAGGGATATGCAGGATACCTTTTTTATCAATAACGGCAGTGATAATCCGGTATTGTTACGGACGCATACCAGTTCGGTACAGGTAAGGACCATGGAAAAACAAAAGCCCCCCATCCGGGTGGTATGCCCGGGCAGGGTGTTCCGAAATGAAGCCATATCGGCAAGGGCCCATTGCATTTTTCACCAGGTGGAAGGATTGTATATAGACGGAAACGTTTCTTTTGCAGATCTCAAGCAGGCGATCTTGCTTTTTGTACGAGAAATGTTCGGATCCTCGGCAAAGATTCGTCTACGGCCTTCCTATTTCCCTTTTACCGAACCATCTGCGGAGGTTGACGTGAATTGCAATATTTGCGGGGGAACAGGCTGCAATATTTGTAAAAATACGGGGTGGCTGGAGATCATGGGAGCAGGAATGGTGGATCCCAACGTACTGGAAGCTTCGGGAATTGACTCCAAAAAATATACGGGATATGCGTTCGGAATGGGCGTGGAACGCATAGCCATGCTCAAATGGCAGGTTAAGGACTTACGCCTCTATTTTGAGAATGATGTCAGGTTTTTGGAACAGTTTGAAGGAGGGCTGCTCTAAAACGCTGTTTTTTTTGCCCAAGAGAAAAAAAACGCTAACTTTGCATTCCCATTTTGAAAGTATGCGGAAATAGCTCAGTTGGTAGAGCATAACCTTGCCAAGGTTAGGGTCGCGAGTTCGAATCTCGTTTTCCGCTCCAAACCTCTCCCGGCGAGAGGTTTTTTTGAAGATACTCATTGACTTTGTGGCCGCTCGGGTGGTGGAATAGGTAGACACGCAGGACTTAAAATCCTGTGGACAGTAATGTCCGTACGGGTTCGATTCCCGTCCCGAGCACAAAATAAAAAAGCCTTGATTCATAAAGAATTACAAGGCTTTCTTCTTTTGTTACTGAAACTGTACTATAACAACTCCCCCTTAGTAACTCTCGAATTCAAAATGATTTGGAATTGAGATAATTGTTGATTCGATTTATATTGTTATATTTAGGATGTTATGTAAAGTTTTAAGTCAGGTGCTAATAAAGCCAAAGATGAGGGCTTTTTATTGCCGGTTTTCTTTCATTGCCTTCCAAAGAATGAATTACTAAGAAGTTACGTGTTCCTTTTTACATACAATTTCTCATTAAACTTGCAAGCCATGAAAAAAATTATCCTTTTCTTACTAGCCGGTGCACTGTCATACTCCTGCTGGTCGCAAGACCTTCCTGACACATTTAAAGACCATCGTGATGGCAAAGTTTACAATACTGTAACCATAGGGGAGCAAACTTGGATGGCCCAGAATCTGGCGTATCTTCCTGGTGTGGTAGATCCGCAAACAGGTTCTGATACAGAACCCTATTACTATGTTTACGGCTATGACTATGAATATGAAGATGTAGCAAAAGCAAAAGCCTTTGATAACTACAAAACCTACGGCGTGCTCTACAACTGGCAGGCAGCATTGACTGCCTGTCCCGATGGCTGGCACCTGCCCAGTGATGCAGAGTGGACACAATTAACTGAATATTTAGGGGGAGCCTCTGTTGCAGGAGGCAAAATGAAAGAAGCTGGAACTGCTCATTGGACAACCCCCAACACAGACGCAACGAATTCAAGTGGCTTTACAGCTCTTCCGGGGGGCAACCGTTCATACAACCGTGGTACATTCAACGCCATTGGTGACTACGGCGACTGGTGGAGTTCTACAGAGGACGGAACAGGTAGCGTCCGGAACTGGCCCCTGTACAACTATAGCGGCAACTTTCGCAGTTACGAAGAAAGAAAGGAAATGGGGCTATCTGTTCGTTGTGTCAGGGATTAGGTTATTTGACCAATTTTATCCTCTTTACTCCCTCCACCTCCAAATACGGTAGGATTTCGTATTTTTGGATAAACAACAAAAGTTATTATGAAAACGGATCTTGAAATTGCACATGCATATAAAATGCAAAATATAAGTGCCGTAGCATCTCATGCGGGAATTGCCTGTGAAGACCTGAACCTTTACGGAAATTATATGGCCAAAGTCCCCGTTGATCAAATAGATGATAAAAAAGTAGCCGAGAGCAACCTGATACTTGTCACCGCCATCACACCTACCCGGGCGGGCGTGGGAAAAACAACGGTTTCCATAGGGCTTTCCATGGGGTTGAACCATATAGGGAAAAAAGCTATTGTGGCACTTCGTGAGCCTTCACTCGGTCCATGTTTTGGAATGAAAGGTGGTGCGGCAGGCGGTGGATATGCCCAAGTGGTTCCTATGGAAGACATCAATCTGCACTTTACCGGAGATTTTCACGCCATAACGGCAGCCAACAACATGATCTCGGCATTGCTTGAAAACTTTCTTTACCAGAACCAGAATAAAGAAAAATGCCTAAGGGAGATCGTGTGGAAAAGGGTCCTGGATGTCAACGACCGCACACTGCGCAGCATTATTACCGGCGTGGGGGCCAAAACCAACGGGATCACAAGGGCAACAGGCTTTGACATTACCCCTGCCTCGGAAATTATGGCCATTCTCTGCCTATCCAAAGATCTGGACGATCTGAAAAAAAGGATCGGACGGATCGTTTTGGGCTATGAACACGACGGGACTCCTTTTTACGTAGACGATCTGGGCGTGGCAGGAGCGATTGCCATTTTGCTCAAGGATGCCATACATCCCAACCTGGTCCAAACCCTGGAAGGAACACCGGCATTTATTCACGGGGGACCGTTCGCCAACATAGCGCACGGTTGTAATTCCCTGGTGGCCACAAAAATGGCAATGACACATGCCCAATATGTGGTCACAGAAGCCGGCTTCGGGGCCGATTTAGGAGCCGAAAAATTCTTCAACATCAAATGCAGAAAAGGCGGTCTTCAACCCAAACTTACGGTACTGGTGGCTACGCTGCAGGGATTGAAGATGCATGGAGGTCAGGAAATATCCAAACTGAAGGAACATGCTCCGGAAGCGGTTATACAAGGGCTGGCCAATATGGAAAAACATATTGAAAACCTGCGTTCCTTCGGGCAGAGTGTGGTAGTAGCCCTGAACAGATACGATACCGATACCGATCAGGAGATAGATCTGGTGCGGGAACGTTGTGCCCGTCTGGACATACCTTTTGCGGTGAATAACGCGTACGCGGAAGGAGCGGCCGGAGCTGCCCAACTTGCCCGGACCGTAGTGGAAACTATAGAGAAAAAGCCTTCCACTCCCCTGGTGTTTACATATAATGATGAGGACTCCATTGAAGAAAAGATCTCAAAGATAGCCCGCAACCTATATGGTGCCAGAAACATTTTTTATTATGAAACGGCCCGGGACAACATGAAAATGATAGAAGAAATGGGAATGGCCCATTACCCGGTATGTATTGCCAAAACACAATACTCTTTCTCTACCGATGCCAAAGCATACGGAGTAGCTAAGGACTTTGAGATGAACATCCACGAGTTGATAGTAAACAACGGGGCCGGCATGATAGTGGCCATTGCCGGGGATATTTTACGAATGCCCGGCTTGCCCAAGAAACCCCAGGCAATGTTTATGGATATCAATGACGGGATTATTACAGGATTAAGTTAGTTCCCTACGGGTATTGCTTCTCCCGGGTCACGGTAATATTTTGCAGCCTCGTCCAGACTTGCAGATATGGTTGCAATTCTTTTAGTATCGACCGGATGCGTGCCAAGGAAATCGAAAGAGGAAGATTTTTTATCTCCCATCATCTTTTCCCAGAACAAAGGCGTCTGATAAATATCGTAACCGGCCAGGGCTATAATATAAAGTCCTATACGGTCGGCTTCATATTCATGCTTGCGAGAGAAGGGCAAGACAATGCCCACATTACTGCCAAAAGCGAATGCTTGGGCAAAAAGCTCAACGGCCTGTGCATTTTGTCCGTATTTGGTCTGGCTGAATACCTGGGTGGCAATTTGGCCTGCAGATTGCAAGAGAGCTTGCTGGCTCATGCGTTCGTTTCCGTGTCGTGCCACTGCATGTGCCATTTCATGTCCTATCACGATCGCAAGGTGGTTGGGATTATCGGCAAATTCCAAAAGTCCCTCGAAGAGTACAATTTTACCGTTTGGCAGGCAGAAAGCATTGACAGCGGGATCATCCACCAGATTAAACTCCCAGTCCAGTCCGGTCAGATAATCCGGGCGACCGATGCCTGCAAGGTACTCGGTCAAAGCCGTGACCATCCCGTAAAAGCGGCCGTACCGCATGCATTCAGGACAACCAGAATAACTAATGAAAGAAGAATATTTTTTTCATACGTACAGAAATTGCAAGCATAAAAGCAAAGAAGTGATTCAGAATACATCTCAAATATAATGAATTTTTAACTTTGTTAAAATATTTAAAATTCTTATTATGAAGCATTTCTTCATTTTTCTTAGTCTTTCTCTTGCGTTATACGGCATGCCCATGCACGGTTTTGCACAAAAACCCAGGATGAGAGATTACGGGATACGTACCGGTGTTATGAAACCGGGACCCATGAATGCCATTACCGATGTGAAAGGAGTGGCGGTAGGTCACGTTACACTTATAGAGGGAGACAGCATCAGAACGGGGGTGACTGCCATCATTCCTCATCCGGGAAACATTTACCGTGAAAAAGTGCCCGCTGCCTTCTGGGCCGGTAACGGTTACGGGAAAATGGCAGGTACCACTCAGATCAGGGAGTTGGGGAATATTGAAACCCCTGTCATCTTGACGAATACATTATCGGTAGCTGCGGGGATGGAAGGATTGATAACATATACCCTGGCTCAAAAAGGAAATGAAAATGTCTTGTCTGTCAATGCGGTAGTTGGAGAAACAAACGACGGCGCGCTGAATGATATCAGGGGCAGGCATGTAACACCGGATCATGTTCTGGAAGCCTTGACAAACGCACGACCGGGCCCTGTTCAGGAAGGCAACGTGGGAGCCGGAACAGGAACAGTCTGTTTTGGCTTCAAAGGGGGGATCGGGACTTCAAGCAGGGTGTTGCCCCAGGACTTGGGAGGATACACCGTTGGGGTGCTGGTACAGACCAATTTTGGCGGTGTTTTACAAATTGACGGGATCAATGTGGGAGAACGCCTGGGACATTTTTCCTATAAAGATCAGCTGAATGCTCAAAGTAGTATTTGGCAGGAAGGGCCCCCTCATGCGGCAGCCATAGAAGAAAAGGAAGCTATGCGTATTCCGGATGCGGACGGTTCCTGTATGATCGTGATCATTACCGATGCACCGCTTGGTGAACGCAACCTGGAAAGACTAGCCAAACGCGGCATAATGGGACTGGCCCGTACAGGTGGTATTGCCTCCAACGGCAGCGGAGATTATGTAATAGCCCTGTCGGTAGATCCTGAAAACCTGATACGTAGCACCTACGATCAAAACGGGCATGTCTCACCAATTTTTACAGCTAATTACCTGCACAATGATCAATGTTCACCACTTTTTATGGCCGCTATAGAAGCCACGGAAGAAGCCATCCTGAATTCGCTCTTTGCAGCCCATACCATAACAGGCATATACGGCAGGACCGTTGAAGCCCTTCCAGTGGAAAAAGTGATCAGGCTGTTTCCCCTGGTCAGTGATGTAGAGTAAAGACACGGGAAGACTTGCAGTTATTTGACTACGGCCGACAATTCGAACCTTAAAAGCAAGCTTTAATAATTATACATTATGAAGACACGAATAATATTTTTTTTACTTTTTTCCCTGCTGACAGCCACCTGTTTTGCTTCAGACCGGAATGAGCAACAGGCAGAACGCAATCCTCAAAGCGAACAGGCCATGCAGGAAGTGTATGAATTTCTAAGAACCTGCGGGGTATATTACCTGGCCACCGTTGATGGGGACCAGCCCAGAGTACGTCCCTTTGGAACTGCCGTCATTTTTCAACAGAACCTATACATTCAGACCGGCAGGAAAAAGAATGTTGCCAGGCAAATGCTGACCAACCCCAAAGTGGAGATCTGTGCTTACGATCCCGGAAAAGGTGTGTGGTTGCGTATTGAAGCCAAAGTAGTTGCCGATGAACGTTTAGAGGCAAAACAATACGTTCTGGATCAATATCCGCAATTGAAAAGCATGTACAAGGCCGACGACGAAAACACACTGGTCCTTTATCTGAAAGATGTTACCGCCACCTTCAACACTTTTACCGATCCCGCCCGGACAGTAACGTTCTGATTCGGCAACACATTCTCCACCTGTTGCTTCTGCGCCGGGAAAGCTGGTCATATCCTGGAAGAACCCACAGAATTTATCAGTATGTCTTCAGATATTACCAGACAACGGGATATCTGGCCAGTACCTATTCCCCGACGTCTGAACTGTGCGGCCAATCTTAGTTTTTCGTTAATCGAAAGAATTGTATAAGGTGCTCCTTTTTTATTTTTCAACAACCATTCGTCTATATATTCGCACATGTTTATATCGTTGATCCTGTTTACATTTTTCAGTAATTTTACACTTCCCAGTAAATCCTTAACTTTTACCCCCATCCATGATTCCACTTGCATAACAGCCCATTCTTCGCCAGATAGTTTGTTCATATAGAACGAAAACTTTCTGGGACTGCCATAGATTTGTTCGACCTTTTTGATCTGTAATATGTTTTCCTGAATTAACAAACCTGACTTATCCAGCACATAACCCTCGGGAAGTTTTTCTTTACGTGAAATAAATTGTCGTTGTTCATTCCACGTTTCCAATGGGATATATAGGTTCTGATAACCAAAATCCCTTATAAAATAATACCTTGCCGAGCAAAACGGATAACCTGTGGGATACGCAGCAACATTGTGGTGTACTGCATTTTTTATTACATATGTAACAACTTCTATTATGCGTTCTCCATTGTCGAGTTCTACGCAGTGAAAACTTCGGTATCCTAACGGGCCTGACCTGGAATATTTATTGTTGAACCATTTGCTATATCCGTTTCTGAGCGAACTGATAAAGGGAACGGGATCACTTGCCTGAGCGATCAGATGAAAGTGGTTTGACATAAATGCATAAGCCCATAACTTGACATTATGATCATGTGCTGCCAGACAGGCTCTGTTGATACCCTGAATGTAATCTGCCGGAACACGAAACATTACCTCCGGCGAACTGACACATAAATGATAAAGCTTCATCATCATTTCTTCCCTACGACTCCAATGTTACGAAGTTAAAGAAACTGTTTTTTCCAAACAAGATTTTGGAAAGGTCGGAAGTGAAAAATTAATCCTAAAAACACCTATATGTTAATAAAACAGCATGTTACAGAAATATAATAAAATTCCGTGATTTCCTACCTTTACAAGAACAGCCCGTTTTCCGGAAGGGTAGGAAGTACTTCAAAACAACATCGGATCCATATAATACACATAATCAGTCAGTTGCAGTGAAATACGGCAAAACAGTCACTTCCCACCTTATATCAAAGTAGCCAGATCCGAAGTGGTCGCATTTTCAACAGCTGAAAATAACAGAAACCCGGGTTCCGGGGTTACCCGCAAAACCCGGATTTTCCAGGAAAATGGTATGCACGAGCTATAATTTCACGAATTCCACACGGCGGTTTTTGGCGCGGCCTTCCACGCTAAAGCGCAGGGAATGGTTTTCTTTGAGCAGTTGCACGATCCGGTTCAGCTCTCCGGCCGACTCGGGCTTGATAACGCTCTTGCCCGTGTCAAAGGTGATTCCGTAGCTGATGAACTTTCCGTCCTGCATCATCCGGTCGTACAGGGGTACGGCTCCTTTGGCTATGCGGATGTTCCTGATGTAGGTGGTGTTGGGAACGGCCCAGCCCTGGCCCAGGATCATACACTGCGGGGCTGCCATATTGGGCAGGTTAATAATACGTACGCCGTCAATGCGCACTACCTCGGCATTCCCTTCAATAATGTCCCAGCGGGAGGGAAACTCTCCAAGCTGTTCTCCGGCCAGGTTGTCTTCAAAGAAGATCTCATCCCCGGCCACAAAGTCGGATTTTGCCCATTCCATCTGGGCCCTTCTGCTTTGGGGACTTGCCGAGGTTGGGGCCTGACCGGAAGCAGACGCCTGGCTTCTGCCGGGGCTGTCAGAGGCACGCCCGTAGGATCCGGATTGCCCTGTCCGTTTGATCATTTCTCTGTCCTCTTCTTCCAGGTCCCAGTCATCGTACACCAGGTCATGGTTTTGAACGGCCCTCCGGGAAACCGGACGGTCTGTCTTTTCTTGGTTATCGCGGTCTTCTTCCTGTCCGTCTGTCCGTCTTTCTGCTCTTTCTTTTCTCCTTCTTCAAACGCTTCATCCAGGGCTTTCGAAACACCTTCCTCCACCTTTTCTTCTACTTTTCGTTCCGCTGTACGTTCTGCAGTGGTTCTTGCCGCTCTTTCCAGCCGGCGAAGAATGGATTGTGCCTGGGTTGTAGTGCATGCCAGGCCAAGTATCATAAGGGTAATCAGTAAACGTTTCATTTTCAGTTCTCCAGTTTTACTAAAATTTGTGATCCGGTAATATTCCTGTTTTCATCCAGGGTTTCGGATTTAATACTTCCCAGGCCCCGGGCGTACCAATTGCGTGTTGTGGACGTGGATCTGCAGCCAAAAACACGGGCTTCGGTTGTCATTTCAACAATGTAACACTTAAATGTTCCGGCCGGTGTTTTCAGTTCTTCACGTCCGGTAACTTTGTGAGACAGGATCTCAGATGTAAAAGACAGTTCCTGACCTACAGCCAGGCGTGACCGAATATGGGGAACATCTCCGGGAACCCCCATGATACCAACGGTACCGAATGATGCAGAAACATTGCCATTTTCTATAGAAACGGTCATATCTGCAGGCTCGAACAAAAGCTGACGGTCGCTGGCAAAGACAGATGTATGGAGTAATTTCCGTTAGATTCTTCAACATTTTTTACGGTAATCCGGGTATAACCGGAAGTTTCTCCGTCGTTCCCGTAATACAAAAATATGGTCTTTGCGCATGAAGGGCCAATCCGGAAAACAATAGCAGCGTGAAAATGTACAGGCGTTTCATTATCAATCAGGTTAAGTTGTTAGCTTACTCACAAATATACATTTTTGTTTTCTGAATTATTATATTTGCCGTATGAAAAATACACTCTTATTACTTTGTACTTGCATTCTGTCCGCATGCCACGTTGATATTGAAACACAAATACACGAACTTACTGAGCAGATGACACTTGAAGAAAAAGTAGGTATGCTGCACGGTCAGACCATGTTTACTTCTTCCGGTGTGGAACGATTGAACATCGCACCCATAAAATACGCAGACGGTCCGTTCGGGATCCGTGAAGAACTGGAAACCCATTCATGGGCTCCTCTGCGACTGACCACAGACTCGGCGACTTTCTTTCCTACCGGCTCTGCCCTGGCGGCTACCTGGAGCGAAGAGATGGCCCGGCTTTACGGAAAAGGGATGGCAGAGGAAGCCAGGACACGCGGGAAAGACATGATACTCGGCCCGGCTATAAATATTCAGCGGATCCCCACAGGGGGCAGAACGTATGAGTATTTTAGCGAAGATCCCTTTTTGAGTGCCCGCCTGGCAGTAGGTTACGTGCATGGTGTTCAGGATAACGGGGCTGCCGCCTGCATAAAGCATTACGCTCTGAATAACCAGGAAAACAACCGGGGTATGGTAGATGTACGGGTAAGCGAACGTGCCATGCGGGAGGTCTATCTGCCGCCTTTCCGTGCTGCCGTGGAAGAAGCCGGAGCCTGGGGAGTTATGGCCGCCTACAACAAAGTGGACGGGTCGTGGTGTGCCGAAAACGAAATGCTGCTAAATCGGATATTGCGTGAAGAATGGGGCTTCCGGGGAATGGTCATATCTGACTGGGGCGGGACACACAGTACCGTAAAATCCGCACTGGCCGGTCTGGATGTGGAAATGCCGGGTGGCAGGTTCTTTGGCCAGGCTCTACTTGACTCGGTCCGCAGCGGAGCCGTCCCGGAAGAGGTGATCGATCAGAAAGTGGCCAATATCCTGCGGGTGCGGCTGAACATTGATACGGTGGAGGAAACATCCCATGAAACAGCCGTCAGTACACCCGAACACGGTCGGATGGTCTATGAAATTGCAACCAAAGCCATAGTATTGCTTAAGAACAAAGACGACCTGCTTCCACTTGATATTGAAAAACACAGCAAAATTGCCGTGATCGGGGACAATGCCATACGCAAACATGCCACAGGAGGCATCGGGGCCGGTGTGAAAGCCCGTTACGAAGTGACACCACTGGAAGCTTTGCAGAAAAAGATCGGGGATAGGACATCTTTGGTCTTTGCCCGGGGATACGAAAGTTTTTCCCGGAAAGACCGTGAACGCGGAGGCATTTTGGGGGGTGTTATGCTGACCGGAACGGGAGGCATGCTTTCCGGCAGTGCCACAGCCGGGGCGAAACTGGATGAAACGTTACTTGCCGAAGCGTTGGAAGCCGCCTCCGGAGCCGATCTGGTGCTTTTCTTTGCAGGGAACAACCGTGAAGTGGAAACGGAAGGAGCCGACAGAATGAACATCATTCTGCCTTCGTTGCAGGACGAGTTGATAAAGAAAATTGCGGAAGTCAATCCCCGGATCGTAACCGTGGTGGTAACCGGAGCTCCCGTAAATCTTACAACAATAGAAGCTTGCTCTCCCGCCATACTGGTATCCTGGTTCAACGGATCTGAAGGCGGGAATGCCCTGGCCGATGTATTGCTGGGCAACGTAGTGCCTTCCGGGAAGCTTCCCTTTACCTTCCCGGTACGACTGGAGGATTCTCCGGCTTACGCATTGAAAACTTACCCGAATTTTGACAAAGCTCTTTATACCGAGGATATTTACGTGGGGTACCGGTGGTTTAATGCCCAGAAGATCGACCCTCTCTATCCGTTCGGTCACGGTTTGTCCTATACGACTTTCGGTTATGCTTCCATGGAAACGGGAAAAGAAATTTACGATACCCGGGAAGTGATAAAAGTAACGTTCCAACTGAAAAACACGGGAAATTATGCTTCAGAAGAGGTTGTGCAGTTATATGTACACAGGCCCGAATCCAATGTGGAATGGCCTGAAAAAGAATTGAAAGCTTTCAAAAGGGTATCGTTGGCTCCTGGTGAATCTGCCAAAGTCACATTGGAAATCCCTGCCGAAAGACTACAATATTGGAATGAGACGACTGACGAGTGGGTTCCCGACCCCGGTAAAATTGAACTTTTACTGGGAACTTCATCCCGGGATATTAAACTTAGAAAAACCATTTCAATCCGTTCTTAATGGATCCTTTTTCCTAACTTTGCGCGGTTTTTAGTATAAAAAAATGAGCAAAGCACGAATCATTCTGGAAGACGGGACAGTATATGAGGGGAGATCATTCGGTTATGAAAGATCCGTATCCGGGGAAGTGGTATTCAATACGGCAATGACCGGGTATCCCGAGTCCCTGACGGATCCGTCCTATGCAGGACAGATCCTCGTGATGACATACCCCCTGGTTGGAAATTACGGGGTTCCCGAAAGAACTTTGATGCAGAACGGGCTTTCCCGCTATATGGAAAGCGAGAAAATACACGTTGAGGGTCTGGTTGTCTTTGATCACAGCTCTGGGTACAGCCACTGGAACGCCATGGAAAGCCTGGATCAATGGCTTAAAGAGGAGAATATCCCTGGTGTTTACGACATTGATACGCGTGCCCTGACCAAATTGCTCCGTGAAAAAGGATCCATGAAAGGAAAGCTGGTGATCGGAGACGATGACTCGCAAAAGAGACCATTTACCGATCCTAACCTCATTAACCAGGTAGAACGTGTTTCCTGCCGGGAGGTCATAACCTACGAAGGGAGCCCCGGGGCCAGGAAAGTTGTTTTGCTGGATTGTGGTGTCAAACACAACATCATACGTTGTCTGCTCAAAAGGGGAGTAACCGTAATAAGGGTCCCCTGGAATTACGATTTCAACACAATAGAACACGATGGCGTATTTATAAGCAACGGACCCGGTGATCCTGCCATGTGCCGGCCCATTGTAAAACATTTGAAAAAGGCTCTGGAAGGAAACAAGCCGGTATGTGGCATTTGTATGGGCAACCAGCTCCTGGGTCTTGCCGCAGGGGGAAAGGTTTATAAAATGAAATACGGGCATCGGGGACACAACCAGCCTGTACGCCATGCAGATACGGGGAAGTGTTACATTACTTCACAAAATCACGGGTTTGCCCTGGATACTGCCAGCCTGGGTGATGAGTGGGTGCCCTTGTATACAAACCTCAATGACGGCACCAACGAAGGGATCCGGCACAGATCAAAACCATTCTTCACTTCCCAGTTCCATCCGGAAGCGGCCAGCGGCCCTACAGATACCTTGCCCATTTTTGATGAATTCATAGAATTGTTATAGCCTTATGAAGATAGAGAAGATACTGGTACTCGGCTCGGGAGCTCTTAAGATAGGAGAGGCGGGAGAATTTGATTATTCCGGATCTCAAGCCCTGAAAGCCATTCGGGAAGAAGGCATAAAAACGGTTCTGATCAATCCCAATATTGCCACAGTTCAGACATCAGAAGGGATTGCCGACTCTGTATACTTTTTGCCGGTTACGCCTTTTTTTGTGGAACAGGTCATTAAAAAAGAAAAACCGGGTGGTGTTCTTCTTGCCTTTGGGGGACAGACGGCTCTGAATTGCGGTGTAGAACTTTATAAATGCGGGGTTTTTGAAAAATACGGTGTGAAAGTACTGGGAACACCCATCAGCGCCATTATAGAAACAGAAGATAGGGATCTTTTTGTCAAAAAACTGGACCAGATCCATATTAAGACCATTCAGAGTGTTGCAGTCAATACCATGGAAGAGGCCATAAATGCTGCAGAAAGGCTGGGATATCCCGTCATATTGCGGGCGGCCTACGCGCTGGGAGGACTCGGCTCTGGTTTTTGTGACAATCGGGAAGGATTGACAATTTTGGCAGAAAAGTCCTTTGCGTTTGCTTCTCAGGTACTGGTGGAGAAAAGCCTGAAAGGCTGGAAAGAAATCGAATACGAAGTTGTCCGGGATAAATACGATAATTGCATCACGGTATGCAACATGGAGAACTTTGACCCCCTGGGGATTCATACCGGTGAAAGCATAGTGGTGGCTCCTTCCCAGACACTTAATAACAGCGAATACCAGCATTTGAGGGAAATGGCCATTAAGATCATCAGGCATATAGGGATAGTGGGAGAATGTAACATTCAGTATGCCCTTGACACAGCCAGTGAAGACTACCGTGTCATAGAGGTCAATGCCCGGTTAAGCCGTTCGTCTGCCCTGGCCTCCAAAGCTACCGGCTACCCGTTGGCTTTTGTGGCGGCCAAACTGGCCCTGGGATACGGGCTCCATGAATTGAAAAATTCAGTTACACGGACCACTCCCGCTTTTTTTGAACCGGCACTTGATTATGTAGTGTGCAAAATTCCCCGCTGGGACCTGGGTAAATTTCAGGGAATAGTCAAGGAAATTGGCAGCAGCATGAAATCCGTGGGAGAGGTAATGGCCATCGGACGCACTTTTGAAGAAACCATCCAGAAAGGATTGCGCATGATCGGACAGGGAATGCACGGGTTTATGGAAAACAGGGACCTTGTTGTGGAAGATATAGACAAAGCCCTCAGGGAACCTACAGATATGAGGATCTTTGTTATCAGCAAAGCCATGAAGGCCGGTTATACCGTGGAACAGATCTATGACCTTACCCGGATAGACAGGTGGTTTCTGCAAAAACTCATGGGAATCATTCAGACTGGCAGGCAACTGGAGAAAACACCCCCCCCGAATGATATAAACGGTGATGGATGGGGAGAGCAACAGCGGGATTTGCTAAAACTGGCAAAACGGCAGGGCTTTTCCGATTTTCAGATCGCACGGGCCTTGTGGAAAAATAAAATGACACAGGAGCATCCCCTGCAAATCCGTTCCCTGAGAAAAAACCTGGGAGTCGTCCCTGTTGTAAAGCAGATAGATACGCTGGCCGCAGAATATCCGGCCCAAACCAATTACCTTTACCTTACATACGGCGGGTCTGAACATGATATAGATTACGAAAAGGACGGGAGATCCATAGTTGTACTGGGATCCGGGGCCTATCGCATAGGCAGCTCCGTGGAATTTGACTGGTGCGGGGTACAGGCACTGCTGACCATCCGCAAGGAAGGATGGCGTTCGGTTATGATCAATTACAATCCGGAAACAGTCTCCACTGATTACGACATGTGTGACCGCCTGTATTTTGACGAACTGACCAACGAGCGGGTCATGGATATCGTGGAACTGGAAACGCCTAAAGGAGTTATCATCTCCACAGGAGGTCAGATCCCCAACAACCTGGCCATTATCCTGGATAAGCAGCAGGTTCCCATTCTTGGTACTCCTGCCCGGTATATTGACAACGCAGAAGACCGCCATAAATTTTCGGCAATGCTGGACCGTATTGGAGTGGACCAGCCCCGCTGGAAGGAACTTTCTTCTTTGAAAGACGTCGAACATTTTGTTGAGGAAGTGGGATTCCCTGTTTTGGTCAGACCGAGTTACGTGTTGAGCGGTGCAGCCATGAACGTTTGTTCCAACTTTGAAGAAATGGAGCGATTTCTGAAACTGGCAGCCAATGTCAGCAAGCAACACCCGGTAGTGGTGAGCCAGTTCATTGAAAACGCCAAGGAAGTGGAAATGGATGCCGTGGCAAGAGATGGGGAGATCATCGCATATGCCATAAGTGAACACGTGGAATTTGCCGGGGTACACAGCGGAGATGCTACCATTCAGTTCCCGCCGCAAAAGCTATACGTGGAAACCCTCAGGCGCATAAAAAGGATCAGTCGCCAGATTACCCGGGAATTGCATATCTCCGGACCGTTTAATATTCAGTATCTGGCCAAAGGGAACGAGATAAAGGTCATAGAATGCAACCTGCGTGCTTCGCGCAGTTTCCCCTTCGTTAGCAAAGTCCTTAAGATCAATTTCATTGAAATGGCAACCCGGATCATGCTGGGACTTCCGGTAGAACGTCCGGAAAAAAATGAATTTGACCTGGATTATGTTGGTATAAAAGCTTCCCAGTTTTCGTTCAACCGGCTGCAGAAAGCGGACCCCGTCCTGGGAGTGGATATGGCATCTACGGGTGAAGTGGGCTGTATTGCCGAAGACACCCCGGAAGCGGTACTTATCAGCATGCTGGCCGTCGGGTACAGGATCCCGGCAAAGAATGTACTGCTTTCCACGGGAACACCGCGGCAGAAAGTGGACATGTTAAACACCGCTGCATTGTTGCATACAAAAGGATACCGTTTGTATGCAACGGGAGGTACATACAGGTTCCTGAAAGAAAACGGGATCCCAAGCCAGCGGGTATACTGGCCCAGTGAGAGCGACAAACATCCGCAGGCACTGGATATGTTGCACCACAAAGAAATAGATCTTGTTGTCAATATTCCGCGGAACCTCACTTCCGGAGAACTGGACAACGGGTATAAGATCCGCAGGGCAGCCATTGACCTGAACATCCCGCTGTTGACCAACGCCCGTCTTGCCGATGCATTTATTACGGCTTTCTGCTCGCTATCTGTTGAAGATATTCAAATCAGGAGCTGGCAGGAGTATTAAAATTTTTGCATTTACCAAAATTACACCTATCTTTGCAGCCCGCATTTTTATGCGGAATACGTTCATTTTATTGATAAACACCAAATTAACAACCAATGCCTGGATTAATTGGAAAGAAAATCGGAATGACTTCGGTTTTCGACAGTAACGGGAAAAACGTTCCCTGCACTGTAATTGAGGCTGGTCCGTGTGTAGTTACGCAAATTCGTACGGAAGAACGAGATGGTTATGCCGCCGTACAACTTGCCTATGACGAGAAAAAAGAAAAGCACACCAGCGCGGCCCTACAGGGCCATTTCAAAAAGGCAAATACCACACCTAAGCGCAAATTGGCGGAATTCCCCAATGATTTCGACAAAGAATTGCACTTGGGCGACACTGTGTTCGTGACAGATATTCTGGATCCCAGCCTGATTGACTGGATAGACGTGAGCGGAATTTCCAAAGGAAAAGGATTTCAGGGTGTTGTGAAACGCTATGGCTTTTCCGGAGTGGGAGGACAAACTCACGGACAACACAACCGGCTCCGTGCCCCGGGTTCTTTGGGAGCATCTTCATGGCCTTCCCGTGTTTTCAAAGGAAAACGTCTGGCCGGCCGTATGGGAGGAGATAAAGTAAAAATTTTCAATCTCAGGGTAATTAAGATCATTCCCGAGAACAATCTTTTAGTAGTTAAAGGATCAGTTCCCGGTGCCAATGGCTCTTATGTAATTGTGGAGGTATAGTCGTATGGAAATTTCAGTTTACAAAATTGACGGTCAGGATTCCGGAAAGAAAGTAGTTCTTGACGATAACGTTTTTGGTATAGACCCAAACAACCACGCGATCTACCTTGATGTGAAACAATACCTGGCCAATCAACGCCAGGGTACCCATAAAACTAAGGAACGCTGGGGAATCGCCCATAGCACCAAGAAGATCATTCGCCAAAAAGGTTCCGGCGGCGCCCGCCACGGAAGTTTGAAAGCGGGGATATTTGTTGGTGGCGGCAGGATCTTTGGTCCTCAGCCCAGGGATTACCGTTTCAAACTCAATAAAAAGCTTAAACAGCTGGCCCGTTGTTCGGCTTTATCTTACAAAGCACAGGAACAGGCCATCACCATACTTGAGCCTTTTAACATGGAAGCCCCAAAAACCAAAGATTTTATTGCTATATGCAAAAACCTTCAGGTAGAAGGAAAGAAAGTCCTGATGGTGCTTCCCGATAACAACAACAATATTTACCTGTCGTCCCGTAATGTGGAAAAAGCCAAAGTGATCACGGTCAATGAGCTGAACACATACGACATAGTCAATGCCCAGAACCTGATCCTGGTAGAAGGTGTAGAGGCAGTGATCAATGAGCTTTTAGGGACAACTCAATCTACCTGACGATGAATATTTTAATAAAGCCTTTAATTACCGAAAAAATGACGATTCAAGGCGAAAAATTGAATCGTTACGGATTTATTGTTGACCGCAGAGCCAACAAATTGCAAATTAAGCAAGCGGTTGAAAACATGTACGGAGTTACAGTGGTAGATGTAAATACAGTTAACTACCATGGAAAACGCAAAAACCGTTATACCAAGGCAGGGCTCCTTACCGGACGTTCCAATCACTTCAAGAAAGCGTATATAACTCTGGGAGGTAAAGACAAAATTGATTTCTACAGCAATATTTAAGCTATGGCAGTACGTAAATTTAAACCGGTAACACCCGGTCAAAGACATAAACTCATAAGCGCATACGATGACATTACCTGTAGCGTTCCTGAAAAATCGTTGCTTGCTCCCAAAAAGAGCTCGGGCGGAAGGAACAACAAGGGCAAAATGACCATGCGCTATATGGGAGGCGGCCACAAGCGTCAGTACCGTATCATTGACTTTTTACGGGACAAAGACCAGTATTCCGCCACAGTGAAAACGATTGAATACGACCCCAACCGCAGTGCACGCATTGCTTTGGTTGCTTATGCAGACGGTGAGAAACGCTATATCATAGCGCCTAACGGTTTGCAGGTAGGACAGAAAATTGAATCCGGTCCCGGTGTTCCTCCGGAAATCGGCAATACACTTCCTTTGTCCGAGATACCTCTTGGGACATTGGTACATAATGTGGAATTACACCCAGGTCAGGGAGCCGCCATGGCACGCAGTGCCGGTGCTTATGCCCAGTTGACCGCAAGGGAAGGTAATCATGCCATCCTTCGTCTGCCGTCCGGTGAAACAAGAATGGTCCTGGTTACCTGCCGGGCTACGGTTGGAACTGTTTCCAACCCTGACCACAGTCTTGAAAAACACGGTAAGGCCGGAAGAAAAAGATGGCTTGGCCGTCGTCCCCGTAACCGTGGTGTGTCTATGAACCCTGTAGATCACCCAATGGGTGGTGGAGAAGGCCGTGCCTCCGGCGGACACCCGCGTTCACGTAAGGGCGTACCTGCCAAAGGATACAAGACACGTAATCCCAAAAAGAATTCCAGGAAATTCATTATAGAAGACAGAAGGAAAAAATAACCGGATAAAATTTGCAATATGAGTCGTTCATTAAAAAAAGGTCCTTTCATTGAAGCAAGTCTAGAAAAGAGAGTGCTTGCCATGAATGAAGGTAAAATAAAGAAAGAAGTCCTGAAAACCTGGTCAAGGGCCAGTATGATTTCTCCCGACTTTGTAGGCCATACGGTTGCCGTGCATAACGGAAACAAATTCATTCCGGTATATGTAACCGAAAATATGGTCGGTCATAAATTTGGTGAATTTGCGCCCACCCGTACATTTAAGGGTCACTCGGGCAATCGTTAACAGTTAAAAAGAGAACACTAATGGGAGCTCGAAAAAGAAAAATGGCCGAACGCCAGAAAGAAATAAGGAAACAAACAGCTTATGCCAGGCTGAACAATGTTCCTACATCCCCACGGAAGATGCGTCTTGTCGCTGATCTGATCCGGGGCGTTGAAGTAAACCGTGCTTTGGATATTTTAAAATATACAAAAAACGAACCTTCCATACGTCTTGAGAAACTTCTTAAATCGGCCATTGCCAATTGGGAAGCCAAGAATGAAGAACAAAGGAAAGAGTTGGAAAGCGGAAACGTAATTGTAAAGAGCATTACTGTGGACGGTGGAAGAATTCTGAAAAGGATCCGGACTGCTCCTCAGGGACGTGCCGCAAGGATCCGCAAGCGCTCAAACCACGTGACTATAGTATTGGACAAAAAACAACAAACAGTAAAAGAAGCATAATATGGGACAAAAAACTAATCCTATCAGTAACCGTGTAGGTATCATCCGTGGTTGGGATTCAAGCTGGTGCGGAAATTATGCAGAAAGATTGGCCGAAGATGCCAAGATCAGGCAATATCTTACTACCCGCCTGGCAAAGGCCAGTTTATCCCGCGTAGTGATAGAACGGACTCTGAAGCTCATTACTGTAACCATCCATACAGCCCGTCCCGGCATTATAATCGGTAAAGGCGGTCAGGAGGTGGAGAAACTGAAAGAGGAGCTTAAGAAAATTTCCAATAAAGAAGTACAAATCAACATCTTTGAAGTAAAACGTCCCGAGCTGGATGCTACTATTGTCGCCAACAACATAGCCCGTCAGATTGAAGGTCGCGTTTCATACCGCCGCGCCATCAAAATGGCTATGGCTTCCACCATACGTATGGGAGCCGAAGGGATCAAGGTTTTGATAGGAGGTCGTCTGGGCGGAGCCGAAATGGCACGTCGCGAATTATTTAAAGAAGGCCGTACTCCTTTACATACTTTCCGTGCCGATATCGATTATGCACTCGCTGAAGCACATACAAAAGTAGGCGTGCTGGGTATCAAAGTATGGATATGTAACGGTGAAGTATACGGGAAACGTGATCTTTCCCCCAATATAGGTACAGCTGCTTCAGCTGCCGGAACTGGCAATATGCCTTCTGACAGACGCGGAGGACGTGGTGGCAGAGACCGTCGTAGCGGGGACCGCAGAGATAACAGAGGCGGAGATCGCAGGGATAATCGAGGCGGAGATCGCAGTGACGGAGGAAGAAGGGACAGAGGACCCCGCCAATAGTGCGACGCACACTTGATGCATAGTGCTGACATTCAGCACAGTAACAAAAAGCACCCCCCCGGGGTGCTTTTTTTGTTATTGAACTTTATTTTACACTGTGGGTCAGGTGTGCATTGTAATTAATTATTATACTAACTTTGTATGATATGAGAATCGCTTATTTATCTGTTTTTTATCCTTATCGCGGGGGGATTGCCCAGTTCAATGCCAATCTTTACCGGGAACTGGAAAAAGTCCACCAGGTAAAAGCGTTTAATTTCAAAAGGCAATATCCCAAGGTCTTTTTTCCCGGAAAAACCCAATGCATTCCCAAGGACGACCAGGCCATATTCATAGAGAGCACTCCTTTACTGGATTCCGTAAATCCATTTTCCTACGGCCGTACCGCAAGGCAAATCCTGAAATACAACCCTGACCTGCTTTTAATGCGCTACTGGATGCCTTTCTTTGCCCCGTCACTGGGTTGGGTTGCCCGTCAATTAAAGTATAAAGGATGCACCGTAGTATCTATTGTAGATAACCTGGTCCCTCATGAGAAAACCTTCCTGGACAAAGCCCTGTCCCGTTGGTTTTTAAAGCAAAACCACGGGTGTATTGCCATGAGCCGTACAGTCCGGGACGATATCCTGTCACTGGATCCGAAGATCCCTTATATCATGAAAGCGCATCCCCTGTACGATCATTTTGGAGCCCCCATGCCTACGGCAGAGGCAAAAAAACAACTAGGCCTGCATGATGATCGCAAAACGTTATTGTTTTTCGGCTTTATCAGGGATTACAAAGGCCTGGACCTGTTACTGGAGGCGTTCGCGGATCTGGGAGATACGTATCAATTGGTTATCGCCGGGGAAAGTTACGGGAGTTTTGAAAAATACGACAAACAGATCCGTGCCTTGCCAGATCCTTCCTCCGTAAAGGTATTTAATAGGTATATTGCTGATTCGGAGGTCCCCGCTTTCTTCTCTGCTGCTGATGTCTGCGTCCTGCCATACCATACAGCCACGCAAAGCGGGATCTCTGCCATGGCGTATCACTATGAGGTGCCTTTGATCGTGACTCCAGCCGGAGGCCTGGCAGAAGCCGTAGAAGGTCCGGGAACCGGCCTGGTGGCTGCCGGAACTGATGCCCGCTCGGTGGGACTTGCAATAAGAAAATTTTTCAGTATGGACAGAAATCCTTTTAAGGAAAACATCCGGAAAGAAAAGGAAATCCTTACCTGGGAACATTTTGCTGCCGAAATAACCGATTTTGTAAATAAAGTAAAATCAAAACCCATATAAATCATGAAAAAAACACTTCTAATCCTTTTATTGGGCTTCTTAGTGGCCTGTTCATCCAATCCAATGAAAAACAATCCTTTATTACAGGAGTATAACACTCCTTTCCAGACACCCCCGTTTGATAAGATAAAAACAGAGCATTTTATGCCCGCCATCCGGGAAGCCATGAAACAACACCGCATGGAAATTGACACCATTGTTAACAATCAGGAAGAACCTACATTCGAAAACACCGTAGCCGCCTATGATAGGGCAGGAGACCTTCTCTCCCGTGTTACGGCTGCTTTCTTTACTCTGAACCGTTCGGACACCAATGATGAATTGCAGGCACTTGCCCGTGAGATCACTCCCGAACTGACCCGCCACCGTAACGAGATCCAGCTAAATCCCGTTCTTTTTGAAAGAATTGAATGCCTTTACCAAAAACGCGACTCTCTGAATCTGGATGCCCAGCAAATGAGGACACTGGAAAAATATTACGATGATTTTGTCAGGGGTGGTGCAGCACTGTCAGATGAGGACAAAGAAACACTGAAGGACATCAATACTCAGCTTTCCAACCTGAGCCTTCAATTTGGTCAAAACCTTCTTGCCGAGACCAACAACTTTAAAATGGTCGTAGACAATGTGGGAGATCTTACCGGTCTTCCCGAAAGCAACATTCGTGCAGCCGCCAGCCTGGCCGAGTCGCTGGGGATGGAAGGAAAATACGTTTTCACCCCCAACAAACCATCGTGGATACCTTTCCTGCAATACGTTCACAACCGTGACCTCAGGGAAAAGCTGTACAAAGGGTATTACATGCGTGGCGACAACAACAATGCAAACGACAATAAAGAGATCATCAGCAAGATCGTCAACCTGAGGGTACGCAGGGCTCAGCTCCTGGGATTTGACACATACGCCGATTTTGTACTGGTCAACAACATGGCCAAAACTCCGGAAACTGTATTTTCTTTTCTGGAAAGAGTCTGGGAACCGGCCTCGCGGGTTGCGAAAGAAGAACTGGCGGCCATGCAGAAAATTGCCGATCGCAAAGGGGCCGGATTCAAGCTGGAAAGTTGGGACTGGTGGTATTATGCCGAGAAACTGCGTAAAGAAAAATACGACCTGGACGAAAGCGAGATCAGACCTTACCTGAAATTGGAAAACGTCAGGGACGGGTTGTTTTACGTAGCCAACAACCTTTACGGGCTAACCTTTGAAAAACGTACCGATATTCCCCTGTACAATCCTTCCGTAGAAACTTTTGAAGTAAAGGACAGGGATGGAAGCCATCTGGCTGTATTGTACCTGGACTATCCCACAAGAGCCGGGAAAAATGCCGGAGCCTGGTGTTCCGGGTTACGCAGTTACAGAAAAAATGCCGATGGAACGGAACAATTTCCCCTGGTTACGATGACCACCAATTTCCCCGCTTCGGTAGACGGAGAGCCGGTTCTTTTAAGCTGGGATGAAGCCGAGACACTGTTCCACGAATTCGGCCACGCTTTGGACGGATTCTTTAGCCGAGGCGATTACGACCGTATATGCGGTGCATTGCCCCGGGATATGGTGGAATTGCCTTCACAGATCAACGAACATTGGGCCATTCAACCGGAAGTGTTGAAAGAATACGCCCTGCATTACCAGACAGGAGAACCCATGCCTGAAGAACTTATTGAACGGCTGGTAAACAGCAGCCATTTCAACCAGGGCTTTATGACCGTGGAATTCATAGCTGCCGCATTGCTTGATATGGAATGGCACTCAGCCGATAAAGAGCAGGAATATGATGTGAATGAGTTTGAAAAGAACACCCTGAATAAATACGGACTTATTGACGAGATCCTTCCCCGTTACCGTTCCACGTATTTTTCACACATTTTCAACGGCGGATATGCCGTAGGTTATTATGTATACCTGTGGGCTGAGATCCTGGATGCCGATGCTTTTGACGCCTTTAAGGAAACCGGCGATATTTTTGACCAGGAAACCGCCGGAAAATTCCGGAAATACATTCTTACCGAAGGAGGCTGGGATGAACCCATGAAACAGTATATCCGTTTCCGTGGTGAAGAACCCAACGAAATTCCCTTACTCCGTAACCGTGGTTTATTATAGTACGATGATGAAATTAAGAATTTTTTTCCTGATGCTGGGGGTGTGGGCCGTAGCTGCCTGCACCCAGCCGGCAACCCATTCAGCCATTCCACTGGTTTCCCCGGAATCAGTTGGACTGAACCCTGAACGTCTTACATTAGTTGATGGAGTGATCGGGGAGGCAATACAGGCCGAGGACATTCCCGGTGCCGTATTGGCCGTTGTTCGCCATGACCGGATAGCCTATCTGAAAGCATACGGAAACCGGCAATTGATTCCCGATACACTTCCCATGACCCTGGAAACGGTTTTTGACCTGGCTTCTGTCAGCAAATGCGTGGGAACGACCTTGAGCATTATGCAACTGGTGGAAAGGGGCCAACTCCGCCTGATGGACCGGGTAGATCAGTACCTGCCGGGCTTTCAGCCCTGGACGGACCCCGAAACGGGCAAGAACGTACATATTACCATAGAAGATTTGATGACCCATACATCTGGTCTGCCTCCCTACGGACCTACACAGGAGTTAATTGAGCGTTACGGATCTCCCAATCCGCAAGGTCTTATGGAATATATCTGCCAATGTTCACGGGATTTCAAACCGAAAACCGGATATCAGTACAGTTGCTTGAATTTCATCACCTTGCAGAACGTGCTGGAGAAAATCACCGGAGTGACACTAGCCGAATACGCACAGAAGAACGTCTTTGATCAACTCGGCTTACACCATACCACATACATGCCTCAGGGAGAAACGCTGGCCTTATGTGCTCCTACGGAACTGCAAGAGGACGGGCTCCCGTTGGTCGGGAAAGTGCACGATCCGCTGGCACGGTTGATGAACGGAGGAAATTCAGGAAACGCCGGTGTCTTTTCCAATGCCACGGACCTGGCCCTTATCGCTGTGGCCCTGCTCAACGGAGGGGAAGTGAACGGAAAACGGATCCTGGGGCCCCTAACCGTAAAAGCCATGGCACGGGTACCTGAAGAAGTGGCTGCCTTTGGACGTACACTGGGCTGGGGACGTGCAGGTTCCTGGAACGGAAATCTTTTCAATCCTCACACCGTTTACGGTCACACCGGGTATACCGGAACGAGCATGGTTATTGACCCCGAGTCTGATACAGCTGTTATATTGCTGGCCAACCGGGTTCATCCCTACGACGACGGAGCAGCCATAAGCATGCGCACCCGGGTGGCAAATATTGTTGCGGGGGCGATTGTGGAATGATCGTTCGATTTATATAAAATAAAAAAGAGAGGGTGACTGATGCAGCCACCCTCTCTTTTTACTTAAGCAGAATTGCTCCACTTATTCTTGAGTGGAATCCCACCATACATTGATGGTCCATACATCGTCAGCACTGTTCCATTGCTCCAGAGAAGTGTTGGCTCCGGGAACTTCTGCACCAATAGCATGCAGATTGGCGGAGTTGTAGTTCAGCTCGTGTGAGCATTGACGCCAACGTCGGAATTGTTTTCCCGTGGGTATACCCTTTTGGGCAGCTGCACTCATTTCGTGGTAAGCAGGGATATTCCAGTTCAGGAACAGATCGGGATCAAAATCATAACGGCGCATATCATTCCAGATTTCTATCGAGAAATGGAGCGCAATGCGTTTTTGCGTCAAAATCTTACCAAGGGTAAGATCTGCTGACGTGCCAATCCCGTTATTCAGGAAATTGTTTATGTCAGCCTGTCCCATAGGAGTGAAAGAAGGGCAGTCGGACAGGGAATTGTCCTCTGCACACCATGCTTCCAGTTTCACGTTCATTAAATCCATGCTGGCCTTTATACCCTCTTTGTAAGCATTGAAGGCTTCTGATTTATTACCCTGGTTGAACAGCACTTCCGCTTTGATAAAACATGCCTCTGGATAAGTGCCCAGATACGTGGGTGAGGAAACACGGGTGTAGAAAGAACCCGATTCCCTGGATTGATCATCACCGGGAACCCTTCTGTAAAGAAGGTCCACATTGGCTGCATAGCCTTTGGAAGAACTTGTACATTCTACATAAATGGTGTCACCCAAACGTTCGGGAGAGTCGCTGTTTATATACCAGTCACCATTTTTGAATCCGGCTCTTAACGGGCCACCTACAAGGTTGAGAGCACTGGAAGATGTCATATCTACGCCCAGAGAACGTCTCCAGTTACCATTCCACTTGATTTCCGGGGGAGTGGAAGCGGTTTTTTCTGACCAGGCCCAGGGAATGATCTTGTCTGCACGGGGGTCTTCTACACCGTTGCCTGCAAAATTGGTAAGGTTGTTATATAGCATTTCTGTAACCATATAACCTGCATTCATCCCGCATACTGAATATAGAGGTGAATAGTCTACGGGTTCGTTCCAACCCAAAACATCGTGAGTGGTGCCATTGTCGTCGGTATGGTAGATAACCGTGTTGTCGTTGTTGCTCAATGGGCCTTTGGAAAGTGCTTCCAAAATGGCATCAACGTCGTATTTACCTTCTAAGTAACTGCCGGGTGCTTTCTTACTAAGCTTATTGCAGTAACGGGCTTTCAACAGATAGGCAAATTTAACCCATTTGTTCACGTCACCGTTGTTCCAAAAATCACCTTCCGCCAAAGCGGCAACCGAAGGAGCCTGTGATTTTTGAAGCAACTCAATCCCTTCGTCCAATTCATTCAGGCAACCCAGGTAAATGGTTTTGCCGTTATCGTAGAAAGGAGTGGCGTTTTCACCTACAGCATCTGTGTAGGGCATTTCCCCGTAAATGTCGGTCATGAGCATAAAGCCATAGGCACGAATGACTTTGGCAACTCCGGCATAATGCCAGGCTTCGGCTTCCAAAGCCTTGTTGTACATATCATCAATGTTACAAGCGGCACCTACAAACCACCATTGATAGGGGGTGGTGGTGGCACCGGTTTGCGGATTCCAATAAGACATATGCCAGTAAGTACTGCCATTGTAGTACCTTGTCCAGTCTCCCATGGAAAGGCTGCTGCGCCAGGCGGCAAATTGAGTGGCACTATTAGTGTAGAACTCAATATGTGCCAAACGGTTGGAAAAAGTGGCACTCGCAGAAGAGGGATTCTCCGGGTCTGTGTTGACATCAAGCCATTCGCTGCAAGAAGAAAGGGATATACTCGTCAAGACAGCGGCACATAATATTATCGATCGAATCAGTTTCATAAAATTATTTGTTAAATATTATTAAACTCTTTAGAAAGTTAAGTTTAGACCAAATGTCATACCTGATGTGGCAGGTACACCTAAATAGTCAAATCCGACAGAAGAAGAACCGCCCACACCGGCACCGGCAGCTGCAACTTCGGGGTCTCCTTCATAATTTGTGAAAAGAAGTATGTTATTGGCAGAGGCAACAACAGAAGCTCGTTTAATAAAACCGAGCTTGTTTATCTTAGGAAGTGTGTATGAAACAGAAAGAGAACGCAACCTTAACAAGTTTACGGAAGTAATATAGTTTGCTGTTTCTCTGGGGTAATAACTCTGGTAATAACTTTGAATTATGTTATAGCCGCTGGTTTCCACACCATTGAACACATATGTGTCATTGATGTTCCAACTGTTAGTCACCGGATTCCCGTCTACATCGACACCGGATACTGTGAGGGTTTGGTTACGAACGTCACCGGAAAATTTGCTGACGCCGGATATGTCCATAGCATAGCGTGTACCGTTAATTACGTCACCTCCAACTCTGAATTCCCACAACATGTTGAAAGAGAGGTTTTTCCATGTAAACGTGTTGTTGAAACCACCACTGAATTTTGCTTCACGGTTACCTACTTGTGATAAAGATGTAGTATATGTAGGCATACCATTATTGTCAAGAATGATGTCTCCTGTTTCGTTTCTCTTCCATTCGGTACCGGCAATGGCCATAAAGTTACCACCATTAAAGGAGGCAGCCTGTGCGCCTGCATATTGTACGTCAGTAACGTACATAACGTCCATACCTTCAGGCAGACCGTCCAGTTTACCGCGGTTTCCGGCCACATTTAATCCCATTTCCCAAATGAAATTCTTGTTTTCAATAGGAGTTCCCGATATGGCCAACTCCATACCTTTGTTGTATACATTACCAGCGTTGATGGAGCAGAAAATATAACCGGTAGATTGAGGTCCACGGGGACTAAGGATCTGGTTATAGGAGTCGTTGGTATAATAAGCGTAGTCTACGTGTAAACGGTTGTGGAAGAAACTTAATTCAATACCAATTTCAGTTGATTTGGTCATTTCGGGTTTTAAGTAAGGGTTTCCTCGTGTCCATGAGTTACCTACTCCAACTTTTCCACCCAGATACGTTCCCACAGGCCACAAAGCCGTATTGGTTTCGTAGGCTCCGGTGTCTTTACCTACCTTAGCCCAGGAAACCCGGATCTTACCGAAAGAAAGGATGTCGTTAGACATAATTCCTGCTTTTTGGAATGGCTCAGTGAAAACAAAAGCTCCACTAACAGAAGGATAGAAATAGGAACGATTTTCAATGGGAAGTGTAGAAGTCCAGTCGTTACGTCCTGTAACTGTCAGATACAACATATTCTTCCATGAAGCACGGAATTCACCGAATATCCCAACCAAACGTTTTTGCATGGCACCGTGTGAGAAAGATTTGTTCTCTGTGGTAGCATTGGCATAGGAAAGGAAATCGGGAACGGAAAAGTTGTAGGCCATCTTGTAGTTAATGTCGCTGTGGGTATCGTCAAGGGCTGCACCTACCAAGAGGTTAAAATCAAAATCCCCAAATTGTTTGGACATATTTGATATCAGGTTGTGAGACAGGTATTGGAAACGTTTGCTGTTATCACTCATCATCCCGTTTTGCCACACTTGCTTGATAGCGCCACCGGCAGCAATACGGTTGGAAGCTTGCAACATATACGAGTCAACACCCAGACGGTATTGTATAAACCACCATTTGGTGATGTCTGCTTTTACGCTTACGTTTGCAGTAATACGTTCGTTGTCTTCAAACATCTTGTTTCTGTTGATGATCCAGTATGGGTTATCGCGTTCGTCCCAGGGATCCAGGCGATCACCAAACATTCTGTAACGGGAACCGTCTTCGTTGGCATAATGAGTCATATCATCAAACGGAGACCAGTTGTATACCCCATAAAGAGTACCTGTCCCGGATGAACCAAACAGACCGGCCCCGGTAAGAGTTTTGTCTGTATGAGCTTGTGAATAGGCGGCGTTTACACCAAATGTGAAGATGCCCGCCCTTTGTTCTCCGTTGAAACGGAAAGTATATTTATTGTATCCTGTTTCAGGGACAATACCTTGTTGATCATAGTATGATCCAGACAAATAGAAATTGTTGTTTTTGGTACCGCCGGCAATGCTCAAACTTTCATCAAAGATATTACTACCCTTGAAAAAGTTTCCAATATTATCGTAGGTAGTCGTGTTTGATTTTTCTCCCCAGGAGTTGTAAGAAAAATCATTAAACATAGTTCCGGTATAGTTTTTATTACTATCGTACTGGTCTTCCATGTACCCTCTGGTGAACTCGGTCTGAACCTCAGGAAGACTCTTTGCCCAGGAAGTGGTGAATTTGGAGTTGAAATTAACCTCAACCACACCGTCTTTTCCTTTTTTAGTAGTGATGAGAACAACACCATTTGCTGCACGTGAACCGTAAAGAGCTGAAGCTGCCGGGCCTTTAAGAATTGACATATTCTCAATATCCTCGGGGTTCATGTCCATGATACGGTTGGAGGTAGTAGTAGCGGATCGGTAGGAACCGTCAAATGCAGAGTTACCCACCAGAGTCGAGGAGTTATCGTAGATAACACCGTCAACAACAAACAAAGGCTGGTTGTCTTTACCTTCTGAACCGGATGTACCTCCACGTAGGATAATCTGTGCACCTGAACCGGCAGCACCTGAAGATTGGGTAATATTTACCCCCGCAATTTTACCGGAAAGAGATGAAATTGGGTTGGCTGTTTTGTTTCTCATTAGTTCACTTGAACCAAGGTCTTCTACAGCATATCCTAATGATTTTCTTTCTTTCCTGATCCCGAAGGCGGTCACGACCATTTCTTCAAGCACGAGGGCATCTTCTTCCATGACAACGTCTATTACTGCCCTGTAGTTAATTGGGACTACGGCATCTTTGTAGCCAATGAAGGAAAACACTAAAGTGCCATTTTCAGGAGCAGACTGAATACTGTAAGCCCCATCAATGTCGGTAGATGTGCCTGTATTTGTGCCCTGGATGAGTACATAGGCCCCAATGATTGGCTCTCCATTCTTGTCTGTTACCTTTCCGGTAACGTTTACGTTCTGAGCCCAAGCTGTGCCCATAGAGAGAGCTAAGACACACATAGCCACCAAAAGGTGACCTAGTCTTTTTGTAACGAACATAAGTGAAGTTTTAGGTTAGTAAATAAAATTTTTTGGTTAGATATATTCATATATACGAATATATTCAAGCGCGTAAAGTTATAATTTTTTTGCTCTAAAACACACAAAACATAAAAACATAAAGAATTCCGCTGTATTTCGGCTATAAATAACACAAAAGAGATTTCAATATTAACTTTTTGGTTTCAGCAATCAGGGTAATTCAAAAAGACATCAACAAAGTCATAAGATAGAAGTACTAAATCTAATTAGTGTATAATTTTGAATTAATGTTTTGCCTCACTGTGTTTTAATAGGTTTGATATATAATGAAAAAGAGAAATGCCTGTTTTTAGTTTACGTAAAAAATTGTGTTTTTTCCTAAGATGAATGGAATATTTCTTATATTCGCAGAACAGATCCTCAAATTGTTCCAATCCTGTTCTCTTCAGATTTGGTTCCTTATTGCTCCTACAGTTCCATTGTTTAATGTTCCAAGAACAAACAGCACTTATAAGGTGTTGTTTAGCTTATTACTTTTATTACATATCTAACCTAAATACTTAATCAATGCTATCAAAAAAAACTATCCTAATGGTTTGCATCATGCTGTTTTCGGCTTATGCAAGCGCTCAGAACATTACCGTAACCGGGAATGTTTCGGATAAGACCGGCCCTCTGGTAGGGGTAACGGTTGTTGTGCAGGGGACGGTGTCATCCACCACCACGGATCTGGATGGATTCTATTCCATCACGGCGCCTTCTTCTGCCACACTCTCTTTTTCCTCTCTTGGGTTTAAGACTATTGAAGTACCTGTCAACAACCGGACAAGGATTGACATTGTTATGGAGGAAGATGCTATTACACTGGAGGATGTCGTAGTCGTGGGATTCGGCACCCAGAAAAAAGTGAATCTGACGGGAGCCGTATCTTCCGTAAACGTACAGGAGGCTTTGACCTCACGTCCCGTTGCAGACGTAGGCCGTGCGCTCCAGGGTTCAACACCGGGTCTTACCATTCAGGTAGGTAGCGGCGAAGTCGGTTCTGATGCCATTATGAAGATCCGTGGTCACGTCGGTTCCGCTGAAGGATCCACTGCCCCTCTGATATTGTTGGACAACGTTGAGATCCCCAGCATACAGCTGGTCAATCCGGATGATATTGAATCGATATCTGTGTTGAAAGATGCCGCTTCCGCTTCAATTTACGGATCCAAGGCCGCTTTTGGAGTAATTCTGATCACGACCAAAAAGGGAGCCAGGACAGAAAGTGTAAGTGTAAATTATTCGGGGAATATGTCATTTCAGAATATGTCCAAAAAATATGAAATGGCCGGTGCAGATGCCTTGCATTATACGGTCGAAGCTGCTGAGCGTATTGGAACGACCACACCTGTAGGGGCCTTTTGGCTGATAGACAGGGCAGGGTACAATGCGGCAGTTGCCTGGGAAAAGAAATACGGAAGCACCATTGATCCCTACAATCCCATGACATACGGCCGTGACTGGTATGTGGATGCCAGCAACCGTAAGATAGGTGTCAGGACTTACGATCCGTACGACTACCTGATCCGTGAATGGGCTCCCACCCAAAGTCACAACATATCTGTGAATGGCAAATCCGGGAAAACTGATTACAATATCGGCCTGGGATACCTGGATCAGAACGGAATGATGAAAACGGCCAAACACGATGACTTCCAACGCTGGAACGCATCGGCAAGGGTCAGTACCCAGATCAATAAATACCTTTCCGTACACGCCGGTCTGATGTATTCCAAAACGCAGAAACGGTGGGCTTACGCCACATCTTCCACAACGGCAGATATCTGGTATTACATGTACCGATGGGGACCGACTTACCCCATGGCGGAAACAGACGAGATCGGCAATCCGCTACGCAATGCCACTTATGAAACAACTGTGGCCAATTCGGCATCTACAACCAATAACTTTACCAGTGCCAATGCCGGGCTGACGCTAACCCCGGTGGAAAACTGGAATATCAACCTGGATTACACTTACTCAAACCAGGAAACCATACAATTAAAACCCGGTACCAGTTTCATGGCCGGGAATACCTGGGTTGCCGCAGTTCCGTTGAACAATGAAGACGGATCACGGATTTACAGGGATAATGAATGGAATGAATTTAATGCACTTGGATCTTCCATTCCGGCATATATGCTCAATTATTCACGGTATACGGCTCCAGGTTCCAACCCGGACCATATATACAGGTCTGCAGCCAACAGGGCCCGCAGTACATTGAACCTTACATCAAATTACGATCTGAACATTAACGATGTCCACATGATCAATTTTATGGTGGGTATGAATGCGGTGGCTTATGATTACAACTATTCCTGGTCCCAGAAACTGCAGTTGCTGGATTATACCAATCCCCAGTTTGACCTGGCCTCCGGGACACAAACCTCGGGCGGTGATTCCCGCTGGGATTCCCAGCTGGGTTTCTTTGGACGTATCAACTATAACTTTAAGGAAAGATATCTTCTGGAAGCCAATCTTCGTTATGACGGAACATCCAAATTCCCTACAGACCTTCAATGGCGCTGGTATCCTTCTTTTTCGTTCGGATGGCGGTTGATGGAAGAACCCTGGATGAGTTTTGCCAGACCTGTTCTTACAAGCTTTAAACTGCGCGGGTCCTGGGGCTCCATTGGGGACCAGTCTGTAAGTAACGCATTGTATGTTCCCACTATGAGCGGAGCTAATTCTTACTGGCTCCACGCCGGGGCAAGAGATACTTATTTTGGTACTCCGGCTTCTGTATCCTCCATTATCACATGGCAAGACATAGTTACAGTTAACCTGGGGTTTGATATCAGTCTGCTGAACGGTGAGCTGAGTGCTTCGTTTGACTGGTATCAGAGAGATACCAAGAACATGATCGTTCCCGGAGAAGGATTCTCCTATACGTTTGGGACAACTGCCCCCAAGGGGAACTTTGGATCTTTAAGAACTAACGGATGGGAATTCTCCCTGAATTTCGGCCACCAGTTTGGGAACGGTCTGCGTATCACTGCAAGTGCGGCTTTGTCAGATGCTCTTACCCATATTACAAAATACGGAAGTACTAAAAGCATCAATTCCTGGTATGAAGGCAAAGTGTACGGTGAAATATGGGGTTACCAGGTTGACAGACTGTATCAGAACGATGATTTTGTATACGAAAACGGGAGTCTTGTAACTATAAAAAGTTCAGACGGGTATACCATCTACCAGTTGGCAGATTCCAATGCTCCTACACAAGGTAAGTTGCAGACCAGCTCCAACTTCAGGTTTGGCCCCGGGGATGTTAGATTCAAGGACCTTAACGGTGACGGCGTTATCAACAACGGGAGCCAGCTTATTGATGATCACGGAGACTTAACCGTTATCGGGAACACAACTCCGCGTTACGAATACAGTTTCCGTCTTGGCATGGAATACAGAGGGTTTGACTTTTCGGTATTCTTCCAGGGTGTGGGTAAACGTGAAATGTGGGGAGCCAGCCCGCTTACCATTCCAGGATTCAATTCTTCCGACGGAGCCATGCCTAAGGTCATCGCCCAGGATTTCTGGTATGAAACCTATGACGGGAGCGGCGATGTGATCGACAGCAATTACGACGCCTTTTATCCCCGTGCATACGACCTGGGAGCAAGCAGTACCGGTAACAACATGCAGGTATCCGACAAGTATCTGTTGAACATGGCCTATCTGCGAATGAAAAACCTGACCATAGGGTATTCAATGCCCAGGCAGTTGACCCGTAAAGCGATGATCAACAATGTGCGTATTTATGTTTCGCTTGAAAATTTTCTGACCTTCGATCACCTTCGCGGCCTGCCCATAGACCCGGAGGAAGTAGCCGGGTATTCCTATCTTAATACGGACAATTACAATTCTTCCCGTACAGGTGTGGGCGTTCCCACCTTTAAAAGCGCATCTGTCGGCCTTCAGTTAACTTTCTAAAACCAGACACAATGAATAAAACAATATTAATCTTAAGTTTCTTAGCCGCATTCACCCTGGCGGGGTGCAGCGATTTTCTGGATCGTCCCCAGAAGACGGCTATGGACGATTCAAACTACTGGACCAACGAATCCAATGTACGTCTGTTTGTGAATGGAGGTTATCCCAATTATTTCAACGGATACGACAGATCATGGGGTACCGCGTACGTTCCTTACAGGGGTGCGAATTTCAACGACGATATGACCTCGGCCGGTAAACAGAGGGCATTTCTTACAGCCGTTCCCGCCGATAACTGGTACCGTTCGGAATCGGCAACCAGTATATACTGGTTATACCAAAGCGGGGCTTCTGCCTGGAACTTCGGTTGGGTCCGCAAATGGAACACTTTAATTGACCGCCTGGTCACTATGAAAGAGAACGGTTACCTTACTGAAGAACAGTATAACCATTGGAACGGTGTTGCCAGGCTTTTCAGGGGTATGGAATACAGCCGCCTGGTGCAATCCTTCGGGGATGTTCCCTATTACGATCATCCTGTCAGTGATACCGAGATGGACGAACAGTACAAGGACAGGGATCCCAGGTCAATCGTTACGGATAAGGTTTATGAAGATTTCGTCTACGCCATGGAAAACATCAGGGCGAATGACGGAGAGAACTATGTAAACAAATATGTAGCGGCAGCACTGGCTTCGCGTTATATGCTTTTTGAAGGTACCTGGTACAAGTATCATCCCGGATCAGGGTCCAACGAGCTGGCAAAGAAATTCCTGGAATTGGTTGTTTCGGCAGGGAATATGGTTATCAATTCTGGCAAATATGCTTTTGATACCGATTTTCGTTCCCTGTTCGGATCCGACAGCAAACCAGGAAACGAAATTCTGCTGTACCGGGAATACAACGCGGAGCTCTCGACAACACACTGTATCGCTTCCTATTCAAACCTAACGGAATCACAGACCCCTGCTGCCAACCTGGCCCTTGCCAAATCCTTTATATGCAACGACGGGAAGCCCTGGCAAATTTCAACTGTTGCGGAAGCCGATAATTTTGATCTGAAAAAGATGACCGTCACCCGTGACCCGCGTTTTGAAGCCACATTCTGGGGAGCCCCTTTACAGTCTTCAGCAACGTTGCTTTATGTATGTAAGTTTATTGACAGGGTGGGCGTAACATATTCTTTTGACAATTGTTCGGATCCCCGTCCCGCAAAATACGGATCCAGCACCAATACGAACGGGTTCCCTGTAATTCGTCTGGCAGAAGTGGTATTGAACTGGATAGAAGCCAAACAGGAACTGGCTCTTTCCTACGGAGGGGCCGCTGTTACCCAGAGCGATCTGGATAAATCCATCAATGCCATACGCAACCGGCCTTTGGATGATTATGCCATAGCTCACGGAGTACAGAAAACAGCTCCTTTGATGCTCGGTGCCATTCCCGACGATCCGGCACGTACTGCTTCCAGTGAATCCAACACACTGGCAGGGATCGTTAACGATCCGCTTCTGTGGGAAATACGCAGGGAGCGCCGCATGGAATTTGTGTTTGAGAACAATCGTATTCTGGATCTTCGCAGATGGGGAAAACAGGAATTAATGGACGGTTCCAACAATCCCGACCTGTTGTTGGGAACATGGTGTGATTTCAATACCACCCAATCCGGGAACGATATCAATTTCAATTATCTGATCCCCGGAAAACAGATTGACCAGGGAGATGCAAAAGCATTAAAAGTCATGAAACCGGACGGAACGATCGTAGCTTACGACGGGACGAACAAAGCCGATATGGTAGGTTTCTATATACCTCAGGGAGTTCAGAACCGGGATGCTTTCTCCGTAAGGAATTACCTGCAGCCCGTATGTACGGATGTAATTGAAATGTATGAAGATAAAGGGTACACCATAACCCAGAATCCCGGCTGGAACTAAATGGTTTGACAACCGTAGAAAAGAAAAGAGGTTGACATCACATCAACCTCTTTTCTTTTAGACTAAAACTGATCTTAATCGTTCAGTGAAAACCGGTGGAACCCGGTTACTTTTACTTCCGGATCAATGGTTTTCAGGTATTCTTTTACCGAGATCTTTCCGTCTTTTACAAAGGCCTGGTCTTCCAGGGTGTATTCTTTGAAAAACTTGTTGAGTTTACCCATGGCGATCTTTTCAACCAGTCCTTCCGGTTTCCCTTCCATACGTATCTGCTCGCGGTAAATATGCATTTCCTTTTCTATGATATCCTTAGGACAGGAATCGCGATTCACTGCAACGGGTACCATAGCCGTGATCTGCATGGCAATTTCCTTGCCGGCTTCTGCAGATATGGGTTTGGTGAAACCTACAATAGTGGCTACTTTGTTGTTCATGTGAATGTATGAAGCAACAAAAGGAGCCTCCAGTTTGTTGTAGAAAGGGATGGCGTGTTTTTCACCGCTTTTTCCCGTCTGTTGGGTCACGGCATCATTAACGGTCCCTTTTCCGTAAGGGAGTTGAAGCAGATCTTCCAGTGAATCTGGCATACTTTCCAGGGCTGTGCGGGCAATTCCTATGGCCAGATCCTGAAAGTCACTGTTTTTGGCAACAAAATCGGTTTCACAACCCAGGCATACAAGAATGCCACGGTCTTTCTTATCATTGGTGATAGCCACCACGGAACCTTCCGTTGTTTCACGGTCAGCACGTTTGGCAGCTATCAGTTTTCCTTTTTCCCGGATAATTTCCTGTGCCCGTTCAAAATCTCCGTTGGATTCAACAAGTGCATTTTTGCAATCCATCATACCGGCACCGGTCATTTTACGTAATTTTGCTACGTCGGCTGCTTTGATTTCCATATATGTTTTTTTCTTATTCGGATTTTTTGTCTTCAGATACTTCTTTTGATGCATCTTCTTTTACAGGAGCTTCCTCTTCTTTTACAGGTACAGGAGCTTCTTCTTTGGCAGGTTTCTCTTCTTTCACCGGAGCTTCCTCTTTTCTGACAGGAGCTTTGTCTTCGTCTATGCGCTGCCTGCGTGTGCGGGAACGTTTGACAGGCGTGTCATTATCTTCTTCTGAAGAATCCATGACCACCTCTTTATCTTTTTCCATTTTCCGCTCTTCCAGACCTTCACTTACGGCCTGCCGGATAACTTCAATAATAAGGGCAATAGATTTGGCTGCATCATCGTTTGCCGGGATCACGTAATCAATAGGTGTAGGATCGCAACATGTATCAACCAATGCGATCACCGGGATGTTTAAACGGAATGCTTCCCTTACGGCATTCACCTCTTTCTGGATGTCGACTATAAAAAGCGCGGCGGGCAAACGGTTGAGATCTGCAATGGATCCCAGGTTTTTCTCCAGTTTGGCGCGTTGGCGGGTAACCTGCAGACGTTCGCGTTTTGCAAGGGTTTCAAAAGTGCCGTCAGTCATCATTTTGTCAATGGTGTTCATCTTTTTGACGGCCTTGCGGATAGTGGGGAAGTTGGTAAGCATACCACCCGGCCAACGTTCCGTTACGTACGGCATGTTGACGGATTTGGCAGCTTCTGCAACTATGTCTTTAGCTTGTTTCTTGGTGGCGACAAATAATATCTTTCTTCCGGCTTTGGCCAGTTGTTTAGCAACATTTGCCGCTTCATCTATCTTGACGATGGTCTTGTGCAGGTCTATGATATGGATCCCGTTCTTTTCCATAAAGATATAGGGAGCCATTTTAGGATTCCACTTACGTTTTAAGTGACCGAAATGTACACCTGCATCAAGAAGGTCCTGGAAATTTGTTCTTGGCATTACTTTGTTTTTTAATTTTGTTTTTAACTCTTTTTATCAATTAAAGGGTAGTGTCACTGACAGTCCGCTTTAATTTTCCGCGGCAATCGAAACATCCGGTAGCAATAAATTGATCACAGCTGTTTTGACAATTGCCGTGCATTGATAAATCAGTGGTTTAACGTTTGCTGAATTGGAAGCGTTTGCGTGCGCCGGGTTTTCCGGGTTTCTTACGCTCTACCTCGCGGGCATCGCGGGTAAGCATCCCGTTGGACTTCAAAACACCACGATAGGCTTCGGAATCGATCTTGCATAAAGCACGGGCAATAGCCAGGCGCAAAGCTTCTGCCTGACCTTTGATGCCGCCTCCGTCCAGGTTGACTTTCACGTCAAACTGAGAGGTGGTTCCTGTCAGTTCCAGTGCTTGTCTGGCAATGTACTGAAGGGTGCCTTCTTTAAAATAGTCTTCCAAAGAACGATCATTGATGATGATGTTACCTTTTCCGGCTTGAACGTAAACGCGAGCAACGGCTGATTTTCTTCTTCCAAGGGCGTTGATTACTTCCATGCTCTGTTTAGTTTTCGTTTAAATTGATTTGTTTGGGTTGCTGTGCCTGGTGAGGATGTTCCGGTCCCTGATAAACATGTAGGTTACGGAAAAGCTCAGAACCGAGGCGTGTTTTGGGAAGCATGCCTTTAACGGCATGTTCCACAAGAGCAAGCGGTCTGCGTTTAAGCAACTCTTTGGCTGTTTCACTGCTTTGACCGCCAGGGTATCCGGAGTGCCGGACGTACGTTTTTTCGTCCAGCTTGTTACCCGTCAGACGGATCTTCTCTGCGTTGATAATGATAACGTTGTCACCACAATCCACGTGAGGGGTAAAATTGGGTTTGTGTTTGCCGCGCAACAGTGTGGCTGCTTTTACGGCAAGTCGGCCCAACACCTGATCGGTTGCGTCAATTACCACCCATTCTTTGGTAACGGTAGCTTTGTTGGCGCTTACGGTCTTGTAGGATAATGTGTTCACCTGGTTGATTTTTATAATAATTATACAATAAAATTGCGATCCCTAAATTAAAAGGGGCTGCAAAGATACTACTTTTTTCTAGAAATCAAAGCGATAGTATGTAAGCGATATCGACCCATCGTTTGTTGATCTCGCTGTGACGGGAGTATGCTTCGTGGAACGGAGTGAAGACGGTCTGGTTGTTGACAACACCCACCATCATTCCGGTTTTGCCTTCCACCAGGGCCACAACGGCATCGTGTCCCAGGATGCTTGCCAGTACACGGTCGTTGGCAGTGGGAGATCCCCCGCGCTGCACATGCCCCAGCGTGGTTACACGGGTTTCGTAATTGGGAAGCCTTTCTTTAACTTTGGCGGCTACCACCGATGCGCTTCCCTGTTCCTCTCCCTCGGCAACGATTATGATCCCGGATGTTTTGTTTTTACGCCGTTCCAGCTCCAGGTATTCGCAGAGTTTGCCGATATCGGTCTGGACCTCCGGGATCATGGTCGCTTCCGCTCCTGTAGAAATGGACGTGTTCAGCGCGATGAACCCGGCATCCCGTCCCATCACTTCCACAAAGAATACCATGTTATGTGAGTCGGCCGTATCCCTGAGTTTGTCAACAGCCTGCACAGCGGTGTTAACGGCAGTGTCAAAGCCAATGGTATAATCCGTTCCGTAAATGTCGTTGTCTATGGTCCCCGGAATTCCCATCACGGGAAGCCCGTATTCTTTAACAAGCAGGTCTGCCCCGCGGAACGAACCGTCCCCTCCTATAACTACCAGGGCGTCTATCTCCTGTTGTTGTAGATTCTTGTAGGCCAGGGAACGGGCTTCCCTGGTTTTAAATTCGGGACAGCGGGAAGATTTGAGAAATGTTCCGCCCACGGAAATTTTCTGTGCCACGGAATGATTCTGAAGCGGCACAAAAAGGTTTTGCAACAAACCGGTGAAACCACGCTGTATACCTATAACATTACATTCATGATACGTTGATGTCCTGACAACCGCCCTTATGGCGGCATTCATTCCCGGGGCATCTCCCCCGGAAGTAAGAACTCCTATAGTTTTAATCTTTTTCATACGACTGCAAAAGTAGAAAAAATTATCTTTGTCGTATGAAGATCGCAGGTATTGATCTGGGTAAAGAACCTCTTTTCCTGGCACCCATGGAGGATGTGACCGATGCGTCATTCCGTTATATATGTAAGGAATATGGAGCCGATATGATGTATACGGAATTTGTATCGGCCGACGGGCTTATACGGGATGCCTGGAAAAGCCGGGAGAAACTGGTTTTATCCGATGATGAAAGACCGGTAGGCATCCAGATATACGGGCATATTCCGGAAGCCATGATACAGGCAGCCCAAATGGCCGAAGAAACCCGGCCCGATGTGATAGACATCAATTTCGGCTGTCCCAAGAACAAGATCGCAAAGCGAGGGGCCGGAAGCGGATGGTTGCGTGACCCTGAAGGCATGGTGGAAATCACCCGCCGCCTGGTGCAGGCAGTTAGCACCCCGGTCACGGTCAAGACCCGCCTGGGGTGGGACGAAGATTCCATTATCATAGGAGAACTTGCCGAGGCTCTGCAGGATGCGGGGATCGCCGCCCTTACCATTCACGGCCGTACGCGGTCACAAATGTATAAGGGCGAGGCGGACTGGAAGCCGATTGGCGCGGTGAAGGCCAACCCGCGCATCCGCATCCCGATAATCGGGAACGGGGATATCTGTACCCCGCAACAGGCCCGGCGTGCTTTTGACCAATACGGAGTAGACGGTATTATGATAGGCCGGGCCAGCTTTGGACATCCCTGGCTGTTCCGTGAAATAAGGCATTACCTGGAGACCGGGCATGTACTGGCACCCATGAGCATAGCGAACCGGGTAGTTTTGGCAAAAAGACACCTGGCTAAATCACTGGAAGTGAAAGGGGACAGGGTAGGTATCCTGGAAATGCGCCGTCATTTGAGTTCTTATTTCAAAGGCTTGCCCGATTTTAAGTCAACCCGGCTCAAACTGGTAACCGAGGACGACCCGCAGGAATTGTTTAACATACTGAACTTTATAGCAAAAAAATGGGGATGAACCGTACGTACCTGATGTGGCTTTCGCCTTATGCCTGGATACTGGACATGAGGCATTTCCTTTACGACAGGGGAATTTTCAGATCCTACTCTTTTCCGCTGCATACCATCTGTGTAGGAAACATTACGGTGGGAGGGACCGGGAAAACACCCATGACAGAATACCTTGTTGGCAGATTCCTGGAAAAGAACGTGATCCCGGTTGTGTTGTCCAGGGGTTACGGCCGGAAAACAAAGGGATTCCGTTATGTAAATGTTACAGACACCTGGGATCAGACAGGCGACGAACCGCTCCAGGTCAAACAACATTTTCCGGAAGTCACCGTTGCCGTATGCGAAGACAGGGTAAAAGGGCTCCTGCGTATCAGTAAGGATTTTCCCGGCAACCACCCGGTTATCCTGGATGATGCGTTCCAGCACCGCAGGGTACGTGCTTCCAAAAATGTACTAATGGTTGATCATACCCGCCCGGTTTCTGAAGACACACTGCTGCCGTTTGGACGGCTTAGGGACCTGCCACGGGTCGGCAACAGGGCGGATTGTGTTGTTTATACACATTGTCTCCGTTTGCCGGATCCGGCAGACCGGCCGAAAGAGTCTTTTTGGAATGTACCCGAGTTTTATACCTATATGTCTTACGGGCAACCGGTCCCGCTGAACAAGGCAGAAAATAAACCTCAAAAGGGAGTTTCCCTGTTGCTGGTAAGCGGAATAGCCAATCCGAAACTGTTGGTGGAATTTCTGGAAAAATCATACAAAGTGGAATATCATCTGAAGTTTCCGGATCACCACCGTTTTTCAGTAAAAGATCTGGAAAAGATCCGGGGGTTATTATACGAAAACCCTCATCTGCAAATGGTTACTACGGCTAAAGATGCGGTCAGGCTTGCTAATTCCGGTATTCCGGGCTGGGTTATTCCTGTTCAGCTTTCTTTTTTTTCAGAGGAAAGCGCAAACGAATTTTTTCACCTGGTGACAGGGTTACGGTAGTTTGTTCCCCATTGGCAGCTATGGTAAACGTACCTCCTTCGGGGGCATTCAGGACTACTTTACGAACAGTTGATTTTTTCCACCAACAGGAAATTTCTGCATTCCCCTGCACTTTCATTCCCTGGAAAAACCCTCCGGGCCAGGCCCCGGGAATAGCCGGTAAAAGATTAATGAACCCTTCGTGGCTTTGCAGCAACATTTCACCAATTCCGGACGCACCTCCAAAATTGCCGTCTATCTGGAACGGGGGATGTGCACAAAACAGGTTGGGATACGTGCTTTCCGGCGAAAGCAGGTTTTTTAGCAATTTATACGCCCGTTCTCCGTTATGAAGCCGGGCCCAGAAATTGATCTTCCAGGCACGTGACCATCCGGTACCTCCGTCACCGCGCCGTTCCAGCGTTTTTTCGCAGGCCCGGGCCAGTTCCGGCGTTGCTGAAGGAGTGATCTGAACTCCGGGATGCAAGCCGTACAGGTGTGAAACATGGCGGTGGTGCGGATCGGTTTCCCTGTAATCTTCCAGCCATTCCTGCAGGTAGCCTTCGGGACTTATCCGGTGTGGGGGAAGATCCTGAACAGCTTCTTGCAATTGTTCGCAAAAGACGCTGTCAATGCCCAGTATTACCGCAGCCAGGGAAGTGTTGGTAAACAATTCCCTGACCAACTGGTTGTCCATGGTAGATCCCATACATACACTTACAACTGTTTTTCCGTCGGGCATATAAAAGGCATTTTCAGGAGAAGTGGTAGGTGCTGTAACCAGCCATCCGTGGGAAGGTTCCCGGATCATGGAGGACAGGAAGAATTCACTGGCTCCTTTCATTACCGGGTAAACTTCCTTCAGGTATTTTTCATTGGGATTGTACATGTAATGCGTCCACAAATGCTGGCAAAGCCAGGCCCCTCCCGTATTTGTCGCCCCCCAGGAAGGATATTCCCCGGGTGCGGTAAAATGCCAGGGATTGCAGATCACATGCGCTGTCCACCCCTCGGCTCCGTAAAAAGAACGGGCGGTAGTGGCACCTGAAGGAACGAGGGCCCTGGTAAAATCGATTAGCGGAGTGTGCAACTCGGCAAGGTTCCCAGGCTCGGCCAGCCAGTGGCTCATTTGCAGGTTGATGTTCAGGTGATAATCGCCGTTCCACGGAGTCTGGACGGTATTGGCCCAGAGTCCCTGAAGGTTGGGAGGCAATTGCCCGGGACGTGTCGAGGAAATCAGCAAATAGCGCCCGTATTGGTAATACAGGGCATCCAGTCCCGGATCGTCTTTTGTCCCGGAAGCGGAAAGCCGTTCGTCCGTGGGAATATCCGGCAAGTCATTTACCGGGCCGAGTTGCAGGGAGACCCGGTCAAACAACCGTCTGTATGCGCGGATATGATCCTTACGCAACCGCTTGTAGCGTTTGTCGAGTGCATTTTGCAGGAGCGTGTCGCAATGTTTTTCCGGATCATCGGAGAAATAACCGGTAGCTGCCGATAAGATCAACGTGGCTTTTTTCATGCCATCCAGAACAATGCTGTCCCCGGCAAATACTACGTTTCCCTTTTTTGATCTGACAGCGACTTTGGCTACGTAAGGTATTCCCTGAACTCCTTCTACGCCGCTGGTCATGGTACCCCGCATGACCAGTCGCTCGTTCTCAACCGCTGTTGTAAACCTTTCGGGCCGGTCCATGTGAATGACTATGTGCGTCTTTTTCTTTGATTTGATGCGGATAATTCCCACATCATGGGCAAAAGAGGTGAAATATTCCCTTGAATGGTCCTCAAATTCAGTGCGGGCCAATGCCTTTCTAAGGTTGAGGCTTCTTTGGTATGATCCTTCCTTATACTCAGTTCCCGCAAAATCCAGGTGCAGATTCCCCAGAACCTGGTAACATCCGAACGGAATATCGGCACCGCTTCCGTATCCCGAGCCCAATCCCCCGCACACAAAATGTTCGTACATCAGTTCCTGTGCCAGGTCGTTACGACCCTCAAGCAAGAGCTGCCTTATTTGCGGCAGGTATTCACTTGCCGTGGGGTTGGTGGCATCCTGTTCTGATCCGGACCATAACGTAATTTCATTCAGGACGATATTTTCTTCTGACGGATGTCCGTTGGGCATCATTCCCAGCCTGCCGTTTCCCAGCGGTAGTGTGGCTTCCCAAATACCTGCAGGACTGTCGTACCACAGTTGTAGGTCTTTGTTCGACCGGCAACCGGTAAGGGCAATGATTCCCAGGATCAGCAGCAGGTTACGGTTCATAATTAAATCCGGAAACATTTACAATTGGTCTTTCTCCCCGTGTGTCCTGTCCTTTGAGTGTCATGACGATCTCTTTGGTTTCACCCGGCATGAGGAACACGTAATTGTCACTGTACAATACAGGAAGGATCCTCTCACCGGTATTATTCCCGACAACTTTAAGGCGGACCATCAGGCAGGGAGTGTCTGAATCATTTTCCAGGACAGTAGTCAGTTTCCAACCTTCTTTGATTTTCTGCCTTTTGGTTCTTTCTTTTAAAGTCACCTTTGGAAGGTCTTTCAGAGACCGGAGATTGCTGTCCTCAAGTCCACGCCAGTAAAAGTTTTCAGATACGATCTTTTCGTTTTCTGTTAAAACCAGTTTTATGAAATGTGCAGGGCTCAAAGTTTCGGGGAATTCCAGCCTGAAACATTTTACTGTGGAGTCTTCCCGGCTGTTGATCAAGGTGTCTTTTTCCCACTGAACGGTTCCGTCTGAATTGATCAGTATGGCTTTTGCCACAAGATTATCGTGTCTTTTGGCGTGCAGGTTGACCACTTCAATATCATCATATACTGGATTCCATTGAATATGAAGCGGTTCGGAAGCTTTTTTGCATCCGAAATAAGCAGCGGTGGGATCAAAGTAATAATCATAAGTCTGCCATACCTGTGAAGGCCATGCAGGATGACTCATCCATAACAGCAAGCCCCTTCTGAATTCGCTTCTGCCTTCAAACATACCCCGGTATCCGTTGTAATTGATCCATTGGGCATATTCGGAAAATTCTTTGGCATCTTTTACTGGACCGAAAGATTTTTCCACAAATTCCATGAATGAAGCGGCTCCCTGGGCCCCTTCCAGACAGAAATCGTGCAGTCCCCACATGTCGTTATGAGGCCAGAGGGTTTCAGCGGGCATGGTTTGTACCAGGCTTTCGTAGTTCATGACGTTGGGCATACCGCGTTCACTGTGCATACGGTCTTTACCGTACAGCAGGTAATAATCCCTTACGGGTAGAGCACGGTATGGTCCGCCGCCACTGACCACTCCGGCCGATGAATGCGATATATAATGGATCCCGGGATGAAGTCGGGAGATCATTTCACGCAATGCATCGTCCAGCGTTTTGGGAGGGAATCCTTCGTTTCGCCCCACATAAATAGCTATGGAAGGATGATTCCGGATCCGGCGTACCATATCTTCCGCATTTTGCATGAACATCTTTTCATCGTAAGGATCCGGGCCGTCCCAGGGATTGGCCAGCCAGAAATCCTGCCAGACCATAATGCCGTGACGGTCACAAGCCTGGTAGAACTCATCATCTCCTGTCTGGCCCACCCAGTTACGGATCATGGTAAAATTCATGTCGGCATGATAGGCTACGGCAATGTCGTATTCACGGGCACGGTAGTTCAGGTTAGATTCGGAAAATCCCCAGTTTCCTCCCCGGCCTATAAAACGGCGGCCGTTGATATACAGGGAAAGGATCCCGTTGTTTTCATCAAAATCCATTTGCCTGACACCGGAGAAGAAAGATACACTGTCCGACTTTATCCCGTCCAGATGGAATTCCATGGTTACGGGGTACAGGTTGGGAGCTCCGTATCCTTTCGGCCACCATAATTTGGGGTTTTCCACTGCTATCCTTGTGGTAACGGTGCGTGTCTCTCCCGGTTCCAGGCCTACTTCCACGGTAAAAGGAACGTTTCCATAAGATCCCTTTAAAGAGCCCAGGACAAATTCGTCGCGGTAATTCTTCAGGGTGGCTTCAATGCTTATGTCCGCCCGGGTCGTATCCGGTAACGGTAAAAAGGTCTGTACTAAGGGATCATCCAGGCTGACAGGACCGGTAGTTGTCAGGAACACATCGTTCCAGATCCCGATGTTTCTTCCCCGTATGGTGGGGATCCAGTCCCATCCTATGGAAGCATGAAAAGTGGGATTGTCGGCTCCCAGGATGCCCCCATTCTGATCAGGACTCTGTGCGTTTTGTTCTTTAACTTCGCCAAAATGCCTGTTTTTTCTGATCTTTACAGCAAGCACATTATCTGCCCCGGGGATAATGTATTTGGTAACGTCAAATTTCCCGCGTGTAAAGGCCCCGCGTATACGACCAATTCTCACCCCGTTCAGATAAACGGGAGCTTTCCAGTTAATTCCGTCAAAGTTTAGGAAAAGTTTTTCCCGGTTGAAATTTTCAGGTACGAAAAATGTGGTTCTGTACCAAAAATCAGAGTTGAAGAAAGATTCAGATATCTGAACCTGGTTGTCGCCGTAATTGGGATCCGGGATCGCTCCTGCATTCATGTAGCTGGTAAGAACTGTTCCTGGAACCGTGGCCGTTATCCATTTTTCAGTGGTTGTGTAGTCTATCCTGGAGATAACCTGTCCGGTTTCGGAAACCAGGGAACTGCGTTGTAATTTCCAGTCACCCCCGTTGAGAGAGATCTTGTTTGCGGAAGGGTTGTTCCTGGCTTTCGGAACAGGTTTTACGGATCCAGTGCCGAAAGCCTCCAGTTCGGTTAAAACATAACGTTCCCCGTTTATGGATTCTTCCGTGCAAAGCTTCAGAAATCTTACTTTTGCAGGGGTTTGTAGTTTGATGATATCCAAGGGGTCTTCACCTCCGGGAAGTGATGCCATTTGCGTCCAGTTACTGTTGTCCGGGGATCCTTGCAAAGTTCCTTTGACTGCCTTGTTTATCCAGTGCAGGGCAATGCTGTCAACAGTGGAAATGGTCCCCAGGTCTACCATAAGCCATTCATTGCCGCTTCCGGCACTCATCCAGGCACTGTGGAAATCCACGGAAGGCGATATCGTTACCGCCCTGTCATTATGGAAGAAATCCCAGTCGGAAAAAGTCCATTCATCTGCACCGGGAACATGGAATTCAATTTTGTAAAATTTATACTGAACCGGTTGATTGAACTGATAAGACTGCTCAATGATGCGTTCCGGCCGGGGAGGCGAGAAAGAAAACTGATAAGAAGGCTGTGGTCCTTCAGGGACGGAAGGTTGGGGTATACCTGCCCATTGTGCGTAAGGATTGGGGCGTTCCGTGCCGGGGAATCCGCTGCCTTTTTCACTTTTGACCAGATCCCATTCTTTTCCGTCTGACGAACCGTAACACAAAATTTGGTACCGGGATCTTTTTCCGGGTTGATAGATCAGGGATCCCTTCAGGTCCATACGTGTTACAACAGGAACCCTTCCTTCAAGTTCCAGCATGATAATAATATTTTCTCCGGTCGTCTGGTATACCGAATTTACTTTAAAATCGAACAGCCATCCTTTTTCCCGCTTTTTCAAGTTCCCGTTTTGCGAAGAAACGTTTATGAAAGAGGGGCCCGAAACGGCTTTGATGCCGTCTGTTGCCAACTGTCCGGTAAGGTTGTAATCAAATGCGGAAGAATGATACGTGATCCGGTTGAGGGCCACATTACCGTATTGATCATTATCTGTTACAAGTTTCGGAGAGAGATCCTCTGCCGGATCGCCAGGATAAATGCCAATACCTTTTGTGTAGGATTCATTAGACTGGCATCCTGCAAGAAAAAATGCCCATAAGCCCATACAGGCTATCAGACTGTATTTATTCATCATTGTAGCAATATTTTCGTAAAGTTACTTGAAAAATGAAAAAAGCCAAACTTCACGGAATTCCTTATCTTGGTACAAATTTTAAGCATGAAGACCCGTTTGTTTTTTATACATTTGTTTATTATCCCTGCTGTTGTCCTGATAATGGCTTGTGATCAAAACAACACCCCGGACCAAAATGCAGTTTCTTTGACTCAATACGTGGCCCCATTGATAGGGAGCGGAGGACACGGTCATGTCTTTGTAGGGGCCAACGTCCCATTTGGTATGGTCCAGGCCGGTCCTGTTCAGTACAACCAGGGCTGGGACTGGTGTTCGGGGTACCATTATTCAGACTCCACCATCATAGGTTTTGCCCAGATGCATTTGAGCGGAACGGGAATAGGGGATCTGGGAGATATCTTGCTGATGCCCGTTGCCGGGGAGGTCCGGACCGATCGCGAAGGATTGTGTGCCTTATTTACGCACGACAAAGAAACGGTCAGGCCCGGTTATTATTCCGTGAAACTGGAAGGATCGGGGATCCGGGCCCAATTGACGGCAACGCCCCGGGTGGCGTTTCACCGGTATACTTTTCCCCGGGATTCTGTCCAAAAAAGTGTGGTCATTGATCTGGAGCACGGCATAGGATGGGACAGTCCCGTTGAAGGACACCTGGAATGGGACGGTGACCGGACCGTTAAAGGGTATCGGGTTTCGACGGGTTGGGCCCGGCACCAGGAGGTATACTTTACCGCAGAATTTTCAGTTCCTCTGAAAGGGGTAGAAATGTTTGACGGAACCGCTCGGTTTGGCGGTGACAGTATTACTGCCCTCAGGTCTTATGCCAGAGTGTTGCCCGATCTTCCACCCGACGGGACGGTATTGATTAAAGTGGCCTTGTCGCCTGTAAGTATGGAAAAAGCAGCGGAAAACCTGCAGGCGGAATTGCCGGGCTGGGATTTTGACGGAGTTCGTTCAGATGCCGATAAAGCCTGGAACAGGGAACTGGCAAAAATTCATTACGAAACCGAAAATGAATCCTACAAAAGGATTTTTTATACAGCACTCTATCACACCATGATAGCCCCTTCCCTTTTCTGTGACCACGACTATCCTGACGGCTTTATAAAATACACAACATTCTCATTATGGGATACTTACCGCGCGGCTCATCCGCTTGCCACCATCATACACCCGGAAAAAATGGAAGATTATGCGATGACCATGATGGATATCTTTGATAAACAGGGAAAACTCCCTGTATGGCACTTGATGGGTAACGAAACAGATTGTATGGTAGGGAACCCGGGCATTCCCGTTCTGGCAGACCTGGTACTGAAAGGATTTGTAAGTGATCCGGCCCGTGCCTATCAAGCCATGAAAGAATCTGCCTTATTGGACGAAAGGGGCCTGGAATGGTACAAAGAATACGGGTACATTCCCTATGATAAAGACCCGGCACACGAGACTGTGGCCAAAACCCTGGAATACGCCCCGGCCGACTGGAGCGTGGCGCAGGTGGCGACTATGCTAAACGATTCACTGGGAGAAAAATTGTTTACACAACGCAGCAAAGCATTCGTCCATTTATTTGATCCTGTCACCGGTTTTATGCGGGCACGTTCTTCCACCGGAAAGTTCAGAGAACCGTTCTCTCCTTTTCGTTCTTCTCACCGGGAAGACGATTATACCGAGGGGAATGCCTGGCAGTATACCTGGCTTGTTCCTCATGATGTTCCCGGCCTAATAGAACTGTTCGGAAGCCGCGAAGCCTTTTTGACAAAGCTCGATTCCCTTTTTGTAGTGGAAGGAGACCTGGGTGAAGATGCCTCTCCCGACATCTCGGGCCTGATAGGTCAGTATGCCCACGGCAACGAGCCGAGTCATCATATAGCGTATATGTATGCGTATGCCGGGCACCCGGAAAAAACCGCCTCCAGGGTCCGTCAGATACTTACAACCCTGTACCGGGATGCCACGGACGGGTTATCCGGGAATGAAGATGTAGGCCAGATGTCTGCCTGGTATATTCTCTCGGCCCTGGGCTTTTACCAGGTGGAACCTGCCGGCGGCCGCTATGTGTTTGGCTCACCCCTTATGGATAAGGCCGTCATTCAGGTAGGAGAGGGTAAAACCTTTACAATAATAGTTCATGACAACAGTCCGGAAAACTACCGCATTAAAAGTATACGCCTGAACGGACAACCCTACGACAAGTTTTATATAGATTTTAAAGACATTATGGCGGGGGGCATTTTGGAATTCCGGATGCAGATTTGAGTGCAACGCACACTTTATTCTTCTGCCTGATAGCCAGGCAGATAAAAAAAAGCACCCCTAGGGGTGCTTTTTTATAAATCGCTGAAAATCAGCGAAAAGAATAAAGTGTGCGTTGCACTATCTGCCTCTGCCCCGGGAGTTGTTCCGGTCATTGCCGCGTGAGTAACCGCGGTTGTTCCGGTCTCCGTTGGAAGGACGTGGTCTGCGTTCGGGCTCTACGTAACCTTCGGGCTTTTCTATCAAAGCCTTACGGGAAAGACGCAGTTTACCGCTTCTTTCATCAACTTCAAGCAGTTTCACGGTTACTTCTTCGCCAACTTTTACTACATCTTCCACTTTGTCCACTTTCTTCCAGTCGAGTTCGGATATGTGCAGAAGTCCTTCTTTCCCTGGAAGTATTTCCACGAACGCTCCGAATTCAAGGATCGAGACCACTTTGCCGGTATATACTTCACCGACTTCCGGAACGGTGGTAATGGCTTTTATGGTTGCCAGGGCGGCATCCATGCCTTCCTTGTTTTCACCGAAAATGTCAATAATTCCAAAGTCACCCTGTTCGGTAATGGTGATAGTTGTTCCGGTTGTCTTCTGGATCTCCTGGATAACCTTACCTCCTGTTCCGATAACGGCTCCAATGAAGGTGTTGGGTATGGTGATCTGTACAATACGGGGAACGTGAGGTTTGTACTCGGCACGGGGTTCTGAAATGGTCTTCATCATTTCGTCCATGATATGAAGCCTTCCCTGGCGGGCCTGTTCCAAAGCCTGTTCCAGTATTTCGTAGGGAAGCCCGTCAACTTTGATGTCCATCTGGGTAGCTGTGATCCCTTCACGGGTTCCTGTTACCTTGAAGTCCATATCGCCCAGGTGGTCTTCATCACCCAGAATGTCGGACAAAATGGCAAATTTCTTGTTGCCGGCATCGGTGATCAGGCCCATGGCTATTCCCGATACAGGTTTTTTTAGTTTTACCCCGGCATCCATCAAAGCCAGTGTACCGGCACAAACCGTGGCCATGGAAGAGGAGCCGTTTGATTCCAGGATATCCGATACCACACGGATCGCATAAGGATTCTCTTCTCCTACAGGGACCATTGTTTTCAGGGCACGGTGTGCCAGGTTGCCATGTCCGACTTCGCGACGGCCTACACCGCGGCTGGGCCTGGCGTCGCCTGTTGAGAAGGGAGGGAAATTGTAATGCAGTACAAATTGTTCGGTACCTTGTATGAGGACTTCGTCCATTTCTTTCATGTCGAGCTTGGTTCCCAGGGTAACGGTAGTCAGTGATTGGGTTTCTCCGCGTGTGAAAACGGCAGAACCGTGTGCCATGGGCAGGTAGTCTACTTCGCACCATATGGGGCGGATATCGCTGGTGGAACGACCGTCCAGACGGATACCTTCATCCAGGATCATGCGGCGCATAGCCCTTTTTTCCACATCGTGATAATAACGTGCCACCATCATGGCTTTTTCTTCCCTTTCTTCTTCGGGAATGGTTTCTATGAATTCTTCTTTCAACGCATCAAAGGCTTCGGTGCGGGTTTGCTTGTCATCACCTGATTTGGCAATGGCGTAGCAACGGTCGTAACAGAAAGCTTCTACGGCTTTGCGCAGTTCTTCGTCGTTATCCTCGTGGCAATACTCGCGTTTTACGGTTTTGCCGGTTTCCTCCGTCAGTTCCATCTGCATCTTGCAGTGTTTTTTGATCTCCTGATGCGCAAACTTAATAGCTTCCAACATAACGGCTTCGCTGACCTCTTTCATCTCGCCTTCTACCATCATGATGTTGTCATAAGTGGCTCCTACAATGATGTCCAAATCGGCTTCCTTCAGTTGGTTGAACGAAGGATTGATCACAAATTCCCCGTTTATACGGCCAACTCGAACCTCTGAAATGGGTCCGTTGAAAGGAATATCACTTACGGCCAAAGCTGCCGAAGCAGCCAGTCCGGCCAGGGCATCGGGCATGATATCTTTCTCGGCAGATACCAGAAAGACGTTTACAAATACATCTGCGTGGAAATCTTCCGGAAAGAGGGGTCTGAGAGCACGGTCGATCAAACGTGAGATCAGGATCTCATAATCGGAAGGACGTCCTTCCCGTTTCATAAATCCGCCCGGATACCTTCCGGCAGCGGCAAATTTTTCTTTGTAATCAACAGAAAGAGGCATAAAGTCCGTATCGGGCTTTGCTTCTTTTGCACAGGTGACAGCTGCCAAAAGCATGGTGCCCCCCATTTTTACTACTACCGAACCGTCGGCCTGCTTGGCCAGTTTCCCGGTTTCGATCTCAATAGTGCGGCCATCATCCAATGTAATGACCTTCTTAATGATCTTCATTTATTATTTCATCTGCAATCCGCCCCTTCCTGTAAGGGGTTGTTAAAAATTATCCATTCCGCTTATCCCGATCCCCGGATTGCGTTAATTTGGACCGGAATAATTAAGAAATTCAAAAAAAAGGCTGATCTCCAACGAGAGAGTGCAGCCTTTGTTTGGTTTGCGAGGGAGACGCGCTCCCATCGCCTTGTAAGCTATTTCCGGAGATTGAGCGCTTTAATAATATTACGGTACCGCTCAATGTCGTTGGCCTTCAGATAATCCAGCAGGCGGCGACGTTTACCTACCAAACGGAGCAATGCACGTTGTGTGCCGTAGTCCTTCTTGTTGGACTTCATGTGTTCGGTAAGATGGGCGATACGGTAAGAAAATAAGGCGATCTGGCTTTCAGCAGATCCGGTGTCCTTATTAGACGTTCCGTACTGTCCGAAAATCTCTTGCTTTTTCAGGGCATCTAAATAATCGGCCATTGTCAGCAATTGATTTTAAGTGTGGTTAATAATAAGTTTTACCCCAAACGGGGCTGCAAAGATATACGTTTTTTTCTATTTAACAGCTCAGAACCAGTATTTTCTTAATAAAAATTCATTTCTTCAGTTGGCAACCACCAGGGTTTTGCCCGAAGAAAACCCCCTGTAACGTGGAGCGAATAAGGACTCTACCCGGATACTTCCCTGTTGAAAAATACCTGTCTGTGTGACGTAAAAACGTTCTTCAATCACATGTTCTCCCCTGGAAAGGGTTTGAAAAAAGAATTCTGTTGACCCGGTTTTGACCTCACGGTACCAGGAACCCGAAGCATTCCACCGGTATCCGGATGTTTCGGATTCCGGGATCAGACAGGCTGCATGTGACACGTTCATCTGGACAAAACTCCGTGCTTGTTCGTTTGTTACAAAATAGCACGCCACGATGCGTTCTCCCCGCTTAAGGGTGTCTTTTTCCGTGATGAGCGCGTTGTCTGACAACCGGTAAAAAGCCCGGCGGATCTCCATCCCGTTGGCATAAGGTTGGGCCTCACGAAGGTCTTCCAGGGTTTGTTCGTAGAGGGTTACATACAATTCTGCACGGGAGCGGTTTCTGACTGTATATGTCGTGCCCCGGACAAGTGTCTCATAACGTGGCATCTCTGCAATATCCTCGTTTCCGTAATAAAGCAGGGCATGGATCACATCGGTGGTTGAGGGTCCGGACTCCCATATCTGGTTTTCTTTCCTGTCCAGCAACCAGCGGGTCAGTCCGTTCCTGATTTTTGGATCGTTTCTGAATAAACGCAACAACAATGCATGTACTTTCATTTCCGAATACATCAGGCCGTCGTAAGGCAAGGCATTCGGGAAATAGCAACCCTGATCCGCATCACATACGGCAAATTCCCTGAGAGACGATAAAACCCGGTCAAGCACTTCTTGTTGATCCGTTCTTTCCAGTATTACTGCCAGAAATACTTTTTCTGCAACCGTGGCTCCTTTCCAGGATTCTTTTAAGATGCCGGAATAACGTGCCGTCACTTTTTGAACGTCCTTGCTGGCCTGAATCTCCGGGAAGGCACTGCGTACATAGAAATACGTCAAAATATCCCGGGTAAATTCGGTGGCAGCGGTTTCGCTGTAACGTTTGGCAAACAAACTGTCTGCATAATGAATGGCTTTTTCTGCAAGCACCTGTAACCGATCATCCTCCCCTGTAACGACTCCGTTTTCTTTCATATTGCCCGTAACCTCCAGGAAATACAAAGTCAGCGTATAGGAACTCTCCATTCCCGGGAACCAGGAAAATCCTCCGTCGGGCCGATGCAGTGAACCAAAATATTCCAGGGCTTTTTCATTGAAAGATCTCATGTAACGGGGATCACCCAGCCGTTTCAGGCGCCGGATCCTATCTGCTTCGCGTCCCGGGTAATCCGCCCATGGCGTTTGTGAGATCAGGATCTCGGTCAATCGGGCGTTGTTTTTAAAGGCCGAGGCTTGTCCTTCAGGCACTTTGTCCAATGAAGGCAGTATCCCGGGGAATTCCTGCAACAAGCGGGCTCCGGTGTTGTTTGCGTAAAAAGCCGGGATCCATGCCGTAAGGTTGCTCCCCGAAGGTTCGCAAACCGAGGGGATGGCCCGGACTGCTGCCATAAACGGGGTGGTCACATCCAGGGTGGCCCGTGAATCTTTATTTTGTTTGACCAGTGTAACCACGCCGTCTCCGGTAAGTATCTTTGTCCTGGCGCGGGTTATCTGCTCTTTCATGGGCAATACCGGAAGGATGTTTTGTTGTGCATCACTGTGGAGGGAACTTTTGAACCCTGCCGTTATTTCCACCAGGGGTACACGGTCATCCGCAACCAGAGGTGTGGTATAATCCCAGTTAAAAATAATTCTTTCAGAAGGAAGCAGGCAGACAGGCTGCTTTTCCTGTTCGTTTTCCCCAATTTTCAGAAAGGCAATCCCTTCCACAGGAGATGAAGTCAAGTTGATAACCGGAACAGTCAGCTCTATACGGTCGTGTTCTCTTAGATAAGCAGGAAAAGAAGGCATGGCCATAACTTCTTTTCTTACCAGCAGGGTGTCTTCAGCTGTGATACTTTTCCCGTCAGGGGTGTGAGCCAGGGTAAGGATACGGAACGTCCCCAAAAGTCCGTTCGTTCTGAAAGTGACAGGGACCATGCCGGTGCTGTCGGGCAGCAGGTGCGGCAAAAAGGCCAGGGTTTCCTCAAAATCGCTGCGTACAAGAATTTCGGATCCAGTGTCGGCGGATTGGGAAACAGCCTTTGTATCAGATTTTTCCTGTGATATCATATCGGAAGCAACGGCGTTCCTTCCGGCAGCGTAGTACAACCCGGGAAGGGATCCTGTTTTGCTCCTTGAGGTTGAAAGATCCATAAAATGGTGCCGTATGGCCGGTATCGGCATGTACGGTTCCCGGGCGGGTCGGTAATCAAAGTGATTGGGGGTCAGCCGGTCCGTACTTTTGTTGAAAATGCTCACCAAAACCTCGGCGTTTTCTTTTTTGGGAAGCATGATCCCAAAAGATTCAAGGGAGTAAGGCTCCGTATTCCTTCGCAGGGAAACAAAACGTAACGGGAGTGATTCTTCGGCTGGTTTTTCCCACCGGTGTCGGAATTCAATATATTGCCCGTTCCGGACTGCCACAAGGCGCAACTCCGGCGGGTCATCTCCCGCCGGGAGGCCGGGAAAAGAAAAAGTTTTCATACCGGGCTCAAGAACCAGGTGGTTTTTGCTGATAGGGGACCCCCCTGCGTACCACTCAACAAGGACATAAACCGGCTTTTCAACCGTTCCCAGCAAAAAGGAAGGCGGTTCTCCTGCAAGGGGACAAAAGAAAAGAGCTGTGTCTGACGGGCTGAGCGTGTCGTTGAGGCTTAATAGGAAGAAAGACACAGAGTAGGGTTCTGCCCCATCCATCCCGGCGGTAATTTCCCAACGGCCGGATCTCATGGAATCCCAAGGCGGTTGGTATAGCTGCCCGGAATGCAGGATGTCTGTGAGGACCGTATCCCCGTTTTGTAAAAAATGACAGGTCAGGGGCAGGTCCTGATCAAAACCGTTGCTGCTTTTTACAAAGAACCTTATGTAGGGTTCCTTTTCCCGGATCAGGATATTGTTCAGAACTTCTTCTTTTTGGTGCAGGAAGTTGGAGTGTATGGTATAACGGAAGCCGGATACCGGCAAAAGCACCGTTTTTTGTTGTGTTTCACCGGTAATGTCTACAGCGGTGATTTCCAGCTCCAGCATACCGTGAAGGGAAGTGTCGCCGGGAGGTCTCAAGGCCGGGAATGCAAGTTTGAATTCGCCTTCTGCAGTGGTTTTCAGGGTATCTGAATATATAAGTCCTTCATTGTTGCCGGACATTTTTGAATGAACGTAATACGGTCGGAAAGATGACCTGAAAAGCACGCGGCAATGAACGGCAGTGTTGGCCAGTGGAAATCCGGCATAATTGAACACTACTCCCTGTTGTACGATGGTGTCGTTGAAAGCATATGCCTGGCGAACCGGGGACAAGGCCAGTGTAAAGGATGGTCGGGTGTACTCTTCTATACGGATGTGGGCCGAGGCCCCCGGAAAAGTAATGCTATGGGAGCCGTTCATACGGGTGCTTCCGGGAGGGAAAAAACCGCTGAATGAGCCAAAATTATTGGCCTGTACGTGAACCGTATCCAGTGTGTCCCGGTAATTGGCATTGTTTCGTAAAACCACTGTATAGTTTTCTCCTGCAGACGGCTGACATTTACCGTTCTTAAATTTTGTGACAATGCCTTTAAAAAAGAGAGTGTCCTGGTTCCCGTACAATTTTCTGTCGGTAAAAAGGGCTGCCGAAGTGATTTCCCTTTCCCCTTCTCCGTACTGAAAATCCCACGGGCAAACGTTGATCGGAACCGAAAACGTATCTGGAACGGCCGTGTTCTCTGAAGGCACACTCAGCCGGAACGATTCTCCGGTCCTGACATCCAGAGGGGTAAAACCGTCCGTGTGCAGGAGAAAAGGCTCCCGGACATCGTTTACAAACCGGACATCCACCTTTTGAAGGGGCTTCCCGCTTTGCAGATCAGTGGCATAAACGTATCCGGTATCCCTGTGAGTTCGGAACATAGCGGCTACTTTTCCTGAATAAAACGAAGATCGGGTGTTTGTTTTTCCTTTTTTGATCCCGATGGTGAAAGACCCTTCCGGGGGAACGGTAATAAATACTGTATCCCTTATGGCACTGTATACAGGAACATCCGGGTAACGGTGTGTTTTACCTGACATTCGTTTTCCCTGTCCGTCCAGGATCTTTAATTTATAACGCTTTATATTTCTGCGTGTTATTATCACTTCTGCCTTCGACCCGGGATACAGCTGTTTTTTTATTTGCAGGTCAATAGATGGTTGGGTAAGGAATTCTATCATGTCGGAGAACGATTCCCTGACCGTACTGACCGGGAACCTCCTGTATGTTTTCCGGCTTAATTCCAGGGCTTCCCGGTATTGCCTGTCTTCTGTCAGCATACGCGCTTTTTCCAGGTATACATAAGAGATGGGGTCTGTATAGGGGAACTGTTCCAGGAGGCTGTCCAAACCGGCTTTTTTCAACTCCCCTGAAACGGGAGATGACAGCAGTTGCCTGTATCTTGCCGCTATCAGGTTATATGGAACATTCCCCTGTCCTTTTTCCAGCAGGGAGATCAATGCCGGGTAATCTTCAATGACAAAAAGTGCAAGTTGATAAAGTCCGTAGCAGGGATATACCAGAGGGTCGTTTAACAGCAGGTTTTGGTAAGGTGATGCCGGGATCCCGTATATTTCCGTCGGTTTTGCCGGTAATTCCGCTCCGTATTTCCCCCGTTTTTCCGGGAACCGGGTAAAGAGAAACAAATGATGAACAAGGCGGCCTTCCGCGTTCTTACCGAACAACGGCGCATAATCCTGATATGTTTGAAATATATGGGGACGGGCAGTCCGGTCTATGGCTGTTTCCATCAGCATCATACTATCCATCAGGGAGAGCATCCGAGGATAATCCGGGATCAGGGCCGACAGCTTGAAGGCTTCCCGCATGCGTATCAGAGCCGTGGCAGGATGGTCTGCATCCTGCCCTCCTGCTGCCAGGGGAAGCAGGAGCAAAAACAACAGTCCTGCGTATTTTTTCATACAACCTATAAGGTTAATAAATCCCGGGGATGTTCCAGGTAAAACTCGGCAGGCATATCCTTGCCGTTCCTGGTTCCCCACAAAGCAAGTGCAAAAGAGGTGCCGGCAGCGTGTGCACATAACTGGTCGTTAAACGTGTCACCTACAAAAAGCACGTTGGACGGATCTGCCCCGGTTTTTTCCAGGAACAGCCACATGGGATCCGGCGCGGGTTTGTGTTTGGGGGCATCTTCTGCACATATGGTCATGGAAAAATATGGCATCCATATCGACAAGTGACGGTCGGAATCAAATTCAGCCCTGTTACGGGAGGTGATCACACCCATAACAACACTTCTCTTATGCAGAGACTTCAATACTTCTTCAACCCCGTTAAAAGGCAGGGTAAGATAGGTAAGTGCCTGGAAATTTTCCTCCCACAATACAGCGGCTTTTTCCGGGTCTTCAAATCCAAGCCTGAGTACCGCCTGGAAACTGGGAATCCCAAAATAAGGATAAAGTTCCTCAAGGGTCATTTCTTTTCCCAGTTCACTGCGGATAGTTTGCTGCAGGGATATCAGGCCGGTTTTTTCACTGTCCAGTAAAGTCCCGTCTACGTCAAAAACAATATGCGTAAAATTCACTACAAGTCTTCAATTGTTTGATAAAGGAATTGGTAATGAGCACGGGTACGGTCATCGCCTTTAGCACGTTTGAGCTTTTTCCCGATCTTTTGCAATTCAGCCATGACCAAAGACTTCACATCATTGTTCTCAATAGAAGCCTCGACTCTGCGGTAACGAACCGCTTCCGGGGAAGCGTTCCCATTCTCTTCTTTGGGTTTAACCAGCTGGCAAAGTGTGTTGATATAAATGTTCTGCAGGCTCCTGCGGTATATGTCCGTGTCCCGGTAATTTCCGAAAATACTGCGATTCATGTCGGAGAAAAAGGCTTCCAGGGAATAAGCTTTTGCTCCCAGTTGCTCTTCTGCCCGGAGCATCCGTACCAGGACGTTTTTATTAATCAGCCCGGTAACGGCGCTTTGTTGCAGGTTCTCCATGACGGCCAGACGGTTGATCGGCAACAATTCTGCCAGGTAATCGGGCAGGATCCATTCCGGGGCGGTAAAAATATTCCGGTCCAGAAACGCCACGGCTTCTTTTTGCTTCTCCCGGGGAACAGGTACGTAAACCGGTCCTTCCTGCTCTACTGTTTTCACATCTGCGAAAACACCTCCAACCCATTTGGATACGTGACCGATATAACGGTTAAATTGGGTAGTGATCTGGGGATAGAGTGTGGCAAGTCCCCTGTAATTTTCGTTTGCGACCTTTGTCCATTCGGGAAGGTTTTCAAGGATGACTTTCATGTTCCTGATACCCAGTTCACAGGTTTCCATCTGGTTGTCTCCCAGATCTTCCGACTGTGCCCGGGGATCGCTCAGCCCCGACTCGGCACCTCCGTTGAAACGTACGTAGGGGTCTTTGGTCTTTTCAATGACCCATTTGTTCAGATAGGGGATCTCTTCTTTTGCATCGGCAAACTGGTAAAAACGCCTGTAACCCCATTCTATGGCCCAGTTATCGTAATGACTGATACGCGGGAAGAGCAGGTCCCGTGAAATATTGTCTTCCGGTTGTACCACAAAATTGAACCGGGAATAATCCATTATAGAAGTTGTATGGCCGTTGGCAGCCAGGAATTCGGGGTCGCGTAATTGTTCTGTAGTATAATAGGCTGTAGCCCCAAAATTGTGACGCAATCCCAGCGTATGACCCACTTCATGGGAGGAAACAAACCGGATGAGTTGTCCCATCAGTTCTGTGGGGAAAGTTATGGCCCGGGCCTGGGGATCTACTGCGGCACATTGGACAAAATACCAGTTGTGAACCAGACTCATTACGTTGTGGTACCAGTTGATATGACTTTCAATGATCTCACCCGAGCGGGGGTCGCTTACGTGCGGACCGCTGGCGTTGGCAATGGTCGAAGGTTTATAGACGATTGCCGAGTTTCGGGCATCCTCCAGGCTCCACGTAGGATCTTCTTCGGGTGTGGGTGCTTCCAAAGCGTAAATGGCATTTTTAAAACCTGCTTTTTCGAAGACCGGCTGCCAGTCGTTAACGCCCTGGATCAGATAGGGTACCCATTCTTTGGGTGTGGTGGGATCAATATAAAAAACGATGGGTTTAGCCGGTTCCACCAATTCTCCCCGTTTGTATTTTTCCAGGTCTTCGGGTTTTGGTTCCAGCCTCCAGCGGGCGATCATGCGAATGGTTTTGATGCCTTGGGGATTCTCATCAAAATCCGTGTAATTGGATGTGAAAAAACCTACGCGTTCGTCAAAATACCTGGGTTGCATGGGTTCTTTGGGAAGGAGGACCAGGGAACAGTTGATCTCGAAGGTAAGCGGATCATCACTTTCCTGGAGGGCATAGGTTTTTATACTGCGCAGTTCGGTGTTGATGGGGAAAGATTTTACGCTTTTTACATAGGAACGGTCTTTTTGCAAAGCTGTCATTTTGGCTGATTTTTTCTGCCTTTTGCTGAAATAAAGGCTTTCGTTGTCACTGTTTACCAGGTCCGTTACGTCTATCAGGTAAAGGGTGCTGTCTGCGTTGATCGCCTTGATGTCAAAAGCAGCGATCAGGGCCGGCCTATTGGAGCGGGTAACGTTATAGTACATTGCCTGGGTTGTATCCTTGGATTGTTCGCGGGCAAGTACTTTGGTCAGGAATAGATTATTGTCCGGCCCTTTCTCAAAACGCAACATCCCGCTGTTAATCTGGTCTCCGGCATATCCAAAAAAATTGGCACGGAATCCGGCAGGGGTTTCAGCCATGCGCGTTACCATAAGGATGTCCCTGCCTGTCAGGGAATCGGGGATACCTATATAATAGTTCTTATCCTGGTAATAAACAGGTGTCATACCTTCCATCACGGAAGTTTCTGCCTTAATGAATTCCTCCAGCTTAGCAGGGGCTTTTCCCTCTGTTTTAGAGTCGGCTTTGGTTTCGGTTTTATCGTTGTTCTGATCCGGATTTCTGTGCTGGGCCGTACCCGTTTGTACAGAAAGAGCCAGAACTGCCAGTAAAAGAATGGTTTTGGTCAGTTTCATAATGGTGTGTTTAGGTTTATAAAGCGTTAATTCTTTCGTCCATGGTTTGGATGCGTTCCACGATAATGGTCCGCATCCGTTCCACGGCCTGGGTATAGGTAAGCGGTTCATCTCCGTTGATAAGATTTCCGCCGTTCATGTTTTTGTCTTCTGTCGGATCCCACATTTTGAAATTCAATTCTGCAGAATAGCTCAAACGTTCGTATTCGGCGTCCAGAAAGGCGGGAATTTCATCGAATTTGTGTTTCAGCAGGTTCCAGCGTTCTTTTACCAATGCGACGAATTCAGGGTCTTTGAAAAACTGTTTGTACCAGATCGCCTGAGTCATAAAGAGATTTCCCCGGGCCTGGGGAGAAGCCTGATAGGAAAACGTTCCCCAGTCAAAATCCCAGATTGGTCCCGCAAAAAGTTTGGTGTTTTTGTCCTTGTACATATAGACACTGCCGGGATTGGCCAGTTCGTGGTTGATGCACAGTTCAAAAACGATCCAATAGTCAACAAACGACTGCATATCCACGAATTTCCTGTATCCTGTTTCCGGATCTTTAAAGGCCGGTCCGTATATGGCTGCTCCGGCCTGATCAATATAGTCTTTGATCCAGTTGATCTGTGATGCAGTGATATCGTCTTCGTCCGGGAATTTTACGGCAAAGGGGATCCCGGCCTGCTGAACGCTCTGGCCGTGAGGGGATACCCATTGGATCTCGTTGTCAAAATGAAAATCGAGTTCTAAAATGTACCCGTCATCGCTGATATTAACCCGGTTCTTATCTTCCTTAATGTGTTCAACCAGCATATAGTTGCCCTGGTGACGGCCGTTGAAGATCAATTCCACGATCTCGTTCCTGGGTGTCCAGGCCAGGGATGTGGATTGGGCGATTTTAAAGGCCATTCGATTCCGGAGCATGGTACGGTCCATAAAATTGGCCAACAATACCCAGCGTTTGTGTTTGGGCATACCCAGCAGGGAAGCTTTACTCTCCAGTTTCAGGGCGTAAGGTTTCTTGGGCCATAACCAGGTGGTATTACCCCTTCCGCGGATATTTGTTTCCGATTCAGGGAAATCTTCAAAAGCTCCCAAACCCTGTATTCGGATGGTTGCCTTCATCCAGTCGTCCTTTGAGGTTACAGAAGCCCCATTTTCTGTGTTGATAATTATCACGGGCAATCCCGTGAAATGAACGATCTCTGCGGTATAGGTCAGTACGGTACCTTCATGGGTCTCTACTGTGTATTCTACCGGCCGGGAAAAATCCTGAACCGTTTTCCCGCTTTCCTGAACCACTCCGTTCACTTTCACGGGGTTCCCGCTTGTGAAAGAAGCTTTCAAATTCAGGTCTTCCAACCAGAAGGGGATATTGCCTTCAATAACACTTTCGTACAGATCTTCTCCTGATGCTACGTCCAGTTGTACGTCCTCCTTCAAAGAAGGGTTCAGTTCTTTGGAGAAGTAAAAATTACTGATCCCGGCAAAACTCATGGAACTGATCACTTCAAATGCCCCGGAGGTTATCATGGATGTTCCGTATCCCGCACGGGATGTTATCAGGCCAATAACAACGGAGTTTTTATAAGTCAGACATGTACCGTTATCCTGTAAACGGACCTCGTATATACCTTCATCTTGTAAGGGAACAATACTTTGAATGGAAAAATTTTCGGGTTGACGGGTTGTCCCCTTAATGCGCAATGCAATCTGGCATTGCGGAGAATTGATATCGTAATTGAACTCCGCACCGGGTTCGTCTATACGGAACAACACGGTGGCCACATCGTCACGAGGAACGACCACCTGTTGGTTGTCTACTGATATACTGATAATTCGCGCATCTTTTTCAAATTCGGGGGGAGTCGGGGTTTTGGCGCAGGTCGCTGTCAGAATGGCAACGGTCAATAACAGATAATTATGTTTCATTCTAAATACATCCTATACTTTGGCTTGCAAGTTATAAAATTTTACCTTTACGTTACGATAAAACCGCAATAGTCATGATGAAACGATTGTTTTTTATAGGATTTTCAGTCTTGTTTTTAGCTTGTAATACCATGAAGGAGGAGGTCCCGGTTCAGGACTTTATTCAAATTGACGGACCTGACCTGGTGCTTCACGGAGAAAAATTTTTCATAAAAGGGACCAACCTTGGCAATTGGCTGAATCCGGAAGGTTATATGTTCGAATTCAAAAAAACGAATTCCGCAAGCTGGATAGACCAAATGTTTTCCCAGTTGGCCGGCCCCGATTTTACAGCAGCATTCTGGCGCCAATTCAAAGACCGTTATATAACCCGCGACGACATTGCTTTTATTGCTTCTACCGGGGCAAACACCATAAGGCTTCCTTTTCATTACAAGCTTTTTACCGATGAGGATTTTATGGGGCAGACCGTTTCACAGGACGGATTTACCCATATAGACAGTGTTGTTTCCTGGTGCCGTCAGGCAGGTTTGCACCTGATCCTGGATATGCACGATGCACCGGGCGGGCAGACCGGGGACAATATTGACGACAGTCACGGGTATCCCTGGCTGTTTGAGAGTGAGACCAACCAAAAGCTTTTTTGTGATACCTGGAAAAAAATTGCGACACGTTATTATAACGAACCGGTTATACTGGGATACGATCTGCTGAACGAACCCATAGCTCCTTATTTCAGCAATAAGGATGACCTGAATGCCATATTGGAACCTCTGTATAAAAGAGCTGTAGCCGAGATCCGAAAAGTAGACACGAACCACATTGTCATTTTGGGAGCCCCGCAATGGAACAGCAATTTCAACCCTTTTACAGACTGGACTTTTGATGATAAGATCATGTATTCCTGCCACCGATACGGGGGAGAGGCGACTGCAGAAGCTATTTCCCATTTTATTGAATTCAGAAATAAAACCAATTTACCTATGTATATGGGGGAGATCGGACACAATACGCTGGAATGGATGAAAAACTTTTGCAAAGTCATGGAAGAAAATAATATAGGATACACATTCTGGCCGTATAAAAAAATGGGAGGATCCTGTTTCGTCTCCATTGGCGCTCCTGATCACTGGGGCCTGGTCGTAGCGTTTTCCGAAGCTCCCCGGGATACATATACCGCAATAAGGAAAGCCCGGCCGGATCAGGCTTTGAGCCGGCCGGCCATGACGGAATTATTGGAATTATGCCTGTTTAAAAATTGTAGTGTCAACTGGGATTACATTAACGCACTTCTCTTAAATAAAGAAAGAACAGACAACTAGAAGCGTTGTCTGTTCAGACCCATTTAACCTAAAACCTAATAGATGAAAAAAACTATCTGTCTTAATAGTTAGCAAACTGTGTGCCAAACTTTTTAATTTATGGAATTTCTTTTAGACTGGGGTTACCTGGGTTTGTTTATCGGATCATTCCTGGCTTCTACGGTGATACCGTTCAGTTCCGAGTTTCTATTCATTGGAATGCTCCTGGCCGGAGGAGATCCCTGGCTGTGTTTTGCTATAGCTACAGCAGGCAACGGTCTGGGAAGCCTGACCTGTTACGGACTGGGTTACCTGGGCAAATGGGAGTGGATAGAAAAATGGCTGCGTGTAAAGCAGGAAAAACTGGAAAAACAGCAACAGGTCATACGTAAATGGAGCAGCCTGGTAGCCCTGTTTTGCTGGCTGCCGGTGGTAGGTGATATCTTTGCCGTAGGATTGGGTTTTTACAGAATCCCTTTCTACAGAACAGCTGTGCTTATGTTTGTTGGTAAAGCTATCCGTTTCCTGTTCTGGATCAGTCTTTGGTTTCTGTTACCGGAAAAATTGCTCTAACGATTCATCAGTTCCTCAAACGATATATCCCGTAACGGATAAGAGCGGGCATTGGTGTAATTGTAATGCCACCATTCCGGTTCATAAACGGAAAAGCCGAATGCTTCCATAATGCCTCTCAGGGTTGCCCTGTTATTCAGCACTTGTTCGGGTAGGTCATTAAACAAATGGGAGGCCGTATCCGAAAATGAATCAAAAGAGGTGGGCATTTCCAGTTCTTTACCTGTTTCCAGGCAGATCAGTGTCAGGTCCACAGCTGCTCCCCGGTTATGAATGGATCCGGTCCGGGGGCTGGCTACAAACGTAGTGTCCAGGTAAACTTCATAAAAATACAATGTAGCTGCATAAGGCCTGTAAGCATCCAGGATCTTAAACCCTAGCCCGGTTTTTTTTAAGGAATCCTGTGCCAAAGCCAATGCCCGGGCAACCGGCCGGCATAAAAAAGCTTTGGGAGAAGTATAAATGGGAACTCCGGTAAAATTATCAGATCTCGCATAGACAATATCCAGGCTGACGCCCGGAATAATGTCTTCCAGATCTACCAGTTCAGTCTCAGGATTTTCTTCTACCTGGACTAAATATTCGTCCATTGTTGCAGAAATGGGGAGGTTGTAAGGATTTGTGGGATCGTTTTGGTGGCAGGCAACCGCCAAAAGCATAACCGATAAAAGAAAAAGAAGTCGTTTCATTAATCAAACTTACATAAAATTCGTTGATTTTACGTCCGTTCCAATAAAAATCAAGACC
>WOYW01000002.1 GCA_011620605.1 Bacteroidales bacterium | reverse complement strand
AGGCATGATCGCCATGAAATGTCTGCCCCTCCGGGGTCTGGTTGTAGGGGTCAAACTTACCGGAATTGGAGATCACGGTTCCACCAACGGTAAAGCTGCCTTGTTCTTTAATGATTATTGATTTATTCTTGTCAAAACATTGGGTAAGAGCAAACAATGATAAGAATACCAATATGAGTTTTGTAATTGTTATTTCGATCTTTTTTCTATACATAATGATAATTATTCTAGGCCTAATTTCTTACAATGCAAAAATATAGCTATTACAGAAGATAGACGGTATATAGATTACTGTATTTAGAACCAATATTACAGATTTAGGTAAAGGTATGTTTATTCCAATCATTAATTGAGTAAATTTGCACTGATAATAAACTTTAAATCAATTTAGTATGATAAACTTTGATACAGTAAGCGATTATAATGATTTCAATAATCATGAAACTCTTCATCCTTTAGTAAATGTAATTGACTTTTCTAAAGCTAAAGTTAGAACAGGGGAAAAAATGTATTTCGGCCTGTATTGTGTTTTTCTTAAAGATGTGAAATGTGGGGATTTAAAATACGGACGTAATTACTATGACTACCAAAAAGGGACCCTGGTATTTGTGTCTCCCGGACAGATTGTGGATGTCGCCAATAAAACTGAACCCTATCAGCCAATGGGGTACGGGTTGGTATTTCATCCGGATTTATTGCATGGTACAACACTTGGAAAAACTATTAAATCATATAATTTTTTCAGTTACCAAACCAATGAAGCTTTACACTTGTCAGATAAAGAAAGGTTAATGATTTTGGATTTATTTTCAAAAATAAAATCGGAATTGGAGCTTGGTATAGACAAACATAGTAAAAAGTTGATAGCTACAAATATTGAATTGTTCTTAAGTTATTGCGAGCGTTTTTACGATAGACAATTCATTACTAGAGAAGATGTTAATAATGGAATTCTGGAAAAGTTTGAAACTCTTTTAGATGAGTATTTTCAGGGCGACCATGCTCAGGTTTCTGGTTTGCCCTTAGTGGCATATTGTGCTGAAAAGTGTAATTTATCTGCTAATTATTTTGGTGATCTAATCAAAAAACTAACCGGTAAATCGGCACAGGAATATATCCAAAACAAAGTTATTGCGATAGCTAAAGAGAAGGTATTTGATACCAATAAATCCATCAGTGAAGTAGCTTATGAATTAGGCTTTAAATATCCGCAGCATTTTAGTCGTATGTTTAAAAATGCCACAGGTTATACTCCAAACGAATATAGAAATCTGGATTAATGTGCTTCCCGGTGGAGGCAGGATAGAAACAAATGACAAGCTCATTTTCCGGAACTCATCCACATTCAGGGCCTTTTATGAGGATGAGACTAACGTTTTTTGCTTAGATTTTCATCAATAAGCTTCTCAGCCGAGCCGAAAGGCAGTCCCCCTATCCCAGACGTTATCACCCGGCTCATTCATAACGTCCCAGGGCTTTTCTGAATGCGGATCTTATGTCCTTGTTAACAGAAACGAATAATAATTAAATTGTGGTGGTCCGGAAATAGTCCGAGAGATGTGAGTTCGGGGTCCGGTTTTGCGAAGAAGGGGTCGTTGAGGTTGCAGTTTTTGGCTCCTTCGTAGATCTTTCCGAAAGTGTCAAGGACTTTTGATTTGCCGGGGAGGAGGCCGAGAGAAAGGCCGAGTTGGAGAGTTTGCCGAGAGTATATTGCCTTTTCAGCTTATATTTGGAATTACCAACTTGTTCTTTTTTATAAGTATTTTTCTTATCGGGAAACATAATTCTTTTATTGCAAAAATATTAGGTGACTGCGTCAAAGTATGACGTAATTAAATGATGTTGTGGAAAGGTAGTAAGTACGAATTTTTCTCTCAATGCCGTATTATACTGTTCTTTAGATTGTTGCATAAGTTTTGCCGAAAAGAGCACTTACTACCCTCCCGGAATTCCTGCGTTTTGTGGGGAGGTAGTAAGTACGTGCTTTTCTTTACAAAGCCGCATCTTTCTGGTATTGTGTCTTTTACGTACATTTTTGCCGATATTAGTACTTACCACCTCCCCACGGGGATTACCTTCGCGCCAAAGGCGCTCGGTGTTCCCCGTGGGGGGAGGCTTCAGATCCAAAAACGCAAAGCAGCAAGGCGAAGCTTTTTATGACAGCGAGCCGGGAAAAACAAGCTGGCTTGTTTTTCCGGCATGCTGCCACAAAAAAAGACACGGACGTTGTCCGTGTCTTTGCGTTTTTGGATCTGGCGGAGAGAGAGGGATTCGAACCCCCGGAACCCATAAGGGTTCAACGGTTTTCGAGACCGCCCCGTTCAACCGCTCCGGCATCTCTCCGTTCATGTGGGTGCAAGCTCCGTATTTAAGGTCTGCGGCAAGTGCCTCCGGCGGTGCCAGGTGCGTCGTGCAGTTCCGGGTGCGCGGGTAGAACCTATACGGTGGTGCGTTCCATGCTCCCTTCGGGGGTGGCAAAGGTAAGGATTCTTTTTATTTTTTGGAGAAAAATTTGTACTTGAAGATTAGCAGGTAGAGGGCTCCGCAGGTGATGGCACTATCGGCGATGTTGAAGATGAATTGGAAGAAGACAAAGCGGCGGCCGCCCCAGATGGGGAAGTTTTCGGGCAGGACGGTGTCTATAAGGGGGAAGTAAAGCATGTCTACGACTTTGCCGTGCAAAAAGGTGCCATAGCCGCCTTCGGGGGGGAACATTTGGGCTACCTGGGTGACGCCGGATTCGTTGAAAATGAGGCCGTAGAAAGCGCAGTCAATGATGTTGCCAACGGCTCCAACAAAAACAAGGGAGAGGCCTACCAAAACGCCAATGGGTGTTTCGGGTTTTTTCAACAGGCGGACAATGTACCACATGATGAAAATGCTCAGGGCTATGCGGAAGAAACTCAGGATGAGTTTGCCGGCTTCTCCGCCAAAGACCATACCAAAGGCCATGCCTTCATTTTCCACAAAAAAAAGCTGGAACCATCTGCCCAAAACAGGAACGCTTTGGTGAAGGGTGAAGTGGGTTTTTATCCAGATCTTAAAAACTTGATCCAGGATAAGAATGGTACTGATGATGATGGCTATGATGTTGCCTCTGGATAGTCTGCTTTTCGCCATGGAGCCTTATTCTCTGTTGTTCTTCGCTTCTACCGAAAGGGTGGCGTGAGGTACCAGGCGAAGGCGTTCTTTGGGTATGAGCTTTCCGGTTTCACGGCAAATACCATAGGTTTTGTTTTCAATTCTGACCAGTGCCATTTCCAGGGACTGGATAAATTTGTGCTGACGCAGGGCCAGTTGGCCGGCTTCTTCCTTGGAGAGAGCCGAGGCACCTTCTTCCAATACCTTAAATGTAGGAGATGTGTCTTCTGTATCGTTACTCTGGCTATGGGTTACGATGGCTTTAAGTTCTTCGTAATCTGAACGGGCCTGTGCCAGTTTTTCGTTGATCAGGGCCTTAAATTCCTGGAGTTCCTCGTCTGAATAACGAACCTTTTCTTTTACTTCTTCCGTCGCTTTAGGAGCGGTTGTAGTTTTTTTCTTAGTCATGGTTCTAGTTTTTTTGGGAAACACAAATGTAGTATTTAATTATGATTTGTCAATATGAATATTCAGGGTACCGTCTTCCCATTCTACAGCGTGGGCTGAAGGGGGTGTGGCAGACAGGGTGATCTCAATTGCAAGTACCTGTTGGGCAATGTATTGGGAGAAGTCCTGCAGGGCCTCGGCAATTTCCTTACGGTCTTCCAGGACTACCCGGATCTTGTCGGTGACTTCCAGACCGGTTTCTTTACGCAGGTTCTGGATCCGGTTTACCAGTTCGCGGGCTGTGCCTTCACGACGCAGCTCATCGGTTATGGTAACGTCCAGGGCAACGGTCAGGGATCCGTCGGCGGCTATGAGCCAGCCGGGCATATCCTGTGAGGTAATAGTGACATCGTCTCGTTCCAGGGATACGGAAGCGGAAGGAAGGGAGAGTGTATAAATACCGTTTTCGGTGGCTTTTTCAAGATCATTGATCTCCTTCTGGGGAAAGCCGTTCAGGGCAGCGGTGATCTCTTTCATCAGAGGTCCGTATTTTTTGCCGAGTACTTTGAAATTGGGTTTAATGCCTTTGTGGATCAGCCCGCTAGTGCCGTGAATGAATTCCATATCCTTGACGTTGACTTCACTCAGGATGGTGCTCCGTACCTGTTCCAGCTTATCAGCCAGGGTGTTATCCAGCACCGGGATGAGGATTTTGCTCAGAGGCTGGCGGACCTTGATGTTGACCTTGCGTCGCAGTGCCAGGGCCAAAGAGGTGCAACGCTGTGCCAGATCCATACGTTCTTCCAGGGCGTTATCTATCAGGGTCTCATCGGCCTTAGGCATCAATTCCAGGTGTACCGAATCGTTTCCTGTCAGGTCCTGGAACAGGCGTTCCATATAGACCGGGGCCAGGGGCGCTCCCAGCAATGCAACGGTTTTCAGACAGGCGAACAAAGTCTGGTAAGCAGCCGCTTTCCGGCTGTCCATTTCACCTCCCCAGAAACGTTTGCGGTTCAGCCGTACGTACCAGTTGCTCAATTGATCGCATACAAAGTACTGGATCAAACGTCCTGCGGTAGTGATATCGTAATCGTCGTAAGCATTCAGCACTTTAATGGTCAGCGTATTTAAAAGCGATATGATCCAACGGTCTATCTCAGGCCTTTCCTCAACGGGAATCCATCCGGAATGATCCGGACCTGCCTGGGCAGCGGTAAAGCCGTCTACGTTGGCATAGAGCGCAAAGAAGGAATACGTATTGTACAGTGTCCCGAAGAATTTGCGGCGGACCTCGTCCACACCGCCTTCGTCAAAGCGCAGGTTGTCCCAGGGCTGGGCATTGGTCATCATGTACCAGCGCAAAGGATCGGCCCCGTATTTATCCAGCATGGTGAACGGATCCACGGTGTTGCCCAGGCGTTTGCTCATCTTGTTGCCGTTCTTGTCCAGGATCAACCCGTTGGACAGCACGTTGCGGAAACAGACGCGATCGTTGACCATGGCGGCAATGGCATGGAGCGTGAAGAACCATCCGCGGGTCTGGTCCACCCCCTCGGCAATGAAATCGGCCACCTGGCCGAAAGCGGGTGTCCCCAGTTTTTCCAGACCTTCCTGAGAAAAGGGCATGGAGCCCGAGTCAAACCAGACGTCTATCAGATCGGATTCGCGGCACATGGGTTTTCCTTTTACCGAGGCAAGGATCCATTCGTCCACGAAGGGACGGTGCAAATCAATTTTTTCGTAATTCTGCGGGGTGAAATCTCCCGGAACAAACCCTTTGTCTTTTAGGGGATTGGACTTCATGAATCCTTGTTTAACGGATTCCTCCAGCGCATCGTACAATTCCTGCAACGACCCGATGCAGCGTTCCTCGCTGCCGTCTTCGGTGCGCCAAACGGGAAGCGGTGTGCCCCAGAAACGGCTGCGCGAAAGGTTCCAGTCCTGCAGGTTTTCCAGCCATTTTCCAAAGCGGCCGGTTCCGGTGGAAGCGGGTTTCCAATTGATGGTATCGTTTAATTCCATCATGCGTTCCTTGACGGCAGTGGTCCGGATAAACCACGAATCCAGCGGGTAATAAAGCACCGGCTTGTCGGTCCTCCAGCAATGGGGATAAGTGTGAACCATTTTTTCTATACGAAAGACCAATCCGTTCTTTTTCAGCCACATGCAAATATCCACATCCAGGGAATCGAATTCGCCGTTATTTTCTTTTTCTTCAGTCCATTGGGGATCGTAAACGTTTTTCACGAAACGTCCGGCAAAGGGCCTGTATTGATCCACATTGACACTCAATGCGACAAAAGCAGGATCCAGCTCTTCCGGTAGGTAGAATTTCCCGGTCTTATCCACCATGGGGCACAATGCACCGTTCTTATCTGTCAAAAGCAATGCGGGTATACCGTGTTTTTTGGCCACCTTGTTGTCGTCATCCCCGAAAGTAGGGGCAATGTGCACGATCCCTGTCCCTTCTTCCGTTGTGACAAAATCTCCTGAAATTACCCGGAATGCCCCTTTTCCCGGATCAACCCACGGCAGCAGCTGGCTGTAACGGATCCCTTCCAGGTCTTTTCCGGTATACGTTCCGGGTTCCTGCACGTAAGGAATGGCTTTGTCCCCGGGTTTGTAGGAATCCATAGGTAGTTCGGCGTTTTTGGCAGGAAAGAGGGTTCCTTTCAGTTCTTCAGCCATAACTATGGATATGGGATCCCCGGTGTACGGATTGAAAGTGTGCAGTTTGATATAACGTATGCCCGGGCCTACACAAAGGGCCGTATTGGAAGGCAACGTCCAGGGAGTGGTGGTCCAGGCCAGGAAATATACCTGCTCCCCTTCCCTTGTGAAAAGGAACTTGCTTTTCCCATCCGGGATCACGGCAAATTGTGCGGTGCACGTTGTGTCTTTTACGTCTTTGTAGCAACCAGGCTGGTTCAGTTCGTGCGAGCTGAGTCCCGATCCGGCAGCCGGGGAATAGGGCTGGATGGAGTAACCTTTGTAGAGCAACCCCTTTTTATGGATCTCCTTCAACAGGTACCATACGGTTTCAATATAGGAATTGTGGTAGGTCACATAAGGATGGCTCATATCCACCCAATAGGCCATCTTCTCTGTGAGAATTTCCCATTCACGGGTATATTTCATGACCTCTTTGCGACACACGGCATTGTATTCCTCCACGGAAATGGTTTTCCCAATATCTTCCTTGGTAATGCCCAGCATTTTCTCTACGCTCAGCTCTACTGGCAACCCATGGGTGTCCCAGCCGGCCCTTCTTTCCACCCGGAATCCCCTTTGTGTCTTGTACCTGCATACCGCATCCTTGATGGTCCGGGAAATTACGTGATGAATCCCGGGCTTGCCGTTTGCCGAGGGTGGACCTTCAAAGAAAATGAAGGCAGGAGCCCCGGGCCGGTCATCAATACTGCGCCGGAATGTATCCAGGCGATTCCACATGTCAACGATTCCTGACTGGATGGCAGGCAGGTCAAGGTTCTTATATTCAGGGAACTTCATAGTGATACGGGCTAAAAAATAGTTTGCAAAGATACGAATCTTAGCTATCTTTGGAAACATGTTAGCGAAACTTTCACTCAATTACATAGATGTCATACTTTTAATAGTATGGATATTGGCCATTGTAGAGGGCCTGAGCAAAGGGCTCATCAAACAGGTTTTCGGTATTCTTGCGCTGATCCTGGCCTGTTATTTTTCGTTTCATTTCTCCGGATTTGCCGCCGACCGCATAGTGGAATGGTTCGGCTGGAACGAAAACGGTCTGAAGATCGTGGCATTTGTGGCAACCTTCGTTATCGTGCTCATAGTTGTCGCTTTATTGGGACGTCTTCTGGACCGGCTTCTGAAAATTGTCCTGCTTGGATGGCTCAACCGTCTGACAGGGGCCATATTCGGGTGGATAAAGTGGAATATTCTGCTTGTCATTTTATCCTATGTTTTGACCCTGATTAACGACTATGCCCCGTTCCTGCCTACAGAGGCTTTTGAGGCTTCGCGCCTATATCCTGTAATAGAGAAATTTTCTTCCATTTTGATGCCGTACTTGCCCTTCCTGGGAGCATAATTGTCCTTTCCCGTTTTTTTGATTTGATCTTTTTATTTTTTTTGTCCCCGGTTTTTTCTCCAGGCGGCTTAGGTTTGTGACATGAAGGCAATCCAAAAACCGTCCTATCCCGCTTTAGCGGAGACGTCAATCAGCGAGGAAATCTTTGACAGGAAAGATAAGAAGGGGTTTTTCATTTTTTTCATAGCGATTATCGTAGCTACAGTGACGGGGATGGTTGCCTTTCTGTTGTTCGTATCCACGGAGTTGTCCGGTGTGAAGGGTTCGGAAAGTGTCGTAAACGGGGGCGTGCGGGCCCTGTTTTCGGCATGCGGACCGGTGCAGGAGGAAGGGACAGCTCCGTTTTTTAAAGAAGTGAGGGATGAGAAAAATAAAATTCAGGCAACACCATGTGAGTGACTGCGGAGCGGCATGCCTGGCGTCTGCCGCCGCTTGGTTCGGATTACGCTTTCCTCTGGAGCATATCCGGCAAATGAGCGGCACGCAGACGCACGGCATTTCCGTCCAGGGAATCCGGGAAGGGGGAAAGGCATTACATCTGATAGCAGAAGCTTACGGACGGCCGGGACAGGCCCTTCAGGCAGATGAAACAACGTTCCTGCACATTCCCGTACCTTCAGTTTTTCATATTCTGAAACCAAACGGATACACACATTTTGTAGTATATTACGGTTTAACTTCCGGCCGATTTGGCAGAAGCAGAAAATGCCGTATCATGGATCCGGAAGACGGCAGGATGCACCGGATTCCCATAAAAGAAGTGCTTTCCTTGTGGACCGGGGTGGTTGTGACACTCAGACCCGGTCCGGATTTTAAGAAAGGAAACTTTATACCCTCCTTTTCACACCGCGTAAAAGCGCTGATGAATGGACAGAAGCGATTGTTCTTCAACGGACTGGCAGCTTCTTTTCTGTATACTTTTACAGGTATTGCCTCTGCCCTGTTCCTGCAGCAGATAGCAGACAAGGTTATACCCGGGGGTCATGGGAATATACTGCAGATATTGGGCTTTTCCATGGTATACATTGCCATATGTGCTATGGCATTAAATATTTACAGAGTACGTTACCTTTTACGTACCGGGTTCCGGACAGCCATGCGGCTGGCAACGGGGTTTTACCGGCACCTGATGTACCTGCCTCAACGGTTTTTTGATCAAAGGCCGTCCGGGGAACTGGTAGCCCGTATGAACGATACTTTCAAGGTTAGCAATTTCCTGAGCAACGGGTTGATGAATATAGCACTGAGCGTATTTACTCTTTTTTTCTCTTTCGGGATCATGTGGCTGTTCAACCGGAAACTCACCCTTATATGCCTGGCATGCCTACCTCTTTACGCAGGCATATATTACTTGTTTGACCGGCGGAATAAAAATACGCAACGCCTTATCATGACTTCACAAGCTACCCTGGAATCGGAACTGGTGGATTCCCTGCACGGAGTGGCCCAGATAAAATACAGTGCGGCCCAGGAGCACATCATCAATAAAACCAGGGACAACTTTGGCCTTTACATACGACATGCTTACCGTGGCGGGATGAATCAGTTACGGGCAGCTACAGGGGGCGAGGTCATCAACCGTGGGTCAGGACTGGCCATTTTGTGGCTGGGAACAACCCTTGTCACCCGGGACATAATGAGCTTTGGCGAATTGCTGTCATTCTATGCTCTGACCGCTTATTTTTCGGCTCCCATAAGCGAGATCATCGGGTTCAGTCAAAAATACCGGGATGCGCGGATCGCGGGGGAACGTCTTTTCGAGATCATGGAACTGGAAACGGAACAGGATCCATCTGGAAAGGGACCGGAATGCCGCAAAGATCCTTTACCTGAAAGCTTCCAAGGGGATCTGGTCATTGACCGGATGCACTTCCATTACCCGGGCAGGATGGTTCTGTTCCGGGATTTCAGTTATGTTTTTCCGGCAGCGAGTATAACGGGAATTGCCGGGGAAAGCGGTTCGGGAAAGAGCACCCTGGGACAGTTGTTGCTCAGAATGTACAAACCGGACCGGGGTGCCATCCGGCTGGGAAATATGCCTGCATGTGAAATCCCGTTGAACAACTGGCGAAAAATAGTGGGTATTGTGCCTCAGAAAGCTGATCTGTTCCGCGGAAACATCCTGGAAAACATTACCCTGGGGGATCCGATCCCTAATATGGACCGGGTTCTTGCTCTTTGCAGACAACTGGGACTGGATTCTTTTTTAGATGCGTTACCACGCGGGATATTGACACCTGTAGGAGAACAGGGTGTCCAGCTTTCCGGAGGACAGCGTCAGCGCATAGCCCTGGCCCGTGCTGCATACCGCAGGCCCCGCTGGCTCATTTTGGACGAGGCAACCTCATCCCTGGACAGCACCTCGGAAACGTATGTGATGGAAGCATTGCTATGCTGGAAAAAGGAGGGAACAGGGATCATAATTATCGGGCACAGGATGTCTACATTGTCTGTAGCCGGAACACTATTGTTGCTGGAAAACGGCCGCATAGCGGAACAGGGCGATCACCGGGAGCTGATGGAAAAAAACGGAAAATACGCTGTTTGGTGCAAACAGCAGGGACTATAAAAGCAAACGCGCGCTTGCCGGCGGAATCTCACGCGCCTGATCAGTGAGAACTAATTTATTAAAACCTAAAAGTATGAGTGATTATGTGATGCGGAATTTTGGGTTCACTCCACTGGACCAAACGGCCCGGTGCGTGGTTACCGGAGGAGAATCCGATTATGGTGTACTGGGAGATATCCTGGAGGACCTGCTCAACGGACTAGCGGGAAAAATGGGTAAAGCAGGGATACTGGTTACCACTCTTGCCAAAAACGTTGACAGTTTTATTGACGGATTCAAAGCGGGATGGAACAAATGAAAACGTCAGACTGCCCTCAATACATGCCGGGCTTTGTGTCGCTGAGCGACAACGCCTGCTGTGCCGTTACAGGAGGAATGTCCGATTTTGATGCCGACCTGGCTTACAAATTCGGAGAGATCCTGGGACAGGCATTCCGAGCCCTTTACGATATGGGATGCAACCTGTTCGGTAAATTTACCAAATCGGCCGTACCGGCCTGATGCGTAAGTACTTATTTTTAGCCTATCCCGTCGGGCTCTATGTCATTTTTTCGTTACCGGTACTGTTTTTGTCTGCCACGCTAAAAGCAGTATTCGGGACCGACCCGCTCCTGACACACGCTGTCGGGGCCATGGGAATGGCTCTGAGCCACATAACGACCAAACGTAAACGAATGACAGAACTGGGTGCGGTGCCCTGGAAACGGATATTTTCTCTTGCGGGCATTATGCTGATCCCAGTGGCAACGCTTACCCTGAGTCTTACGGGAAAGGCTTTTTTTAAAACAATTACAGGATCCTACCCGGCTATCGTTCTGGGAACATTTTTCTGGGCGTCTCTGAGCGAAGAATTGCTGTTCCGGGAATTCCTCACCTGCCGTATGCAAAAAACCGGTATGCCCCGCTGGATAGTCCTGTTGCTGCCGGCCCTGATGTTTTCCCTGTGTCACCGTCCGGAATCTCTTTCTATGCTTGCCCAGCGCTTTTTTCTGGGAACCGGTCTGGGCATATTGTTTCTGAAAACAAAAGACCTGGCTTTGTGCACGGCAACCCACTGGATATACAACATTTTGATCTATACCTTTCATTATACTTTTCAGGAAGTTAGCATCATTTACTCCCCGGCGCGGGCTGCCCTGAACGCATTGCTGTGCCTTCTTTCTCTTTTGGGCATCGTTGTTGCATATTCTATAAATAAAAGTAAATTTGCAGGATATACTTAATTATCATTATGAAATACCGTCCCTTTTATTTGTGGCTATTGGTTTTGCTTCTTCCGTTATCCGTAATGGGCCAGCAGACATGGTCCCTGGAAGCATGTATCCGTTATGCCTGGGAGAACAACCTGACTATTAAACAGCAGGAACTGGGTGTGAATCAGACCGAGAACACCCTTTTCCAGTCAAAAATGGCCTTTGGTCCCTCTGTCAGTGCACGTATTAGCGAAAACGTCAACTGGGGACAATCCGTAGACCTGTCAACCCTGACCATTTTAAATCACGTACGGAGCAGCAATACCGGCATGGGGATCTATGCAGACATGGATCTCTTTACAGGCCTTCAAAAACTCAATACAGTCAAACAGGAAAAAGCGAAGCTCAGTATTGCCATCCAGGAAGTGCAGAAACTGCGTAACGAGATTTCCATTGAGATCACCCGCAGTTACCTGAATGTCCTGTTGGCCGGAGAGATCCTTGATGCCGCCCGTCAAAGCCGTGAAAGCGTTGCCGAACAATGCGCGAGGACACGTAAACTGGTAGATGCCGGAAGCCAACCGCTGAGTGCATTGCTGGAAGTGGAATCTCAACTGGCCACGGAAGAATTGCAGGTGGTGGAGGCACAGAACAACCTTCGTACGTATTACCTGAACCTTCAGCAATTGCTGGATCTTCCAACAAATACCGATTTCCGGATAGTAATACCACAAATAGGAGACCTTCTCCAGATGGAGCCCGTTTCTGTGGAAGAACTTTATTATGCATCACAGGAATTGCCCCAGATAAAAAAGACCGAGTTCAGCCTGGAACAGCGCCAACATGAGCTGGCCATAGCCCAGGGAGGACGCTCCCCGCGATTGTCCCTTTCTTTAGGATATTCTTCGTTTTATTCAGATGCAAACAAGAAGAAAGAAGAAGCTCCCGCAGATGAGACAGGAGGAGGGTCCTTAGATGATCTCTTGGGCGGATCTTCAGCCGGATTCTGGGATCAGTTGAAAAACAACAACAACCCTTCCATAGGTTTGTCGCTTACTATTCCCATTTTTAACAAATGGCAGGTTAACACCAATGTGAAGAACGCCAGCCTGGGCGTAGAGATGGCAGAACTTGAAATGAAGAATGCCAGGCAGCTGCTCATGAAAGAAGTGCAACAGGCTGCCAACGACGCTACATCTACCTACCTCAGGGTACAGGCGACCGAAAGAAACGTGAAGGCTATGGAAGAATCGTTCCGTTATGTGCAACAGAAATTTGACATAGGAATGCTCAACGGGACGGATTACATTGTATCCAAAACGAATTTGTTCAAGGCAGAAAGCAATTACCTGCAAGCTAAATACGAGCACGTTTTCAAACTCAAGATACTGGACTTTTATAAAGGCATTCCCATAACGTTATAATAATTATCAACATCCCATGAAGAAATCAATATTGTGGATCATCATAAGTGCCATTGTACTTATTGTCATTCTGATCATTGTAGGAAGGAGCCGTTCGGGCAAGGGCATAGCGGTAACCGTTGAAAACCCCATTGTAAAAAACATTACCGAGATCATTCCCGCCAACGGTAAGATCCAGCCGGTGACCGAGGTGAAGATCAGCCCGGACGTATCCGGAGAGATCATCACCCTGAACGTAGAGGAAGGTGACCATGTGAAAGCCGGTCAGATATTGCTTCAGATCAAACAAGACCAGTACATCTCGGCCCGGGACAGGATGAAAGCGGCCCTCAACCAGGCCAAAGCACAATTGGCCCAGCAGGAAGCACAATACGAACAAGTATCATTGTCCTATAAAAGAAACCTTTCACTGCACCAACAGGGAGCCATATCCGAAGCCGAGTTTGAGGCTTCTTCCTCTGAATACGCCATTGCAGAAGAACAGCTGAACGCTGCCCGGTTTCACGTAGAGAGTTCGCAGGCGGGACTTGCCGAGGCAGAAGAAAGCCTCTCCAAGACCACCATCTTTTCTCCCATGAACGGGATTGTATCCAAACTGGACGTGGAACGCGGGGAACGCGTTGTGGGAACAAGCCAGATGGCCGGAACGGAAATGCTGCGTATTGCCAATTTCCGGGAAATGGAAGTCCTGGTGGACGTGAATGAGAACGACATTGTCCGCATCAGGCAGCAGGATACAGCCCTGGTGGAGGTGGATGCCTATCCGGGACGTCAGTTCACCGGAGTGGTGACACAGATTGCCAACTCGGCAAAAAATATTGGATCTGCCCTGGAACAGGTGACCAATTTTGAAGTGAAGGTCTTTATTCTTCCCGAATCATACAGCGATCTGATAACAGAAGGTTTTAGCACACCTTTCAGACCTGGCATGTCTGCCTCTGTTTCCATACAGACGGAGACCCGGCGCAACGTAGTGGCCATCCCCATTCAGTGCATTACCACAAGGGCTGAATTACTTGCGGACAGCATCCGCGTTCAATTAGGGCCCAACGAACTGGTGGAGCAGGTTTTTGTACTGCGTCCCGATAACACCGTGGAAGCCGTTCGTGTAAGATCTGGTTTGCAGGATCACATGCACATTGAAATCACTGAAGGGCTGTCGGTGGAAGATAAGGTGGTAACCGGTCCGTATTCAGCTATTTCAAGGACTTTGAAGAACGGGGAAAAAGTTGAGCCGGGAAGAGAAGAGACCGGCGAATAATACCAAAACGAATCACATATCTGTGCAACCTGTTATACTATTGCTGGAAACAAGCACTGCAATCTGCTCTGTCTCCCTGACGCGTGGCACAGATATTTTAGCCAGCAGACAGTCTTCAGAGCCAAAAGTCCATGCCTCGCTCTTAGCCGTTTTCATAGACCAGATCCTAAAAGAACAGCGTATTACCCTGCGTGACTGCAATGCCGTGGCCGTAAGCGGCGGACCAGGTTCTTATACCGGGTTACGTGTTGGGGTGTCCACTGCCAAAGGATTGTGTTTTGGATCTTCAGTGCCTTTGATAGAAGTGGGATCCCTGGATCTGATCGCACAACTGACTGCAGAAAACAATCCCGGCGAGCGGCCTTACCGCATGTTTCCCATGATAGATGCCCGCAGAATGGAGGTTTACACGGCTCCATATTCCATTACAGATACAAAAGATATGGGAAAACTGGCACACCGGGAAGGACCTGTGGAAGCTATGACTGTAACGGCGGAAAGTTTCCTGGACATCCTGGAGGCTGGCGCTGTAGTGTTTTCAGGAGACGGGGCGTTAAAATGCCGGGACGTGATAGTACATCCTAACGCGCGTTTTATTCCCGTTACTTCCCATGCCAACGGAATGGCTAAAGCTGCCCTGAAAGCTTTCCGGGAACAAAAATTTGAAGACGTAGCTTATTATACACCTTTTTATCTGAAGGAATTCATGGCCATACGTCCTAAAACAGATTTTTGACCTCCCGTATCACTTCCTGCACATTGTTCATACGTTGACGGATATTGCCTTCTTTATCAATGATAAAGAATGTCGGGATTTCCACTACATTGTAAGTGATTACGGCCGTCGAATATATTCCCAGCCCGTCGCATACACTTATCCAGGGCAATGACTGGTCCCTGACAGCAGTGGCCCATGCGGTTTTATCTGTATCCAGACCTACCTGGTAGATCTCAAGTCCCCGCGGGGTATACCTTTCATATATCTCCTGCAGTTCGCGATTGTCCAGTCTCATGTCAACATTGGCGGAATGCCAGAACGAAAGTACTATTGTCTTTCCTTTCAAAGAAGATAAACATACGTCCTGCCCGTCGAGTCCGGGCAAACAGATATTTGGAAAATCGGTGACCTCTGCATTCAAAAAGGCTTCTTCTATTTGCATTGCCTTCTGCATGCTTTCGTAACGTTCCCTGACGGCGTTAACATAGGGCGACAGCGGGTAATCCATGGATAAAGAATCGTAAACACGTTGCAATAAGGCAGCGTCCCGCATATCGGAAAAAACATACACCTGACGCGGTAAGGCCTGAAACACAACGGAAGTGTTTACAAAAGCACGAGGATGTTCATACAGAAACCGGATGGTTTCCTGTTTGTATTTCACAAAAACACGTCCCAGTTCCATGCTCAAGGCTTCCAGTTCCTTTTCAGGTGCATTTTCGTATAGCGTGTACAGGGAATCGAATGTTGCGGAAGTGGTCTCCAGTTTTTTATTCACCTCCTGCAGCAGGAGTGATTCGGGGGATCCTTCCAGTTTCTGTATATTACCCTTAGAGGTGACTTCCAGATCCACTTCCACGCCATTTTGGAGTACAAGTCCTGCGATCCTTTTGTTTCCGGCATAAAGGTAATAGTACCCGGGCATGTCGTTGCCCGTGTTAAAACGATAACTGAAACTGCCGTCTTCCTGAACTTCAAGGGTGTCCAGAACCGTTTCCGAGGTAAAGTCAAGGCGTTTCAGAACCAGGGATGTCTCTTGCGGAAGATCTTTGATAATTCCTTTTATGCGGGTTGAATCGCCTTTGTTGCACGATGTAAGCAGCACCATTCCTAAAACGGTGGCGGCTGAAATAATTTTTAAATATTTCATGGTGGCATTATTCGAATTTTGCAGCAATGGAACGGCAGATACGCCGCATTTCTTCTTCAGGAACAGAGCATACCGGGTTGCTTAGATTCATGTCTTTTTCCGATTGCATAGGGATCAGATGTATATGTGCATGAGGCACCTCCAGGCCCAGCACACCTACTCCTACCTTTTTGCACGGAATAACCTGCTCAATGGCCCGGGCCACCCTCTGGGCAAAACGGAACAGGTCTCCCAACTGCTCCGGATCCAGGTCGAATATGTAATCCGTTTCCTGTTTGGGAATAACCAGGGTGTGACCCGGCTGTTTGGGATTAATATCCAGGAATGCATAGAACCGGGCGTCCTCTGCCACCTTGTAGGAAGGAATTTCTCCGGTAATGATTCGTGTAAATATACTGGCCATATCAGAGGGATATTTCAAGAACTTCAAATTCAATGATTCCGGAAGGAGTCTGTACCTGTGCAATTTCTCCTTTCTTTTTGCCTAGTAGACCTTTACCAATGGGTGATGAAATGGCCAGTTTGCGCTCTTCCAGGTTGGCTTCACTTTCTCCTACCAGTGTAACTTCCATGATCGATTTGTCTTTCATGTTGCGGATCTTAACCTTGTTCATAATCTGCACAGTATGGGTATTGAGACGGGACTCATCTACCACCCTGGCGTTGGCTATCAGATTTTGCAGTTTGGAGATCTTCAGCTCCAGCAATCCCTGTGCGTCTTTGGCTGCATCATACTCTGCATTCTCAGACAAGTCTCCCTTGTCCCGTGCTTCGGCAATGGCACGGGCGGCGGCTTCACGTTCAACGGAAGTCAGACGGTGCAATTCTTCTTTTAATTTCTCCAGACCTTCGGCTGTGAGATAATGAGTCTTGATCATAACGTTCTCTTTAATTAAAGCAGAAGAAGAATCCTGCATATGCAGGACTCTTCTTAATGACAAATATAATACTTCTTTATGAATCAACCAAATTCGTCGAATTTCGGCTTCAGGATCTCAGAATAAAGGACGGCTTCTTTTGCATTGAACCCGTATTTCTTTTTATTCGTAACGGTTTTTTCACCATAGTGAGTTTTCGCTATTTCGTTCGGCGAGGTGGCCGGTTGGGCTTCCTCGGGTAATGTGTTGCCCTCAATGGTGGGCCTGGAGGCCTGGAACGTTTGTTCCTGCCGGGGTTTAGGTTCCTCCGTATAATGAATATCAGGGCGTACGGGCGGAGCAACGGTGGCATTCCGTTTTTTTTGCCGGGCGTTGATGATCCCGAAAGTTATGGCCAGTACGCTCAATAACAGGGTTACCAGGGTTTCGGAATTCATAGTAGTGCTTGTTTGTCTTTGTTTAATTGTTCTTTTAAGGCATCCAGAGAAGGAAATGCGATTTCCTGCCTGTGGTGTTTCAGTACCCGGACTGTAATATCCAGCCCGTAAATGTCATCATCAAATCCAAAGATATGGGTTTCAATGGTATGTTCCAAATTATTGGCTACGGTGGGTCGGAATCCGATATTCATCATGCCGTGGTACCACTGACCGTTTACCCGGGCTTCTACCTTATATACGCCGTTTGCGGGAACCTGTTTCAATGGTTCGTAAAGTTGCATGTTGGCTGTGGGAAAACCCAGGGTTCTTCCAATCCGGGTACCTTCCACTACAACGCCGTGTAAGGTATACGGGTAGCCCAGCCACCTGTTGGCAGATTCCATGTTCCCGGCAGAAATTGCAGCCCGGATCTTTGTGGAGCTGATATGTTCCATTTCAGGGGTAACAAATTCGGGAACCCTGATAATTTGAAGCCCCATTTGACCCGCCTGAAGATCCATTTTTGAGGGATCGTATACGCCGTCACAGCCCAGTCTGTGATTGTATCCGGCAATCAGGATCTTCACTCCGTAATGGTCCAACAGGTAATCCCTGAAAAAAGAGCTGGCAGGAAGTGCAGAAAAATCCCGTGTAAAGGGGATGATCTGAAAGTCATCCACCCCAATGTTCAGGATCATTTTCTTTTTTTCTTCCAATGTGGTCAGCAAACGGAACCGCTGGGCATCCTGCTGCAAAACGGCCCTGGGATGGGGCCAAAACGTAACCACCAGACTCTTGCCTCCCAGTTGCCGCGCTGTTTCAACCAACGCGGACAGAACGGCTTTGTGTCCTAAGTGGACTCCGTCAAAAAAGCCTGTTGCCGCTACAACCATTTTACTAAAGCAAAATCCTGCCGATGTGGCATTTCGGGGTTATGGGCATAGATCCGTGAAGCTATGTAATAGGAGCCTGCTGATTGGGGTACCAGCTTGCATACGTATACGGCTTCTCCGTTATTGACATCTTCCAGTGTGTACGGAATGATATCGTTTATGATGACCTCTCCGTCTTTACCGCGGGTAGTGATGACCATCTCTACACCAATGTCATCTGCCGAAAGCGCCCCCAGGTAAATTTTAACTCGGGATTCGCTTTCACTTCCCAAAGTAAGGATGTCTTTGCTGTCGTTGGGATGTGTGTAAGATAACACTTCCAGTGAACCCCACTCCCTTTCCAGTTTGCGTTTCCAAAAAGCCGTTTCCCTAGCCTGGGCATAATTGTCTTTGACCATTTGGGAAAATCTTTTTTGGAGTGGTTTGTAGAATTTCACCTCGTAATCTTCCATCATGCGGTTGGTCGTATAATTACCTGCCACGTATGCCACTGTGTTTTTAATATGCCGGATCCATTCCACGGGAATCCCTTCTTTGTTCCGTTTATAGAACAATGGAACGATCTCGTTCTCAAGCATGTTGTAGATTACTGCGGCATCCATTTCGTTCTGGTACTCCTGGTTTTCATAAGTTCGTTCTTCGGACAATGCCCAGCCGGCTCCCGGCCGGTATCCCTCTACCCACCAACCGTCCAGGACGCTGAAATGCATTACTCCGTTCAATGAAGCTTTTTCCCCGCTGGTACCGGATGCTTCCAGGGGACGTGTGGGTGTATTCATCCAGACATCGACCCCCTGAACCAGGCGTTTGGCCATTTCCATATTGTAATTGGGCAGGAAAAGCACCTTACCTATAAAACGGGGCATACGAGACACCTCAACAATTCGTTTTATCAGATCCTGACCTTCTTTGTCGTTAGGATGGGCTTTCCCTGCAAAGAGGAACTGTACGGGGCGTTTTGGATTGTTTACCAGGGTATCCAGACGGTCCAGGTTTGTGAACAATAGGTGCGCTCTTTTATAGGTGGCAAAGCGCCGGGCAAAACCTATGGTAAGAATGTCCTTACTCAAAGCCGCCCGGATAGATACGACATCCTGGGGAGAATAAAATTCAGGAGCTTTTTCCGTACTGGACAATGTGGCTATGATTCTTCCCATAAGCTTGGCCCTTAATTTATTGCGAACGTCCCAAATTTCCTCGTCACCAACGTTCAAAAACTCTTTGAAACAATCTTTGTCGTAATGATGGGTAACAAAATCAGGACCGAAAACGCGGGAATGCACCTTTTTCCATTCAGAGGCCGTCCAGGTATGGTAATGTACCCCGTTGGTAACATAATTCACATGAGATTCCTGAGGCAGGTATCCCGGCCAGAGGGGATTGAGTATCTCACGGCTTACCTGCCGGTGCAGCTTGCTCACACCGTTGATCTCTTGGGAAAGATTGGCTGCCAGGAAACTCATGGAAAATTTTTCATGCACATCACAAGCAACGGATTTACCCAGCGCCATAAGCGTTTTCCAGGAAGTTTTAAGCCGATCCGGGTAATGTGAGAAATAGGGACGTAGCATGTCTTCGGTAAAGGCATCGTGTCCTGCAGGAACAGGTGTATGAGTGGTAAATAGGGAGGATGCCCTCACTACTTCTTTGGCTTCTTCAAAAGAAAGGTTTACTTCTGTCACGTATTCCTTTATACGTTCCAGTCCGGTAAATGCGGCATGACCTTCATTGCAGTGATAAATATCGGCATCTATGCCCAGGGTACGCAGTGCCCTGATACCTCCTACTCCCAGGAGCAGTTCCTGCTTGAGCCTGTTTTCCCAGTCTCCACCGTAGAGCTGGTGGGTAATGGAACGGTCTTCTGGCAGGTTGTCTTCAAAATCGGTATCCAGCAGGAATAATGCTGTTTTACCTATATCAACCCGCCAAATCCTGGCATACACGTTTCTTCCAGGAAATGCTATGCTTATGGTGGTCCAGTTGTCCTGACTGTCCCGCACCGGTATAACAGGTATTTTCTGGAAATCTATCACCTCCCTGTCGCTAACCTGATCTCCCTGTGCCGATAAGAACTGACGGAAATAACCGTAACGGTATAACAGGCCCACACCCGTAATGGGAACTCCCTTGTCTGAGGATTCTTTCAGGTAGTCTCCTGCCAGGATCCCCAATCCTCCGGAATAGATCTTCAGGGTCCAGTCCAAACCGTATTCCATACTGAAATAGGCAATACGGGGCCCCCTCATTTCCTGACGGGCGTTCATGTATTCCCGGAAACGGGCTTCCACGCTGTCCAGTTGTTCCAGAAACGCCTTGTTCTTTTCCAGGGCTTTGTATTTTTTATAGGGTATTTTATCCAGCAACACAATGGGATTCTTTTCCACCCGGCACCATAGATCCGGATCTATGCCCGAAAAGATCTTTCTGGCATCCTGGTTCCATGACCACCATAAATTTCTGGACAATACTTCCAGAAAAAACAATCGTTGGGGCAACTGTTTCTGTATGGTAACAGGAGACCAAGTGGGTGTGGAGATGAGCAGATCCCTGTGGAGGGTGGGACATTCATCCCTTTTAACAGGAAAAGCGCCCATGTTTTCCACAATTTTTTCCAGCGCTATGGCATAGGCTTTCCTGTAATACTTCAACTGGTTATTCCATAGGGCGATAGTAGAAACATCGCGGGCATTTTCTTTCACCTTTTCCGCTTCCTGCTGTGTCAAAAGGCTCATTTTCCTTACAACGGCAGCCACGTCTTTGACAACGAATTCGTGGTTGTTGTCGTCGCGGTGAATGATCTCGATGGCCGGATGGTCCTTCTTGTACATTTTGTCAACCCACAGTCCGAATCCGGTTAGGGAAGTGGTAACGGTGGGTACGTGGAAGGCAAGACTTTCCAGCGGTGTATATCCCCAGGGTTCGTAATAAGACGGGAAGATTGAAAGATCCAGACCAATGAGCAATTCGTAATATGTTTTGCCTATTAGTCCGTCATCCCCGTTCAGGTAACTGGGAATAAAAAACACTTTTACATGGTTTGTTTCCGAGTTCCACAAATTTTGCTTCCGCAATACATTGAGTATCGGATCGTATTCCGGGTCGTTAAGAATATGGGTGGTAAAGGGATCGTCATAGTTCTTCCTGGGTCCTTTATGATAAGCCGGAACCATAAGAAATGCCAGGATTTCGCGATCGGCGGATCCTCTTTCCCTGTCCAACATTGCCATGGCCTCCAAAAAAACGTCTATCCCTTTGTTTTTGTATTCGTAGCGTCCGCTTATTCCGACCAGAAAAGCGTTTTGGGCCACTTCCCTGTGAAGCATGAGAGAGGCGATTTCCAGCAATTTTTGCCTGCCCTGTAAGCGGGTCTCTTCAAATTTATCCTCTTTGGGGGTTATGCTGTTTTCAAAACCGTTGGGAGTCACTATGTCCACTTTCTTTTCCAGAAAATGGCTGCACTCGCGGGCAGTGATATCGCTTACTGTGGTAAAGGCATCGGCATGGAATGCAGCGGTCTTTTCCAGGGAATGCTTGGCTATGATGTTGTATTCACGAGCTTTCTCCACCGGATTGTACATTTCCATATTATCGTACAGGGGAAGCATGTTTCCCGCAATGGAACGTCCCACAACCGTGGCATGGGTGGTAAATGTGGTGGCCACGGGAATTTTCACGGATTTTAGGTACAACAGGCCCATACCCGTCATCCATTCGTGGAACTGTGCCACACTCTTGTGGTGAGGTGCCAGGTTAAAGCGCACAAAGCTCTCTATGACGATCCCTGTTGCATAACCGAACAGGGCGGGTTCAATATAATCCCATTGTCCGCTGATGGAATCCAGCTTGTATTTTTTCCAGAATTCGGTAAAAATTTCGTCCTTTTTTGATATATAGGATGAGAAATCCACCAGTACGGCAATAGGATTTCCCGAGACATTCCAACGTCCTACCCGTATCCTGAGCCCGTCCTGCGCGGCTCGGTCCCTCCAGGAACGCAACAACCGGGGGTCTTCAAGGAATTCGGGGTTCTGCTTTGTTTCTCTCCATACATCAGGGCCTATGAGAATATGCCTGTTTTCCATTTCTTTTGACATATTTAAGGCCTTGGTCGCAATTACAGTATGGATCCCTCCTACCTTATTGCAGACTTCCCAACTCACTTCAAACAAATAATCGGGACTAAGAATCAGTTCACTCTTCATACTTTATTTTTAGGGGTGCGTAGTGTAATATCGCTCAGCACATTCATATAATTAATAAATGCTTCGTACGGGGTATCGTAGGGATTGAAATACTTATGTATATCCCCGTCCGAAAAGAATTTGGTACACATATAATAAAAGTGGTCACTTGCCTGCAGCCTGCGGAAATCCCGCTGCAACCCCGTATCGTTGCTTTCCCTGACCTGGTTTTCTATCTTGTATAGATTTCCAAACGCTTCTTTTTGCAATTCATTCCCCAGCCAGGCGCTGATATCTCTTTCTTCGTCTGCCCAGGAAATGGCGTAGGGAACGTTCAAGGGAGCTATAGGCTGGTGTTTTGCGGCAGTCTGTGTGGGAGTGAGCATTTCAATACCTGAATGATTAAGGACCATGCCGGGTAACGCCCTCAGGAAGTCAAATATCCCGGAAGAAGCCTTTTGGTGTTCCCCAAAACTTTCGTAATCCATAAATATGTTCAGAATATCGTCTTTTTCCAGTGCCCCGGCTACCCAGGATGCGTATTTTTCTGCCGTGAGGGGCCAGTCTCCCCAGCTTTTGTCCGAAAAACGAAAGGCGATGTCGTCACTGAGTCTGAAATTTCTCAGAAGCAATTTCAATTTGGGGTTCAGGGCATTTACATAAAGGTAATTCGGGCTTTTCCAGCCCATTATGTGTCGCGCACCTTCTGTCAACATGGTACTAAAGCCCATTCCCGATACCATTTCTCCAATGGTGTCCGAGTAGATCAGTTCGGTATTCCTGAAAGCCGTCGGTTTTTGTCCAAAATATTTTTCCACTGCCTTGACGTGCATGGTCATCTGATCCCTGAATTTTTTAGGCGAGATCAACGAGGAAAGGGAATGCGAATACGTCTCGGCAAGAAATTCCACGCATCCGGTCTTTGCCAGTTCGCGGAATGAGTCCAGCGCCTGCGGAGCAAACTGCTCCATTTGTTCCAGGGCGATCCCGCTCACGGAAAAGGCGATCCGGAAGGCCCCGTCGTATTTTTTTATCAGTTCCAGCATCAGCCGGTTGGCGGGTATGTAGCACCGGTCAGCCACCCGTGACATTATGGTCTTGTTGGCAAACTCATCAAAATAATCGTGGTTTTTACCTATGTCAAAGAACCGGTATTGACGTAACCTGTAAGGTTGATGCACCTGAAAGTAAAAACAGAGTGTCTTTTTCATATTATTGGATTTTTGATTTTTCCCGGGTAACAGATTCGTAGATGTCCCTGACTTTGAGTGCGGCATTGTCCCACTTAAGGGCGTTTACCTCTTCCAGTCCGCACCGGACTGTCATGGCTGACAAGGCAGGATAGGTCAAAAGGCCGTAAATGGCATCTGCCAGAGCGTTGACATCCCAGAAATCTACTTTTATGGCATGGTGCAGCACTTCGGCTACTCCCGATTGTTTGGATATGATGGTCGGTACGTTGGCCTGCATGGCTTCCAAAGGCGATATTCCAAACGGTTCAGATACCGAGGGCATTACATAGACATCTGAATAAGCAAACATATTTTTTACGTCTTCTCCGTTTAAAAAACCGGTAAAATGAAAATTTGGGGAAATTCCCAGTTTTGCCACTCGCCGGACAGCGCGGTTGAACATGTCTCCGCTGCCTGCCATGACAAACCGGACGTTTTTGGTTGTCTGAAGGACCTTATAGGCCGCTTCTATAAAATATTCAGGACCTTTCTGGAAAGTGATCCTTCCCAGGAATGTGACAATCTTTTCAGAGACTCCGCGGGTTATCTCGCAATGTTCGCTGGAACTTAAATCTACGGCATTGTGTACGGTTATAACTTTTTCCGGATCAATATGGTAACGGTTGATGATGGTGTTGCGGGTAAAGTGACTCACGGCTATGACTTTGTCTGCAGCTTCCATACCCCTTTTTTCTAGGTCGTATACCTGCGTGTTGATGTTCTCTCCGGAGCGGTCAAATTCCGTTGCGTGCACATGTATGACCAAAGGTTTTCCCGATACGCGTTTGGCGGCTATTCCTGCCATGTAGGTAAGCCAGTCGTGGGCATGGATCACGTCAAATTGATTTTTACGGGCAATGGCAGCTGCTACAAGGGAATACCTCATAACTTCTTCCATCAGGTTTTTCCCGTATTTACCTGAGAACCTATACTTCAGTCCGAATGAGATCCTGAATTCATTCCATTCCTTTTCTCTTTCCAGATCTACTTTTTCTTCAAATTCATCGGGTCCCAGGTACGGGATCAGGTTGGATGTAACTTTTAGGAATTGTACTTTGTCAAAGATCTGGCGGGCTTCCTGTTTTGTGTGAAAGGCAGCCACATCACTTGCATTTATGATGCGTACGGCTGTCTGATCCTCATCTCCCGAGGCAGAGGGCATCACGAAAAGCACTTCAACCTTTTGCTTGGCTAGTCCCCGTGTAAGACCGTCACAGGCAGTACCCAGTCCGCCGGCTATATTAGGCGGGAACTCCCATCCGAACATTAATACTTTCATAGTTTTCCGTGTTTTTCTATGAGTTTGATTATTCGCAACAATTCGGCAACACTACGGGCATTGGATATGCATCCGTGGGGGCGGTGAGGCGGATTGCCGTCGTACAACTCGGCAATAGATCCAACCCCGTGTTCGGCAATGTCTTCTTCAAAAATACAAATGATATCCTGAGCACATGAGGCGAAGGATTTTCCGTGAATACGGAATTGTGCATCTGTGTAATGCCCTAGCAGCCATGGAAATACGGATCCCTGGTGGTATGCCGTGTTCCTTTTTTGCGGATTTCCTTCGTAATGCCCTTCAAAAAAAGGATTCTTGGGAGACAATGTCCTCAGGCCGCGTGTGGTAAGCAATTCTTTGGTGCAGATCTCCAGTACGGTATTGATCTTTTCGTCGTTGAGAGGTGTGTACGGTAAAGAACAGGCAAGCAACTGGTTGGGCCTTGTATATATATTCTGGCCTTCCCGGTCCACGTAGTCTGCCAGCTGAGAAAGTGATTCACACCAGAATGTAGGCACAAAGTTTTCTTTGATCAGTTCGGGAATGTCCAGGAATTCATTTTCAAATTCCTTATCTCCGTTGTCCCGCGCAAGTTCCAAAGCAAAACTCACGGCATTGTACCACAGGGCACATACTTCCACAGCGTAGCCCGCCCTGGGTGTCACCGGTTTGCCGTCAATTTCGGCATCCATCCAGGTAAGCGGCTTCCCTTCTTTTTCTGCCCAGATCAATCCGTTGGGATGCATTTTTACTATTTGCGTACCGATTTTATAGTTTTGTAACACTTCTTTCAGAAAGGGTCCGTATGCACGCCACAGAGATTTCCTGTCACCTGTTTCCTTCAGGTATTGCTGTAATGTCCAGAACACCCATAAAGGCGTATCGGCGGACAGGTAAAGATTGCTTTTATCGGCTATCAGGGTCTCCAGAGCCGATGTAAATACAGAGTTATCTGCATTGTCCGGGGCCAGTGTCAGGCCAGGTAAAGCAATAGCTGTGTCCCGGGGATATTTTCCCAGCCAGGGATAACCCGCGATCACCTGGATTTTTCCGTGTCTGCTGATCAAAAACTGTGAGGCAGATAATTTCAGGCAATTCTTAAAGGAATCCCGAGAAGGTCTTTTTGCAATTTCGTTGGAATATATGGTTTTCAGCCGGGCAGGATTTGCCGGTGTAAGCGAAGCGGAAAAGACAATGCTTTGTCCTTTCCGGATGGGACACTCAAAATACCCGGGGACAAAGAGGTCTTCGTGATGTTCATAGCCACGGGCACTTTCCTGCAGGTATTCAATGTTTTTATACCAGTCCGGATACCTTACAAATTCATTTTGGACATTCAACTGCATGTACAGGCGGGGAAATCCTTCGTACAAACGATACCCTACTCCTTTTTCCACTTTAGCATGAAATATATCTGCTGCCATATTGGCATGTGTTAGCTCATGAATATTGCGAAAGGCCAGAAATGGTTTTAATCTTAAAGTTGTAGGGGAATGGGCGTCCAGGAGTGTATACCGGATGAGTAACTGGTCCTTTTTGTGCAGGAAAACAATCTCTTTGCGAAAGATCATGCCTCCTATCCTGTATGTCAGCACAATATCTTTATCTATCTCAAAATCAATAATATACTTATGTCCGCGTGGTTCGTATATTCCGGGATAGCGGTGAATGCCCAAGTTAAAAGCCTGGTTGTGCTGAATGAGTGTTTCATCCAGAGTAGACAAGAGGACATAACTGCCACCTCCCAGTTCGTCAATGGGAACTACAAACAATCCGTGATATTTCCGGGTATTGCATCCCACCAGCGTGGTATTGAGATATCCTCCGGCGCGGTTTGTAACCAGTATCTCCCGTGGCAGGGAATATTCCAGGTTTCCCAATTCGTGTTTGTTGAACTGTAAATAAGCCATAATTTTTTTGTTATTGCATAACCTTGCAAGATACTAATTTATTCTCTATTAAATACCATTGCAGTACGTGCGGGAAGGTAGAGGAAAAGGACATTGGTGCCTCGCTGGGGAAGTGTTAAATGAGCCGTTCCTTTGTCATTTCTTCCAAAGCCTCCATATAACGGATCATCAGTATCCAGTATGCAGCGGTATGTACCGGGATCCACTTCCATGCCGTAATCTTTGTAAGATCTTTCAGGACTCAGGTTGAAAACAAAGAGTAACCGTCCCCGTTCAAAGGCCAGCACCTGTGACCCGACATCCTGTACTACAGGACGCAGGGCATTGCTGAACAAATTTTGTGCCCCGGCCAAATGGATCATATCCCGGTCAAAAAGTTCAAGCTGTCCGTAGCGCAACAATCCGTTGTCAGCAAGAGACCATTGCCTGCGGGCATAATGATAGCTCCATCCGTTATCTTCCCTTGGAAAATCTATCCATTCGGGATGACCGAATTCGTTACCCATGAAGTTGAGGTATCCGTCCCCTGCCGTAGCCAGGGAAAGCAGGCGGATGATCTTGTGCAGTGTCATTCCCCTGTCCACAACCAGTGATTGAATGTCTTTGCTCATTGATGTGTACATTTCCTTATCTATAAGCCTGAAAATAATTGTTTTATCTCCTACTAACGCCTGGTCATGGCATTCTGCATAGGAAATGGTATGTTCGTCCCTGCGTTTGTTGGTAAGCTCGTAAAAAATGTCTCCTACATGCCAGTCTTCGTCTTTGACTTCCTTGATCCATTTGATCCAGTTATCGGCAACCCCCATGCTCATGCGAAAGTCAAACCCGATGCCTCCTTTTTCAAAAGGATAAGCCAGCGTGGGCATCCCACTCACGTCTTCAGCTACGGTAATGGCATTGGGGTTGCAGTCGTGTATAAGCTTATTGGCCAGACCCAGGTAGGTTATGGCATCTTCGTCCTGGTTACCGTCAAAGTAGTGTCCGTATTCGGTAAAAGCCCTTCCCAGTCCGTGGTCGTAATACATCATGGAGGTAACTCCGTCAAAACGGAACCCGTCCAGGTGATATTCTTCCAGCCAGTATTTCACATTGGAAAGAAGGAAATGCATAACCGCTCCCTTGCCGTAGTCAAAACAGCGGGAAGACCATAAAGTGTGTTCCCCGCGCGGACCGGCATGAAAATACAGATCGTATGTGCCGTCAAAACGACTGAGCCCTTCTATCTCATTTTTTACGGCATGTGAATGTACCAGGTCCAGAATTACTGCAATGCCAAGAGAATGGGCCTTGTCTATCAATTTTTTTAATCCTTCCGGTGTGCCAAACCGGGAACTGACAGCATAAAAGTTGGAAACCTGGTATCCGAAAGAGCCGTAATAGGGATGTTCCTGAATGGCCATAAGCTGCAGGGTATTGTACCCAAGCCTGGCAATACGCGGCAAGACCTTTTCCCGAAACCAGTCAAAATCGGCTATAGTGGGTTCTTCACCACTCATGCCAATGTGGGCTTCGTATATGAGCGGGTTTTTTACCCGGGGAGGATTTACATGTTTCCATTTATAAGGAACGGGAGGATTCCATACCTGGGCACTGAAGATCTTGGTCTCCGGATCCTGGATACAACGCCGGGCATAAGCAGGGAGTCTTTCTCCCGACCCGCCGGGCCATTCAACGAGCCATTTATACAACTGTCCATGCTGCAAGGTTTCCCTTGGCAGTTCCAGTTCCCAGTTCCCCATGCCAACGGGTCTGAAGGCATAAGCCGGATCCTTTTTCCACCCGTTACATTCTCCGATCAGGTATATTGCCCCAGCGTTGGGAGCCCATTCCCGGCAGATCCATTTTCCGCGTGTTTTGTGAAGTCCGTAATATAGGTGATTGTTAAAAACATCGCAGAACCTCTCCTGTGAACCCTGCAATTCCAGGGTTTTATCCAGACGTATCTGATGCCGCCGCCATATAACGGATTTAAAGGGTTTCAGGTATGGGTCCTGTTCCCATATTTTCAGATTTTCCATCGTTAAAATTTTAACGCAACATACAATTCAGTTGCTATGTATATCCTTTCCTGCCGTCATGATTTTTCCGGTAAAAATAATCCGGTGTATTCTCATAAGGTTCTATGTGGTCAACCGAATAGACCAGTCCGGTAAAACATTTATCATTCCAGTGGTGTTCCCAGGCCGCATAATAACCTAAAGCGCGAATTTTATAAAAATCACCCCTGCTGTTAATAAACACATCACGGCGGGTCAGGTACAGATGGCCTGAAAGGGCAAGTCCGTATCCCCTTTGTTTCTCCAGAAATCGTAAAACTCCGGCCAGTTGCATATGCCATTTAGGCCTGTCGTACCCCATGGAAGTATTTCCTATAAGTTGAATAAAAATACGGGAATTGCTTGCATCCAGATTGAATCGGCCGCTGTGTAATGAAGAATGTTCCATGGGGATGATTGTGGTGATCATATCCCTGGACAGGAATCCTGTCCCGTCGTAATAAGCATAACAGGAAACATACCCTCCCATTCCAAATAAAAAATTCCCGGGACTGTCAATCATCACATAACGCGGAGGTGAAGGGTCGTGAAACACCTGGGATGCTGATTCTTTAAGCAGGTCTATTAGTGGATGGAGAAGTGTATCTGTTTTCGATAGTTTCAAACGTGTTTGACCCACCAATGGCTGAAGGGCTGCCACAAGCAGCAATATTGTTGCCGGGATCAGCAAACGTATGTTATTCTTTTTCATAAGAATCGAGCGTTTTTTCAGCATCTTCCTGAACCTGATGTAAATAATCCTTGCAAAAGGCAACCAGTTCCAGGGCCCTTTTTACTTTTGCCGAGATCACTCCCAGATCCGTATCGGGTTGCTCCAGCGATGAGACCAGTGTATCCAATTCTTCCCTTGCCTGTTCGTAAGTCAGCTCTATTTTCTTTTTCATATAGAATTATTGTTCAACGTTTTCTACCATGGCATCAAAAGCCCCTTTTCTGAGCACGGTATGGACTTTGTCCCCAAGTTTAAGCGTAGCAGCATCCCTTACGGTTTTGCCTTCATACAATGTCAGGGAATAGCCTTTCTCAAGCAATGTCAGTGGATTGTTCTTGCGGATGCGCTGTTCCAGTATCTCCAGTATGTGGGTGTGCTGCTGAACAAGCCACCTGACGGCACCTTTCATGTCTTTTAACATATGCCCCAGATCTTGTTTTTCCCGGCTGAGCCGGTTGTAGACGGCTCGTTCCAGCCGGTGGGACAATTGGATCAGATTGTCTTCTTCCTGTTCCAGCAAACCTGCCAGAAAATCAGCCACGGCCGTAGGTGTTTTCAGTGACATGGCTGCCACCCTGTCGGCTATGTGTGTATCCCTTTGGTGACCTATACCGGTTATTACCGGCAGGGGAAACTGGGCGATGTGTGCAACCAGGTCGTAATTGTCGTAACAATGCAGGTCTGCAACAGCACCTCCTCCCCGTATCATGATGAGCAGATCAAAAGGAATTGCTGCATTTGCCACCTGTTCCATGGCTTTTATAATACTTTCGGGTGCCTCGCTTCCTTGCATAAGTGCAGGAAACAACTTCACCCTGAACCCAAAATGAGAAGCCCCAATGTGATCGGTAAAGTCCTGGTATCCGGCAGCTGTCGGGGAAGAGATAACAGCCACATGAAGGGGCACCCGTGGAAAGGGCAACTCTCTGTTCATGTTCAGAATCCCTTCACGTTCAAGCCTTTCCATGGTTTTTCTTCTCTCCAGTTCCAACCCTCCCAGGGTGTACGAAGGATCTATATCACTCACTACCAGGCTCAGTCCATAGAGGGCATGGAACCGGGGCTCCACGCAGAGTAACACCTGTAACCCGGCACGAAGTTCCATACCGGTTGTAGTTCTGAAAAAGGGACCCAGCATGGAAAAAACACCGGCCCAGATAACTGCCTGGGCTTTAGCCAGCAGTTTGTCGGTTTGAGGTTCCTTCTGTACCAATTCCATGTGGCAATGACCGTTACGTACATCCAGCCGGTTAATTTCAGCCCGCACCCAACAAGGCTCCTTAAAGGCTTCATTAACAGCATATTCCAATTGTTTTTGTAAATCTATCAGATCCAACCTCTCCATGTTACAAATTTACGTTAAAATCTCAGAAAAACGTTATCTTAGCTTCATGGAAATAAATCAGGCCATATTTCAGGGTAGCTTCACAAAAACCGAAGTACCCGTGGGAAACGCACCGGTTGAATTTGCTTTTATAGGAAGGTCCAATGTAGGGAAATCTTCCCTTATAAACATGTTGTGCAGGACAAAAGGACTGGCACATACATCCTCTACACCGGGAAAGACACAATGCATCAACAAGTTTCTTGTTAACGGAAAATGGATCATAACCGACCTTCCCGGATACGGATTCGCCAAAGTTTCCAAAACCCTAAGGGCTCGTCTGGAGGTCATGATCCATAATTACATACAACGAACACCACAAATGGTCCTGTTGGTCGTGCTATTGGATTGCAGGCATCCCTTACAGAAAATAGACCTGGAATTTCTTTTAAAACTGGGGTCATGGCAAATTCCTTATGCCTTGGTACTTACTAAAGCGGACAAATTGTCCAAAACGGCTCTGCAAAAGCAAACCGAACAGTTTAAAGAAGCGCTTTCCCTTTACTGGGAACCCCTTCCCCCGTTATTTGCCGTATCTTCAAAAACAGCTTCCGGCAGAGAAGAACTTCTGGATTATATGGGATCTGTACTTGAGGAAAACGGGTGATTGTCCATTTTCTTATTATCTTTGCCCTATCTAACCTAAGGGATATGGATCATCTGCATTTATTTAAAATCTTCTCCTGCCGGGGATCCCGATATCTTGCCGAACGTATTGCTTCTCACTTGGGTATGCCCCTGGGGTTGTCATCGGTCACGGTGTTCAGAGATGGAGAATTTCAACCGGCTTTTGACGAAAGCGTCAGAGGTTCCACCATTTTTATAATTCAATCCACTTTTCCCCCGGTTGACAACCTCTTTGAACTACTACTGACCATCGATGCAGCAAAAAGAGCCTCGGCTTACAAAGTGATTGCCGTAATACCTTATTTCGGCTGGGCAAGGCAGGACCGTAAAGACAGGCCAAGGGTCTCGATCGGGGCCAAGATGGTGGCAAATTTGCTGGATGCGGCAGGCTGCGACAGGGTTATGACCATGGACCTGCATGCGGACCAGATCCAGGGGTTCTTTGATTTCCCGGTAGATCATGTGTACTCAAGCTCGGTTTTTGTGCCCTATATTAAAAACCTGAACCTGGAAAACTTATCTGTGGCAGCTCCGGATATGGGTGGTGCCAAAAGAGCCAATGCCTATTCCCGGAAACTTGAATGTCCGCTTATCATTTGCCACAAGTCCCGGGAAAAAGCCAATGTGGTAGGAAGCATGACTGCCATAGGGGACGTCAAGGACAGGAATATCATCATCCTGGACGATATGATAGATACAGCCGGAACGATCGCAAGGGCTTCGGAAATGATGATGTCAAAAGGAGCCCGAAGTGTAAGGGCCATGGCCACGCATCCCGTTCTTTCGGGACTGGCATACAACACTATAGCCAATTCATCCCTGAACGAAGTGATTGTTACGGATACCATACCCTTGTGCTCAGATCCCAACACGGATAAGAGCAAGATCAAAGTTCTGTCCATAGCACATGAATTCGCCGATATTATCAACAAGGTATACAACTACCAGTCGATCAGCAGTAAATTTACACTGTAATGAAAACGTCAGAAGAAATCTACAGGATCCTGACCCAGGGCATCAGGCAATTTTTTAGTGAAGCCGGTAAAGAACGTGCCGTAGTGGGCATATCCGGGGGCATTGACTCTGCCGTTGTGGCCTGCTTGGCTCAGGATGCCCTGGGCAAAGAGAATGTTCACGGACTGATGATGCCCGGACCTTATTCTACAGTACACTCACTTACAGATGCGTTGAAATTGTGCACTCTCAACGAGATCGCTTATAACATCATACCTATTGACCCCATTTTTCATAAATTTCAACGGGAATTGGCATCGGTCTTTGAACATGCACCGCACGATGTCACAGAGGAAAATATTCAGGCACGTATCCGTGCCGTTCTCCTGATGGCCTATTCCAATAAAAAGGATCATCTGGTACTCAATACAAGCAATAAAAGCGAACTGGCCATGGGTTACGGGACCTTGTACGGAGATCTGGCTGGAGCCCTGATGGTCATTGGTGATATATACAAAACGGATGTCTACGATCTGGCCGCATACCTGAACAGGAACGGGGAACGCATACCGGCCCATACCATAAAAAAAGAACCGTCTGCCGAGTTACACATAGACCAGAAAGACAGCGACAGCCTGCCCGAATATGAAGAATTGGACCCCATTCTCTATGGACTTATTGAAGAAGGCAGGTCTGCCGATGACGCCGCACTGGGTGGCGGAGGAACAGAAAAAGCAGCGTGGGTTGCCCAAAAGATAAAACAAACCTCTTACAAAGGTCACCAGTTACCTCCGCTCCTGGCCGTCACGAATCATCCGTTACTTCCGGAATACAAGTGTTTAAGGTATAACTCATGACCGTATTTCTGCTAACCCTCATTTTGTTGACCCTTGGGATCACAGGTATGAGTATTACCCTGATCCTTGGCAAAAACAGAAAATTCCCGAATTCTTCCATAGGCAGGAACCAAAACATGAAAGAACGAGGAATAATGTGTCCCAACCAGGAAGAACGAATCCTTTTGAAAAAAAACAAAAATGAGCATTGTTGCGATTGTAGGCAGGCCTAATGTGGGAAAATCCACCTTATTTAACAGACTGGTGGGAAAACGCCAGGCGATCGTAGATCAGACTGCGGGCGTAACCCGTGACCGCCATTACGGAAAAACAGACTGGAACGGCAGGGAGTTTTCTGTTATTGATACAGGAGGTTATACGGAAAATAAAGACGATATCTTTGAAGAACAGATCCGTAAACAGGTTCTGCTTGCTATAGAAGAATCTGATGTCGTGATTTTCGTGGTGGATGTTCAAACAGGCATAACCGATTACGACCAGAGAATTGCCAGGATACTCAGGAAATCGGACAAACCGGTAATCGTAGCCGTGAACAAAGTGGATAACGGAGGAAAAATATACGACACTTTTGAATTTCATGCCCTGGGACTGGGAGATCCTGTTTCAATTGCAGCTGTGAGCGGAAGCGGTACGGGAGATCTCCTGGACAAGGTACTGGAAATGCTCCCTCATGATCAATCCTCAGAGGAAGAACACGAAATACCGCATATTGCCATCGTTGGAAGGCCTAATGTGGGAAAATCATCCCTGACCAACGCCTTTCTGGGGGAAGAAAGAAACATTGTTACACCGCTGGCCGGGACCACCCGGGATGCTATAACAACCCGGTACAATAAATTCGGGCATGATTTTATGCTGGTAGATACGGCTGGTTTGAGGAAAAAAACAAAGACAAAGGAAGATCTGGAGTTTTATTCTTCCATGAGGGCAGTAAGAGCCATTGAGTATTCAGACGTATGCATCCTGATGCTGGACGCCAACCTGGGTGTGGAATCCCAGGATATGAACATTTTTCAACTCATCATCAAAAACAAAAAAGGATGTGTCATTGTTGTTAACAAATGGGATCTGGTTGAAAAAGAGACCAATACTTTGAAGCAATATGAGAAAAAGATCAGGGAACGCTTGGCTCCCTTCAATGATGTTCCGGTAATTTTTACTTCTGTGGTAAAAAAACAACGGATCATGAACGTGTTGGATGCTGCTGCAAAAATATTTGAAAACAGATCCCGGCGTATTCCCACTTCGCGGCTCAATGAAGTGATGCTGCCCGAGATTGAGAATTATCCGCCGCCTGCGTACAAAGGAAAATTTGTCAAGATCAAATATATAACCCAATTGCCCACAGTTTGCCCCTCGTTTGCGTTTTTCTGCAATTTGCCACAATACGTACGTGAAAACTACAAGCGTTTCCTGGAAAACAAACTCAGGTCCCATTTCGATTTTTCCGGTACTCCCGTTCAAATCTTTATGAGGCAGAAATAGATCAGTCTTTTTCTATACGAATTTGCTGTAGTTTGTGTGTTTCTCTTTGGGATTTAACAAAAAGAGTTACCCTGAAACGTTCTCCTCCGGCTATAAGATTGCCTATGCAATAACGCATGGGGAGGGAACCGCTCATGTGTACGATGGAAAAGGATTTGGGTGTATACCTTTCGTAGAAATTTTTCATTAACTGCCTGGCCTGGCTGCGACTGCATACACCCGCATTGCCCAGAACATCCACTTCCATGTCTTCGGCAAACCATCGGGCAAATGTAGCTACATCCCCACTTTTGAGATCATCTCCTATGGAAGTGAACAGGATTTTTGACTCATCATCCTGGGAATACGCAGTAGAGGGAATGATCGCGTAAAAGCATACCAGCAACAAGGATAAGATAGTCTTCCTTATCATAACAATAACTTAAATCAACGGCAAATTACACATAATTTCTTACTTTTGTCCAATGAATATGGTGTTGCTTTGCATAGGCAAAACGCAGGAAAAGTACCTGCTTGAAGGCATTCGGGATTATGAAAAACGATTGGTTCACTACGTTCGTTTTACGCGTCTGGAATTGCCCGATGTAAAGAACACTTCTTCATTGTCCTGCCATCAGATCAAAGAGAAAGAATGCCGTTTGCTGTTGAAAAACATCAAACCGGGAGACCATCTTGTCCTTTTTGATGAGAAGGGCAGCACCTATACATCCAAGCAAATGTCGTTCCAAATTGAACAACACATGCAAAAAGGGACGCGTACCCTTGTTTTCGCCCTGGGAGGGGCTTATGGTTTTTCTGACCAGGTCAGGGAAAGGGCACAGGAAACATGGTCTTTATCCTCTTTGACTTTTCCTCACCAACTGGTACGTTTATTGTGCATGGAACAATTTTACAGATGTTTTACCATCATTAAGGGAGAAGCCTACCACCACGAATGAGAACACCGGCAATTCTGCGTAAGCTCTGGAATAAAAAATTCCTTATACCTCTGATCATTTCAGTGATATGCCTGGTTTTGTCGTTTTTTGAACTGACCTCACACAACCGTCGCATGATGCGACTTGTGAACGTGGAAAAAGTAATCCACCGCAAACAAAACGCTATTGAAGAAATTGCATTGAGGGAACTGGAAAAAGATGCTGTTGCGGAGCTGTCCGTTAAAGATGTGGATCAGGATATGGTAGTTTACAAGTATTACCGGGACAGCCTTATTTCATGGATCAATACTTTTCCCATAATCAACGACAGTTACAGTCCCGGGGCCATGTTTCCCGATTTCTCCTTCTTTTCCAGGAACACCAGTATGCACCAGCCGCTATCAGGAGTGGATCAGACTGAACAGTATCTGAACCTGGGAAGTGCGTGGTACGTGGTAAGGGCATATACCCGAGAAGATGTCACCATAATAACCGGGATCCTTATAAGGACCGATTTCCCTTTCAGTAACAATTTTGTGGAATCCAGGGTTAACCGGTCGCTTGGATTGCCCGCCCATTGTTCCATAGTTCCGTTAAATCTGGACGAAGGTTTCATAGTTTTCGGGAAGGATGACGGAGTCCTCTTTACCATTCTGAGCGACACCTCCATGCAAACCTATTCGGAAGGGGTCATCCTCCGGTGGCTTGCCATCGCTCTGGCTTTGCTGGCCATGCTCATGTTCTATTTCCGGAACAGGCAGATCGTTTTTGCCATGGCCCTCATAGCTGGACTTTGTTTGCTGCGTTTTCTTACCTATGTGTATTCGTCTTACCTGCAACTAGATATTTTTTTCTTTTCGCCCCTGCTTTTTGCCGGCGGTCCTATGGAAAATTCACTGGCAGCCATGATACTGAACACCATATGTGTATTTATAGGTGCTTTGGCCGTTTATCTGGCCCGTTCGGACTTGGATACGATAAGAGATCATTTGAAAAAGCCGTTCCGGTTTCTGACAGACGGCCTGATAGTGTTGTATGCATCCGGTGTTGTAATGCTCATACACCATACACTGAAGGCCATTACCATGGATTCCAATATAGTTCTGGAACTCTTCAAACTGGATGAAATCTCCGGGTACACCATGGTGGCCTATGTTATCGTGGCGTTGCTCTTTCTTTCGTTTTTCCTGCTGGTCCGTACTTTATTGTCCGTCAACAAGATCTCCAAAGCATCTTTTCTTTCCGGAAACCGTTTCACTTACCTGTTCGTATTTACGGCGGCTTTGTACAGCCTTTTGACGGTCAGCCTTTATGGAAAGGAAAAAGAGCTGAATCTCTACAAAGTATGGACTCAGAAAATGTCCATTGAAAGGGATCTGGAACTGGAGATGCAACTGAGGCGGGTGGAAGAACGCATTGCTATAGATCCCATTCTATCCGTTATGATACAGATGGAGCAGGATCACGATCTGATCTTGTCCCGGATACGGGAGACTTATTTCCAGAATTTCCTTCAAAAGTACCAGATACAGATCACCATTTGTGAACCCGGGGATGTACTCATTGTGGCAGGTCTACCCCGGCCCGTTTCATGTTACCAGTTTTTTCACAGCGAACTGCTGCGCAACGGAACACCCCTTGCAGAAAATTCCAGGTTTTACAACATAGACAATAAACTGGGCAATATCAGCTATATAGGCGTTTTTACCTATTATAGCTACAGCGGATCCCAGGATCTCTATATTGAACTGGATTCACGCTATATAAAAGATGCCCTGGGATACCCCGCACTGTTGTCTGACCGCTCACAGCTGGACCGTTTCAAATTGCCCTACGACCATTCCTATGCCAAATACATTGATGGGAAACTGGTTTCAAACAGCGGTAAATACGTATATGCCAGCAAACTGTCAGAACCGCCACGGGAAGGGTTCAGCTCACGTAAGGAAGGCAGGAGTTTTCATTTTATGTACAGAACGGGAAATAAGGTGCTGACCATCTCCCGCCCGGTAAGGACTCCCGTTCCTTACCTGGTATCCCTGTCTTACCTGTTCCTTTTCTACGGACTGATCTTTGCCCTGGCACTGGGTTTGTTGAAAGAAAATGATTTGAAGATCAACCTGCCCCGGAATTCATTCCGACGCAAGATCACATTTTTGCTGGTAGGACTTCTCGTAGTGGCTCTCGTACTTATGGCCGTCGGAAGCATAGGATTCGGCCTGAAACTGTATGAAGAAACAAACAACCGGCAAATGCAGGATCAGATGGATGCGGCCAAAGCATCTTTGGAAGAATATGTTCGTTTTGCAGACAGGACAAACGATCCCATGGAAAATGTGGTGGAACTGATGAACACCATAAACCGTCTTTCTTCCAACATACAGATCCATGTAAACCTGTACGACCCTCACGGAAGACTTATGCGATCGTCCCAGCCCGAGATCTTTGAACGCCATCTTCTTGGAGTAAGAATGAACGGAGAAGCTTTCAGGGAATTACACTTAAAAGAAAGACCACAGTTTATCCAGAAGGAACGTATAGGTTCCCTGACCTATTTTTCTATGTATGCCCCGTTGTACAATACCCACGGAGACCTGGTGGCATATATCAATATCCCTTACATTTCGGGACAGACAGACGTTACCAAGGACACTTCTTCCATTGTGGCAGCCGTTGTTAACCTTTACCTGCTTTTACTGCTGGGTGCAGTCTTTGTCAGTTTTACGTTTTCCAACCAGATCACCAGGCCGCTTGCGGAACTGGAAGAAAAAATAAGCCGCCTGGATGTAACCCGGCAACCTGAACACATTCATTACAATTCCGACGACGAATTGGGGGTGTTGGTCAACGCCTACAACAAGATGGCAGAAGATTTGAATGAAAGCACCAAACGATTGGCACAATCGGAACGTGAACAGGCCTGGAGGGAAATGGCACGACAGATAGCGCATGAGATCAAAAACCCGCTTACTCCCATGCGTTTGAGTATTCAGCACCTGATCCGGCTAAAACAGGAAGGTTCTCCAAAATGGCTGGAACATTTTGATAAAATCGTGGCTTCCCTGCTGGAACAGATAGATATATTATCCAATGCGGCTTCCGATTTTTCCAATTTTTCACGATTCAATACGGAAGAACCGGTAGAAGTGGATCTTAATGCATTGATAAGAGAACAGATGGTGCTTTTTTCGACGTTTGAGAATATTCGTATCCATTTTGAATCGAACGTCCGTAAAGCCCCGGTCAAAGTAAGGCGTTCTCAATGGGTAAGTGTAATGGTGAATTTATTGTCCAATGCCGTCCAGTCGGTACAGGAACAATCCATAGGTGTAATAAGCATTCAACTAAAAGACGAAGGAGAAACTTTCCTGACAAGTGTTGCCGATAACGGATCCGGGGTGTCCCCCGAAAATTATCACAAATTGTTCAAGCCCAATTTCACCACCAAGAGTAAGGGCACCGGGCTGGGTCTGGCCATCTGCCGAGGCATTGTGGAACAATACAGGGGTGAGATATTTTATACTTCTTCCGAATGGGGAGGCGCCTGTTTTAATGTAAGGATCCCTAAACAGCCTGTTATTTAAATAAGGGATCTGCATATGCCTTCACGTCTTCTTCTTCTATTCTTTCAGCTGAAAGGATGAGCAGACGTTCAATGACGTTTCTTAATTCACGGACATTCCCGGTCCAGGCCAGCTTCTGAAGTTCTTCAACGGCACGGGGAGAGATCGTTCTCTTTGACATACCGTACTCGGAACATATCTGTTCCAAAAAATACTCAGACAATAGGGGTATGTCTTCTTTTCGTTCCGCCAGAGGAGGAACATGAATAATAATCACACTCAACCGGTGATACAGGTCTTCACGGAAAGTACCTCTATTGATCTCTTCTACCAGATCCTTGTTGGTGGCAGCGATCACACGCACACTTACATTTATGTCCTTGTCCGAACCAACCCTGGTTATCTTGTTTTCCTGTAAAACCCGCAACACTTTTGCTTGTGCGGCCAAAGACATGTCCCCAATTTCATCCAGGAACAGTGTGCCTCCGTCTGCCTGCTCAAATTTACCTTTGTGTTGCCTTATGGCAGAGGTGAATGAACCTTTTTCGTGTCCGAATAGTTCACTCTCAATGAGTTCTCCGGGAATGGCAGCACAATTGACTTCTATGAATGGCATTGGGGAACGTGTACTTTTTTCATGGATCCAGCGTGCCACCAGTTCCTTTCCCGTTCCGTTGGCACCTGTAATAAGCACACGGGCGTCGGTAGCTGCCACCTTGTCAATTATGTCCCATATACGACGGATGGGAGGAGACTGACCAATGAGGGGAGGTACTTTGGAATCTCTTTTTTTAAGCTTTTTATTTTCCTGAACCAATGAGGTTTTGTCGTTGGCATTACGCAGGGTGATCAGGATGCGGTTCAGATCCAGGGGTTTTTCAATAAAGTCGTATGCGCCTTTCTTAATGCACTCCACGGCTGTGTCAATATTTCCGTGACCGGAGATCATGATCACAGGAGCATCCAGTCTCATTTCCTGAATTTTTTCCAGCACTTCGATGCCGTCAATTCCGGGCATCTTTATATCACAAAAAACCGTGTCTATCTGAACTTTTCCCTGCTCCAGCACAGCTAATGCCTGTTCTCCGTTTTCGGCAAGCACTACCTGGTAATCTTCATATTCCAGAATCTCTTTTAGTGTATTCCTGATACTTTTCTCATCATCAACGATCAAGATTCTCATACATCCCCCTTTTACGGATACAAAGATAGTGGGAATTTCACAAATAGGAGATTTTCATTTATATTTGAATCATATTATGAAGAAGATCATCATTGCAATAGACGGCCATTCTTCTACAGGAAAAAGTACTTTCGCAAAAGCCATTGCGGCCGCCCTGGGTTATACGTACCTGGACTCGGGTGCGTTATACAGGGCTGTAACATTATATGCCCTGGACCACGGATGGACAGATCCCGAAGGAAGACCAAACGCACCGGCCATAATTGATCATTTGAAAGATATCAGGCTTTCCTTTGGAAAAGATCCGGCAACAGGTCTTAACCGGACTTTTATGAATGGGAAAGATGTGGAAGAACTTATCCGCAGTATGGAAGTGTCCCGTTACGTGAGTCCCGTTTCTGAAATTCCGCTTGTCAGGGATTTTGTGGACATGCAGCTTAGAGAATGGGGAAAGAAAAAAGGAATAGTCATGGACGGCAGGGATATCGGGACGGCTGTTTTTCCACAGGCCGAGTTAAAGATCTTCATGACCGCACAGGCAGAGATCCGGGCCGAACGCAGGCTCCGGGAACTGCAATCAAAAGGAATGGATGCCACCTTCGAAGAAGTGCTTGCCAATGTGCGTCAGCGGGATTTCACAGACTCCCACCGGGAGACTCATCCTCTTGTTAAAGCCCCGGATGCCTTGCTACTGGACAACGGCAACATGACGGTGGAAGAACAACTGGACTGGTTTAAAAAGATTATGGAGGAAAAATGGGATATCAGGTTGAAATAGACAAACAATCAGGTTTTTGTTCCGGAGTGATCCGCGCTATAAAATGTGCCGAAGAAGCCCTTGATGAAAAGAAAACTGTTTATTCTCTGGGCGCGATCGTGCATAACAACAAAGAATTACATCGCCTGGAAACCAAAGGATTACGAGTAATAAGCCGGGATGATATGAGCCGCCTCCCGGAGGGTTCGACCGTATTGATCAGGGCCCACGGAGAACCCCCTCATACCTATTCCATGGCCCTTTCCAACAAAATATCCCTGCTGGAATGTACCTGCCCCGTAGTATTGCAACTGCAGAAAAAGATACTTAAAGAATACGACAGGATCAAACCCCTTGGGGGACAGATCCTGATATTTGGAAAAAAGGGACATGCAGAGGTGGTGGGATTGCTTGGACAGGTTTCCGGGGATGCCATAGTGATTGAAAATCTGAAAGATATTGATCAGATTCGTTTTTCAGGCGGTTCCGTTTCCCTGTTTTCACAAACCACAAAAAATCCGGGAGAATATAAAAAGACGGCGGAAAAATTACGCCATTTGATGGAGGAAAGAGGAATTGATCCGGGATCTTTGAAAATCTTCAACACCATATGTGCCCAGGTTGACGGCAGGCAGGAAGCGCTCACACGTTTTGCCACAGGAAAATCCCTGATACTTTTTGTGGCAGGCAGAGAGAGTTCCAACGGGAAAGTTCTTTTCCGGACATGTAAAGAGGCCAACCCCCGCAGTTATTCCATAGAGAACCCGGGAGATATCGATCCGGGATGGTTCAAACCCGGAGATACAGTAGGAATTTGCGGTGCCACTTCCACTCCCTACTGGCTTATGGAACAGGTAGCGGAAAAAGTCAGGAATCTGTAATGGAACCTTATGCCGATATTCTGTTTCCCCTTGCCCTGGAAAACCCGCTTTCATACAGGATACCCGGGGACCTTGGCTGTGACCTTGCTATTGGCCGGCAGGTACAGGCTCCCATAGGGAAAAGAACTTATACAGGTGTTGTATGGCAACTTCGCCATAATGAAGCAAAACCATTTCCCGGGGAAGCCCTCAAAGACATTTCCAAAGTAGAGAAATCGCTTCCCATAGTACCGGAACAAACTTTAAGGTTCTGGGAATGGATTGCCCGCTATTATATGTGTCCATTGGGAACTGTGGCAAAAATGGCACTCAGTCTTTGGAAATTTAAACGACGTGCCTTATTTACCGGCACAGACACCTTCAATCCGCCTATGGCGGGCAAACCTATGTATGTAAAAGATATTCAGCGAATTGATCAGTATGGAAAACACTTGCAGGCAATAACCGCTGCGGGCGGACAATGCCTGATTCTGAGTCCGGACAAAGCTGCCTGTGAAAAAATGTATGAATCGTTATTCCCTGCATACGGCCAGACCCTGCTCTGTTTCCATTCAAAAAGGACGCTGAAGGAACAGAGCCGTACCCTAAAAGAGCTTTATGCGGGAAATCCCTGTATCATATGCGGAATGCATCATGCTCTTTTTCTTCCATTTACCCGTTTGGGACTGATCATAGTGGATATGGAAGAACATCCCGGGCATAAAAAACAAGACGCCGCGCCATATTTACATAACAGGGATACTGCCCTTATGATGGGACAGATGTCTCAGGCTAAGGTTATTTTAGGATCTGCCTTACCGTCTCTTGAAACTTATTACAATCTTGAGCAAGGCAAGTTTGAATACTTATCCCTCAAGCCGGAAACATCCTTTTCATGGGAGCACCTTACCATAATCGACACTGTCAAATCCATGAAGAACAATTCCATGAAAGGACTTCTGGACATAAGGATTTCGCTTGCGGCCAGGGAGGTGCTTGACAGGGGTAAAGAAGTACTTCTTGTGGAATCCGATTCCGATTTCATGGAGGATGCCCCGCAGGATCCGGGAATAAAAGTCTGCCGACCCTATCAGATGCATCATTACCTGGATCAGAAGACTGGATTGATCTGTTTTCTGCATACCGATAGGCTCTTGTCCAGAAAACATTTCCGGGCTACAGAACAAACCCTGCATCTTACGGCTCAGGCATTATTGTGGGGAGCTGCACAAAAACCCGTAGTTCCAGTATTCCTGCAAACCTCAGATACGGATCATCCGTTGTACGGGTGGCTCCGGGATGGATCACCCTCTGAGACCTTATCACATTTACTGGAAGAAAGAAAACATTATGGATACCCGCCCCATAAACGTATGATTACCCTTACTGTATCTCATTACAGAAAAAACACGGCACGCATAAAAGCCTCGGAAATGGCCGAGAACATTATAAAAGCAAATTTTCCGGCACGTGTGGAAGGTCCTTTTTCTCCCGTCGGGAACAGGAGGATCCTTTTTGCATACCGTATACAACTTATCATCCCGCGAACTATTAAGGCGCAGGCCATCAAAGATAAACTTTCAGAAATATTGCTGCGGAATTCCTGTGCTCCCGCGCAATGCAGGATAGATGTCGATCCTGCCTAGATCACATTTTCCGTACTTTCAACTTTTGACCCGGATAAATCCTTGACCGGTCTCCCAGGCCGTTCAGGGAACGGATGTTTTGTACGGTTATGCCGAGTTTATTGGCGATATCCCAGAGGTTATCCCCAGATTTTACCGTATAATATTCAAAATCACCATCATGGGAGGTCGCAAGAGTGGCCGAGGTATAGATCTTAAGCGTGCCTCCGGCATAAATGGTGCTGTTTCTCATATTGTTCCAGGAGCGGATATTGGCTGCACTTACCCCGTACTTTTCAGCAAGTCCTCCCAATGTCTCCCCCTTTCTGACTTTGTGGGTGATCAGGTTTCCCTGCGCAGCTGCAGCTGCTGCATTTTGAGATGAAGCGCGGGGAGCCACACTCCTGTCCGTATAAATGATCAGTCGCTGGTTGGGCATGATCTTGTCTGAACGGAGACCGTTCCAGTATTTTATATCAGCAATCTTTACCCCGTAGCGATAAGCAATATGGCTTAACGTCTGTCCGCTGCGTACCCTGTGGGTAATCTGTGTATCTGCAGATTTAGCCTGCGTATTCAAAATAAGCGGGTTGAAATATACACTGTCTTTATATGAAAAAATGGAATCCTGAAGCGCTGCAAATTCTCCGCTGTATTCAAACGGCAAACGCAGGATATAGGGACGCTCCACTCCGGGAACTATGTCTTTTACATATTGCGGATTCAGATCCCGCAGCTGGTCAACGGATATATCCAGAAATGAAGTTATCTGCTCAAAATGCAACATTTTGTTTACTTCAAAAGTATCTACATGAGCCGGCATTTCAACAGGAAGGGGTTTGATATTGTGTTCATTATAATAGCGCATGGTATAGAGGGCAGCCACAAATGCCGGAACATAACCGCGGGTTTCGCGGGGAAGGAACGGGTATATATCCCAGAATTCCCGGGATCCTCCGGCCCGGCGAATGGCTTTGTTCACATTCCCAATCCCGCAATTGTAGGAAGCGATGGCCAAAACCCAGTCTTCGTAGATCCTGTAGGAATCCAGTAAATAGCGTGCTGCAGCGTCTCCGGATACGATTGGATCCAGGCGTTCATCCACATAGGAATTGATGGTCAGGTTGTAATTCAGGGCAGTGCGATACATAAACTGCCACATTCCTTTTGCACGCGCCCTTGACACTGCCCTGGGATTTAGTGCCGATTCAATAACCGCCATGGCTTTCAGTTCCAGCGGCATTTCGTAAGAATCAAAGATCTCTTCGAACAAGGGCATATAAAACTGGGCCAGTCCAAGAATAGTTGGAATACGGTCCGGCATCTTTTGCGTGTAGTGGATGATATGATTCTTTACAATGCTGTTGTATGGGAGCTTTATGAAACAATTCATCCGTGTGAGTCTGTCGATGTATACCGAATCAGGAATATCCGACCGCAACGATGCGGTATCCAGGTTTTCCAGCGTCATGGGAGCGGGCATCTGGTTTAACACGTTCTGATGGTAATACAAACTCAGGCGTTGTTCGGTTGAAAGGGAGTCAAACTCAAACGTCATATCCACGGGAGGGTTGTCAAACCCGCCTTCATTGATCTCGTTTTCTGTCAACAATGTATCTGCTGCCGGTATTTCCATGGTTAAAATTACCTGTTGCAGTGAATCCGTAATTCTCAGAAGAGAATCCACCTGTTGTATCAGCTGTTTTTTTGTGGGTTTGCGAAATATCTGCGCTTGTGAATTTTGGGACAACAAACTCATGGAAAGTATCAGAAAAACAATGCATTTGGATCTCATAAAAGGTTCATTTTAAAAGGTAAGTCTCATTTGTATTCCAGCACCCGGATATGAGGCGGATGCATAAACAGGCTGCGAAATGATCCCGGGTTCTATACGCAAGGTCAGGTCATCACTTATATCAAAGTCCTGAAAATGGGCAAAAACATTAGCATCTATGATGTTAAGCGCATATACCAGGACAGTGGCAATAATGGAATAATCCCTGTACCGCCTGAAAGAATCCCGGTACCATTTGATGTTTTCAGGAGTCATCCAGCCGTCGTACCGGGAAGGATTGGCCGTAGCATGGTTGTACATGGTTTTATAGCGTTGGTACTGCATACCGTTGTATTGCAAAAAATAGCCACATGCAATAAGGCCTCCGTATATGACGGGAATTTTCCAGTAATCCCTGTTATAGATTTGTCCCAGACCGGGTAACAGGGCCGAATACAAAGTGGCTCTGGCCGGCAATACTTCTTTTTCATGCCTGAATTGTACCACACCGTCCAGTAAACTGCTCCAGTAGAACAGGCCTGCTCCCACATAACAAAGATTCCGGTACAATGCATACGTGTCATTTTCCGTATCCAGGTATTTCATGTTATAACGATAGCCCATGTAGATTCCCGCTCCCATTCCCGCATATACTACCGGTATCTTCCAGTACTGGCGATTATAGGCCTGGGAGTAGCCCGGAAGGACTACTGTCCCGGAAAAGACCCTGCCCAGTTTTAAGGAATCCTTGCCGGCCAGGGCGGTAAAATATGTCTTCAGTTTGAAAGGCTCTTTTGCCTGCACGGTGGTATCACCGGGTGACCGTGTATCCTGATCCCCCATGTCTACGGCAAATTGCCCGTACACAAAAGGAGCTGATATAAACAGGTATAGAAGGATGATCAGGCAATGTTTCACAAATACGGGAATCGGCTATATGTTATTCTTTTCCAATGCATCCAGAAAAGCTTCCATTTCAGAATCGCTGGAGCAATGAATGGATAAGACCCCTTCTCCTTTCGGATTTCTTTTTACACTGATATTATGGTTGAAATACCTGCCTATCTTTTCCAGGACCCGGTAATAGGTATCTGGCAATTCCGTTTCTTTGGATTCGGGTTTTGGACTGGCAGGATCCGAAGGACGCACCATTTCTTCCACTTTTCTGACCGACAGATCTTTTTCTACAATTTTACGGGCCAATGCCAAACGGGTCTGATTGTTCTCCAGTGAAAGCAATGCCCGGGCATGTCCCATGGTCAAAGCCCCAGCTCTGATCAACAACTGGATTTCTGCAGGTAATTGTATCAATCTTAAATAATTGGCGACAGTGGCACGCTTTTTTCCCACCCGGTCAGCCAATTTTTCCTGGGTCAGGCTGCATTCTTCAATAAGACGCTGAAATCCGAACGCTATTTCCATGGCATCCAGGTTCTCGCGCTGTATATTTTCCACCAAGGCCATTTCCAGCAACTCCCCGTCCTCAACTTGACGAATGTAAGCGGGGACTTTGGTCAGACCGGCCATCCGGGCAGCCCTGAGTCTGCGTTCTCCGCTCACTACCTGGTATCGGTTTGCAGCAAGCTTCCGGAGCGTGATGGGCTGGATCAGGCCGAGCATTCTGATGGAGGCAGCCAACTCGGCCAATGACTCTTCATTAAATTCTTTTCTGGGTTGTTCCGGATTTACTTCTATATGGGCGATCTCAACCATGGAAGTCCCTTCCATCTGAGGAAGCATCACAGGATTTCTGGGCTTCCAGTCTCCCATGGAAGGTGTTTCCGAGATCAGAGCTCCCAAACCTTTTCCTAAAGCCGGTTTTTTAGTCATGCTTGTTTTTCTTTAAAAATTCCCTGGCCAGATTCAGATAATTATTACTTCCTACAGAAGCGGCATCGTACAATATCACGGGCTTTCCGTGAGAAGGCGATTCGCTCAGGCGTACATTCCTCTGAATGACGGTTTGAAACACCATATCCTGGAAATGGTGCCTTACCTCTTCCACTATCTGGTTATGGGAACGAAGACGTACATCGTACATGGTCAGTAAAAAACCTTCTATGGCAAGTGCAGTGTTCAGACGGCTTTGAACGATCTTTATAGTGTTAAGCAATTTTCCCAGGCCTTCCAGAGAAAAAAACTCACACTGAACCGGTATGATCACCGAATCAGCTGCCGTCAGTGCATTAACCGTTATCAGTCCCAACGATGGAGAACAATCTATAAAGATGTAGTCAAAATGTTGCCGAATACTGTCCAGGTTCTGTTTCATGACCTTTTCACGTTCCGGGACCGAAAGCAACTCAATTTCCGCTCCCACCAGATCTATGTGTGAAGGGATCAGTTTGAGTCCATCAATTTCGGTCTGAATGATGGTTTTTTCAATGGGAATTGTCCCTATAAGGCATTCGTAAAGTGTGTCTCCGTTGCCAGCATTCGGGTCAAAACAAAGTCCGGACGTGGTATTAGCCTGGGGATCTGCATCTACCAATAACACATTCTTTTCCATAACGGCCAGCGAGGCAGCCAGATTGATGGCCGTGGTAGTTTTGCCTACTCCTCCTTTCTGATTTGCAATGGCGATTACTTTACCCATGAGAGTTGCTTATATGATTTCAATTTGACAAATATACTATAATTACCACAAATATTCTTATTTTTGGACTTTCAATTCAAAGCCTGATATTATGACAGCTACTCCCTGGATGATCATACTTAACCCCATAGCCGGCGGGGGAAAAACAGCCGTTATTTGGCCGCGTATATCTAACTTTTTCATTGAGCACAACCTGAATTTTGAATGCGTGTTCACAAAGCACAAGTATCATGCCGTTACCATTACCATAGAAGCCATCCGGGAAGGGATCAGACATTTCATTGTCATAGGCGGAGATGGGACTATCCATGAAGTGATAAACGGCATTTTTTACCAAAAGGACGTACCCACAGATTCTATAACCGTGGGGATCATTCCCATAGGAACCGGAACTGACATGGTCTCCTCCTACCACATATCCACCGATTACCAAAAAGCCATGGGAACCATAATCAAAGGAAAAAGCATACTTACAGATGTAGGCTGGGTCTCTTTCCAGGATTTCGGGATCGAAAGAACGCGTTACTTTGCCAATGCTGCGGGGATAGGACTTGATGCGGCTGTGATCGGGCACTACGAAAAAAAGGTGGAACAGGAAAACAAACGGGGCAAAACACAATACCTGAACAGTCTGCTCAACCAATTCCTTTTTTACCGGTGCAAGGACCTTCGCGTACTTGTTGACGGACAAATGTTTTATGAAGGACCCGTTTTAACGTGCAGCATAGGAATAGGCAAATTCATTGGAAGCGGTATGAAAGCCCTGCCACTGGCGATCCCCGATGACGGACTGTTTGATATTACACTGGTAGGACCCATGAATAAGGTCTCTCTTGGTCTGAGGATCAAGCATTTTATTGCCGGTGAAGTCTACTCTTTCAAAGAATCGCTTCACGGACGGGGAAAAACGGTGGAGATACTGCCTAACAGCAAAAACACCGGATTACTGGAAACCGACGGTGAGCCCATGGGAACGCCTCCCTACCAGTTCAGGATTATTCCAGCCTCTCTTCGTTTGCTGGTGGGTGATGATTTTGTACCTTTTGTCAAAAACGAAACCGAACCTGTATCTTAGTCCCAACATCGGGTTTATCCTTCAAGGTACAGGACACCCTGAACCACACATCCAGATACGGAAGCGGTGTATACCTGACATTCAGATAACTTCTGATCCCTTTACCGTACAAGGCCGGAACGGAGAACCCGTAAAGCACATCCGATTCATAAAAATAAATCCTGGTATCCCAGGAATCGGTATAAAAAAAACTTATCCGGAATGATCCGTTGAATTGTTCCTTTGTGTCACGGTAGGCCAATTGGACGTAAACGGCAGTTCCCCATTCACTTCCCGTTCCCCGCAGTATACTGTTTACCCCGTCTGCACGCAATCCCAAGGAAAGGTTCCCGGTCAGGGGCAACGTCGTTTGCAAACGCAGGGATTGTTTGTCGGTGATCCCTTTGTCCAGGATGGATCTTTGCTGACGAAACGAAAACACGCAGTTTTGGTTCTCCATACGTATGCGGGCATCCCATCCATAGGACGCATCATGGCATAAATACCGCGAAACAGGAAAGTAATAAAACCAGGCATTGCCGGTCAGGGTCCATTTACGGAACATATTACGGCAGGCAGAAATTTGCACGCTATATTCATTGGACGAGGAAGAATTTCGGCCGGTATCCGTTCCGTAAGCCGAGGTAAAAGACGGGGTGAAGCACCTGATCACCAGCCCTGCCCGGCCACCGTCCCTGCCATAATGTATCACCCCGCCCAGAAAGGCCGGAGACAATCCTGCGTCTGCGGCAATTTCTGAAAACAGAAGCCATGAACCGTACCTGCCCGAGTAATCCACGGCCAGACCTCCAAATGGCAACGTTCTGTTTTTATATTGGTTATAATAAGTGATCCTGCCAACATCGGGCTGATCGTACCCGTATCCCAAAGCAGTAGTCCCAACTTTCCATCCATTCCCCATATAGGACACATTCACGCCTGCCACCCACGCCCGAAGGGAATTCTTCTTTTCCGCTTCCAGAGGAGTCCGGTGATACCCGGTTTCCACCAGCGAGGTGAATCCTTCCGGGATTATGCGCGCATCGAGCGAGCGGAACGACCCCAACACAGATATTTCAAGATTGCCTGCGGCTAAAGTTGCCCCGGCTCCCTTTAAAGATTTATTTTCATCCCGGGAGGCATATGCCGTAAGGCCCGTTTCTTTATTGTACAAGGAAGAAGGAGATAATGATGTTCCGAATTGCGTCCCGTTCCACAACAACAACCCCTGTCCAAAACGTGCCCGGAAATCTCCAATAACCAATGACTTTAGAAAGCCCGAATTCTTTAAAGAGATATGATAAGAAACGTAATCTGACAAAGAACGTTCTCCCGGATCGCTTTCCAGGGTAAAGCCCCACTGCAGTTTTCCGTAATAATTGTATTTGTAACGGGCATAGCGGTACCAGGGACGTCCCAGGTAGCGTGAATTGGGCCGCTGCAGGTATTCCTGTTCACTAACAGGACTGTATGGTTCTCCCCGGGGAAAAAAGGTACGTGTCTGCATCATAAGGGAACGCCTGCCGTTCCTTACAAGCGAACGCAGGTTCGAGGGCCTGGATCGCGGTTTTGGCTCCAGTGTAAAGAAAAACGCAAGCCATTGGGCTTCTTTCCCTGAAAATCCGGGTATCAGGGGTATTTCTGCCCAGGTAAGAAAATCTCCGTAATGTTTTCTGTAATCCACCAGGGAACGTATCTGGTATAATGAAAGAAATCCGGTCATTTGCAGCTCCTCCTGCGTGGCTGCATTCAGATTTATGCGTGATTCAAGGAGATCTTCCCAGTCATCCCCGTCAAAGGAACCTTTCTGTGCCAGTTCTTCAATATAAAATTCCGGGGTTTGCCCTAATGCCAAACCCCACACGGTGCTGCAACAAAGCACACACAAAACTTTTCTCATAATGCTTTCCCCTCTTTTGCCCCCCTCTGATGAGCGTCGTTTTTAAATTATTCATATCTTAAACCTGTATTGGATCTTTTTGATGGATTCGTTGGCCTCTTCCACTTTACGGGTAAGTGAACTGCGGAATGCTTTCATCTTACCGGCCAGTTCTTCATTTTCCAGCGCCAGGATACCGGCGGCAAAAATGGCTGCGTTCCGTGCCCCATCCAAAGCCATGGTGGCTACCGGAATTCCTGCGGGCATCTGCAGAATGGACAAAATGGAGTCCAGCCCGGCAAGCGAATTGGAAGACTTAACGGGTACCCCTATAACGGGAATATCTGCGTATGCGGCTATGACTCCCGGAAGATGGGCCGCTCCCCCGGCCCCTGCTATGATCACCCGAACTCCTCGTTTGGAAGCATTTCGTGCAAAATCTGCTACTTTGTCCGGTGTCCTGTGTGCAGACAGGGCATTTATCTCGAACGGAATTTCCATTTGTTCCAGGAAACGGGCTGCTTCTTCCATTACCGGCATATCTGATAAACTGCCCATAATGATACTGACTTGAGGATTCATGGTCTGTTGCTGTTAAAAGTTCAAATTTAATCATTATTTTTGTTCCATGGAACGCATAACCCTTCAAGACAAAACTTTCCGCACTTATATCACATATAAGGAAATAGACAAGGCTATCTCCCGGGTAGCCGGACAATTAAACCGGGATCTGCGTGAAGAAGAAAAACCCGTGTTTGTCAGCATCCTTAACGGATCATTCATGTTTACCGCAGATCTGATGAAGAAAATAACGCTTAATTGCGAGGTCACGTTTGTAAAGCTTGCTTCTTACAGCGGAACCCGCAGCACAGGAACTGTACGGGAAGTACTAGGCTTATGCGCCGATATAACAGGCCGGACTGTCGTAGTGCTGGAAGATATTGTGGACAGCGGGACTACCATAGCCAACCTGCTGGACGATCTGAAGAAAAGAAATCCAAAACAAATTAAGATATGCACCCTTCTGTTAAAGCCTGCGGCCTACAAGGCTGATATTCACATAGATTATGCGTGCATAAAGATCCCCAACAACTTTGTTGTAGGATACGGACTGGATTACAACGATCTGGGAAGACAATACAAAGACCTTTACGTTATAGATTGAAACATGGTAAACATTATTATTGCAGGCCCTCCCGGATCAGGTAAAGGGACACTGGCTAAACTGATGGTGGAAGCATTTGGATTTGTGCATCTTTCCACGGGAGATATGCTTAGAAACGAAATTGAACAAGGTACCCCGTTGGGTAAGGAAGTGGAATCCATCCTCTCCAGGGGCGATCTGGTTTCGGACAAGATCGTCATATCCCTGATCTCGAACAACCTGGGAGCACATCCCAACGCACGCGGTTTCCTTTTTGACGGGTTTCCCAGGACATTACCCCAGGCCCGGGTGCTGGATGATTTCCTGGAGGCTAATGGCCATCCCCTGAAGCTGCTCATATTGTTGGACATTGACGATTCCATATGCGAAATGCGACTCTTACGGCGTGCCTCCATTGAAAACAGGCCGGATGACACGGATGCCGAAAGGGTACGTCACCGCCTAGCTACATACCACGCCCAGACCGAACCAATCATAGATTATTATAAAAAACAGGACAAATTTGTTTCCGTTGACAGTTCCAAAACTCCGGAATACACCTTCAACCAGGTAAGTGAATGTCTGAAACCAATTTTGTAGACTATGTAAAACTTTTTTGCGCATCCGGTAACGGAGGTGCAGGCTCTGTGCATTTACTGCGGGCCAAATACGTCCCTAAAGGAGGCCCCGACGGGGGCGACGGGGGACGTGGAGGCCATATTATCCTGAAAGTCAATCCGCAGTTCTGGACATTGATACACCTCAAATACAGAAAACACATCCGTGCCGGTAATGGCGAACCCGGAAGGGGTAACCTGGCCCACGGGGCGGACGGAAAAGATATCTATATAGACGTACCCCAGGGGACTGTTATTAAACGGGCAGATACGGAAGAAACTCTGGCTGAACTCACAACCCCGGGAGAAAAATATATTTTATGCAAGGGAGGTAAAGGCGGACAGGGAAACAACCATTTTAAGACTTCTACACGCCAGACACCCAGGTATGCACAGCCTGGCCAGCCCGGTGAAGAAGGATGGTTCATTTTGGAATTGAAACTGCTTGCGGACATAGGACTCGTAGGCTTCCCCAATGCCGGCAAATCCACGCTTTTGACAGCTGTCTCGGCAGCCAGACCTAAGATCGCGGATTATCCCTTTACCACGCTTGTTCCTCAGCTGGGGATCGTATCCCTGTCCGATAACCGTTCTTTTGTTATGGCGGACATACCCGGTATTATTGAGGGAGCCCACGAGGGCAGGGGTCTGGGACTCCGCTTCCTTCGTCATATTGAACGAAACTCCATACTGTTATTCCTGGTTCCTGCAGACAGTCCAGACATTACGGCCGAATACAAAATATTGCTCCGGGAATTGAGGCAATACAAAGCCGAACTCATGGACAAACAGAAGATGCTTGCCGTAACCAAGGCGGATCTTCTGGATGGACAACATGAAAAGGCACTCAGAAGACGTGTTCCGCGTTCTCTCCCTGTATTGTTGATCTCATCTGTTACCGGAAAAAACATTGACCAACTCAAGGAGCAGGTATGGAACATGTTGTGGAATCAATAATCCGGTTGGATCACGATCTTTTTTTCATCATCAACGGAGCTCATTGTCCCCTGTTGGACCCGGTGATGAAGATCCTTTCAAATATACCCGTATGGATACCAATGTACCTGCTGATAGCCGGAGGTCTTTTTATGGTGCTTCCGTGGAAAAAGGCACTGGTCGCGATCGGAGGCATCTTGCTGACTTTTTTACTGACAGACCAGATCTCCTCTTCCCTGATCAAGGAATGGGTCCAAAGGATAAGACCCTGTCACATTCCCGGATGGGAAGGCAGGATACATTTGCTTGAGGGTAAAGGAGGACTCTACTCTTTCGTTTCATCCCATGCGGCAAATGTTTTTGGATTGGCCGCTTTTACGAGCCTTGTGTACCGGAAAAAATGGTATACACTACTTCTGTTTGTGTGGGCTATCCTGGTTTCATACAGCCGTATCTATGTTGGTAAACATTTTCCTGCAGATGTCGTATGCGGAGCTCTTGCCGGAATGCTGCTGGGATGGATCGTATACAAGATCTATTGTTTCATTATCTTAAAAATGGAAAAACATGCGTTGCCTGATAGATAACACAACAGATCCTTACTGGAACCTGGCCGTTGAGGAATATTTACTGACCCGTTTGCAAACGCCTGTTTTCCGGTTATGGAGAAATGTGCCTGCGATCATAGTAGGTCGCAATCAACATACCAGGTCAGAGATCAACAGTGAGTACGTGAGAGAAAACAATATTGCCGTTGTTCGCAGGCTCAGCGGAGGGGGTGCAGTATTTCATGATCTGGGCAATATCAATTATACCTTCGTAGACCGCTATCTTCCCGGAACGGATACTTCGGAAATCTTTGCCCGATTTACCCAACCCATACTGGATGTTCTGCATACAATGGGAGTAAATGCTTACCTGGAGGGGAGAAACGATCTGGTTATAGATGGCCGCAAATTTTCCGGCAATGCCATAGCGCTCCATAAAAACCGCATTCTTATGCACGGCACCCTGTTGTTCTGTGCGTCCATGAAAGACCTGTCTCTTGCCTTGAAAACAAAAGTACGTGAAAAATCACGCGGGGTACCCAGCAATCCCCGTGCAGTATGTAACATTTCCGAATACCTCCCTCAAAAAATGGACGCTGCCGGATTCCTGGATATTCTGAAAAAACATATAGCCGGAAATCCTGAAAAAACCTACAAAGATGAACCCTTGAGCGAACAGGAAAACAAGATCATTCGTAAACTGTGCGATATCATATACAGAACGGACTCCTGGAATTACGGGAAAGACACGGAATACAGCACGGTACGTAAAAACCGGTTTGCCGGAGGCAATATGGAAGTACTCCTGAATGTACGAAACGGGGTAATAGAAGAAATAAAAATATTCGGAGATTATTTTTTTTTGGCTCCTACCAGGGATATTGAAGACGCCTTGACAGGATGTCCGCATACAGAAGAAGCCATCCGGGAAAAATTAAAATACTTCCGGATGGAAGATTACTTTCGCAACATCCCTCCGGAAGATTTTATAGAATTACTTCTCTGATTGCCGTTCCAGCAGTTCCAACATTCGTACGGCACATACAGAAACCGGGGTCCCCGGTCCGAAAACAGCCACGGCTCCTGCATCGTACAACTCCTGGTAGTCCTGGACCGGTATGACACCGCCTACTATTACCAGGATGTCTTCTCTTCCCAGTTCTTTCAGTGCGTGAACTACCTGGGGAACCAACGTTTTGTGTCCCGCAGCCAGTGAAGACACTCCCAGTATGTGGACATCGTTTTCCACTGCCTGGCGGGCAGCTTCTTCCGGAGTCTGGAACAAAGGCCCCATATCTACGTCAAAACCTATGTCTGCATATCCGGTAGCCACTACTTTTGCTCCGCGGTCGTGTCCGTCCTGTCCCAGTTTGGCTATCATAATGCGCGGCTGGCGTCCTTCCCGTTCAGCAAAACGAGCAGCCATTTCCCTGGCTTTGGCAAAGTTAGCATCGCCTTTTACTTCAGATAAATAAACTCCCTTGTTCATACGTATTACTGCTTTATAACGTCCTGCCACTTTTTCGCAGGCGTCAGATATTTCGCCTAAGGTGGCCCTGTTACGGGCTGCTTCAACAGCCAGTTCCAGTAAATTTCCGGATCTTTCACGGGCAGCACGGGTGATCTCTTCCAGCGAAGCTTCCACTTTTGCGGAATCTCTGGTTTTTCGCAATGTTTCCAACCGGGCTATCTGCGAAAGACGCACCTTGGTATTATCCACGTCCAGTATTTCAATGGGATCTTCTTTCTCCAGGCGGTATTTGTTAACACCCACCAAAACATCCATACCGGAATCAATACGTGCCTGAGTACGGGCGGCCGCCTCTTCTATCCTCAGTTTGGGAATACCTGTCTCTATGGCTTTTGCCATACCGCCCAGATCTTCGATTTCCTGAATGAGTTTCCAGGCATCGTGAGCAATCTTGTGGGTCAAGGATTCCACGTAATAAGAACCTGCCCAGGGGTCAATGCTGCGACATATTTCCGTTTCGTCCTGCAGGTACAACTGGGTATTCCGGGCGATCCTTGCCGAGAAATCCGTGGGCAAGGCAATGGCTTCATCCAGTGCGTTGGTATGCAGACTTTGAGTGTGTCCCAGCGCTGCGGCCATTGCTTCGATGCAGGTCCTGGAAACGTTGTTGAACGGATCCTGCTCGGTCAGAGACCACCCCGAAGTCTGGCAATGTGTCCTCAAAGACAACGATTTGGGGTTTTTTGGATTGAACCCTTTGACAATCCTGGCCCAGATCATCCGGGCTGCACGCATTTTGGCGATTTCCTTGAAATGGTCCATTCCAATGGCCCAAAAGAAAGATATCCGGGGGGCAAATTCATCAATATCCATTCCCGCTTTTACCCCTGTACGAAGGTATTCCAATCCGTCGGCAAGTGTGTAAGCCATTTCAATTTCACTTGTAGCACCAGCCTCCTGCATATGGTACCCCGATATGGAAATTGAATTGAAACGGGGCATGTTGCGTGAAGTGTAAGCAAAAATATCGCCTATGATACGCATGGAAAAATCGGGCGGATAGATATAGGTGTTACGGACCATAAATTCTTTAAGAATATCATTCTGTATGGTACCCGTTAATTCGGTAAGCCCGGCACCCTGTTCCTGCCCGGCAACAATATAAAAAGCCAGGATGGGCAACACCGCTCCGTTCATGGTCATGGACACGGACATTTTGTTCAGAGGGATCTGGTCAAAAAGCACTTTCATGTCCTCGACCGAACAGATACTCACTCCTGCCTTTCCCACATCTCCCACCACACGGGGATGATCGGCATCGTACCCGCGGTGTGTGGCCAGGTCAAAAGCCACGGAAAGCCCTTTTTGACCCGCAGACAGGTTCCTGCGGTAAAAGGCATTGGACTCTTCAGCCGTGGAAAAACCGGCGTATTGTCTTATTGTCCAGGGTTTTTGCACATACATGGTACTGTAAGGTCCCCTGAGGTAAGGAGGGATCCCTGCGGCATATTGCAGGTGCTCCATATTTTCAAGATCTGCGGCTGTATAATACTTTTTCATAATTCCAGTTCTTTTTGGTACTGAAGAAGCGTTTCAAGAACATTGCTTTTCAGACTGATGAAATGGGTGACCCCTTCTTTTATGAGTTCTTCTTTGTAGACCGGATCTCCGGCAACGGTCAGTATGATGTCTTTTCCAAGGGCACGTGCTATCTGAGGGACAGCGTCACCATATTCTTCATCGGACGAGCAGGCCACCACTATACGGGCCCCGGATCGGACAGCTGCCTGTATGCCTTCCTCAACAGAGGCAAAGCGGTTGTTGTCTGTGATCCTGAAACCGGCAACGCCAAAGAAATTTGCAGAAAACTGCGCCCTGGCGCGACACATGGCCAGGTTACCGAACGTGAGCAGGAAAACCTGCGGGGTTTCGGAAGCCTTTTCAGTTTGTAACCGTAATTTTTCAAACGGGGCTGCTGCACGCATCCATTTTTCTTCTGCTGCTTCTGACAGTCCTTCAGGTGCTTTGACTGTGGAATCCGGATACTGGTTAATTCCCACCAGGGTCTCTTTACGGGATGCAAGGTTTTTCAGCGAGCGCTCCCGGGCATCCCGGATCGTTTCCACAACCCACTCCCTGCCAGTTTTAGAAGAAAATCCCCCTTTTTCCAACAGTTGATGATAGATCTTTTCCGACTCTGCCAGGATAGACTGAGTCAGGTTTTCAACATAATATGATCCGGCAGCCGGGTCGGTAACCCGGTCAAAATGGGCTTCTTCTTTCAGAATGATCTGTATATTCCTGGCAAGACGGTCGCTGAAATCGTTCCCGTCCCTGATCACTCGGTCAAACGGGATCACTTCCAGGGAATCCACCCCGGCTATGGCAGCAGACATGGCCTGTGTAGTTCCCCTTAAAAGATTCACGTACATATCATAAGCCGTCTGGTTCCAGAAATTGGTAGTGGCGTGCATTCGGATCTTCTGGTCTTCACGATCTTGTGCAGCCTGTTTGCGGACTATCCTGCTCCAGAACACCCTGGCAGCCCGGAATTTTGCGATTTCCAAAAAATAATGGGATCCTATGCCGGTGTGAAAATGTATGGAACGCGCCGCCATGGAAGGATTCATGCCTTTATCCGTTAATATGCGAAGGTACTCGCTGCCCATGGCCATGGAAAAGGCCAGCTCTTGTACTATACCTGAACCGCTGTTCCTGAAATCATATCCCCGGACACATGTTACCCGGATATGCGGATATTCCCTGCAATCCTCAATAATCTTTTTTAATACATCCAGTTCTACCCCGGACGGGTTCTGTCCCCCGGAATAAGCCTCGCTAAGCGGATTGAATTCAAAACGTGCCCTGACCTGTAAAGGATCCGTTCCTTCTGATCTTATATAGTTCAGAAAAGCTTCCACTATCTGTGGCCTTTTACATGTGACACCTTCAAAGGAGATCTCTACGGCCGGCAGATATACGCCTGCCAGTATCACCGCAAGGTCTTTTTCCGAATAATCTTTTTCTTTGTCCAGGCGAAATCCTATGGATTCAACCCCCCGGTTCAGTGCTTTAAGCACCCTGGCATTGATCTGCTCCAGTGATCCGTTTACCGTAAATCCCTGGCGAATGAGCCAGTTGTTTTCCGGTCCTGTCCCGCGAAGGAACGGTTCTTGTCCGGGAACCGTATCCAGATAAGGGATCTCTTTCAGGTCTTCATCCCTGTAATACGGCCTGACTTTTATTCCCTCTGAAGTTCTCCAAACCAGTTTTTTCTCGTAATCTGCCCCTTTCAGATCTTTTTGGATCTGTGCTTCCCACTGTTGGGTGGAGACAGGCGGAAAATCTTTGAACAATTTTTCTGTCATACTATATATTTTGGATATATATCACTCAAATTCATTTAAAACACGGGGATCTGCCAAAGAAGGCACGGTAACCTTCAGCAACGGTTCTTCCTGCATAGCCCGTTCCAGTGCGGCCAGCGCTCCCTGGTTTCTGGCCCATGCCCTGCGGGCAATACCGTTATGTACATCCCAGTATAGCATACTTTTGATACGCCTTTCGGCATCCTGACTGCCGTCAATGACCAACCCAAAGCCCCCGTTAATGACCTCGCCCCAACCGACACCGCCGCCGTTATGCAAAGACACCCAGGTGGCCCCGCGGAATGCGTCTCCAATTACATTGTGCACAGCCATGTCAGCCGTGAAGTTAGACCCGTCGTATATGTTGGAAGTTTCCCTGAACGGGGAATCGGTTCCTGAAACGTCGTGATGATCACGACCCAGCACTATGGGTGCTTTAATGCGACCTTCCCGGATCGCCCGGTTCATTTCCAGGGATATTCGAATGCGTCCCTGTGCATCTGCATACAGGATCCGTGCCTGGGATCCAACCACCAGGTTATTCTTTTCCGCCTGTTGTATCCAATGCAGGTTGTCCAGCATCTGGTTTCGGATGTTGTCCGGTGCCTGACGGGCCAATTCCTCCAGCACCCCCGCAGCTATTTCATCGGTAACGCGTAAATCTTCCGGTAAAGAAGAGGTACATACCCAACGGAACGGACCGAATCCGTGATCAAAAAACAAGGGTCCCATGATGTCCTGTACGTAAGAAGGATATCTGAATTTACCGCCTTCATCCATAATATCGGCTCCTGCCCGTGACGCTTCCAACAGGAAAGCATTGCCGTAATCAAAGAAATACATGCCTCTTTGGGCCAGTTTGTTTATGGCAGTGACCTGGCGTACGAGGCTTTTTCGCACGGCCTCTTCAAAACGTTTTGGATCTTTGGCTATCATATCTGCCGATTCCTCCAGAGTATAACCTGCAGGATAATACCCGCCCGAATAGGGGTTATGCAAACTGGTCTGGTCCGAGCCGAGTTCCACGGATACTCCGGAGCGATCCAGGTGTTCCCACAGATCTACCACGTTGCCCTGGTAGGCCAGGGAAACGGCTTCCCCGTTTTCCTTTGCCTTACGGATACGGGTGGTCAGTGTTTCCAGATTGTAGTACACTTCATCCACCCATCCCTGACGGTATCTCTTTTGCGTCGCCTTTGGATCTATCTCGGCAACAACCCCCACTACCCCGGCTATACGTGCCGCTTTAGGCTGGGCACCGGACATGCCTCCCAGGCCGCTGGACACAAACAAAATGGATCCTTTGTGGCGGATATGTCGCATTCTGGCGGCATTAATAATGGTTATTGTAGTCCCGTGAACAATTCCCTGTGGACCTATATACATGAAAGAGCCGGCAGTCATTTGTCCGTATTGGGAGACACCCAGTGCATTGAATTTTTCCCAGTGGTCTCTGGATGAATAATTGGGTATGACCATACCGTTAGTGATCACCAGCCTTGGAGCGTCTTTTGAAGATGGGAATAGCCCCAGGGGATGGCCCGAATAAAGAACAAGTGTCTGTTCTTCAGTCATCTCTGACAAATATTTCATGGTAAGGCGGTATTGCGCCCAGTTCTGGAACACGGCCCCGTTCCCCCCGTAAGTAATGAGTTCGTGAGGATGTTGAGCCACCGCCACATCCAGGTTGTTGTTGATCATCAGCATTATAGCTGCCGCCTGGGAGCATTTTACAGGGTAATCATTTATGCTTTTGGCCGAAAGTGGTTCATCGGGCATGTAACGATACATATAAATACGTCCGTATTGTTTCAGTTCCCGGGCGAATTCCGGAGCCAGCTCTGCGTGCTGTTCTTTTGGAAAATAGCGCAGGGCATTGGCCAACGCCAGTTTTTTCTCATCTGCGGAAAGTATGTCTTTTCGTACCGGAGCATGACTGACTCTCTCATCCAAAGGTTTTGCCGGCGGGATCCGGGAAGGAATACCTTCAATTTTCATGATTTGAAAGAAATATTTAAAATTTGCTCACAAATATACAGGTTACGCTTTGATTTCCCATTTTTTTATCTACTTTTGCACCCCGTAACAAAAGGAGGTGTCTGTAAATATGATCATTGTACCGATTAAGGAAGGCGAAAATATAGAACGTGCTTTAAAAAAATTTAAACGCAAGTTTGAGAAAACCGGGATCGTGCGCGAACTCAGAAGCCGTCAGTCTTTCACCAAACCTTCTGTTACCAGGAGAGAGCAAAAAAAGAAAGCGATATACAAAGAACGCTTACAAAATAACGAGGAGTAATCCTCGTTTTTTTTGTATATTTCCTCTATAAATCCTATTCTGTATTATCTGAAAACATTATCTGAAAAC
>WOYW01000006.1 GCA_011620605.1 Bacteroidales bacterium | reverse complement strand
AGATCTACAGTTTGCATGAACCGGATGTAGCATGTATCTCCAAGGGCAAAGAAGGCAAGCCCTATGAATATGGAAATAAATCATCTATAGCCAAGACGGCCGACGGATTGGTAGTGGGAGCCATGGCCTTTGAGGGGAATCCTTATGACGGACACACACTGGCAGATCAGCTGGAACAGATACAACGGATCACCGGTCACAGGCCCAAGGTGGCACTGGTAGACAGAGGTTACCAGGGACAAAAGTATGTTGAAAGCACAAAAATAGAGATTCCGGGTCCTGGAAAGAAGAAACAAAGTTACTACCTGAAACAAAAGGCACGCAGGAAATTCCGACAACGTGCCGGGATAGAGCCGGTCATAGGACATCTTAAAAAAGATCACCGAATGTTACGGAACTATTTGAAAGGGACCCGTGGGGATGCCATCAATACGATGATGGCAGCAGCAGGCTACAACCTGCGTCATTGGATCATAAAACGGGAAGAGGAGCTCATTTTTGCCCTATTTTGTATCATCGAAAAATGGGCTATGGTGGTTTCATTATTCAGAAGAAGGGAAAGATGGCTATCGCTACAGCCTGTTCCCCGGAATGTTGAAAAATACGCGTTTTATAAGGATTGACTAAATAGGCCATGCGCAGGGAACACAGGGTAAAAACGAGTTTGGAACAGGCATAACGTTCAAACCGATTGAATGTATCAGGCGGATACGGGAAAAAACCCGGAATTATCCCGGGCCTCATCCACAATTGTGTTGGAAAAGACAATCCGCTGCGATTTACAGCAGCATAAGTCGCTGTAGTCATTCCTATCTCACCTGCAGCCACAGATGTATGATACTGGTAAAGAGCTTCTGACGGTCCGTTATCTATACACATCCCCTCAAAATCAGCCGTGCGGATGGTACGGCTGCGCAAGGTGAGAGGGCCTATGTTCGATGGTGTGAATAAAAGAGATTCAGGGGCCATATTTTAATAAATAAACGGAAAAACACGCTTTCTGGGGTCTCTGGTCATTTCTGCGGAGAACTCATTTTCATATCTTTTATATATGGCGTGAGCCCTGGGGACCAGGTTGGCAAAAGTCCCGTTATGAACAATGCGGTCCCTGCCAGAAAACGGGGATCTCCCAGCCATGATTCAGTATACATTTCCCGAGGTGCAAGATTGAATACAATACCCATCAGCATGATCAGAACGGGCATCCGGCTTCTTCCTTTGATAAGCCAGGGGAAAATAAATGCACGCTGCAGGTAGTGGATCTGGAAAAGCAGGAAAAAGACAAAAGGTATTAGTTCCCATTTCCTGGGGAACATTACCCAAAACCAGCACATGGCAATGAAAACGGGCGCTTCCATGATCATCCACGCCCATTTGTTGGATATAGATATACCCCAGCTTCTGTCAAAAAGTATCCCGTAACCGGCTTTTACATGATAAAGTGCTATAAACACCACTATTGCAATTGCCGCCATAATCAATAAAAACAGGTGGAAGGTATGCGGAGAAATATTCATAGCAAGCAAATGTAATAAAATTTTGTATTTTTGTTTTATGAAGCTTCTTTTCCGCCGTCCGGTAATAATTTTGCTGGCATTGATTACAGTATCATGTGTTCGGGGAAACAAAGAAAAGGAACATAAGCCCTTGACCTTCAATCCACCCTCTATTCCCGTAATGATAGGGTCGCAGGAAGAAGCCATTCGCTACCAAACCGTTCATTACTGGGATCATTTCCCTTTTGAGGATTCCATGTGTATCATACAGAAAGGTTTTGTGGATCAGGTTTTCACGGGGTATGCAAACTTAGTGCAGCAGGCTGACCTTCAAGATGCTCAGAAAAGTATCAAACGCATGATGATACGGGCAGGTACCGCAGCCGAAGATCCGGTAGTAAGGAAAAAGATCCTCCTGAAATTTTTCAGTTTAACGGAATATTTTTTCTATCATCCGAATTCTCCCTACAGGAACGACGACATCCTGATCCCGGCATTGGAGGTAATGGCAGCCACCCCTTTACTGGATTCCATGGAAATACAACGCCCCTTATATATGCTGGACATAGTCCGCAAAAACCGCCCGGGGGACAAGGCCGGTAATTTTTCTTTTATCCGTGCAGTAAGGAATTTTCCTTATACAGATAACCCGTCTTCTATAGAAAAATTGTACGATCTGGACGCTAACTTCATCCTGGTCATGTTCATTAACCTGGGATGTACTTCCTGCAATCAGGTCAAGGAAGAGATACTCCATTCTGAACTGATCAAACAAATGGTTGAAGAAAGGGAACTTACCATTCTGACCATATATCCCGACAAAGATCTGGAAGGATGGCAGGAACATTTGCCGGAACTTCCCTCTGAATGGATCCACAGTTACAACCCGGAAGGTGAGATCAGGAACGGTTCCTTATACGATCTGAAAGCCATTCCCACTTTGTATCTTCTTGATAAAAACAAACGTGTCCTAGTTAAAGATGCCCTGTCCGTTAAGCAATTGGAAGATACGATCAGGCAACAGGCATATTTTTTGTAGCTTTGCGCCTCATCTACTCCGGACAAACATGAACCCAAGGGTAACCATACTGATATTAAGCATACTGTTTTCCCCATTGGAAAAAGCAGCAGGCCAGACAGCTGACACTCTCAGTAAAGTAACCCGGGACACTTTGGAAACCGCACTTCCTGATTCATTGACCATGATCTACCTGGACAGCCTGGGATTACCTTTGAAAGATACCATACGCATTCCGGCACGTGATTCAGCCGGGATGCAAGTGCAGGACAGCCTGGGGTACATCTACCAGACAGACAGCACCGGTCTGATCAAACTGGACAGTCTAGGATCTTTCCTGATAGATTCACTGGCTACTTTTACTCCAAAAGAACTCCGAAAAATGGCCCGTGAAAAAAAAAGGGAGGAAAAAGCCATTGCCGATTCAATATGGAACAGCACATTCCATCCACTGGAGACATATGTTGTGCCCGATTCCCTGTTATACAGAAGAGTGATCTCCTGGACAAACGATGAATATTTTAACACACTTGATTTCAAGCAGATAGATACTAATATTAATAGTAATTTTTACGATTATGCTTATCTGAAAAAAGATGTGGGAGCCGTTTCTCTGGGAACCGCCGGGTCTCCGGCCCTGCCGTTCAATTTTTTTAAAAGAGAAGTTAAAGAGCGTTTTGATTTCTGGAGCCCCGGTATGTATGAAGCCTATAACAGGAACACCCTTCCTTTCTATAACACCAAATCGCCTTTTACGGTGATGTCCTATACCGGAACATTGTTCTCCAATAAGGAAACAGAGGAACTGAATGTTGGCTTTTTTCACACCCAGAATCTTTCACCATCAACGAACGCACAATTCTTTTACCAGAAGAAAGGCACAGAAGGATTGCTTGAAAATGAGAGTACCAACACAAGAACTTTGGCCGTAACGGCAGATTACCTGGGGAAAAAATACATCATGCACGGAGGCTACATCCGGAATTCCTTGCAAAAGGATGAGAACGGAGGTATTCAAGATGACAGTTTCATATTAGACACTCTGGTAGAGGCACGTACTATCCCGGTTAATCTGACAAATGCATCTTCCCTGCTTAAAAGCAGTCAACTTTTCATAATGCAGAGCTACGGGATACCCATCAACCTTTTTAAAAGGGACTCCCTGGATACAGGAGAAGGGACCATGATGGTTTTGGGACATTCGGGAGAGTGGACCACAATGACACGAAATTACAACGATGAGATAAGTCTTACCGATCAGGCCGGACGAGCTTTTTATAACGACCGGTTCCATATGCATCCCACTCGCTCGGCAGATTCTTTACGAACCATGATCGTGGATAACAGGTTTTTCCTGCGTCTACAACCCTGGTCCAACACAGCCATCGTTTCCAAGATCGAAGGAGGAGTGGGATATGAGCTTATATCCAATTATTGCTTTGATCCAGATTTCTATACGGAAGACATTTCCAACAGGTGGCAGAATAATATGTACGTATATGCCGGAGCATCGGGTATGTTCAAAAAATATTTCCGGTGGAACGCCCTGGGGAAACTGGATTATGCCGGTTATTACGCAGGAGACGTATCCCTGGACGCCAACGCTAGTTTTTCATTTTATCCAATGGAATCGGGGATCCACCTGACAGGCAGGTTCCTTTTTGCGAGGCAGACTCCGGACTGGTTTACACAGCATATGTATTCCAACCATTATATTTGGAATAATGATTTTCAAAAAACAAACGAAACCAGGATTGAGGCCAGGTTATCCATTCCCAGCTGGAAAACAGAAGCCACTTTTTCCTACGGTTTACTGGGTAACCGCATATATTACGATACCCTGGGAACGGTCAGACAGACAGACGACCTTATAAATGTCATGACCGCAACCTTAACAAAGAATTTCAGCTTCTGGTACGTGAGACTTGATCACAGACTGATGTTCCAGGTGTCTTCCCGTCAGGACATTGTTCCCTTACCCACATTCAGTGCCAACCTCAGGTATTACCTGGAAATACCCGTAGTTAAGGATGTGATGACAGCACAAATAGGTGCTGATGTAACTTTTCACACCGCTTATTACATGGAATCTTACAATCCCGCGCTGGGTGTTTTCCATCTGCAAAACGAAAAAAAATACGGGCACACTCCGTATATAGACGCGTTTATAAATGTAAAGTGGAAACGGGCAACTATTTTTGTCAAATACGTCAATGCCGCGCAGGGATGGCCCAACAACGATTATTTTTCAGCACCGCATTACATTCGTCCGCAACGCGTATTTAAACTCGGCATGACGTGGCCATTTTACATAAAACCCGGTAAGACAGCTGCCGCGGCTTCTTCTTCCGAAGGATCTCCCGTAAGAGCAGCAGGAAACACTGCCCGCTGATGTCCAGGAAAAAATTTCTCATATCGCTGCTGGCAGCTTTTGTCATATCTTTCTTTTTTAAGGAATATCATACCCGGCTTACCCACTCTTCATCCAACATGAGGACCGAAAGGGAAGTATTGCAAACTCACAGCGATACGCTTAAATGTAGCATATACCTTTCATCACACTCAGGAACACGAGTAGGATATCATTACGAGATCATGCGGCGTTTCTCCAGATCACACGATTTTACTCTGAAATACGTTCCGATAAACGATACCGTTTCTGTATGGGATATGCTTACCGGGAATCAAACCGATATTCTGGCCCTGAATATTATTCGTGATCCCATCCCGAAATCTCTGACGGGTAAATTATGCATTACTCCCAGGATCACACCTTTGGGAGAGGTATGGATCATGATGAAAAACAGGTGCCCCTGGCATTTGAATTTAGTGCACTGGCTTACTTTGTTCAGACAGAATCCCCAATATCCAAGATTTCGCAGCCGGTTTCTCCCGTCTTCACCGGACAGATGTCCTTACGATTCGCTCCTGAGAGCAGTCAGCAGACCCCTGGGTTGGGACTGGCGTATACTCAGAGCGGTCATGTACCAGGAATCAAAGTACAGGATGAATGCCCATTCAGCAAAGGGGGCTATAGGGTTGATGCAAATGAAAGAATCTACGGCCAGAGACATGAAAGTAAAAGACCTTTACGATCCGGAAGAAAATGTAAAAGGAGCGGCCCGGTATTTTGCATTCCTCAGAAGAAATATGCATATAACTCATTTACCGGAAGAAGAAGAGATCCATTTTGTTTTGGCTGCATACAATGCCGGAATGACACGTATCCAAAAAGACCGGGAACAGGCTGCTTTGGATGGTAAAGATCCGGACATCTGGTCAGAAGTGGCTCCCTATACTCCTTCTCAGACTCAAAAATACGTTGAAACAATAAAAACAAGATACCTGGACTGGATTACCTCATCCGAATAGCTTTATCGGGACTTATACTGATAATGTTTTTTAGGGGAAGCATCAGAATTCCCAAGAGTAGTCCCAATGCAGCGACATCTACCAGTAAAACATGATACCAGGACAGATCTACAGGTACACTGTCCACAAAATAAGTGGACGGATCAAGGGGGATCAATCCCGTAGTCTTCTGGATGACAAGAAAAATCACGGCCAAAATCGTACCTGATGTAATTCCTTTCAGAGCCACACCGGCCGCATTGTAAAGAAAACTGTTCCTGATACTGCGATCTTTCATTCCCATGGCCTTAAACAATCCGATGGCAGAAGTTTTATCAAACAACAGGATCAGCAACCCTGACATCATATTAAACCCGGCAACAAGAACCATCAGGGTCAGCAAAATGACCACGTTAATATCCATCAGGTCCAGCCAGTCGTAGAGATGCGAATATATCCTCTTAACATTTCTCAACACAACACCGTCATCGGTATCCGAGCTATTGGCAATGATAAAATCCTCAATAGACTCCTGTTGCGCTTCTATCCGGCTCTTATCTTTTAAATACACCTCTATACCGCTTACCTGGTCTTCCCGCCACCCGTTTAATCTTTGAGTGTGTCTAATATCACCTATTATTAGATGGTTGTCAATATCTTCCAATTGGGCATCATATATACCTGATATTATAAAACGTCGCATTTTGACGTTGTCGCCTATGAAATACATAGTCACCACATCCTGTAACCCGATCTGCAGAAGCGCCGACAGGCGGCGCGATATCATGATCTCACTGGACGAAGCATCCTGAGAGAAAACGGGAATTCTGCCTTCCTTCAGGTGTCTTTCAAAAAAATCCCAACTGTAGCCGGCTCCCACGCCTTTCAGCGATACAGCCTGTATTGCATCGCCTGTATTGATAATCCCGTATGACACCGCAAACTCCTGAATATGATCAACAGCCGGATGATCTTTTAAACTTTCCAGGTATGACAAATCCGTTGATATAGGTATGGTCTCAGTAACGAACCCAGCACCTGGAGACTCCATAAGGATCTCACCGGTAAAGCCGGCTGCACGTTTTTGAATCTCACTCCTAAAGCCCCTGACTATAGCCACAGAAAGTATCATGGTAAAAACACTGATGGCCACACTTACTATGGCTATCCGGTTTCCCATGCGGCTTACCCGGCCTGTAGAAGTAGCATCGCCTTTAAGTTTTCCGGCTATGTAAAAGGCGATATTCATGTTGCTTATAAAAAATTAATCGCTATATTTGTTCCCCTGTTTGGAAATGCGGGAATAGCTCAGTCGGTAGAGCATCAGCTTCCCAAGCTGAGGGTCGCGAGTTCGAACCTCGTTTCCCGCTCATAACCAAACCTAAAACCTGACCGTTAAGGGAGGCTGTTTCTCATGAAGCAGTCTCTTTTTTATTCATCATCCTCGTCTATTTCTATGAGCAGGGAATAGTCCTTACCAAACATTTCTATGATCTTTTCCAGCTTTGAAACAATCCGGTTATCTGTGTTTTCCACTGCGGCAGAATAACTGTAGTATAATGTTTCGGCATATATTTGTGCCAGATCTTCCGAACGGGCTTCGCGAAATGATTCAGCAGGTATTTGCAGGTTCATGTCACTTAAAAATGACCGGAGTTCCGTATGGGGAAATAACAGACCGTTCTTATAAACATTAACGTAGAACAAGACGTTTCCGGAAGGATCAGTAACCGCCGGCAGAAATCCGCCCTTAAAGACCCGTCCCCTGACAGAAATTCCTGCATGGTATGCAATCAGTAAATAGATTATACCTATAATGACGGGGCTTCCTTTTTTGTTTTTCAGAGCCTTGTGAAAAAAGGTATTCCCGGGATCCGAAAACATAGGATCTACCGCTTTGTAATGTAACCTATTGAAAAAGACATAGTTATACAATTTCACTTTTTCCATAAATGTCTGATCGTCGTTCATCTCCACTGCGATCTCATTTACGTGATCCATCAGAATATTATGTAAAACATCCTGATCTACGTCATTACTCAACAGATCCTGTATAAGACAAAGACCTGTCATCAGATCGTCCTTTGTATTGCTAATCCAGTCCTGCAGGGCCTCGAATTTCAGTTCCTCCCTTAAAGCCGACAACATATCCCCGATGCCGGGATACTTATCTTCATTTTCTTCTCTGCAAATTTCCTCCAGTTCCTCTATAGCCGGGCGTCCCATATTTTTGAGCTGCCGGAACAATGCATCCCGTACATATTGATCAGGATCATCCAGAAGTGGTACAATATCCAATATTTCCGTGTTACGAACCATTGTTATTACAGAATTTTTCCAGAATCTCCGCGGTCTTTTCTACCATCAAACCTTTGTAATCCACATTCATGTCTTTACTACTCCGTTGTGCAATAATCATGCAAATCGTAGCTCCCCTGTGTCCCATAAGCCGGGAAAGTCCGGCTATAGCCGAGCCCTCCATTTCGAAATTAGTGATCCTCAGGTTATTATAATGGAACGATGATAATTTTTGTAAGTAATCGGGATCTGACAACTGAAGTCTTATGACACGCCCCTGGGGCCCATAAAAACCTGGTGCCGAAAGGGTTATACCCTGCATAGCATCCTTAAAACATTTTCCTGTTTCTTCAGAGTTTTTTACAAAATATGGAGTGGCCAGCAACGGAGACCATTGCATGTGTTCCATAAAAGCCTTTTCCATCTCTTTGTCACATACTTTATCCCGTCCTTCGTACCAGTTGAGCAATCCGTCAATACCTGCCGAATATCTTGAAAAAACAAATGTGCCGGTAGAAATGTCAGATTGTATGGCTCCTGAAGTCCCTAACCGTAATATATCTAGTGAACGGTGTTTTTCTCTGAATGTCCGGGTTTCAAAATCTATATTGGCCAGAGCATCAAGTTCATTCATAACTATGTCAATGTTGTCGGTTCCTATCCCGGTCGACAATATGGTCAGTCTTTTACGACCAAAGGAACCAGTTACTGCCACAAATTCTCTGTTGTGTGAAACAAATTCAACATCCGTTAACAGGTCGCGCAATAAGATCACACGATCGGGATCTCCTACCAGTAAAACTTTTTCCGCCAGCTGTTCCGGACGCAAGTGCAGGTGAAACACACTCCCGTCACTGTTGATAACCAATTCAGAAGGTTCAATAATTTTCATTCTGCAAATTTAGAGGAAAATCACGGATTTTCCTCTAAATTTGTTCCATTAAAACAATTGACTCATGATACAACGCCTTCAGACATTATACCTGACCGTGGCTTTAGGTCTTATGATCTCATTATTCTTCGGTGTATACGCCACATACACCCCTTTCATAGTCCTGACCGGAGCTGTATGCGCATTGCTGGCAGTTACCATATTCCTGTACAAAGCCAGAAAGATCCAGATCCGTCTTTGTATCTATACCTCCCTGATCATGCTGGGTCTCCAGGTATGGATAGGCGCTGTCTACTTCAAAAATATGGCCAATGTGCGATTTCCTGTTACTACGGTTTTCCCTTTAGTCAGTATTGTGTTGGTGATTCTGGCCCTTCGAGCCATCGGCAGTGATGAAGCCCTGGTACAATCCTACAACAGACTTCGTTCAGGGAAAAGAAAAAAATAATTTTTTTATTATCTTCGTAAATTCAAGCAATCCATTTCATTAAACGATAAAACATTAAATCTATGGAAAAAAACATCTCTCGAAGAAATTTCTTACAGAAAAGCGCCATGGCCACAGCCGGTGCCATTGTTGCTTCTTCCCCGCTGATGGCAAAAGTTCCTCTGGAATCACAGAAGAAAAAGAAAACGGCGGCTACCGACAAACTCAACATTGCTGGGATCGGTATTGGAGGAAGAGGAGGCGGAGTTATACGTGAACTGAGTTCCGAAAACATTGTCGCCTTGTGCGATGTTGACTGGAAATATGCTGCAGGACAATTTAACACCTATCCGAATGCTAAAAAATATAAAGATTTTCGCAAATTGTTTGATGAAATGGGAAATAAGATCGATGCCGTTGTTGTCGGTACAGCCGATCATACCCATGCCGTTATTGCCGCCCAGGCACTATCCATGGGAAAACATGTTTATTGCGAAAAACCGCTTACTCACACAGTATATGAAACCAGGCTACTTACCCGTCTGGCCGCTAAACACAAAGTGGCTACCCAAATGGGGAACCAGGGAGCTTCAGGAGCAGGCGTAAGGCAAATATGCGAGGCCATATGGTCCGGTATGATTGGAGAGATAACAAAAGTGGAAGCCTTTACGGACAGACCCATCTGGCCGCAGGGGCTGGAAACTCCCAAAGAGGTTCATACCCCTCATCCCGAACTGGACTGGGATCTTTTCATTGGACCGGCACCCTACCGTCCTTATAACCAGATATACCATCCATGGAACTGGCGCGGATGGTGGGATTTCGGTACCGGAGCCCTGGGAGATATGGCCTGCCATATCCTGCAACCTGTGGTCAAAGCGTTGAACCTGAAATCTCCCGTAGCCGTTCAGGGCAGTTCCACATCACTGATGACTGACTGTGCACCAAATGCCCAAATTGCCAAATTCGTTTTTCCGGCACGCGACAATATGCCCAAAGTAGGTATGCCCCGGTTGGAGGTAACCTGGTACGACGGCGGACTTATCCCCGAGTATCCCAAAGGATGGCCTGCCGGACGCAATATGAATGACAGCGGTGGCGCCGTAATTTTCCACGGGACAAAGGACACGCTTATTTGCGGTTGTTACGGAGTCAACCCCTGGCTTATCTCAGGCAAGGAAATACCGGCACCTACCATGACACGTGAAGTTCCGGAAAACAATCACTATATGGACTTTATCCGTGCCTGCAAAGAAAGCCCTGAAAGCCGGGTTAAAACCGCCTCTGACTTTTCAGAAGCCGGACCTCTTAATGAAATGGTAGTCATGGGAGTTCTGGCCGTACGTCTGCAAGGTTTGAACCGGGAACTGTTGTGGGACGGAGATGCCATGAAATTCACGAACATTTCTCCCAACGACACCCTTCGTATGAAAGTCAAAGACGGATTCTCCATTAAAGACGGACACCCCACCTTCAATAACGAGTACACCGATCCCATCAATGCCATGGAATTTTCCAACGAATTGATCCGCCATACTTATAGGGCCGGTTATTCCTTACCTGTAATGCCGTAAACTTAAACTCAAAATATTATGAAAAAACTTTTAATAATTCCCATTCTCATGACTGCGTTGATCGTAAGTTCCTGTGCATCATGTAACAACAACAAAAAGAAGGAAGTACAGGAAGAAGACCCCAACGTTGTGGTTCTCTTTGACGGAGCAACTTTTGAAGGCTGGCGTGCATACAACGGGACCGATATTCCGGGAGCCTGGACAATAGAAGAAGGAGCCATTAAGATCAACGGTTCCGGCCGTGGTGAAGCCGGTGCGGAAAACGGTGGCGACATCATTTTTGATCGCAAATTCGGAAACTTTGAATTGACGTTCGAATGGAAAGTAGCCAAAGGCTCCAACTCGGGTATTTTTTACCTGGCACAGGAAGTCCCCGGAGAACCCATTTACATCTCGGCTCCGGAATACCAGATCCTGGACAACGCAAACCATCCCGACGCCTTGCTGGGTGTTGACGGAAACCGTCAATCCGCTTCCCTCTACGACATGATCCCCGCAAAACCTCAGAACTCCAAACCTTTTGGTGAATGGAACACCGGAAAGATACTGGTTTACAAAGGGACTGTGGCTCATTTCCAGAACGGAGAACCCGTTCTTGAATACCATTTGTGGACTCCACAATGGCAGGAAATGCTGGATAACAGTAAATTCAGCAAAGACAAATGGCCTGTGGCTTACGACCTGTTGCTGAATTGTGGCGGAGAAGAAAAAGCCGGCTACATTGGCTTACAGGATCACGGAGATGATGTCTGGTTCAGGAACATAAAAGTAAAAATTCTTGAATAATGGTACGTCGAATATTAACAACACTCATTTTGGGAACGGTATCTGTTTTCAGCCTGACTTCCTGTGCTATCGAACCCGTACAAAAAGAGATCGGTCTTCAGTTATACTCCATAAGAGAACAGATAAATGAAGACCTTGACACTTCGCTGGATGCTGTAGTCGAAGCCGGATACACATTTGTGGAAATGGCCGGTTACAATGCCCAGGAAGGTGCTTTCTACGGCATGTCTGGTGATGCTTTTAAAGAACTTTGTAATGCCAAAGGACTGGAAGTGATATCCTCCCATATCAACGGACCGGATCCGAATGTTACTCCATGGGAAGAATGTATGGCCTGGTGGGACAAAGCCATTGAAGATCATTTGTCAACAAGTGTTTTATACATAGTTCAGCCCTCCATGGGGCAAAGTGCCTACGAATCACTGGAAGGACTTTCAAAGTATTGTGAATTGTTTAATGCGGTTGGTGAAAAATGCAATAACGCAGGCATCCGCTTTGGATACCATAATCATGCCCATGAATTCACAACTGTTTTTGATGATGTTGTCCTTTATGACTACATGTTACAAAACACGGATCCTGAAAAAGTGTTCTTCCAGATAGATGTGTATTGGAGCCAGGTGGGTGGTGCACCCGCTGTCCAATACCTGGAAAAATATCCCGGAAGGTTTGACCTGTGGCATGTTAAAGATGACAAGGAAATTGGAGCCTCAGGAAAGATCGATTTCCAGGCCATCTACGAGAAAGCAGAAATATCAGGACTTAAGTACTCCATTGTGGAACAGGAAGCTTTCGATATGGCTCCTTTTGAAAGCATTAAAGCTTCTTGTGATTATTTGAACAATGCTGCCTACGTAAAAGATTCGTATTCGGAATAGCCCTTTATGCAAGCAAAAGAAAAATTCTGTGTTACTGTTCGGTAACACAGAATTTTTTTATTACACTGTAAGCATCCTGGATGCCCAACTCTCCGGCAGTGGAGATATCCATACAGCCTTTTTCTTTCTCTTTCAGGTATATCTGTATAAGGCCCCTGTTGTAATACGCTTCGGCAAGGTAAGGATACAATTCAAGGGCTTTTGAATAATTGCCTATGGACCGGGGAAAATCTCCCGACAAACAGTACAGGTTCCCCAAATTGTAATAAATATGAGCGAAATCCGGAGCCAGCATGGCTGCTTTTTCCAGATCGTTAATGGCTCCTGAGTAATCGTATTGATGACGTCCCTGTTCCTGTACTCGTGTACGTGTAGTACCTGCCTGGTCCAGGGTGAGGATCTGTACATTGTTTTCCATAGAAGAGATGAAATCTATCATCTCACTTTGCAGAGCCGCCCGGTTTATATAATAAAAGACGTTGTCGGGATTCCGTTCTATGGCCCGGTTATATGAAGCTAATGAAGCATTGAACAGTTTACTCTGGAAGTCCAGGATGCCCTTGATAAAATAGAGGTCTGCAGAACCGTCTTCTCCCTGAATCATCTTTTCTATTTGTTCTCTCTGAAAGTCGATGCGTTCGGGATCTGTTTCCGGCTCATCACTAAACAAACTGACCGGAATCGACTGGCGCAGCAGGAATTTTTCAAGTTCCTCGTAATAATACCTTTGTTCCAGTGCTATTTTGTTTTCGGCAGGGCCTGCCAGCAATTTATAAAGCGGCTTAAGACGTATGTCCACATCCCTGTATTGCAGCAATTCGTTGTTGAAGTCTTTTTTTGCAAATTCGGCATCCAGGGCCAGTAGACGGTCAAAACGCTGCGTTGTGTCTGCGAACGCTGAATATGTGGTGTCTCCGAGTTTTGATTTGTATTGGTTGACTTTATCCTGTGCTACCCGGTAATCAAGCTCCGCTGCCGCAAAAAGACCAAGCCTGTTCTTGACAAAAGAACGGTTCATATATGCATTGGCAAAATCAGGATACAATTCAATGGCCTTATCATAATCCCTCATGGCTTCTTTGTAGCGTTCCATCTGAATGAACAAAGCTGCCCTGTTGTAATATGCCAGGACGTTGCCGGGATTTATGGAAATCACACGGTCATAGTCTTCCAGGGCATTGTTATAATCTCCTATCTGGGTGCGTATCAAGGCCCTGTTGTATAAAGTAAGGGCATTCCCCGGATCATCTTTGAGAACTTTTTCCAGATCGTCCAGTGCCCCGTTAATATCGTTCTGATAGTAACGGATCAGTGCCCGGTTGAAATAGGCGAATGAATTTTGCGGATCCAGTGATAAAGCCTGATCCAGATCTTCAAGGGCCTTTGGATATTGCTCCTGCATGGCAAATACACGGGATCTGCGGATATACCCCTCCGGATCAAATTTGTTCAGCAAAACTGCCGTATCATAGTCATGCAAAGCTTTGACCGTATCTTTCAAATACAGGTAACAGGCTCCCCTGTTCAGGTAGGCTTCGCTAACCCTTGGTTCATGACGTATAAAGCGGTTGAAATCCTTTTCGGCCAGCTGGAATTGCTGGGAGAGCAGGTAAGTGACTCCCCTGCTGAAATAAAGCCCGTTATACCCCGGTCGCAGGTCAATGGCCTCCTGCAGATCTTCCAGTGCTTTTTCGTATTCTCCCAGGCGGGAATATGTAATAGCCCTGTAATGGTATGCCATGGTAAAAATGGGATGGATGGCTATTGCCTTGTCAAAATCCGTCCGCGCTCCCATGAAATCTCCCAGGTTATATTTCCCTATTCCTCTGAAAAAATAGGCTTCGTGTAAAGTGGGATCAAGCTGGATGAGTTTGTTGAAATTGTCAATGGCCTGCTGGTAACGTCCCTCGAACAACAAATGCTGCCCCCTGTAAAAAAATTGTTGCTTGTCGTATTGAGCTTCCGCTTTTCCTGTAGTAAAGAAGAGCAGGATAAAAAATACAATATACAAGTGCGGGTTTTTTACCATTTATCAAAGGTATGAATTTGAAAGGAAAAATTTGTTCCTTTGCATTTTAAAAACAAAAAATATGCCGCGCCTTTCCCTGTTTGTGTCCTGCATTTCCCTAATTCTTTGCTTCCAGGCTCTCCCCATGCAAGGCCAAAGAGCGCATCCGGAAAGTTATGCCCGTACGGTCACCGCAGAAGAACTGGATTACCATATCCGTTACCTGGCAGACAGTCTTTTACAGGGAAGAGAAACCGGATCACCGGGAGGGTCAGAAGCCACGCAGTACATCACCGGTAAATTCACAGAATACGGGTTACGTCCGCTTGGTACGGCAAATCCCGACAGGTACAACAGTTCATATATCCAGGGATTTGTGTGTCCCACGGGACAAAAAGGCCGTAATGTGATCGGTTGGATACCCGCTACAGAGGGAGCAAGTCGGGAATACATAATCATTTCTGCTCACTACGATCATTTTGGTGTCATAAAGGGAGTGCATTATCCCGGAGCAGACAGTAACGCTTCGGGTGTTGCAGTCCTGTTGTCCCTCGCAAAAGCTTTCAGTACCGCCAGAAATGACGGACACGGACTTTCACGGAACCTGATCTTTGTAGCTTATGATGCCAAAGAATTTTCAATGACCGGTGCCAGGATATTTGCGTTATCACTGGGCATACCTGCCCGACAGATCGTACTGAACCTGAACCTGGACCAAACCGGTACCAGCCTGGTACCTCCCGGAGACTCTCCTTACTATGTACTGGTACTGGGTGCCGAAAACGTACCCACCCACATCAAACGGTCAATGGACAATAACAATGCCTTCTACAATACAGGTCTGGATGTGGATTATTCTTTTTATCAGAGTCCGGAGTTTGCTGAAATTTTTTTCACTATGACAGAGCAATACTTCCTGTCGCTTCAAAAGATCCCTTCCCTGCTGATCACTTCCGGTATTAACGATTACACGTATAAACCCCTGGATACACCGGATATCATAGATCTGCCTGTACTGGAATCAAGAACCCGCTGGCTTTTCTTCACCCTGTGGGATCTGGTTCAACGCTGAAAGATCTCGACAAGGTCGTAGGATACGGTAACACTTCCCCGCATCTGTTTCATCTTGTAATCGAAAAAATCACTTCCAGGCATAAAAATATCCTTAACACCCATCATGACATGCAGTCCCATCCGGATACGGGGAAATATCCGGGCTTCGTACCCCAGAAAGAGCCCCGTATCCCAAGTATCCAGCAAAGAGGAAAAATCCATTACCTGGGGTGTAGTGATGTCGGAATCTATACGGTCGGGTTCGGCCCCTATGAAACCTTTTACGGCATTTGTCGTAAAATGGGATTTGAAAACATATGCTCCAAAAATGCCCAGCTGCAAACCGTGCTGTCTTTTTTTACCAACAAGATATTCCGCGTAAACAGGAAGTTCCAGGATAGTGAATCCCATAGACATCTGGGATGTACCCGTAAAATACTGCACTGTATTCTCTCCTTTGAATTTCTGATTGGAAACGCGTGCATCGGCATCCATGGCAATGGTTTTATAATTGAGGCTTGCTCCCACTGTCCAACGAGAATGAAAGTTCAGGAAAAACAGTGCCCCCAGTGTTGCGTTCGGCTTTGGATATGCATTGAAATAGCCTCCTACGGCATTCATGGGTACAGGCATGGCACCTCCAATATCCGTTCCTATCTGGGGAGCAATATTAAATGAGGGAACAAAAGATCCTGGTTGTTGTGCCCTGAGCACATTTCCTGATAAAACACCCAAACCAATAAACACTATAGTGATAATGAGAGTTTGATTTTTCCGGACCATGCAACAAAAATAGTAAAAGGACAGTATTATGATTCATGTATAATTTTTGAACGCAATGCCCTGCCGGTGGGCAGGTCCGTTCTTTGAGCCAAAGCTTCAGGTGTTCCGCAAAAACAACAATTACCGCCGTCATTTCCTGCATCCGGTCCCAGATCAATGACCCAGTCGGCACATTTCACCACATCCATATTGTGTTCCACAACAAGCACGGAATGTCCTTTCTTTATAAGTGCATTAAAGGATCTTAGCAGTTTTTCAATATCAAAAATATGAAGTCCCGTCGTAGGTTCGTCAAAAATGAAGAGGCGGTTTGTTTCCATATTTTCCATGGAAAGAAAATGAGCAAGTTTAACTCTTTGGCTTTCTCCTCCGCTTAAACTGCTGCTGCTTTGTCCCAGTTTGATGTATGAAAGTCCCACGTCGTCCAGCGGTTTGAGTCTGTCGGCTATTCGCAATGCAGCCGGCTCCTTTTGGGAAGAGAAAAAATCTATGGCTTCAGCCACGGTCATTTCAAGAACATCGTATATGTTTTTATCTTTATACCTGACTTCCAGAATATCCGGTTTGAACCGTTTCCCTCCACAGGACTCGCAGGTCAGTATTACATCTGCCATAAACTGCATTTCTACTTTCACGACTCCTTCTCCCTGGCATTCGGGACAACGACCGCCTTCAATATTGAAAGAAAAATGGGAATGTCCGTAACCGTTCATCCTGGCATATGGTTGTTCGGAAAATAATTTCCTGATATCATCATAAGCTTTGATGTACGTTACGGGATTAGACCGGGAAGACTTGCCGATGGGATTCTGATCTACCAGTTCCACACCTGCGAGCCGGTGCAGATCTCCTCCCAAACTGCTGAATTTGCCTGGTGAAGGGGTCCTTGCCTGGTTGTACCGCCGGCTTAGCGCATAAAACAACACATCCCTTACAAGAGAGGATTTACCCGAGCCGCTGACGCCTGTGACCGCCGTAAAAACCTGGAGGGGAAACCTGACATCTATCGCCTTCAGATTGTTGTGGGAAGCCCCCCGGACCATAATATAGGAATTCCAGGTTCGTGAACGATCCGGAACAGGTATGACATTGGGATTGCTTAAAAAACGGAGGGTGCGGCTTTCGCCGGTATCTATCTTCCCGCCCGGCCGGACAGGCGGTCCCTGGTACATGAGTCTGCCCCCGTCTTTTCCCGCCAACGGGCCAATATCAATGATCTGATCGGCAGCCCTCATGATCTCCTCGTCGTGCTCCACGACCATAACAGTATTTCCCATTTCCTTTAGGGCTTTCAAAGACGCAAGAAGTCTTTGGGTATCCTGGGGATGAAGCCCTATACTCGGCTCGTCAAGAATATAAAGGCTCCCGACCAGCGAACTTCCCAGCGAACTAACAAGGTTAACCCGCTGACTTTCACCTCCGCTCAATGTGGCAGACCGTCTGTTCAAAGTCAGGTAACCCAGGCCTACCTGGTTCAGATAATGCAGTCTGTACCGGATCTCCTCCAGTGTCCTTCCTGCAATTTCCATTTCCGTTTTGGAAAGTACCAAACTGTCCATGAAAGCAGACAATTCCGAAACAGGCATATCCAGGAGCTGATCTATTCGCTTACCGGAGATCAGGACGTATGAAGCTTCTTTCCGCAAACGGGTTCCGGAACATTCAGGACACAATGTTTTTCCGGTAAAACGACTGATAATGATCCTGTACTGGATCTTATACCTGGCCGATTCCAACTGTTTAAAAAACCTGTTTATTCCCGTTATGCGATTGTCTCCGTTCCACAACCATTCTTTTTCCCGGTCTGTCAGTTCCCTATAAGGTTTATGAATGGAAAAACCTGCCTTAGAAGCATTCCTTATTACCTCCTCCTTGAAAGTTTTCATCACATCCCCTCTCCAGCAGGCCACGGCATCCTGGTAAACAGACAAGTCCGTATCCGGGACAACCAGGGATTCATCTATTCCTGTAACCTGTCCGTACCCTCCGCACTCAGGGCAGGCTCCCAGGGGATTGTTGAAACTGAACATGTATTCACTAGGTTCCAAAAAAGTGATCCCGCCAGCTTCAAAGCGTGTTGAAAACGGAACAAGCCGTTCTTCTGTCTGGATGAACAGTGTTCCTTCCCCTACTGAAAAAGCAGTACTAACCGATTCGGTAATGCGGGCCCTGTTATCGGGATTGTCCACCGGGCTTACGCGACCGGTCAGAAGATAGATTTCGCGATTGGCGTATTTATCCCTGTTTTGCAGGAGATCCTCAATGCGGATCATGTCCTTACCATCTGAAAAACGTGAAAATCCGTCCTGCTGCAATTGTAAAAGTATCTCAACCCGGCGTTGCTTGTTGTTCCAACCGAACGGAGCCAGGATCTGCACGTAGGATGATCCCGGGAGCGAAAAGATGAATTGCAGGACATCCCCTGTAGTGTGGCGTGTTACTTCTTTTCCGGAAACGGGAGAATACGTTCTCCCTGTCCGGGCATACAACAATCGTAAATAATCGTATATTTCGGTAGAGGTTCCCAGCGTGGAACGGGGATTGCGCGTATTTACCTTTTGCTCAATGGCTATAGCAGGGGGAATTCCTTCTATCAGGTCCACATCGGGCTTTTTGATCCTTCCCAGAAACTGGCGCGCATACGCCGAAAGGCTTTCCACATAACGTCTCTGCCCTTCAGCAAAAAGGGTGTCAAACGCCAGGGAAGATTTTCCGGAGCCCGAAACGCCTGTTATTACTATGAACTGATCCCTGGGGATATCAATGGACAGGTTCTTTAAATTATGAACCCGTGCCCCTTTCACTACAATTTTTTCTTCAGTCATAATATCATTCCCTTACCGCCTTAATGATTCCCCTGATCTTTCGTAGATGGAACAACAGCAAATCAACCTGCTTGTTCGAATTTACCGCTACCTGCAACCTTCCCACAATTTTTCCGCCGTGTCCGGAAAACGTATAACTTCTCATATTCAGGGAAAGATTTTTCATCACTTCCCCAATTTCACCTGCCAGTCCGATCTCTTCATAAGCCGTTACCCTTACACCCACCTGGAAAACCGCAGATGCCACTTTGTTGCGCCATCTTACCTTCTGTATTCTGTACGGGTATTGTTCCATCAAACGGGCGGCATTGGGACAACTCATCCTGTGGATCTTTATTCCTTCTTTTATGGACACAAAACCAAATACGGGGTCCCCTATCACCGGGTTGCAGCATTTGGCCAGTTTGTATTTGATCCTTCCAAAAGAATCATCAATAACCAGATAGTCTCCTTCCCCGTAACGGCTATGGTCTTCTTCTTTTTCTGTTGCAACGGTATGAGCAGATATTTTTGAAGGCTTGTCTTCTTTCGCGCTCTCATCCTGCATCAAGAACGCTTTAATCTCTTGAAGGGCAATATCTTCCCGTGCTATTGCCGCGTAAAAATCGCTTATTTGTTTGATCCTGAACTTTTTCATCAGGCGGGCAATATCATCCGGGGTCAATTCTTTTTTCCAGTTTTTCAGCCTTCTTTCCAGGATCTCCCTTCCTGCAGCATCCTGGATCCCGGCTTCTTCACGAAGCTTCTGCCGGATCTTGTTTTTGGCTTTTCCGGAAACCACAAAATTCAGCCAGTCCCGGGAAGGTTTCTGGTTTTTTGCAGTAAGGATCTCAACCACATCACCGGTCCTGAGGATGTCCCGTACCTGGGACATTTTGCCGTTCACCCTGCCTCCTGTGCATTTAAGTCCCACTTTGGTATGGATCTCGAAAGCAAAATCCAGAACAGTTGCCCCGGCCGGCAATCGTCTGAGATCTCCGGCAGGAGTGAATACATAAACCTCATTTGGTTTAAAGATGTCGGCATCTTCACCGGATCTCAATTCATCTCCGGGATTCTGCAACCGTTTTCTCACATTCCCCAGCCAGTCGTTCAGGACTTCTTCGTTTCGCATGCCCTTGTATGCCCAGTGGGCAGCAACCCCATACTCGGCAACCATATCCATCCGCCGGCTGCGGATCTGGACTTCCACTACCCAGTTGTCAGGGGTACGAACCGTTATGTGCAGGGATTCGTATCCGCTTGATTTTGGAACGGTTATCCAGTCTCTCATGCGTTCAGGGATGGGTTCGTAGATCTGGGTGACCAGAGAATATACCTGCCAGCAGACTTCTTCTTCGCGCTCTACGGGAATGTCAATTATGAACCGTATGGCAAGAATATCGTAGACTTCATCTACACCTACCTGCTGTGCCTGCATTTTACCCCATATTGAATAAGCGGCTTTTGTACGGCTTTTCAGGTCGTACCGGATGCCTGCCGTTTTCAGTTCTTTTTCAAGAGGCCCTACAAACCTGGCTATCTGGGCCTTTCTCTCACTCTCTGTAGCCCTCAGGTTGTTTGTTATAAGGCGGTATTCTTCCGGTTGTATGATCCTGAACGAAAGGTCTTCCAATTCGCTTTTGATTCTGTACAGTCCCAGCTGGTGTGCCAGGGGAGCATACAACATCAGCGTTTCCGTTGCTTTTTTTATGTGTTCGCTCCGGGGAAAACATTCCGTCAATGAACGCATTACTTCCAGCCTGTCTGCCAGTTTAATGAGTGTTACACGGGGATCGGCCGAGTAGGAAATGATCAGTTTCCGGTAATTGTCTGCCTGCAAACGGGTCTCCTTTGGATTGATGGTCGATATTTTATTCAGCCCGCTAACCATTAGGCCTATATCACTGCCAAATTCCCTTCCAATTTCATCCAGAAACTCCGGATTCTTACGGCTGGCTTCATGCAGGTATACGGTTGCGATGGCTTCCCGTGTCAGACCTATTTCATTTTTAACGATCTGGGCCACTGCATCCACATGGGTCATGAACGGCTGTCCGTTACCTCGTTTAAGGCCGTCCAGCTTTTCCCCTGCATATGCTTTGGCAAGGGCGATCATCTGAGAATTATCCTGCGTGTTCATTTAAGAAGCTTTTCAAGTGCGTACATTTCATCCCTGAATCCGGCAGCGGTTATAAAATCGAGTCTGGTAGCAGCTTCCTCCATTCTTTGTTTTGCCACAGCTATTGCTTTTTGCAATTGTTGTGGTGTCATGGAACGGGTTACAGGATCTTCCGCAACCAGGGATAATGTATCCTGCCGGGCCGGGTATACACCGCCCTGCCTGAGCGTATCTCTTACGTTAACGGCTATTTGTGTAGGTGTTATTCCGTTTTCCAGGTTATACAGGATCTGTTTTTTGCGTCTTCTTTCCGTTTCCCGGATTGTTCTGGCCATTGAATCCGTTATACGGTCTGCGTACATAATTACCCGTCCGTCTACATTACGCGCCGCCCTACCGGCTGTCTGTGTCAGGGATCTTTCAGAACGCAGGAATCCTTCCTTGTCAGCATCAAGTATGGCGACCAATGATACCTGGGGAAGATCCAGCCCTTCGCGCAAAAGGTTGACACCTATGAGCACATCATAATATCCTTTCTGAAATTCCTCCAGTATCTTAATTCTTTCCAACGTTTCTACATCTGAATGTATATAAGTACAACGGATCTGTATCTTCAGTAAAAATTTATGCAATTCTTCGGCCATGCGTTTGGTTAGTGTCGTTACCAAAACCCGCTGGTCTTTGGATGCACGTATCCTGATCTCTTCTATCAGGTCATCTATCTGCCCTTCGGTCTTCCTTACTTCCACTGGCGGATCCAAAAGACCTGTGGGCCGTACTACCTGCTCTACTATCAACCCACCGGAATTTTCCAGTTCATAATCTGCCGGGGTAGCTGAAACATAAAGACGCTGTCCTATGACGCTGTCAAATTCTTCAAATGTCAGGGGCCGGTTGTCCGCAGCGGCAGGCAGGCGGAAACCATATTCAATAAGTACCTGCTTACGGGAACGGTCGCCCCCATACATAGCCCTTATCTGGGGCAGGGTAACATGACTTTCGTCAATAATGGTAAGAAAGTCATCGGCAAAATAATCCAGCAGGCAAAAAGGCCTGGTTCCGGGTTGTCTTCCGTCAAAATACCTGGAATAATTCTCTATACCCGAACAATATCCCAGTTCACGAATCATTTCAATATCAAATTCCACACGTTGTAATAAACGGTTTGCTTCCAGGTGTTTTCCCACATCCTTCAGATATGCGACTCGTTCTGTAAGATCATCCTGGATACTTTTGATGGCTTTTTCCTTTCTTGCTTTTGTAGTCACAAAGGCGCTGGCCGGATAAATAGCAATTCCTTCGATCCTTTCCAGAATTCCTCCCGTTACCGGATCAAAACGTTCAATGGATTCTATCGTATCGCCCCAAAAGGCGATCCGACATGCTATATCATCGTATGCAAGGTATACATCTATTACATCTCCCCTGACCCTGAAAGTGCCTCTTTTAAATTCGTTTTCATTCCGGGAGTACAATGCATCCACCAGTTTGTATAACAACTGGTTGAAATCTTGTGCCTGACCTGTTTTCAGGGTTATGGTATTGGAATGAAAATCGTCCGGATTCCCTATCCCGTAGAGGCAAGAAACACTGGAAACGACAAGCACATCCCTTCTGCCGCTCAGAAGGGCAGAAGAAGTGCTCAACCGGAGTTTCTCTATTTCGTCATTTATGCTCAGATCTTTTTCAATGTATACATCGGTTACGGGAAGATATGCTTCCGGTTGGTAATAGTCGTAATAGGAAACAAAATATTCCACGGCATTGTCCGGAAAAAAGTTTTTAAATTCCGAATACAACTGCGCTGCCAGGGTTTTGTTATGACTGATGACAAGAGTCGGCTTTTGCAATTGCTCCACCACATTAGCCATGGTAAACGTTTTGCCGGAGCCTGTCACCCCAAGCAAAACAACAGCCCCGGTGCCTTCTCTGAAGAGAGTACTCAACTGGTCTATTGCCTGCGGCTGATCCCCCGTAGGCTTATATGGTGCTTTAAGTCTGAATTGCATAGGAAAAATATCCGGATGACAAATTTACAGAAAAAATAGCGAGTGGTTGTTATGCCGGCTGTCAGTACATTAAAAAACCTAACACACCACCCAGAAACATCAGCAGTATAGGATGCACTTTGTAAAAGTAAGCAGCCAGAAAAGCCAGTGAGAATAACAAAAAACTTCGGTAATCCACAAAATTATCAGGGGTAGCCATAACCAGGACGGCCGATGCAATAAGTCCAACCACAACCGGACGAATGGTGCGGAAAATCCACTGTAGCGTCTGATTCTCCCTGTATTTGATAACAAAACGGCTTACTATGATCATCAGCACTACCGAAGGGAGAATCAGTGCCAACGTAGCCATTACGGATCCAAGTATGTTACCCCCGGACGAGGCAAACCCCACATAAGTTGCTGTGTTAATGCCTATTGGCCCGGGAGTCATCTGGGACACGGCCACTATATCCGAGAACTCCTGCATGGTAAGCCAGCCGTGATGATCCACCACTTCGTCCTGGATAAGGGACAACATGGCATAGCCGCCTCCAAAACAAAAGAGTCCGATCTTTAGAAAAGTCAAAAACAATTGCAAATAGATCATACGCCATCCCTCCTTTTCCGGTATTTATCGATCCGGTACCAGAAATACCCTCCCAGGCCCGCTGCCAGGATCACCCATACGGGTGAAACGCCAAAAAGCCAGATCAACAAGGCCGATGATCCCGCAATAAAACCAGTCACGACAGTCAGCCCTACAGTCCGCATGGTAGTGATCACGGGTACTGCAATAAGGGCCACCACTACAGGCCGCATCCCTAAAAAAATACGTTCTATGACCGGGTTATCCTGGAAATTTTTGAAAAACAGGGCAAGTGCCAAGATAGCAAAAAAAGGAGCGATCACAGCTCCGGCAACGGCTATCAATGCTCCCATCAATCCTTTAAGCCGGTAACCGACAGCTACGGCAATGTTGACGGCTATAACACCGGGAAGTGTCTGTGTTACGGCTAACATATCTGTAAAATCCTCTTTGGAGATCCATTTTTTCTTGTTCACCACATCGGCTTCAATCAAAGGCAACATAGCCAGTCCGCCGCCTATGGTAAAGGCGCCGATCCTGAAAAATACCTTAAACAGATCCCAGTACATAATCAATCCAATACTATTTCCGTCACCCGGTTGATCAGGGAACGTTCGTAAGGTCTTTCAACCTTGATGTAATTTCTTGTATAACCTTGCATCTTGCCGTCCCTGGTCTTTCCTTCGAACAAAACTTCTTCTTTTCTGCCCCGGTTGGCAAGAATAAATTCCCGGTGCAGTTCTTCGGACAATTCACCCAGTTTATGTGCCCTTTCGGTTATGACCCCATCCCGGATCCGCTCACTTACCGGAAAAGAGGCGGCACGGGTCCAGGGTCTGACAGAAAACGGGAATACATGTAAATACGACGGCCTGAGATCCTTTAGCAAATTGTAAGTATCGTTAAAATCCTGCTCACTCTCTCCGGGAAAACCGGCTATCACGTCTATCCCAACAAATGCATGCGGCATCAGGGAATGGATCTGTTTCATCTTACCGGCAAACAAGGCAACATTGTAACGTCTTCCCATTTTTTTCAGGACCGGGTCACTTCCACTCTGCAGGGGTATGTGAAAATGAGGCAGAAAGGGTTTCCCTTTAGCTATTTTTTCAATAATATCATCTGTCAAAAGATTCGGTTCTATGGAAGAGATCCTGTACCTGTAAATTCCCTGAACGTTTGCTAATGCATCCAGCAGATCGGAAAAAGACTCTCCGGTGGTTTTTCCGAAATCCCCGGTATTTACTCCTGTCAAGACGATCTCTTTGACACCTTTGGATGCAATTTCCCTTGCCTGGCGGACAGCATCGGCTATTGGAATGTTACGGCTTCTGCCCCTGGCCAGGGGAACGGTACAGTAAGTACAGTGGTAATCACATCCGTCCTGAACTTTTAAAAAGGACCGTGTTCTGTCGCGCATATCTTCTCCTGCCGAGTAGGCGCAGAAAAATCCCGCCTCCGTCTGACTCGGGCTCAGGATCACTTTCCCGGCTTCCGGATCTCCGGCCAAAGGAACGATCCGATCCCGGTAACCTGTGCCGAACAAAGCCGTAACTCCAGCAATGTTCATCAGTTTATCGGGTCTTAGCTGGGCGGAACATCCGGTGACCAAGACACGGGCACACGGATTGATCCTTAGAACTTTACGTATAGCCTGGCGGCTTTTTTTGTCGGCATGTTCGGTAACCGAGCAGGTATTTATCAGGTATACATCCGCTTTCCTGGACGGACTGACTTTTTCATAACCCTGTTGCAAAAAATCGCGGGCAATGGTCGCGCTTTCTGCATAATTCAGTTTACAGCCAAAGGTGATAACGGAAAAGGTCTTTTTTTCAGTCATGCTCCAAGTCCTTTTGGGTGAGCGTAACGGAAGCCCGCCCCACTTCACCTCCCAGTGAAGGTGCCAGTTTTGAAACCGTAACCGTACATTCCCGGACGGGAAAAGCATCCGTCAGGCTTCGAAGGATCCTCCCCGCGACATGTTCCAGCAACAAACTCGTAACTGACATCTCTCGGGCTACAAGGGCGTAGACACGGCAATAATCTATCGCATCTTCAAGACTGTCGGTAAAAGCCGCTTTACATCCCTGGGTTACCAATTCAATGTCTACCTTAAAACGGGTCCCAATAAGACGCTCCTCTTCAAAACATCCGTGATGCGCATAAAACATCAGATCATGCAAAGCAATGGTAGCCATAATCATTCAGCCATTATTAAAAATACACATGGTTTTTTTCTATAAATTCCCTCAATATCAGGTTCTCTTTTTCGCCATTCGTCTATAGTCCGGGTCCCTATATAAGCATCCGGCATTGTAAGGTTGACAGCTATGGTCAGTTTTGTCCGGGGCTGGCAACAGGCCACCAGCGCATGGAACAAGGCCTCGTTCCTGTAAGGTGTCTCAATAAAGATCTGCGTTTGATGATCCTTTGCCGAGTTTCTTTCCAGCTCCCTGATCTTTTTATCGCGCAATGTCGGTTTTACGGGAAGGTACCCGCGGAATGCAAATTGCTGCCCGTTGAGTCCCGAGGCCATCAGGGCAAGCATCAAAGATGAAGGACCGGTAAGGGGAATTACCTGAAATCCGTTTAGGTGAGCCAAAGCCACCAGACCGGCACCCGGGTCTGCCACTGCGGGTAACCCCGCTTCGGATATGAGTCCCATGGAAAAACCTTTTCGCATAGGTTCCAGCAGCGGATCCATTTCCCCGGGAGTAGTATGCTCATTCAACAATTCCATTTCCAGGGTTTGAACCTTTAATCCCAAAGATGACAGATAACGCCTCGCGGATCTGAGCTCTTCAACCACAAAATAATTCAGTTTTCTCACTGTCTGTATGGTCCCTTCCGGAATGACCAGAGCGGGATCCGTATCTCCCAGCGGAGCCGGTATCAGGTATAAGACCGCTTCTTTCATTGTCCCTGTTCCTCCTGCCGCAGACGTTCGGTAAAGGCACGCTGGAATCTCCGGGCGTTATGCATGTGATCCCGCAAGGTCCGGGCAAAATTATGATACCCGCTAAAATCTTCTTTTGCACAAAAATAAAGGTAATCGTGATCCTGATAATTCAATACCGCATCAATGGCTTCAACAGAAGGGACACTTATGGGACCGGGAGGCAGCCCCCGGTATTTGTACGTATTGTAAGGGGAATCTATGCGGGTATGCTTCCTGAGAACCCTTCTTATGGAATAATCCCCGGCCGCAAAGATAAGTGTGGGATCTGCCTGCAAAGGCATCCTGCTGTGAAGACGGTTTATGTATACCCCGGCAACTACCGGCATTTCGTCCACTTTCTTGGTTTCTTCGTATACAATGGACGCAAGTGTGCTCACCTGGAAGGGTGTCATTCCCAACAGGCTTGCCTTTTCCTTTCTGGCATCGTTCCAGAACTGCAGGTACTCACGGTGCATCCTCCTGAGAAGTTCTTCCCCCGATATTGTCCAGTAAACTTCATAGGTATTGGGAATAAACATTCCCCGCAAACTGACTGAATCAAAACCCATGGAAGCGATCAGGGAATCATTCCTGATATGAGACAACACCCCGGCCGAATCAATTTCAAGATTCCGGGCCAGCACAGCAGCCAAACGTTCAAATGTTCTTATTGTCCCGGCAATGGTAATATTCAAAGGATCCTGCCACCCCATGGCCAGTTTTCTGGCCAATTGCTGGTTGTTCATTCCGGGATCAACGGCATACCTTCCGGGATGAACATTGGTCGGCAGGTTTTCATGAGCAGCAGCCCATCTGAAAGTTTTTTCGTATTTTAAATACCCGTTAAAAGTAAGGCTGTCCATCAGTTGTTCAAAGTCTGCCTGGTGAGGCACCAACAAATAGGCAACGGTACCGTTTTGTGTTACAATGTTCTTGTGACGGAAGGTGAAAAAAAACCATCCTGCGGCTATAAGAACTGCTAACAGTATCAGAACCAAAAGGCTTTTTAGAATGCCCATTCTTCTTTTCATGCGTTTTTCACTTATCTTACACGTAATACGGTACCCGGAAGCAATGTATCTTCTATCCCAGGATTCATAGCACAGATGTTTTTCATTCGTATCCCAAACCTTTGAGATATATCGTGCCATGTTTCTCCTTCACGGGTTGTCCAGGTGGCAGTACCTACCGGACCTTTTTTAGCTTTACGTTCCAGGTAAACCTTTTCTCCTACTGCCAGCCCGGCACTCCTGGGAACATCGTTAAAGCGTGTGATCTCTCCGCGGAAAAGCCTGTATTCGGCTGCAAGTGAACGGTAAGTATCTCCGGGTGCTGCAATTATGTATCTTTTTCCGTTTGTGATCCGGACCCTTCTTTCCACAGAAATGGTGAAGACATCATCGTCTTTTGCGGGTAAAGGCATTCCCGAAGGAGCCTCTGCTACAACGGCTTCTTCCCCTGCTTCTGTATGAGGATAACTGTCGTACAGGTACAACCGGTTCATTTCTATCAGATCTATCAGCAATTGGGCGTACCTGGGATTAGTCGCATACCCTGCCTCTTTCAGCCCGTTCGCCCAGCCTTTGTAATCTGCGGTACCCAGTTCAAACAAATGGGCATAACGGGGACGTGTCCTTAAAAAATCGGAATGATCGTAATAAGAATCTTCAGGTGTATGATATTTTCTGAAACATTCACCGGCCGCATCATCGTCGTGATAAATCCGGTCTCCCTCCCAATCGTGGCATTTGATCCCAAAATGATTATTCGCTTCTACGGCCAGACGGCTGTTCCCGTTTCCAGATTCCAGGCAACCCTGGGCCAGAATAATACTGGCAGGAATGCCGTAGCGCTGCATTTGTCGGACGGCAATTTCTTTGTATCGTTCTATGTATTGTTCACGAGATAATTCCTGAACCCGTTCACCGGATAACGTACCGGCAGCAAAAGCAACATTCACCGGGAGAATATAGAAAACAATGCAAAATGCCTTATATAGACACGGATTCAACATGATGCAAATGTAGTATAAATTATTATATTTGCGTTCTATAAACCATCATACCTCATGAACAGAAGTACCCTTAAGATTGATTATATAGAGACGGTCAAAGAGAAACTGGACCCTGCAGATTCCGAATTGGCAGACATGGCTTTTCAGGCAGCACAAAATGCCTATTCACCTTATTCCGGCTTTCGGGTAGGAGCTGCTGTCCGGCTGGACAACGGAATGATCCTGCAGGGAAATAACCAGGAAAATGCATCTTTTCCTGCAGGGATATGTGCCGAACGTGCCGTTGTCTTTTATGCACATGCCAATTTTCCCCAGGCAAAGATCCGGGCCATTGCCGTTACGGCATCGCCATGCGGAGTTTGCCGCCAGGTACTTCTTGAAAGCGAAAAAAGAGCCGGAGCTTCTGTTCGACTGATCCTGGCAAACGGAGATAAATTCTTACTATTTAAAAGCGTTAAAGATCTCCTGCCTTTCGGGTTTGATTCTTTATGATTTTTTGTACCTTTGCCACGGGTAAGTCGTGTACGACCAGCTCCCACTGAACTCCCCCAGGGTTGGAAGACAGCAAGGGTAGGTGGTTGTAGCGGTGCGATACACCAAGCTTACCCTTTTTTATTTCAATATGAAAGTAGCCGTAGGACTGTCAGGCGGAGTGGATTCATCTGTAGCTGCCCTTCTTCTAAAACAAAAGGGGTACGATCTTATTGCTATGTTCATGCGTAACTGGTATGACACTACTGGGACTTTGCACGGGGACTGCGCCTGGGAAGAGGACCTGGACCTGGCCAAAATGGTTGCCCGTAAGCTGGATATCCCTTTTCATTTTACAGACCTGAGTACGGAATACCGTAAACGGGTGGTAGACTATATGTTCAATGAATACGGCAAAGGACGTACTCCCAATCCCGATGTGTTGTGCAACCGTGAGATCAAATTTGATGCTTTCCTGGAAAAAGCACTGGAACTGGGCGCACAAAAAGTGGCCACGGGCCATTACTGCCGGACGGAAATGACTCAAGACGGGGAATACAAACTTTTACAGGGGATCGACAGCAACAAAGACCAATCCTATTTTTTGTGTCAGCTCAACCAGCAACAATTATCCAGGGCACTTTTTCCCCTTGGAGAATTATGGAAACCGCAGGTAAGGGGGCTGGCACAGGAAGCCGGTCTGCCTACGGCCGACAGGAAAGATTCGCAGGGTATCTGTTTTGTGGGAAAAGTAGACCTGCCGGTTTTTTTGCAACAGAAACTCAAACCGCGCGAAGGAGATGTCGTAGAACTGTTCCGGGACGGAACGCGTAAGCCCATCGGCAAGCACAACGGTGCTCATTTTTACACCATCGGACAGCGCAAAGGGCTCAATATTGGCGGGCACGTCCATCCTTTATTTGTACTCTCAACAGACGTTAAGACCAATACTGTATATGTGGGAGAAGGACAGGATCATCCCGGATTGTATCACAGCTATCTGCACATAGAAGAGCAGGACATTCACTGGATCAGACCCGGTTTGCAACTGAAGAAAGGAGAAACGCGTCCCTTCAGGATCCGGATACGTTACAGGCAACCTCTGCAGGATGGTATTGTTGAGCGGTATGAAAATGGTCTGGGCATTAGCTTCAGTGAGCCTCAGCGCGGCATAACCCCGGGACAATTCGCTGCCTGGTATCTTGGAGAAGAGCTGGCGGGATCGGGAGTTATTGCATCCCGTTCATAATTTCCAGGGCTTTCCGGTATTCAGGCAACAAAGGGTTGATCACCCTGTAAAAACAGCCTTGCCCAAACAACCGGGCTGCAATCAAGCCTTTCAATTGCAATCTGATATGCCTTTCAGACAATTTCAGATCACCTTCCCCGGGAATTATTTCGTTTTGAGCTGCGTATTCAAGTAACCGGGCAAACGGAACTTTTTCCGTTGTCATGCCTTTATCAAACGATTCAAAAGAATCGTAACGTTTTGACAGATCTTCTCTTTCCGTATCCAGGAAATCGTTCACAAACGCATTTATGGTCCCCCTGCGGGCCAGCTGAATGTAAAATTCCGAATAATAGGTTGTGTCTGCCGGGACAAAGACATCAGGCATGATCCCGCCTCCCCCGTATACGACCCTATTTTTTTTCAACGTTCTGAATGCCAGTGAATCCGGTATCTGGATACTGTCAGCATGATACGATTCGCCCCTCTGGTAGCGTTCCAGGAAATCCCTGTAATACAGGTCCTTCTCTCCCATTTCGTAGGGGGACTGGATAACCCTGCCGCTGGGGGTATGGTACCTTGCCACGGTCAGACGCAATTCCGAACCGTCATTCAGCGGAAATGATTGCTGCACCAGGCCTTTCCCGAACGAACGCCGTCCTACGATCATTCCGCGGTCCCAGTCCTGAACGGCTCCCGCCACGATCTCACTTGCCGAGGCGGACCTTTCGTCAATCAGGACAACAACCGGTGTGTTGACAAAAAAGCCCATTCCCGAGGCCCGGATCTCCCGGCGATCCATTTTTTCGCCTTCCGTAAAAAGCACCATTTCTCCCTTCTGCAAAAACTGTTCTGCAAGGAATACCGCCGCTCCCAGGTATCCACCTCCGTTGCCTTGCAAATCCAGGATTAGCCCTTCCGGCATTTTATCAATACCTCTGAAAGCGTCTATGAATTCATCCTGGGTTGTAAGGGCAAATTTATTGAGCTTAACGTACATGATGCCGGGCGCTGCCCAATAAGCGGCATCTATGCTGTTGATAGGTATTTTATCACGCACCACTTCAAAATACAGGGGTTCGCTTTCTCCCCTCCGTACAACGGTCAGTGCCACCCGGGTACCTTTGGGTCCTCTCAGCAGATCAAATACCTGCTGGTTGGTAAGATCCGGAGATGATATTGCTTTGTTGTCCACGGCTACGATCCTGTCATCTGCCCTTATGCCCACACTTTCGGACGGAGCTCCTGCAATGGGATTGACAACCACCAGGGTATCGCGAATAAGGGCAAATTCAATTCCTATCCCTTCAAAATTCCCTTCCAGCGGTTCATTCATGGCCTTCACTTCATCTGCCGGAATATAACTTGAATGCGGGTCCAGCTGATCTACAAGAGTCTTCATCATCCCATCCACCACCTTTTCTGTATTTATACTATCAAGGTAGTACTGAGTGACATAAAACAAAGCCTGCCCCATTTTATTTACCTGAAAGTTTAATCCGTCATCGGATACCTGGGCATTCGCCGGGTGGCATAACATGAACGTAAAAGCCAGTAACGGCAGAATAAAAGGAAGTTTTTTCATAATTTGCAAATGTAATAAATATTACTCCCCTTCCCGTTTTTTTTGCATCATGATATTAGTTAGTAAATGCTTTTACTATATTTGCATTTACTATCTAACCTTATACAATCTAAAAAGCTGATCTTTATGAAAAAAATCATCCGGCCTTTTATCGTATTGATTTCGTTCATCTTTTTTGTCTGTCCCGTAAAGGCCCAGGACACAGGACTTGAAGAAAGGACATCCAATCTGGAAAGCATGGTGGCTAAACTGCCTAAAGTATCCGGGTTCCTGAATTTACGATACCAATATGAACAAGACAACAATTCCTTTGACATCCGCCGCGCAAGGCTTGATTTCAGGGGAAATCCGGTCAAATGGTTCGATTACAGGTTGCAGGTGGACTTTGCCTCCTCTCCAAAGATCATAGACGCGTATGTCAGGCTAAAATTCAGTCCCATGTTCAATATCCAGGCAGGTCAATTCAAACTGGCCTTTTCTCTTGAAAACCCCTACGGTCCACTGACACTGGAAACCATGGAAAATTCACAGGTTATCAGTTACCTTTCGGGCATCAATGACCTTGCCGGAAGCAAAGGTGCCGGGAGGGATCTGGGTGTGGCCGTTTACGGAGGATTTTTTCAACAGGACGGCTACAATATCATTGATTACGTAGTAGGCTTGTATAACGGGAACGGGATCAATGTAAAAGACAACAACAAACACAAGGATATCACAGGCCGGCTGGAGATCCATCCCATTGCCCCGGTAACCCTGTCCGCATCCTATTATAACGGTAAGATCGGGACTGACGGAGACCTTAGGGCCCGGACACGTTACGGTTTCGGGGCCCGTTACGACGACGGGACCATCCTGCTTAGGGGTGAATACCTGAAAGGGAAGACCGACCAATTGGACAGTGACGGTTTTTACGTGGTTGCCGGATATAAATTAGCCGGTAAGTTTCAGCCGCTGTTGAAATACGATTTCATGCGTAAAGACCTGGCCAATGAAAACTCCCGGCAGATCAATTACCTGGTGGGATTTGACTACTGGCCTCACAAAATGTTTCGCCTGCAGGTCAATTATACCTACAGGACATTCATTGAAAAAGAAAATAACAACGGATTGCTGGGCATTATGCTGACGGCGCGTTTCTAATGCAGATAACTAACTAAAACCTGATCTTATGACAAAAGAAACTAAACAACCGTGGTGGAAACAATTCATGACCGAGGACTGGATCATAGTAATTGCTGCCTCCATTATCCTGGCGTTGGCTGTGATCGTGCCCACCCTCATGCCCCGGATGCCAAAGACCCTCTTTACGGCCAAAGAATGGCTGGATACCGGATATATGTTTGTTTTTCTGATGCTGGTCACTTATCTGACATCGTTTATTATGAAAAAACCCCTTAAAGGTTTATTCCTTTCTTTTCTGGCAATCTATGTTCTTGCACTTCTTTCCAATGTAGTCGCAGCCATTCCCGCCGTAAAATCCATAGGGCTGGAATCCGTATTGTTTGCCGTAATTTTCGGCTTGATCATCAGTAACATCGTAGGCGTCCCCAAATGGCTGAAACCGGCTATTCAGAGTGAATTTTACATTAAGATAGGTATCATCACCCTGGGTTCCACCATTCTCTTTGGAGAAGTAATGAAAGCCGGTGCATACGGACTGGCCCAGGCATTGGTCGTGGTTCTGGTGGTTTGGAATTTCGCATTCTGGGTAGCCCGTAAAATGAAAGTTGATGATGAAATGGCTACAATGTTGGCCAGTGGTGTTTCCATTTGCGGGGTGTCTGCAGCCATTGCCACATGCGGTGTGATCAAGGGGAACAACAAAAAACTGTCCACCGTGATCTCACTCGTTCTGGTGATAGCCATCCCCATGATGTACCTGCTGCCATGGCTTTCCGAACTTATGGGATTGTCCTCATCGATTGCCGGTGCATGGCTGGGAGGAACCATTGATACTACCGGCGCCGTAGCTGCCGCAGGTACAATGCTAGGAGAAGAAGCCGCTCAGACAGCCATCATCGTTAAATCTTCCCAGAATGTGCTGCTGGGTATCGCAGCCTTCCTGATCGCCCTCTACTGGACTTATAAAGGCAAAGAAGGACAGGAAAAGCCTACCGTAAAACTTATCTGGGACCGTTTTCCTAAATTCGTAATAGGATTTGTTCTGGCTTCACTGGTATTCAGTATTTTCTTTAGCATTGAAGATGCCAAAGTTGTTGGCAAGATCACCAAAGGATTCAGTAACTCCCTGTTCAGCATTGCTTTTGTGTGTATTGGTTTGGAAACCAGGTTTAAAGAGATATTCTCCAAAGAGAACCGCCAACCCTTGAAAGCGTTCCTTACAGCACAGGGCGTGAACATAGTCTTTACCCTGTTGGTAGCCTACCTGATATTTGGGGTTATTCAGCCTCTGTTGGGATAAAGCTCCGCGGAACACTAAATGTACGGCCTTCCGTACTCAGTTCTGTATTGGGAAATATTTCCCGTGCCTCGGCCAAAAAGGCCGGGGTTTCTTTATACCTGGAAGAGAAGTGTCCCAGGATCAACTGGCCGGCGCCGGCACTGAGTGCTGTTTGGGCAGCCTGACGGGCTGTGCTGTGAAGGTATTTTGCAGCTGCAACGGTATCCTGTTCCAGGAAAGTTGCTTCGTGGAACAACAGATCTACTCCTTTTATCCAGACCGGTATTTCCGGCCGGGGGGCCGTATCAGTACAATAGGCAACAGCCCTGGGGTAACTCTTGCGTACAGGTTTTTCGCGGAACAAATAACCGTAAGCCGGGATACTGTGATTCAAAGGGAATGCATAGACATCTGCCGTATCCGTTTCCAGGATCAGTGAAAGTCCGTCAGTTTCTACTTTTTCATGAATTATTGTAAAGGAAGGCTCCCGTTCTCCCAGGAAAGCGAAATAAAAAGCGATCAGCTTTTCCAATCCCGCGGGGGCATGAATATAAAGCGGATGTTTTCTGTTAAGCATATGCATGGTAGATAACATTCCCAGCAATCCGAATACATGGTCTCCGTGCAAATGGGTAATGAAAACATGCTCTATAGAACCCATTGATATACCCAGCTGCCGAAGTCTTAATTGCGTTCCTTCACCGCAATCCAGTAAAAATAGCCGCCCACGTATGTTCAATACGTGAGCGGTAAAATAGGTATCTCTTGTGGGAAGTGCCGAAGCACATCCAAGACTAGTCAGTGTTAGTGGCATTTTGTTCCATCTCCGATTTCAGGGCAGCCAAATCGGAAATATCTCCAAGCGTCGTTTTTTCCAAGTTGGCTTTCAATTTCTTGACAGCTTTCTGGGTGCTTTCAGGTTCGTTACCGGCATTTCCCTTGGCAACGGGTTCTTTTTTCACATCCTGTTCCCAGGTACGTGTATGTGATATACTAATACGCTTGCTGTTCTTGTTGAATTCCAGAACTTTAAAAGGCAGTTTTTCTTCCATGGCAACGGCCGTACCGTCTTCTTTGGTAAGATTCTTCTGACTTACAAAGCATTCTATTCCGTAAGGTAAAGTTACTGTAGCGCCTTTGTCCACAAAATTGGTAATGGTTCCTTCATGAACGGATCCGGGAGTAAATACTGTTTCGAACACTTCCCAGGGATTCTCTTCCAATTGTTTGTGTCCCAGACGAAGCCGCCTGTTTTCCTGATCAACTTCCAGGACCACCACTTCCAGGTTTTCTCCTATAGATGTGAACTCGGAGGGGTGTTTCACTTTTTTGGACCAGGACAGATCACTTATATGAACCAATCCTTCCACGCCCTCTTCCAATTCAACGAAGATACCGAAATTGGTAAAGTTTCTCACTACTGCATTATGTCTGGAATCTACGGGATATTTTTCATTGATCGTTGCCCAGGGATCGGGTTTCAGTTGTTTGATACCCAGGGACATTTTTCTTTCTTCTTTATCTATGGTTAAAACCACGGCATCCACTTCCTGTCCTACTTTCAGGAAGTCCTGGGCACTGCGCAAATGTGAAGACCAGGAAATTTCAGTCACATGGATCAGGCCTTCCACGCCGGGATGGATCTCAACAAAAGCTCCATAATCTGCTATGACAACAACGCGTCCTTTCACAACTGTCCCTACGGTAATGTTATCTCCCAGCGAATCCCATGGGTGGGGTGTAAGCTGTTTCAGGCCCAATGCAATACGTTTTTTGGTATCGTCAAAGTCCAGAATAACCACATTGATCTTCTGATCAAGCTGTACAATTTCATCCGGATGGTTTATGCGACCCCAGGAAAGGTCCGTAATATGGATCAGTCCGTCAACACCTCCCAGGTCCACAAATACACCGTAGGAAGTAATGTTCTTGACAGTTCCCTCAAGGATCTGACCTTTTTCCAGTTTCCCAATTATATCGGCTTTCTGAGCTTCCAGTTCTGCTTCTATCAGGGCTTTATGAGATACGACCACATTCCTGTATTCGTGATTGATCTTCACAATCTTGAATTCCATGGTTTTATCTACATAAATATCGTAATCACGGATGGGTTTCACGTCAATCTGTGAACCGGGCAGGAAGGCTTCTATACCAAACACATCCACTATCATACCGCCTTTGGTCCGGCACTTGATATACCCCTTAACGATCTCATCTTTATCGTAAGCCTCGTTGATGCGATCCCACGAACGCAGGGAACGGGCTTTTTTATGTGATAGGATCAATTGTCCCTTTTTGTCCTCGGCAGTTTCAACATAAACATCCACCTTGTCACCTGCAGCCAATTCCGGATTGTAACGGAATTCGTTGACAGAGATAACTCCTTCACTCTTGAATCCAATGTTTACAATTACTTCCCTTTTGTTCAGGGCTACAACGGTTCCTTCTACGATCTCATTTTCTATAACCTTGTTAAGTGTCTGAAGATACTGATCTTCAATAACGCTTTTATCGGTGTCGTAGACAGTTTCCTTTTCAAAAGCTTCCCAGTCAAACTCATCTATCGGAACGGAAGCATTGCTGATCCTGTTTTTAGGTTGGTTATCTTCTGTGTTGAGATCTTCCGAATAATCTACAACCTCTTCGTTTTTCCGGACAATGATCTCCTCCGGATCCTGATCGTCCTTCAGGCTTTTTTTAGGGGACAAATCTTTTTCTTTTGCCATTTTGTTTAATTTCAATAAAAATTAGAATGTTAGACATTATTTATAATCCCTTTGCAAGGGGCTGCAAAAGTAAATGTTATTTTTTAATTATCAAAAGAATGTAACTTTACGGAATCAATTTTTAGCCCATTTTTTTGATGAAAACAAACAAATCCGGTATCAGATCATTCCCAAAAAACTATTGGACGGCAATAATAATGGAATTTTTTGAACGGGGAGCCTATTACGGGGTTCTTTCCGTTTTATCTGTTTATCTTGTGCTTTCAGGCGACCAGGGGGGACTGGGATTTTCCAGGGAAGCCGCCGGAGCCATTATGGGGACAATTCCTCCCCTCTTGTACTTCCTTCCGATCTTTGCCGGGGCTTTGGCAGACAGGTACGGATTCAGAAATATGCTGATGGTGTCGTTCACGTTCCTGGCAACAGGATATTTTCTAACCGGACTGACAGAATCTTACGGACTGGTCTTTGCCTCTCTCATAGTCATGGCTATTGGTGCCGGCCTGTTTAAACCTGTTATCTCCGGAACGATCGCACACTCAACAAACGCAAAAAATTCTACACTTGGCTTTGGGATCTTCTATTGGGCCATTAACCTGGGAGCATTCCTTTTTCCGCTCATACTTGTGCCTGTTTTGAAAAAGCAATCATACAGCTACGTTTTCTGGATGGCAGCCGCCACCGGAGTTGTGCTTTTGCTGATCAATATTTTTTTCTATAAAGAACCTCAGCCCCAAAGGTCAAAAGAATCCATAACCCGGGTCTTCAAAGACATGGCCCTGGTATTCAGGGACTGGAAGTTTATTGTCATGATATTGTTGTATTCCGGGTTCTGGATCATGTATTTTCAAATGTACGGCACTGTTTTATGGTATGTACACGACCAGATGGACATGGCTTCCGTGAATCATGCGGTGAATACGGCTTTGGAATGGATCACGGGAAAGCCTGCCGGATGGAAATTTGATGTGGAACACGTAACTGTCCTCAATGCCGGGGTAATAATCCTGTTGCAACTGTTTGTTTCCAGGCTTGTAAACCGTTTTAAAGCCCTGCCCACTATCATAACGGGCATAGGACTGGGGACTGTGGGAATGGCCATACTTGCCGTATCCGGGAATGCCTGGGTATTTATAACGGGATGTATCGTTTTCACACTTGGCGAGATGACGGCGCATCCCAAGTTCAATTCCTTCGTAAGCCTTATTGCACCTGCTGACAAAAAAGGTCTTTACATGGGATATTCGTTTTTCTGCAGTGTCATTGGAAGTTTTGTGGGCGGATTCATAGGAGCTCCTTTGTACAATCATTTTGTGGACAATATGGGCAGACCGGATATTTTATGGCTGATATTCAGTTGCATAGGACTAACCAGCGTAGTCGGGCTTATGGTCTTTAACCGTATTGTTATTAGAAAACAAATGTAATTCATGAATATTACAGAAAAAATTAAAACACTTAGGTTGCTGATGCAGGATGCAGGATGGGATGCAGTGATCATTTCCGGAACAGATCCTCACGGCAGTGAATACCTGCCGGAACGCTGGCAGCAAAGAAAATGGATATCCGGCTTTACAGGTTCTTACGGGACGGTGGTAATTACCCGTTCTCATGCCGGATTGTGGACAGACACCCGATATTTCATCCAGTCCCGGAAAGAACTGGAAGGAACCGAATTCGAATTACACCCCTTACGGGTACCCGATACCGTAGATTATCCCGAATGGCTGGCCGCAAATCTTACTCCGGGAGCTGTTGTCGGGATTGACGGAGAATGCCTTACATACCGGGAAGCAGAACACCTGAAAGGAGTTCTCGGGGCACTGAACGCTACAGTAGATAACAGGCCTTCTTTTCTGTACCCCATCTGGAATGACAGACCGGGACTTCCCCTGAACCCTGTTTTTATTCTTGAAGAACAATTCAGTGGTAAGAATACCCGGGAAAAACTGGACCGTATACGCAAGCAGATCAAAGAACAGGGCTGTACGCATATTCTTCTGAACAGCCTGGATCAGATAGCATGGCTGTTCAATATACGTTGTCACGATATTCCTTTCAATCCCGTTGCCGTTTCTTATGCCCTTATCGATGAAAAAAATGCCACACTTTTTGTTACTCCGGGGAAAGTAAATGAGAATGTCAACAAGATACTTAATGAACAAGGCGTATCGGTCATGCCGTATGATTCCCTTCCCCACGTTCTGCAATCCCTCCCTGCTCAAACCAGGATAATGACTGACGGGAATACTTTAAATTACAGCATATTTCAAAATTTGCTTACAAATTGTACTGTCCATGATGTCCAATCGCCCGTGATACTTGATAAAGCCATCAAAAATCCCGTTGAGACTGACGGATTCAAAAAGGCATACCTGAACGACGGGGTGGCCCTGGAACGTTTTTTCTTCTGGTTGGAGAGATCACTTGAAAAAGACGTCGTCCTGACAGAAACCGATGCTGCAAAAAAACTTTCCTGGATGCGAACCTTGGCCGACGGAGCCATGGGAGACAGTTTTCAATACATTTCGGCTTACGGGCCCAATGCCTCCCTTCCCCACTATGCACCGAACCCCGCAACTTCTCTCACTCTCCTGAAAAAAGGACTGTTCCTGATAGATTCAGGAGGACACTATTTATACGGGACAACGGACATTACACGCACAGTCCCATTAGGCCCCTTAAAACAACAGGAACAAGAAGATTATACATTAGCCCTGAAAGGAATGATCGCATTGAGCCGGGCCGTTTTTCTCAAGGGAACCAAAGGGACCCATCTGGATATGCTGGCCAGGGATCCCTTATGGAGGCACCGCAGGAATTACGGACACGGGACAGGGCATGGGACAGGGCATTTTCTCTATGTACACGAAGGTCCTCAGGATATAAGGATGACATGGAAAGATCAGGACATGCTTCCCGGTATGGTAACATCCAACGAACCGGGCATCTACCGGGAAGGATCACACGGGGTACGTCATGAAAATGTTTTATTGTGCCAAACGCTGGAAGAAAATGAATTCGGAGTCTGGCTGGGATTTGAGACACTCACCTTATGCCATATAGATACCTCTCCGCTGCTTATTTCACTTATGGAAAGATCAGAAGTGGAATGGCTTAATACATACAACAGGTCTGTTTTGACAAAACTGGCTCCTTACCTGACTTATGAAGAATCGGTGTGGCTGGAAAAGAAAACAGCTCCGCTGGTGATCTGACGTATTAACCACCAATCACGGTATCTATCCCAAGGACTTGTAACTTTACAAGCAAAGAATTTATACTCTCTTTTGTCGGTGCTGAAAATGATTGTTGAGCAGGCACTTTCCCGCTTATAATACGTTTTTGCTTATCCGTTCCAAAATTGTGATAGGGAAGGACATGAACCCCTGACAGATTGCCCGATTCATGTAATTCCAAAATAAAACGGACCATTTCATTAATGCATGAACCCTTGTCATTTATCCCATGTATAAAAGGGATCCGTAAAAAAAAAGGCACTCCTGAACAGGCTATGGTCCGCAAATTGTCTTGGATCAGATCATTGTCTACACCAGTAAATTTTTTATGCTGCAAAGGATCCATTATTTTCAGATCCGCCAGGAACAGTCCGGTATAGGGGATCATCCGGCTTACCACCTTCCGGGAAGCATACAGGGAGGTATCCACGGCAGTATGAATCCCATTTTCTTTACATTTCTTAAGAAGATGCAATAAAAAAGCGGGCTGGGAAAGGGGTTCGCCACCGGTAAATGTGACACCGCCTCCGGAACGATCAAAAAATAATTTTTCCCTGAGAATGATTCCCATAACCTGTCCGGCTTCCATATATTTTCCACAAAACTCCAGCGCACCAGCAGGACAGTTATCAGCCAGAGTCTGATCCTCACAGGCATTGCATCCCAGGCAACGGGATTTATTGAAGATCAGCTGTGGCCTTGGATCTATCCCTTCAGGGTTGTGACACCACCGGCAGGACAAAGGACATCCTTTAAAAAAAAGACTCATACGGATCCCTGGCCCGTCATGAATGGCGTACCGCTTAATATCAAAAATGCAACCTTGAACAGACATGATCTTAGAATCCCTCATTCATAGTCCGGCAGATAATATCTTCCTGTAAAGCAGGATCAAGGTGATTGAAATAATCACTGTATCCGGCTACCCGTACCATAAGATCACGATACAATTCCGGCTCTTTTTGAGCCTGACGCAGTGTCTTGGTATCCACAACATTGAACTGTATATGATGACCTCCCGATTCAAAATAGCAGCGGATTAGGCAGCCCAGTTTTTCCCGGTCCCGGACTGATCTCATCATAGAAGGAGAAAAACGCTGATTCAGCAACGTGCCTCCTGATCTTTCCTGGTCCAGTCTTGAAAGGGAACGAATAACGGCCGTTGGTCCGTTCCTGTCGGCTCCGTGTGAAGGAGACGTCCCATCGGATAATGGACGTCCGGCCATGCGACCGTTAGGTAACGCACCGGTGACCGATCCAAAATAAACATGACAGGTAGTAGACAGTAAATCCATGTGAAAAACACCGCCCCGGGTATTGGGCTTTCCGTCTATGGCACGGAACATATCCTCATACAGCCTCACAGCCAGACTGTCTGCATAATCGTCATCGTTACCGAAAAAAGAGGTTTTATTGAGCAGATACTGCCGTACGGGTTCATATTCCCTGAAATTCTTGGATAACATGTGCAACAGTTCCTTCATAGACCACTTCCGGTCTTCATAAATATGCTTTTTTATGGCCGACAGACAATCAGTCACTGTGCCCAGCCCGGTACATTGTATATACGAAGTATTGTACCTGGGTCCTCCGTCATAATAATCTTTGCCCTTTTCTATGCAATCATCAATTAACACAGAAAGGAACGGAGCAGGTGTCATTTGGGCCGTCAGGCGCTCAATTTGGCGATTCACCCTGATCTTGGTATCTATGACATAATTGAGCTGTTTAATAAAAGCGTTGTAAAAGTCTTCGAACGAATCAAATTGCGTAGGGTCTCCCGTTGCCAGGCACACTGTCTTTCCTGTAACGGGATCTGTTCCGTTGTTGAGGGTGATTTCCAAAATTTTGGCTACATTCAGGTACCCCGTCAATAAATAAGCTTCTTTCCCGAAAGCTCCCACCTCTATACAACCGCTGCAGCCTCCTTCCCGGGCATCCCGGATGGTTTTTCCCTGCCTGGTGAGTTCTTTGATATAAACATCGGGATTGAAAAGCGAGGGATACCCGTAGCCTTTGCTTATTACCCGGCAACTTTCCAGTAGAAAACGATCTGGAGTGCAGGATGCAATGTGTGCCGAGACTCCCGGTTGAAGAAGATGAAGTTCTCCCAGTGTTTCAAGCATAATATACGATACCGGATTCACGGCATCGGTCCCGTCGGGTCTTACCCCGCCAATATTGATGTTCGTAAAATCATTATAAGTGCCGCTTTCACGGGCAGTCACCCCCACTTTTGGCGGAGCCGGATGATTGTTGACTTTTATAAACAGGCAAGCCATCCATTCCCGGGCTTCATCTTCCGAAAGTGTCCCGGATTCAATTTCCTTCCGGTAAAAAGGTTCCAGGTGCTGATCAAGATGTCCGGGATTCATGGCATCCCACCCGTTGAGTTCCATGATGGTTCCCAGGTGAACGAACCAATACATCTGTAGGGCTTCCCGGTAACCGGAAGGGGCATTGGCAGGTACGCGGCGGCATGTAGCGGCAATGCTCTCCAGCTCCGCAGCCCTGCTCCTATCTCCCCGCTCCCTGCACTCTCCGGCCATTTTCTGTGCCAGTGCGGCATGACGTTTTGCAAAGATGATCAAAGCTTCACAGGCAATATCCATCGCCTGCAACATCTCTCTTTTCCGGTTCTTATCCGGATCGTTAGAGGAATTGATCCCGGACAGTACTCCGGCAATCCGGCGATGGAAATCATTCATTCCGTACTTGTAGATCTTCCCGTCCAGGGCAGTATGCCCCGGAGCCCGCTGTTCGGCAAATTCGGTAAACAGGCCGCTTTCATACATTAGTTTCCAGTCCCCGGGCAGTATGGAAAAAATTCTTTCTCTTTGTGTCTTTCCTTTCCAGAAAGGTATTATTTCATTACTGTAGATACGAATGTCTTCTTCGGAGACCCTGTAACGTTGACGTTCCCTTGTATTGAGGATATGAAGGTCCTCCACACTGTGACAGGTCAGTTCCGGGTAGGTAGGTACGGCCTTGGGACGGGGACCTCGTTCTCCTACTATGAGTTCCCGGTCACCAATATAGATGGACTGCTTTTCACATAATTCCCTGAAAGACAACGCTCTTAACACCGGCACAGGGTGTTTTTTCTCGTTTTTCCTGTAAAAATCAGTCATGATCCGGGCCCTTTCAATACTCAAAGACGGTTCGGCCAGGTACGAAGATTCTCTCAAATGAGAAACTCTTTCATTAAAAGATGACATATGTTTCATTTGATCATTTTCCGTCTCCTGAACAGCCATATTGCCAATACTACAGACAGAAGCATAAGGAACAGCAACAAGGCAAAATCCCACCATTTATGTTCCGAAATGATCGGTAATTTTACATTCATCCCATAAATACTGGCAATGAGTGTTGGAGGCATCAGCAACAGCGAAACGAACGTAAAAATCCTCATCAGTTTATTCTGTTCCAGGTTGATAAGACCCAGAGCGGTATTTTGCAGGTATTCAAGACGTTCAAAACTAAAATTGGCGTGATGTATCAGTGAATCCACGTCTTTGTTCAATACCTCAAGCTTGGAATAAACATCCCTGGGGAATTTATCGCTTTTAAGGATTCCCGATAATACCCTTTGTTTATCCACACCGTTGGCCCGGATTACCATGGTGTTTTCCTGTAACTGATTCACATCCAACAGGAAGTTTTCACCCATCGATTCACCCAGGTCAATTCTTCTGGACAATTGTGATATCTCTTTGGATAGGATCTCAACCAAGTCGGCATCCACATCTATTCTGTTTTCCAGGATACTCACCATGATGTGATATCCTGTGGGAAAGAGCTTGTAATTGTTCAATATCTTGCGTTGAACCTCGGACAATGTTCTGAGAGGCGTATGACGCAACGTTACCAGGATGTTCTCCGAGATAATGAACGACACTGGTTCAGAAGAATAATCGTCCGGACCCGGGATTAAAAAGTTTGTATTGGCAAATATTGTGGTTTCTGTTTCAAAATACCTGGATGAGGATTCAATTTCTTCAGCCTGTGCCCTGCTTTGGAGTGTAGTATCCAGGAATTCTTCCGCCGCTCTTTTTTCTTCTCCGGTGGGATCGTGCAGATCTATCCATAAAACATCATCCAACCCCAGTTTATCCAGGATCTTTACTTCTGTGTCGCTTAAGACTTGTCCTTTTGATTTGTAAAAAATTTCGATCATAATACGAAGATTGACAGGTTAAACATTCGGTTGCAAACGTTTACCTTCTACTTCGTGGCTTTGATCTTACTTTATGAGCAATTCGCCAGCAGGCCCATGAACCACCTGTATGTTTTATAACTTTATGCATACCCATGTTTTTAGTCCTTGCAAGCGAGGGATTATATGGTTATTTAACCGTCCGGCATCTGCTCTGATAGAATAATTTTTGCAAATGTAACTTTTTTTTTCAAACTAACATCAGTTTGATACCCCGGTTGATTTTACACGGAAGATCCACATACCCAAAAAAGTCAGCAGCCCGTTGACTATCAAAATGGTAAATCCTAACCCAAAATCAAACCACGTCTTGAGAGCCAGGTCTGCCACATAGCATAGAACCGGCGATGCCAGGGCTATGTAGGGGGCTACCCGGTCGCGGACACGGTATTTTGTGAGGATCCCAAAGAAGAAAAAGCCCAGAAGCGGTCCATAAGTATAGGCCGCCAAAGTATATACAAGATTGATGATAGCTTGATTGTTTACTACATACAAAATCAGTATGATGAAGAAAAAGAGAACCGCAAAAGAAGCATGCGTGATCTTTCGGATCCTGTCTTTCCTGGCTTGTACAATATCTTCCCGTTTGTTGAATCCCAGGAAATCAATGCAAAAAGATGTAGTAAGGGATGTTAATGCCCCTCCGGCACTGGGGTATGAAGCGGAGATCAGGCCAATAATGAAGAACAGGCCCACTCCCCGTCCCAGGTATTGAGACGCGATCACGGGAAAGAGTTTGTCGGTTTGCGCTTTACTGAAGACCCCTGCGGCATCTGCCAATCCAATACCTTCCATACCTCCCAGTCTTTCACTTACATAAATGGCCATTATGGCACCCAGGAAAAGAAACAGCAAATTGACCACAACCAGGATAATACTGGTAGAATAGATATTTTTTTGAGCTGATTCTATGTTTTTGCAGGAAAGATTCTTCTGCATCATCTCCTGGTCGAGTCCGGTCATAACTATGGTAATAAATATCCCGCTGATGAACTGCTTAATGGCATTGTTGGAAGCACTCCAATCCCAGTTAAACCATCTGGAATAATCGGTTGCAGTTACCGCTTTTGTCATTTCTGCCAGATTCCAGTCCATACGGTTGGAAATTGAAATCACTGTAAGGATAACGGCCAGAATCATAAAGGTTGTTTGCAATACATCGGTCCATATAATGGTTTTGACACCGCCCTTGAATGTGTACAGAAAAATAAGAAACATAAATACCGCTGCCACGATCCAGAAAGGAACAGATCCGGGAGGTAGGAAAGTGTGCAAAACAAGCACTACCATGAATATTCTTACGGCAGCACCCAAAACGCGCGATACCATAAAAACGGCCGCACCTGTTTTATAGGTACTGAACCCGAACCGGCTTTCCAAATAAGAGTATATGGAAGTAACATTCATTTTGTAATACAGAGGCAGCAATACTTTGGCAATAACCACATAACCAATGACAAAGCCCAGTACAAGCGGCATGTAAAAAAAGTTCTCATTCATTACGTTACCCGGCACAGAAATGAAAGTAACACCGCTTATGGACGTTCCTATCATGCCGTACGCTACAATGGGCCAGGGGGATTTTTTATTGCCCAGGAAATAGGAATTGCTGTCGGCTTTTCGCGAAGTGATCCAGGATACAAGAAAAAGCAGGGCCGTATACACTGCAAAAGCCGTCAACAGCCAGGAAAGGGGAAATGAATGTTCCATACGTGAAAATTGATTATTCGGGTTTAAAGAGTTGTCTGTTTTCGATGGATCTTCCCAAAGTCAGTTCATCGGTATATTCAAGTTGATCGCCAAAACCCACACCTCGGGCAATGGTCGTTATCTTCAGGTTGTAAGGTGCCATTTTTTTGAAAAGATAGAAGCACGTGGTTTCTCCTTCCATGGTAGTGCTTAAGGCCAGGATCACTTCCCTGACGCCTCCTTTTTTAAGTCTTTCCAAAAGAGGTTCAACGGCCAGATCGGCCGGGCCTATGCCGTCTATTGGAGAAATTATCCCTCCCAGCACATGGTAGAGGCCTTTGTAACGGCCTGTATGTTCAATGCTCATGACATCCCGGACATTTTCTACCACACAGATAATGCCTTTGTCCCTTTTGGGATCGGAGCATACCGGACATACAGGAGCATCCGATATCATCCGGCATTCAGAACAATATACTACCTTATGACGTAGATCATTGACAGCTGCGGCCAGATTATCGGATTCCTCCTGGGGTTGACGAAGTAAATAAAGCGCGAGTCTCAGGGCCGATTTGGGCCCGATCCCCGGCAACCGGGAAAAGGCATCAACCGCTTTCTGGAGCAATTCTGAATTATACCGGGGTTCAAACATCCTGTTCTTTTTTGAAGGCTTCCACGGCTTTACGAACCTTTCCGTATTTCATCAAAAGGGCGCGTGCTTCCTGGTAATCCTCAATACCAGTATCTTCCATTATCATTTTTGTACCCCTGTCCACAAGCTTGGCATTGGTCAGCTGCATATCCACCATTTTATTGCCTGAGACATGTCCCAGACGGATCATAACGGCTGTAGAGATCATGTTCAGGATCAGCTTCTGGGCCGTACCTGATTTCATACGGGTGGACCCGGTAACAAACTCGGGACCGACCACTGCGACAATGGGTATTTCGGCTTCCCGTGTCACAGGTGACCCGGGATTGCACGTGATGCATGCCGTCAGCAATCCGTGCCGGCGTGCATTGCGCAATGCCCCTATTACATAAGGTGTTGTTCCGGAAGCGGCGATTCCTACCAAAACGTCGTTGACACCTATATGGTAGGACAGCAATTCTTTCCATCCGGCTTCCAGACTGTCTTCTGCCTTTTCCACGGCACGGCGGATGGCTGTATCTCCCCCTGCAATAAGTCCTATTACCAGGTCGTAAGGAGCCCCGAAAGTAGGTGGAATTTCCGATGCATCTAGTATTCCCAGCCGCCCACTGGTCCCGGCTCCAATATAAAAAAGTCTCCCCCCTTCCTGCATGCGAAGCACAGTGCCTTCCACCAGTTTTTCAATATCCGGGATACAGGGTTTTACGGCCTGAGGAACCGTATGATCTTCCCTGTTAATGTTCTCCAGCAATTCCCTGACGGACATTTTTTCTAGGCGATCGTAATGAGACACCTGTTCAGTGATAATCTGTATCATTTCTGTTTTCTGATCAAATCCTTGTGATAGGCAACCAATCCTTCCACGGGTGTACGGACAATTTTTCCGATCCTCATTCCGCTACGAGCAGCAGCGGCTTCCACATGATCCCTGAAATAGTAGGCTACCGAACCTACAATATTCACGGGATACGTTTTATAATCGTAATGTATGATGTTGCGCAAAAAAAATTCATCAAAAGCTTTTGCCAAAAATTTTCGGATGTATGGATGGGTATGATGTTCTCCCAGGAATAAGGTAAAGGAAGCCAGGAACCTGTTTGGCATAGGTTGCCTGTAAACCTTTTCAATAATGTCCAAAAGGCCCAGTTTGTATTGTTTTTCAAAGGCTTCGCGGAGGTCTTCCGGCAACATTCTTTTTAAGTAATCCGAGATGAGTTTTTTGCCGAGTACCGCACCGCCTCCTTCATCTCCCAATATGTATCCGCAGGCCGGAACGTTGTCTGCAATTTTTTCTCCGTCGTAAAAACACGTATTGGCTCCCGTTCCCAAGATGGCCGCTATTCCTTTTTCGTGCCCGCATAAACAACGGGCTGCAGCTAAAAGATCCGAGTTTGCCTCAACTTCACACCCCGGGAACACCCTCTTAAAACAACGGGTAAGGATATCTATTTTATCTTTTCCGGCCACCCCTGCCCCGTAAAAGAATACCTGTTCCACATTTCCTTTGATGCCGGGTCTGAGACTGTATTCCAAAGTCAGGTAAATGTCTTCTTCAGATACAAAAAAGGGATTGATCCCTATTGTCTTAATGGCCTGGACCGTACCGTCGTTATGAAGTATTCTCCAGGCTACTTTTGTGGATCCGCTATCGGCTATAATTATCATAATCCCCTTCTTTAATGAGGGTACAAATTTAGATAAATTGGTAAACAAATTGCTATCTTTGTAAGATAAACAAGCAATTTTGATGATCACTAAAGAATTTCTGAATCCTGAAAGTATTGTTGTCGTTGGAGGTTCCGATAACTTTCAGAAACCCGGAGGTAAAGTATTAAAAAATTTAAAAGACACCGGTTATAAGGGAAGTCTTTATATTGTTAATCCCAAAGCCGACACCATACAGGGATTGCCATCCTATCGTCGTGTAGAAGATCTGCCCCCTGCAGATGTGGCCATACTGGCCATCCCGGCAACCTATTGCCTTCAGGCAGTGGAAGTGCTTTGCTCCGTTAAACAGACTAAAGGAATCATAATATTCTCGGCCGGCTTCTCGGAAGAAAGCCCGGAAGGAGCTCTACTTGAAAATAAAATTCGAGAAGTGGCAGATCAATACGGAACTACCCTGATCGGGCCCAATTGTGTAGGTTATATGAACGAACATTATGCAGGAGTTTTCACCTCCCCCATTCCCAGGTTTGTGCCCGAGAGCATAGATCTGATATCGGGATCTGGAGCCACGGCACTTTTCATTATTGATGCAGCCGTACAATTGGGCATCCCGTTTGCTAATGTTTTTTCTGTTGGCAACTCGGTCCAGATAGGAGTTGAGGAAGTTCTGGAATTTTTGGACCGGAGTTATGTTCACGGCAAAAGTGCCCCTGTTAAACTGATCTATGCCGAAAGTATCAAAAAACCCCTTAAATTATGGAAACATGCCGCTTCCCTGTACAGGAAAGGGGCCAGGATCGCGGCCATAAAAGCAGGGTCGTCAGAGGCCGGGAGCCGCGCGGCTACTTCCCATACAGGGGCCCTGGCCAGCCCGGATAACGCTGTTAACGCACTTTTTGAGAAAGCCGGAATCATCCGTTGTAACGGGAGAAACCAGCTCCTTACCGTGGCCTGCATCTTACTAAAAGGTATCCCAAAGGGAAAGAACATGTGCATAATAACGCACGCCGGAGGTCCGGCCGTAATGCTGACCGACATGCTTTCCGAAAACAATATAAATGTTCCGCCAATAGACAGCGACAAAGGAAAGAAATTGCTTGAAAAACTGTTCCCCGGCTCCTCGGTGGCCAATCCCATAGATTTTCTGGCTACGGGAACGGCTAAACAATTGGGCGATATCATTGATTTCGTGGAAAACGAATGTCCGGAAATGGACGGTATGGCAGTCATATTCGGTTCACCCGGTCTCACACCCGTTTTTGATGTGTACAACCTCCTGGATAAAAAAATGTACGAATGCACCAAACCCGTATATCCTTTGTTCCCTTCGGCAATGAACGTCCGGGAAGAGATCCTGGAATTTCAAAAAAAGGGGAGGCTATATTTCCCCGATGAAGTGGTATTCGGCTCGGCCCTGGCAAGGGTTCTGAATACTCCTGATCCTGTCCCGGGAGCAGTCTCCTTTCCTCATGTTGATCAAACAGGTATACGCATAATAATTGACAACTCTCCTGACGGATACCTGCCACCCAACAAGGTCAGCGCTCTGCTGGATGCCGCAGGAATATCCCGTGCGCGGGAAGCAACGGCAGATAATGAAAAGGACTTGATAAAAGCCGCCGAACAGGTGGATTATCCGCTTGTAATGAAAGTAGTAGGACCCGTTCATAAATCGGATGTGGGAGGAGTGCGGCTTAACATTAAGGATCAACAGACCCTGCTGATCAATTTCAGGGAAATGATGACCATAAAGGATACTACATCCGTATTGCTCCAGTCCATGCATAAAGGCAGGGAACTTTTTATTGGTGCAAAAAAAGAACCTTCATTCGGACATACTGTAGTATGCGGCCTGGGTGGAATATTTGTGGAAGTACTCCGTGACATCAGCACCGGGTTAAGCCCCGTCTCAAAAGAAGAAGCCGTGAGAATGGTCCACAACCTTAAGGGATACGGCCTGATCCTGGGAGTTCGCGGACAGGAAGGAGTTAACGAGGACCGGTTTGTCAATACAATAGAAAGGGTTTCGGCATTATGTACCTGCGCCCCTGAAATTGCCGAAATGGATCTGAACCCGCTATTGGGCACTGCAAATGATGTGACAGCCGTTGACGCCCGGATAAGAATCTCCCGGACATGATTAAGCGGTTGGCAACCTGGTTTAAAAATTTGCCTGCTCACATGCAGGTCATGATCATTCTGATACCGTTGCTTTTGTTGGCTATCCTCCTGAGTCTGGACCGGATCGCGGATGGCTTAAGAAAAGGATTTTTGTACTTCAACCGATAAAATGTAAGGAATTTTAAAAATTTACTATACTTTTGTAATATTTTAAAGCAAACAACTAATAATTTTCAAATAATATGGCATTCAAAGGCGCTATTGTAGTAGACACAGAAAAATGTAAAGGGTGTGGTGTATGTGTAGTCAATTGCCCTACACAGACCATTGCACTCGCAAAGAAAGTAAACAGCAAGGGTTATCCCTATGCCTACATGGAAAATCCCGACAAATGCACAGGTTGCGGCAATTGCGCAATAGTTTGTCCGGATACGGTAATCACTGTATACAAAATTAAAATATAACAAAAGTAATACTATGGCAGAAAAATTATTGAAGAAAGGGAACGAAGCCATTGCCCTGGCCGCCATCCGTTACGGAGCGGACGGGTATTTCGGTTATCCCATTACCCCCCAAAGCGAAGTGATGGAGACACTGATGGAAGAAATGCCCTGGGAAACCACAGGAATGGTCGTTCTACAGGCAGAAAGTGAAACGTCATCCATCAATATGCTGTACGGAGGTGCCTGCTGCGGGAAGAAAGTCATGACATCTTCTTCAAGCCCGGGCATCAGCCTTATGTGTGAAGGAATATCCTATATGGCAGGCGCAGAACTTCCATGCCTGCTTGTAAACGTTATACGCGGAGGTCCCGGTCTGGGCACCATTCAGCCTGCACAGGGAGATTATTTCCAGGCAGTCAAAGGCGGCGGACACGGTGATTACAGGATCATTGTTCTGGCACCCGCTTCTGTTCAGGAAATGTACGATTTTGTTGGCCTCGGATTTGAATTGGCATTTAAATACCGTATTCCCACCATGATCCTGTCGGACGGAGCCATAGGGCAAATGATGGAAAAAGTAGAATTGCGCGACTCTGTCAGACGTCTTACAGACCAGGAGATCGCTGAAAAATACGGTCATTGGGCCACTGTAGGAAAACCCGCAAACCGCAAAGGGAACATCATTTCTTCCCTGTCACTGGCTGCCTCGGAAATGGAGGCCATCAACCTGAGGTTGCAGGAAAAATACAGGACCATTGAAAAGAATGAGATCCGTTATGAAAAGACCATGTGTGAAGACGCAGAGTACCTGCTTGTGGCCTTTGGAAGCTCTTCCCGTATATGTGAAGGCACCGTGGAAATAGCCCGTGAAAAAGGAATACGCCTGGGACTACTCAGACCTATAACGCTGTTCCCTTACCCGACACCTGTTATCCAGGAAATGTTGCCGCAACTCAAAGGCATCATGTCTGTCGAACTCAACTCCGGACAAATGGTCGAAGACGTCAGGCTGGCTGTTAACGGAGCGGTTCCAGTAGAGTTTTACGGCCGGATGGGAGGATCCATTTTCTCCCCTGAAGAAGTATTAAAAGCCTTTGCCGAAAAATTCAACCTTTAATTGAAGATCATTATGGACATTAACGAAATAATCAAACCTGAAAATCTGGTATACCCAAAAAGCAAAGTGCTTACAGATACAGTGATGCACTATTGCCCCGGATGCAGCCACGGAGTGGTACATAAATTACTGGCCGAGGTGATCGAAGAAATGGACATCCAGGACAGAACCATAGGAATATCACCCGTGGGATGTGCCGTTTTCGCTTACAATTACCTGGATATCGACTGGCAGCAAGCTGCCCACGGAAGGGCTCCCGCCCTGGCTACCGCCACCAAAAGACTTTACCCCGACAAATACGTATTTGCATACCAAGGAGACGGAGACCTGGCTTCCATCGGAACAGCCGAGATCATTCACGCCTGCAACCGTGGTGAAAACATTGTTGTCATCTTCATAAACAACGCCATTTACGGCATGACAGGAGGCCAGATGGCTCCGACCACCCTGATAGGCATGAAAACGTCTACGACACCTTACGGGAGAAAAGCCGAGTTGAACGGATATCCCCTGAAGATCACCGAGTTGGTGGCTCAGCTGGAAGGCACCTGTTATGTTACGCGCCAGGCCGTTGAAAATCCCGCCAACGTGCGAAAAACCAAAAAGGCCATCCGGAAAGCGTTTGAAAACTCGGCGCAGAAAAAAGGCACTTCCTTTATTGAAATAGTAGCTGCCTGCAATTCCAACTGGAAGATGCCCCCTGTTGAAGCCAATAAATGGATGGAAGATAACATGTTCCCGTTTTATCCCCTGGGAGATATAAAAGACAGATAATTATGAAAGAAGAATTGATTATAGCCGGTTTCGGAGGACAGGGAGTCCTCTCTATGGGTAAGATACTTGCCTATTCAGGAATCATGCAGAACAAGGAAGTAACCTGGATGCCTTCATATGGACCTGAAATGCGGGGAGGAACAGCCAACGTTACCGTAATTATAAGTGACAAACGAATAAGCTCACCCATTTTGCAATGGTGTGATACGGCCATCGTGCTGAATCAACAGTCAATGGATAAATTCGAACCGATAATCAGGAAAGGCGGTCTTTTGCTTTACGACCCCAATGGTATTTCCCGTCACCCGACACGGAAAGACATTAAGATTTATTCCATTGCGGCTACTGATCTGGCCAACCGTATGGAAATGTCCAGGACCTTTAACATGATGGTTCTAGGTGCTTATCTGAAACTAAAACCCATACTGGATAAAGAGAATGTACTGCAAGGCCTGAAAAAGTCCTTGCCTGAAAGGCATCATCACCTTATCCCACTCAACGAAAAGGCGATAGAAGTGGGAAAAGAACACGTAAAAGAGGTCGTTTAGACCTCTTTTTTTATTCATTAAAAAAGCATTATCTTTGCTTAACGGTATAAAAAGATGAAACCTCAACACGCAGCCATTATTGACCCGTTAAAGCAGAAGATAGAGACTCTTATTTCTCTGCATGAAAGGGCGTTGACGGAAAACCGTGAATTGAACGGACAACTACAAACTATTAGCGAAGAACTTAACAGATATAAAAAAGAAAAAGAAGACTTAGAAAATAAAGTGCAAAAACTCCAGATGGCCGGAGCCTTTCAGTCATCGGGTGAAGATGCAAAGGAAGCAAAACAGAAAATCGGGAAGTTGATCAGGGAAATTGATAAATGTTTAAACATGCTCAACCGGTAGAGCACAACAATGAGTGAAGAAAAATTATCCATAAAGATCAGTATAGCTGATCGTTATTACCCCTTACGAATAGCGTCCGAAGACGAGGAGATGGTTCGTGCAGCGGCTTTGCGCATCAATCAGAAGATCGAGCAATTCAGCGTAAAGTACTCCGGACAGGATACCCAGGACGCGCTGGCCATGGCAGCCCTTCAGTTTGTACTGAGCCTGCTGAAATACGAAAAAGATAACGAAACGAACGAGATCATTACTGAAATTGCCACACTGGATAATTTTTTAGGAGAATACCTGGAAAGATAATTTTTGACCCGTTACATACCAAGCTCTTTGCGAAACTCAACACTTTAAACTTTATGGAGTGTCTTGACTGTTAAAAACAGGCCCCTTTGTAACCCTTCGGGGAATTCCGGTTTCCGGGACGTGGGAAGTTTGCAACAAAGCTCAGATCCTCCAAATCCTGCTTATCAGGGTTTTTGCTAAACAGCTGTATGTTAACGGGTTTTTTTATTATGAAGACAACTAAAAAAAATATATACCAACTACACTTATGAACAACACATATATTACCATTGCTATATGCATAATCGCCGGCCTTTTGACCGGCTTTGTGCTGGGATACACATACTTCAGGTCTGTTGTCCTGAAAAAGAGGGCTAAAATTCTGCTGAAAGATGCCGAACTGGAAGCCGAAAACATAAAACGTGAAAAAATCCTCCAGGCCAAAGAAAAATTCCTGCAATTAAAATCTGAACATGAACAGCTGATATCGGAAAGAAACAACAAGATCGCACAGGCAGAAAACAAGCTGAAACAGCGTGAAATTGCCATGAATCAGCAAAATGCCGAAACTCAGAGAAAGAACAAAGAAATCTCTGCCCTGAAAGACACGCTTGCTGCCCAGATGGAACTGGCAGAAAAGAAGGTGGAGGAATACGAAAAACTACGCCAGCAACAAATAGAAAAGATCGAAAGCATGGCCAACATGTCTGCCGAGGATGCCAAAGCCCTGCTCATAGAGAACATGAAGGAAGAAGCCAAAAGCCAGGCCATGTCTTACATCAGTGAGGTAATGGACGAAGCCCGGCTGACCGCCGGCAAAGAGGCCAAACGCGTGGTTATCAACACTATTCAACGTGTTGCATCTGAAACTGCCATAGAAAATGCCGTAACGGTGTTCAATATTGAAAGCGATGAGATCAAAGGCCGTATCATAGGGCGTGAAGGCAGAAATATTCGTGCGCTGGAAGCCGCTACCGGTGTGGAGATTGTTGTAGATGACACCCCTGAAGCCATTTTGCTTTCCGCTTTTGACCCGGTTCGCAGGGAAGTAGCCCGCCTGGCACTACACCAATTGGTTACCGACGGCCGCATACACCCGGCACGCATAGAGGAAGTTGTAGCCAAAATTCAAAAACAGGTAGAAGAGGAGATCATTGAAACCGGGAAAAGAACATGCATTGATCTTGGGATACACGGACTTCACGCCGAGTTGATACGCCTGGTGGGAAAAATGAAATACCGTTCTTCGTACGGACAAAACCTGCTGCAACACTCACGTGAAGTCGCCAATCTTTGTTCCATTATGGCCGCCGAGCTGGGACTGAACACAAAACTGGCAAAAAGAGCCGGATTATTGCACGATATCGGGAAGGTTTCCGATGAAGATCCGGAACTTCCACACGCCATCCTGGGAATGCGTCTTGCAGAGAAATACAAGGAAAGACCTGAAGTTTGCAACGCCATTGGGGCCCACCACGAAGAAACCGACATAACATCACTCATATCACCCCTTATCCTGGTAGGAGATGCCATTTCAGGAGCACGTCCCGGTGCACGCAGGGAAGTCATTGAATCTTACATCAAGCGTCTTAAAGGTATGGAAGACCTGGCCCTTACCTACCCGGGCGTCACCAAAACGTATGCCATCCAGGCCGGAAGAGAATTACGCGTAATAGTCGGATCGGAGAAAGTTACAGATCAGGATGCCGAACGGCTATCCCATGACATCGCTCAAAAGATCCAGGACGAGATGGTATATCCCGGACAGGTCAAAATTACTGTCATCCGGGAAACCAGGGCAGTAGACTACGCCAAATAGAATATTGAATAGAACGATTACCGGGCTTCCCGGGGTAAACTTACCCGGAGCGGTCCGTTGTACGGGGTTTCTTTTGACCGTATCACGTAACGGAAAGGACCCGGACGTTTTCTGACAATTGTGTCTAAAGGAATCCAGGCATTGTCCCACATATAAAGTTGATATTCTCCGGCAGGTAACATAGAATAGCGGTAAACAGTCCTTTTTCCTCTGACCATTCCTGCAATAATATGTCTGCCGGGTACATCCCACAGGAAATAATCCCCTATTGCCCGTAAAAGGTATTCCCCGTTCTCTTTCAGGGATGCAACGGTTACCCATTTACTGTCGGGATTTTCGTTGTAATAGGAATACGGCATTTCAATAGTAAGGGCCAACGTTCTCCCTTTTGTCCTGTTCCATATCCACCCTTCCACATAACGGGGAGCGGGAGAGGAATAAAACATATCCTCCGGGAAAAAATACGGATTGTCATCCGTTGTAAGGTACGCCAGGCGCATGGCATTCATATAATATTCAGGGCATGTGGATTCTTCCGTATGAATGTAATAGCTGGCTTTATCTGAAGTCTGTGCGTGTACGTTCAAAACCATATCGAAAGGCTTTTCCCGGGTAAGGGACTCCATTTTTGCACATAACAAGCTGACTTCAACAGATGTAACGGAATCCGGATGGTCCCAGTTTACTTCCTGGTTAATTCCGCGGGCATTGGACCGGGAATACCCTCCGTAGACGCCGTCCGGATTGGCAAAGGGAACTACATAAAAGACGGAACGCCGTCTGTATTCACGTCCGGCAGGAGAATCTTCAGTCAGGCGGCCCAAAAGTCCGTCAAGTTTCCAGCTGGCGGGTGTTTCACTGGGATGAACCCGGGCGTGTATCCATACCCTGTTTTTCTGCTCGTCGGGTGTTCCGGGATCGGTTATGGTAAGCATCTGTATGGGCAATCCCATCATGCTTCTTCCCAGTGTATCCACTCTGACGTAAGCAGGGACGGACCATGCTTCCAGTCTTTCCTGCAACTTTTCCCATCCATAAGGTACAAAATACGCAATATATACGGAATCACGATCAAACAGGGCTGATACTTTCCGCATGGATGCCCTGTAATGTTCAAAGCGTTGAAAATGTGTTCCGTCATAGGAAAAAACGGCCCGTTTTGGATCTGTATTTTCAAAATTCAGGTATATGTGTTTCCCTTTTACATTTTCCATCAAAAAATAGAACCACCGCCCGCTGGGCTGTAATTCCGGATCTGCCGGATTGTGGGGATCTGACCTGGAGACTACCCGGTAAGAAAGGTGCAGGACCGAATCGGTCAGCGACGGTCTCACCCAGACCGAGTCTATCAATTCAATTTCACCCAGGCATCCGGAATCAAAATTGGCGGAAAATTTCACAGGACCACCTTCCTGCAACCACGTTGCAAGAGAAACCAGTAAAAACAGTGATTTCATAGCCTTTTAGTTTTTATTGTAATACTTGTAAAACAGGATGATAGATTCAATCCCCTTGTGGAACTGGCTTAACAGGTAACTTTCGTTGGGGGAATGAATGGTATCCCGCTCCAGGCCAAATCCCATGAGCAACGGGGGTGCGTTCAATATGCCCTCCAACTCGGCAAGAATCGGAATGCTTCCGCCTCCCCGGCTGGGCACAGGCTCAGTTCCGTATACCTCCCCTACGGCTTTTGCAGCGGCTTTATACATGGGAGAAGATATGGGTGCCAGGAACCCCTGGCCTCCATGATGTTCCTGAACCTCTACGGTTACTCCTGACGGTGCAAGAGATTTGAAATGTTCCGCAAAAAGTTTAGCAATCTTCTTGTGATCCTGATTGGGAACCAAACGCATGGAGATTTTTGCACAGGCATAAGAAGGTAATACTGTTTTTGCGCCTTCACCGCTGTAACCGCCCCATATACCGTTCACATCCAGGCACGGACGGATGCCGGTGCGCTCCAGTGTTGAATACCCGGCTTCTCCGGTAACATCACCTACACCTATGGCTCTTTTGAAATGCTCCGTGTCAAACGGAGCACGGGCCAGCATCTCCCTGTCTGCGGCAGACAATTCTACCACATCGTCATAGAAACCTTTGACGGTTATCCTGCCCTTGTCATCTATCAATTGTGCGATCATGGAACACAACGTGTTGATGGGATTGGCAATAGCTCCTCCGTAATGACCGGAATGCAGGTCTTTGTCGGGTCCGGTAACTTTGACTTCCACGTAAGCCAGGCCGCGCATCCCCGTATTTATAGAAGGTACTTCTTCACTGATCATTGTTGTATCCGATACCAGCATCACATCACAGGCCAGCATTTCTTTGTTCTCACGGGCCCATGCTCCAAAAGAAGGTGATCCGATCTCTTCTTCTCCCTCAATGATAAACTTGACGTTGCAAGGCAACTGATCGGTTGAGACCAAATATTCAAAGGCCTTTACATGCATAAATGACTGGCCTTTATCGTCGTCGGCTCCACGGGCGTAGATAGCCCCGTCCCGGATCTCCGGTTCAAAAGGAGGTGACTTCCATAATTCAATAGGGTCAACCGGTTGTACGTCGTAATGACCGTAAACCAAAACAGTAGGTTTTTTGGGGTCTATGATCTTTTGGGCAAAAACCACAGGATGGCCTGCCGTAGGATATATACTGGCTTCATCTGCCCCTGCTTCCATCAAAGACACTACATATTGCTGAGCGCATTTGTGCATGTCTTCTTTATGCTCTTTTTGAGAACTGACAGACGGGATACGGATCAGTTTAAAAAGTTCTTCCAGAAAACGCGGTGAGTTTTTTTCAATAAAGTCTTTGATTTCGCTCATAACAAGTAGGTTTATATGATTTTTGTGATTTTATCCACACGTTTTTGGGCATATGGCAAGGTAATGCGCAATGTTTTTCTTCCGGAAGAAGGGCACTCGTACATGGCGTCTACCATTATGGCTTCGCAAATAGACCGTAAGCCCCTGGCTCCCAGATTGAATTCCATGGCCGTGTCAACAACATACTCCATCACATCTTTGTCTACAGATAACCTGATTCCATCCATTGCGAACAGATGTTTATACTGCTTAACAAGCGCATTTTTGGGCTTTGTCAAAATATCCAATAACGCCGTGCGATCCAACCTCTTCAGGAACGTAATGACAGGTACCCTCCCGACAATTTCGGGAATAAGTCCGTAAGAGCGCAAATCCTGGGGAGCTACGTAGCGTATAAGGTTATCCTTGTCAATGTGGGCTTTTTTTTCTGCCATTCCGTATCCTACAACGCTTGTATTCAGCCGCTTGGCTATTTTTTTCTCTATCCCTTCAAAGGCTCCTCCACAAATGAACAGGATATTTTTTGTATTTACGGGGATCAGGTGCTGTTCGGGGTGTTTACGACCACCCTGGGGCGGAACATTTACTACGGTTCCCTCCAGCAATTTGAGCAATGCCTGTTGAACGCCTTCTCCGGATACATCCCTTGTAATGGAAGGATTATCGCTCTTTCGGGCAATCTTGTCCAGTTCGTCTATGAATACTATACCCTGCTCGGCTCGTGCCACGTTGTAATCCGAGGCCTGCAACAGCCTTGTAAGGATACTTTCCACATCTTCTCCCACGTAACCGGCCTCGGTCAGAACCGTAGCATCCACGATGGCAAAAGGCACTTTCAACATCCGTGCTATTGTATTGGCTAAAAGTGTTTTTCCCGTACCGGTAGGCCCCACCAGCAAAATGTTGGATTTTTCAACATCCACATCATTTTTCCCGTTGGAGCGAATTCGTTTATAATGATTGTAAACGGCAACGGAAAGAAACTTTTTGGCTTCTTCCTGACCTATGACATACTGATCCAGAAATTCATGGATCTCCCGTGGCGTTTTAAGGCGGCTCTCCTCATACTGATAACGGGCCGGTTCTTCATCATGCACTGTATTCCCGTACATTTCGTCCAGTACAACACTGGCATCCCGAAGACAGTTTTCACATATGGAAGCATGGAGTCCTGTGATCAACAGGCCTGTTTCTTTGTTGGATTTGCCGCAGAAGGAACAATGGTCCGTGTCGAGCGGTTTCTTCTGCATTATTTTTTGGTTTTTCTCAGGACTTCGTCAACGATCCCGTATTTTACGGCTTCTTCCGCACACATCCAGAAATCCCTGTCTGCATCCTTTGTGATCTGCCGGAGCGGTTTACCGGTATGCTCGGCAAGGATCTGGTATAACTGTTTTTGTTGTTCCAGGATCTCCTTGACGGCAATTGCCATATCTGCAGCCTGTCCCTGTGCCCCACCCATGGGTTGATGGATCATGATGCGGGAATGAGGCAATGCAGAACGTTTACCGTTATTCCCTGCAGCCAGTAACACGGCTGCCATGGATGCTGCCTGGGCTGTACAAATGGTAGCCACATCTGAATGCACCAGCTGCATGGTATCATAGATTCCCAGACCAGCCGTAACGGCCCCTCCCGGAGAATTGATATACATTTGAATGTCTTTCCCGGGATCCACCGAATCCAGGAAAAGAAGCTGAGCCTGTACAATGTTGGCCACTTCATCAAAAATGGGGACTCCCAGGAAAAGTATGCGATCCATCATAAGACGGCTGAAAACATCCATCTGTGCAACATTCAGCTGACGCTCCTCAATGATGTAAGGTGTTATGGATGCTTCCGGGCTGCCGGACAAAGACTGGTACCGGTGCAGACTCAGGCTGCTGATACCTTTATGCCTGATGGCAAATTTTTCAAATTCCGTCATGGGTTATTCTTCTTTATTATCTACAGTAACGTTTTCGCGAATATACGAAATTACTTTATTTTCTTCTGCCCTTTCGTATAGATTCCTGGCTTCCTTTTCGTTGGCCAGCATACTTTCCGCATATTTTATCAAATGCTCGTCAGCCACATCGTTCATACCGTACATGGTAAACTGATAACGAGCCAGGGCCACGGCACTTTGGATCATATCGTCTTTTTCAACTTTTATTCCGGCCTCCTTCATGATGGATTCCCGTACCAACTGCCAGCGGAAATCTTCCAGGAACGCAGGAAAGTCTTTCTCTATCTGCTCCATGGTAAACTTGCCGTCATTTCCCTCATAAAGCCAACGCTTGAGCAGGTTCTCAGGCAGACGGATGGCTGCTTTATCCATGAGGATCTTACGTACGTCCTGTGCAAATTGGTAATTGCTCTCCCCTTCATGGTTTTTTTCAATTTGTTCTTTTATCTTTTCCACAAATGCTTCATGGGTAGTAATATTCCCTTCCCCGTAAAGCTTGTCGTACAATTCCTGGTTTTCCTCTGCAGCTTTAAAGCGTTTGATCTCTTTTACGGTAAAAGTAAATACAGGATTGGGGTATTTTTTAAGTTCTTCGGGTTTTACCTGCAACAGCATGGCACGTTCTTCTTCTTTAGCAAAAAGAGTCATTATATCGGCCTGGATTCCCTCCCCGGTTGTTTTCCCTATAAAGGCTTTCTTGTCTTTCAATTTGGGAACTGACTTCAGGTTCAGATAGGAATCGGCAATTACGGTTTCACCCTGCAAGAGATCTACCTTCAGGAAATCTTCCTTTTCTACCTTGTCCGTGACATCCATTGTCCCGTACTGATTAAGAAGTCCTGTTATATATTCATCTACTTCTTTATTGGTGACCGCCTTTTTGATTAAAGGTATATACAGGTCTTTGTTAATGGGAATATCCACAGCTGGAGCCAGCATCAGGTCAAAAGAAAATGAAAAGTCAACATCGTTGTCCCAGTCGGTTTTTGCCTGCTCCTCCGATGCCAGAGGTTCTCCAATGATCCGGATCTCTTCTTTTTCCATATAATCGTTCAAGGCCTGGGAGATGACCGTATTGACCTGTTCCAACAATGTGGAACGTCCGTACATTCTCTCCACCATGCCCATAGGCACCATTCCTTTTCTGAATCCTTTGATATCCAGCTTTCTGCGGACATCGTTCAGCGCTTTCTTTACCTTTTCTTTATAGTCATTTTCTTCAATAGAAACGGTTACCTGCAAGGAAAGGTCATCATTTTGTTTCTTAGTGATATTCATAGTATTAATCTTATAAGGGGCTGCAAAAGTAGGTATTAATCGTCAAAAAACCAATCATTTTCTTACCTTTGTAGGATAGATATAACGTCAAAAACATCAAACATATGAGAGAAAAAATTGTAGCCGGCAACTGGAAAATGAATACCACAATCAGAGAAGGTAAGAAACTGACAGAAGATATTCTTCGCGGTATTGAAAGTGTTCCCGCCGGTATAACGCTCGTTGTGGCACCTCCTTTCACACATCTGAGCTCCGTTTCCGGGATCCTCAAAGACAGAAATACCCCGGGGCTGGCGGCACAAAACTGTGCATCCGCTGATAAAGGCGCTTTCACAGGAGAGGTATCTGCTGCAATGCTCGCCTCCGTTCCATGCCAGTACGTAATTCTGGGACATTCGGAAAGGCGGGAGTATTACGGTGAAACCAGCGAGATCCTGCTGGAAAAAATTCAACGGGCACTTGAAAACGGACTCAGGCCCATTTTCTGCGTGGGAGAAGTTCTTGAGGAACGTGAATCCGATATGCACTTTCAGGTTGTATCTTCCCAGCTCCGTGAAGTACTCTTCAGGCTGGATCCCGATGATTTCAAAAAAGTTATCGTGGCATACGAACCTGTCTGGGCCATTGGTACGGGCAAGACAGCCACTTCTGAACAGGCACAGGAAATGCATGCCTTTATCCGTGCATTTCTGGCCGAGTCTTTCGGAGACCTTGCCGAGTCTACCCCCATCCTGTACGGGGGCAGCTGCAAACCTTCGAATGCGGCAGAACTCTTTGCCCGGCCGGACGTGGACGGCGGCCTGATTGGCGGCGCCTCCCTTAAAGCAGACGATTTCCTGGCCATAGCCGGATCGTTCGCTTAAAAATGGATCACATTGCTGTCAGCATAAACATTGAGCCCTATAAGGAAGAAACAGAAGGCATCCTTACAGCGGAGCTTGCGGAGATCGGGTACGGCGGTTTTCTGACTGCAGTACCTGTCCTTAAGGCCTATATTCCCGCATCAGTTTTTAACGAGTCTCACCTGAGGCTTATACTGGGAACATACGGAATTTCAGAATATTCCAAGAAATTCGTTCCTGAAAAAAACTGGAATACGGATTGGGAGTCACGCTTTGATCCGGTAACCGTCAATGCCGGAAAAGGGTGCAGCATAAGGGCTCCGGGCAGGGATTCAATGATAACCGTATGGCCCGAAACCAAATGGAGATTGGTCATAGAGCCGGAATCCTCCTTTGGAACAGGACATCATCCTACTACGTACATGATGCTGGAAGCACTACTGCAAATGGAAGAAAACGGATCCATCAAAAACAAACACGTTCTGGACATGGGTTGCGGCACCGGTGTGCTGGCCATACTGGCTGCAAAAATGGGGGCCGCAATTCCTGTTCATGCACTGGATAACGACAGACGGGCCGTTAATTCGTGTCGGGAAAACGCCCGCAGAAACCGTATAGCTCACAAGATCATTGTCAAACAAGGAGATGCATCCCTGGTACAAAGAAACAGGTACGGACTGATCCTGGCCAACATCCACAAAAACATCCTGGCCGATGAAATGGACACTTTGTCCAACGGACTCGGGCCGGAGGGAGGACATCTTTTACTTAGCGGCTTTTATTTGCCGGACGTCCCGGTATTGATGAATGCCGCAAACAGAAACGGATTAACCCTGGTGGCAAGAAAGGAAAAAGAAGAGTGGGTACTGCTGCATCTGAGAAAAAAACAATAACAAAAACAATAAAAGAAAAAACTCATGGAAATTTTACACTACGACCAAAATAACAAACCCGGAAAAGAACAGAAATCAGCCATGGTGGCTTTCCTGGCAAAACACCTGGAACAATTCGGAGACAACCCCTCCGATATTGAGAAAGCCATCAATTATGCGCTAAGGGAAACCGATTCACCCGGAGGATTCATCCTGCAATCCTCCCTGGACGGCACCATTACCTGTGTGGTAGTAGTCACAAAAACCGGCATGCAGGGATTCGTTCCTGAAAATCTGCTTGTCTATATTGCTACCCACAACGAGTTCAGGGGCCAGGGTATCGGCAAAAAAATGATGCAGCTGGCCCTGGAAACTGCAGAAGGCAATGTAGCCTTGCACGTAGAACCGCACAACCCCGCGAAAATCCTTTACGAAAAATTGGGCTTTACCAATAAGTACCTTGAAATGAGGTACCACAAAAACTAATGTCATGGCATATATATCGCTGGACACAGCTAAGCTAAAAGCCAATTTTGACTACCTGGACAAGCTTTTTAAAAAAAGAAATATCCAATGGTCAATCGTAACCAAACTCCTGTGCGGGAACAAGGATTACATACAGGAAGTGCTTCGCCTGAACATCAACCAGGTTTGTGATTCCAGGGTATCCAATCTGAAACTGATCAAATCCATCAGGCCGGATATTGAAACCATATACATCAAACCGCCGGCAAAAAGGGGGATCAAAAGTGTCGTGCAATATGCAGACGTAAGCATGAACACAGAGATCGAGACCATAAAACTCCTGGCAAAAGAAGCTGAAAGGCAAGGGAAAACCCACAAGATCATTATTATGATCGAACTGGGAGAATTGCGCGAAGGGGTCATGCGGGACAGTGTGCTGGATTTTTACGATATGGTTTTTCAGTTGGAACATGTTGAAGTGGTCGGGATCGGGGCCAATCTGAGCTGTTTATACGGAGTCCTTCCCAACCAGGACAAACTCATACAGTTGTGCCTGTATCAACAATTGATAGAAGCCAAGTTCAACAAAAAGATCAAATACGTGTCCGGTGGATCTTCCGTGACCATCCCGCTGATCTTCCAACGGCTGCTGCCTGCCGGGATCAATCATTTCCGTGTGGGAGAAACGCTTTTTTGCGGAACCGATGTATACAACAATACCACCCTTAAGAAAATGCGGACCGACGTTTTTGTGCTCTTTAGCGAGATCATCGAATTGATGGAAAAACCACAGGTCCCCATTGGGGAATTTGGAACCAACCTGGAAGGAGATACGCCCACTTTCGATGAATCGCTCCAGGGAAAAACAAGTTTCCGGGCTTTGGTGGACGTAGGGCTCCTGGATGTGGATCGCAAACACCTCTTCCCTGCCGATGAAGATGTTTCCATTGTTGGAGGCAGCTCAGATATGCTGGTGATCGACCTGGGAGACAATCCTAAAAAATACAAAGTCGGGGACGTTCTGGAATTTAAACTGGATTACATGGGGATCCTCCGTTTGCTCAATTCAAAATACATAGACAAAAGGATCCGTCACCGGAGATAGTCACAAAGAATATGTTGCAAAAGGTTTTTAAACACCTCCTGCGGCTGATCGTCGGCCTGGTTGCGTTAAGTATCCTGTTCCTTTTACTCCTTTGATGCTGATCCGTTACTCGGAACAGAAAACACAAGGTGAAAAACCGGTCATTCATCATGACTGGGTTCCCCTGGAGGAGATATCCGCACATCTGCAGAAAGCCGTAATAGCCTCTGAGGACCAACGGTTTTTTGAACACAAAGGTTTTGATCTTGAACAGATTAAAAAAGCACGGGTAGAAAACCGGACACGCCGTAAACCCAGGGGAGCCAGTACCATTACGCAACAAACGGCCAAAAATCTTTTTTTGTGGCCCCGGTCTTCCTGGCTGCGGAAAGGGTTGGAGACCTATTTCACTTTTCTGCTGGAATTGTTCTGGAGCAAAGAAAGGATCCTGGAGGTCTACCTGAATTCCATTGAAATGGGAAAAGGGATTTACGGAGCACAGGCCGTGGCCCGCGAGCACTTCAACACCTCGGCCCGGGCCCTGACAAAAAACCAGGCTTCGCTGATCGCAGCCACACTTCCCAATCCCGTACGCTTCAGTTCACGCGCCCCCTCGTCATATGTTCTCAGGCGCAGCCGGGAGATCCTTGGACAGATGAACTGGATACAAATACCCTAATTTACCCGGATTCAGGTGTTTCTTTCGGAAAAGGCCCGGGTTATATCGCTTCCGCCGGGTTGCTGGAATATTTCCAGGTCAAAGAAAGAAACAGCGGCCAGTAGATGATCGAATATATCGGCCTGTATCTCTTCGTACTTTACCCATTCCGTAGTAGTGGTAAAGCAATAGATCTCAATTGGTATACCACGGTCTTCAATGTTCAACTGCCTTACCATTAAGATCATGTCGTTTCTTATCCCTTTGTGGTTGCGTAAATAGGATTCCACGTAATGACGGAAAACCCCCAGGTTGGTCATACGTCTGCCATTGATCAGTACTGATGTATCAACATCATACTCCTTGTTGTAGTGATCTATCTCTTTTTGACGGACAACCAAATAATCCTTAAGCAGGTAGTATTGCATATAATGCTGCCTTGTCTCCGGATCCACAAATTTTACCGTACGGGCATTGATGTATAAAGCCCTTTTGATCCGCCGGCCGCCACTTTCCTGCATACCCCGCCAGTTTTTGAAACTGTCCGTAATAAAATAATACGTGGGTATGGTCGTCACGGTTTTGTCCCAGTTCTGTACCTTCACGGTGTTTAGATTAATGGCCAGCACATCCCCGTCTGCATTGAATTTTGGCATTTCCACCCAGTCCCCCACACGTACCATGTCATTGGCCGATATCTGTACGCTGGCCACAAGCCCCAGGATGGTATCCTTGAATATCAACATGATGATAGCCGTCATGGCCCCGAATGCGCTCAGAAAATATACGGGAGATTTTCCCATCAGAATGGACAGGATGAGAATCCCTGCTGCAATATAAAGGATGATCCTTATCAACTGGAAATAACTGGACAGCGGTTTGTCCACAAACGCTTTTGACTTTGAAATTATCTTTTGACCCACGCGTAAGGTGGCGTTGATCACCATCATGATCACAATGATCAGGTAAATATCAGTCAACTTGACCACAAAGGGGACAATTTTTTCAAAATCCCTGAAAATTATTGGTGTTATGATCTTGACAATGATCGCCGGAACAATATGGGCCAGGTTTGAGAAAACCTTATTGTCCATCATCATGTCATCCCATTTGACACGTGATCTTTTTACATACTTTTGCAATACTCCGTTGACGAGCCGTTTGGTGATAAAGAAAAACAACCACGCCAAAAGTGCAATTACCAGCAAAAGGACAAGCAGCCTGATGTAGGGAGCCGCTCCCTCAGAAACACCCAAATTTATTATCACCTTATCAATCCAACTGTCAATACTTTCCATACGCAGTAAATTTAATCTGTATTTGTTATTTCCCGTTACGGATCATGTAAAAAAGACCTCTGTCCTGTCTTTCTGTGCGCACTTTTCCCGTGGCTTCCAATGTATCCAGGTATTTATTCAGTTCATTGACATGCATTCCCAGGATCTTTGCCAGATCATCCAATGTACAGGGCCTCCTGTTAATGGTCTCCATGATAACGTTTTCCACGTCTTTCCGGTAAGAACCGATCTTTTGTCTTTCAATGGCAGCAGCTATGATCTCTACGTTGGGGATCTTCCAGTAATCAATTATGCTTTGTAATTCCTTACGCGTTGCACTCCTCAGGCCGGCAGCGGTCCCCGGTCTGTCCAGTGTATTGAGCTGGATTTTGTCAGGATGGATCCGTAGTATTTCTTTTTTCAAAGCATCCAACTCGGCAACATTGTCGTTGTATCTCGGAAGGATGAAAACTTCCAGCCATACCTTCCCGGTGAATTCCTGACCAAATGTTACCAATCCTTCAATATACTGATCAAGACTGATGGTTCGCACGGGGTGGTTGATCTTCTTAAAACCTTCTTCTGTTGCTGAATCCAGAGACGGAAGGATGAGATCCGCTTTCATAATGGCATCCCTTACCTCTTTTTCATGCAACAAGGTCCCGTTTGTAAGGACAGCAATGGGAACTTCGGGTTTTTCCCTTTTTAAATAATCGAAGATCTCTCCGATCTCACTGTTTAAAGTAGGTTCCCCGTAACCGGAAAAAGTTATGAAATCCGGATTGCTCTGCGTTCGAAAATAATCCTGCAATTCCCGGATGATCTCGCTGGCAGGAACATAAGGCTTTCTTTGGGAAGTCAACAAAGTAGTGGGGCCTACCTCACAGTACACACAATTGAGGGAACATACTTTTTTGGGAACCATATCTACTCCCAGCGACATACCCAGACGACGCGAAGGTACCGGGCCAAATATATGTTTATACATAAGCGGTTCTTTTATCAGTCGTAAGCCAGTTTCATGGCATCATCCTGTAAAACGGGTTTCAGCAGTTCATCCCAGCATGCACCATTCCATGTTTTCAGGTTTGTATGGGTGATGAAATAATTCATAGGTATGGGATGGGTCCCGGTAATGACGGGTATTTTGTATTTTTCTTCTATGAATTTTTTAAAATAGGCCACCCTGGGACAAGGCGGATAACCGACTAACATTCCCGTTGCCAAATGAATGGCTTCCGCCCCGTTTTTGATCATTTCTGCGGGAACGTATTCCACGTTGCCTCCCGGGCAACCTCCGCAACTGGTATATCCGACAACTTCCAGGGGAGTATCCTTATCGTAGATAGAAAAAGCCCCCTCACGGTTTCTCATAGCCCTAAGGCATTTTCCGCCGGCACAACTCCGGTACCTGTCACAAATGATGATTCCAATTTTCATGATATTTTTATGTTTTTTTCAATACAACACTTTGTCCTGTTTGTTTTCCCATGTTTCAAACAGTTTATTTGCCCGGGGAACCTCCAGACGGTGCATGGCTACGGTTCTTCTTTCAGGAGGCAATTTTAGTTCCTCGTATATGAAATTATCCCCGAAACCAATACGCTCTGCGTCTTCCCGGTCGGCACTGTACCAGACGGTTTTGATACCTGCCCAGTATATAGCTGCCATACACATGGGACAAGGCTCACAACTGGTATATATTACTGCATCCTGAAGATGGAAACTGCCCGTAGCCTGGCAGGCTTCTCTTATGGCAACTATCTCTGCATGAGCCGTAGGGTCATTGGATGACGTTACTTTGTTGCATCCTTTTCCTATTATCTTTCCATCTTTTACAATAATGGCTCCAAAGGGTCCTCCCTCATTGTTTTGTATACCTGTAAATGCCTGATCAATTGCTTTCTCTAAAAATTGTTGGTTCGTTTTCATAATTTTTCCAATTCCACCATTTGATTTTTTCCGGTTCAGGTTTATTTGTCCCGGCATAATAAACAGCACAGCGAAATACGTACAATACACACCGGTCCAGTACGGTATTCCTTATTTCACACAACCGGTCATACATTTGCTGTGGATCTTTTCCGGTAAGGTCAGACACGGATTCAATTCCAAGGGCCCGCAAATCTTCTGCCATACTTTTTCCTATACCGGGAATATTAATGAGCGGATCCAGGGTGGCCTGCAGCCGGTCATTCTGCATTTTTATCTCGCCTTTGTCCAGCCACTGTGCCTCGTATTCCCTGTCAATGATCACGGGCATTCTCTTCTTTGAATTGTGGATCCGTGACATCAGTTCATTGGCTTCTGTAGTAATTACTGTATAAGTATCAATGACTTCCCCCGTTTGCCTGTCAGTCCATGTGTTCCACAATCCTGCCAGCCCGAATGTTTCTCCTTCGGGAAGCGTCAATACATATTTTTTCTTGCTTTTTCCTTTCGGGTCCAGCCACTGCCATTCGTAAAACGCATTGGCTGCCACCAAACATCTTTGGGAAACAGAATCCCTGAAAGAAGGTTTAGAGCGTAATGTTTCCAGGCGGGCATTCAGCGTATATTTTTTGATCTCCGGATCTTTTGCCCAGGTGGGAATCAGTCCCCATTGCATCATCTCCAGAGTCACGGGATCCCGGTTGGCAATAACAGGTGTCCGTGGATGGGAAAAACCGGAATATATTCCCGGTTTATAATCCACTCCTTGGGCAAACAATGCATTGAACCTGTTTTCCAGCTGCCTGTATGAAAGTGATAACTCTGTTTGAAAACACATAACAAACAAAGTTAACAGAATTATCTGTCAATCCATCGGCGAAATGCAGCTATCCGTTCCCTGCTTACGATCAATTGTTCCTTATCCGGCAATGTATCAACAAAGATTTTTAACCGGTTGGAAGAATAGACGACCATATCGGTTATTGCATCAAAATGTACAATGTAATTGCGGTTTATCCTGAAAAATGCAGCATTATTGATCATTGCTTCGATCTTGTCCAGTGAATAGTCAAGCGGATAGTTCTTGTTGACGGCCACATTGGCAAACACACACCTGTCTTCTATGAAAAAACAATGAATGGAAGACACCGGTACGGAACGAATGTGTTCCCCTATCCTGATCAGAAAACGTTCCTTGGTTTTGGGCATCATATACTTCACCAGCTCCCCAATATGTTCCACATTGACAGACGGTCTGTGGATGTTCCTGTATTTTTCCAGGGAATGCCTGAGTTCATCAATAGTTACCGGTTTCAGCAGGTAATCCACGCTGTTTACCTTAAACGCTTTAAGTGTATACTCGTTGTATGCCGTGGTAAAGATCACCGGAGTGTCCAGCGCAATGGCATCAAAGATCTCAAAACACAGCCCGTCTTCCAGCTGAATATCCATAAAGATAAGATCGGGCCTGGGATTTGTCAAAAACCAGTTGACAGAGGATTCAACAGATCCCAGGACCTTGCATACCTCAATGGAAGGATCGGCGTCATGAAGCAACCTGACTAACCTGTCCGTAGCATGTCTTTCATCTTCAATGATCAGCACTTTCATTTATGATTGGATATCAATGGGATTGTCACGTTAAAGGTATTGTTTTTTTCACTGACTTCCATCTCTTTTCCCATGATCAAACGAACCCTTTCCGAAAGATTTCCAAGGCCTGTCTTCGTAGATTGGCCCATCACCTGCTTTCTTTGGATATTGTTGGAAACAGATATAGATCCTTCGTTAACAGCGATCATTATTTCCAGCGGCGAATCTTTGCTTGCCGCGTTATGTTTGAGTGCATTCTCCAAAAGCATCTGGATAGAAACCGGAATGACCAGAAACGATCCCTTACTAAACCGTTCAACGGTCAGGTGTATCTTATCGGTATCCCTTTCTTTCTGCATGTTAAAATAATCCTCTACAAAAGCAAGTTCTCTATCCAGGGGCACCAGGCTGTTTTCTTCGTTATCCAGTATGTACCGGTATACAGATGCCAGTTTCTGCAAATAATTGTCCGCCCGTGAGGGCTCTTTGTATATAAGTTCAGACAAGGTGTTCAGACTATTGAAAAGAAAATGGGGATTGATCTGTGCCTTAAGGGTGTTGTATTTGTATTTGAGAGACTCCTCCATCAATGACTGCTCACGCGTAACCGATTTGCTCCAAAGAAAATAAATGAAAAAGATGGTGAACACCATGAGCCATATAAAGAAACTCCCTTTCCCGAAATTCAATTCATTTTGAAAAAGATGGGGGAAAAATTCTTCCAGGTCCCTGCCAATATAAAGAAACCACCCAAGCGCACCCAACGTTATGGCCAGGTTGGCAATCAGGTAAGAAGCGGCATAGAACAGGACGAGTAAAGGAAGGAGACGTTTTTTGAGTTTGTTATGATCGTAATTTTCTGCTTTTCTAACCATAAAAACCGCCAGATATCCAATGCATGAGGACATGATATAGATAACGGCAGCAGACACCACCCAGGTGGGATGTAATGCACTCCCGGTCTGAAGGTACTTCATCAACATTCCAGCCCCTATTGCAAACAACACAAATCCGGCATGATATACAACCCAAAACACTTTTTCCTTGTGGTTATTCCATTTCATGATTTACGTGTTAAAGTGATGTACCTGACCGTATAGCCTGAAAAATCGGGTTGCCCGGGCATTATGACCTCTGTGATCACATCTTCAAACAGTGTTGCGTATTCAATTTCCTTATCCTGCAATGACACGTAAACCTCTCCCCAGTAATGGCTCCTGCCGCTTACAGAAAGATTTTCTGTTTTCACATCCAGCAGGTTATTCATGGTATAATACTTTATTATTGCACAAATTTCACCATTAATTACGGTTATTCCTATCCATTGGATCCGGATGTCTTTATTGGTGAACGTCCCTTCTCCCGCCAGGTCCACCGAAGCGTTCAAATTCCCTGCTTTGTACTCTGTGTTCAGGTGCAGTTCATCCCAGAACCAATAGGCAAAACCTTCAAGGCCAACCATGTCCCAGACCAGGTTTTTATGCATGATATCGGCACCCGGGATACCGTCGAAGAAAGTGGCACTTTCAATATTCCCGGCAGGAGCATATGAAAATCCTTCCATCAGTTCTTGTTTTGTCCCCTTTGAAAAGTCCGCATATTCTTCATAAGTCTGCGCCATAAATATATTGTTCCAGCGGACAGTCGTCCCGTTTTCCAATCCACAGGTGTAATCGGCTGTGATCCTGGTTTTTCTTTGAAAATTGCCTTTCAGATCGTAATCCTGGTATTCCGTGACCATTTCATAGGAACGTACAACGGTAGAATCCAGTACCAGATCCCGCGGCAGTTGCCGTGGAATGTCCGGAAAAGTAAGATTTTGCGCATTCCCGGACAAGCAAATGCCCATCAGGGCAATGAGCGATAAAATTGTTGTTTTCATTTTTCTTTTTTTAATGACGTACAAAAGAAGAAAAATGAATCTCGGCAGAAAAAAGAATGTTGCCGAGCCGTCGGATCGGGTTCCCGAACGGGATAAATCCATCCCTGAACAAAAAAAAGGCAGATGCATCCAAAATGCCCCTGCCCTTTTTCGGTTTTAAAGATCATACCCTTCTAGAGCCTGATCTTGCGCCACTCTTCCTTCATACGCTCCAGGTCCGTGATCCAGTCTTCAATGTCGTTTTCGTGCTCCAGCTCATCGTTCAGGATCTGCACGGCCATCTGGTGCGTGGAGTGGTCCTTCCCTGCCGTGAAATCGGCAATTTCCTGGTACCTTTTGATGGCACACCTTTCTCCTGCCAGGTTTTGTTCCAGGATCCTTTCAATATAGGGATCGGAAGGTTCCTCGTAAGCACAACGGGCAAATTTGGTCCAATCCTTTGGATTGATCACGGGAGTGCCACCCAGCTGAATGATCCGGTCCACCACCAGTACGGCGTGTCCCAATTCTTCATCGGCATGTACCAGCAATTCAGGTTCCACCTCGCTCCTCATGGGACCTTCCATCATCCTGGCCCCGATCCAGTATTGGTAATAAGCCAGCCATTCTTCTGAAAGGGCGGCGTTCAACATTCCAATGAGTTTATCAACATCTACTGATGATACTTTAATTGCTTCTTTTCCCATAAATTTATTATTTTAGTTATAGTTTAGAATTTATGCAATATACAAAAAAAATTGTTTTGTTCATTACGGGATTTTGAGTAAATAGCAGCTTCAAATTTTCACAAACGATCCATGGAACACCTGAACCGCAACCTTACAGAAGGAAATGTCGCCAGACAACTGTTTTCCCTGACCTGGCCCATGCTGTTCGGTATGCTGGGAATGGTGATCTTCAACCTGGTGGATACTTATTTCCTGGGGAAACTGGGTGTAGGACCACTGGCCGCCATAGGGTTTACTTTTCCAGTGATCATGTTTCTGAACGGCATTGCACAAGGTGTCGGAATAGGGACCAGCTCGTTGATCTCCAGAAATGTAATAACGGCGGACAGAAAGAAAATGAAAACCATGGCCAGCAGTGCACTCCTGTTGGGGTTGTTGCTGGTTGTGCTGTTTGTAGCGGCAGGTATTTCTACCATCAGACCCCTTTTTACGATGCTTGGAGCAGAAGGCGATATTCTGGATTATATCCACGATTACATGTCTGTATGGTACCTGGGAGTTCCCTTTGTGGTTTTGCCTATGGTCGGGAACAATATTGTCAGGGCAACCGGGGATACGTTCACTCCCGGGATGCTTATGGTGGCTTCTGCCGTGATCAATACCATCCTGGACCCGTTGCTGATATTCGGGTACGGGCCATTCCCTGAACTCGGCATAAAAGGAGCCGCCCTAGCTACACTCATAGCCAGGAGCGTCAGTATGGTGATCATTCTCATTATTTTGATCAAGCGGGAAAAGATCATTACCATTCACCTGGAATCCGTGAAAAAAGTCATTGAAGTCTGGAGAAAAGTGTTCTATATAGCCGGTCCTGCCACACTGGGATTACTGATAACGCCGTTATCCCTGGCCGTTATTACCAAGATCGTTTCGTCCTACGGAGCCGAGGCAGTTGCCGCGTTCGGAGTGGCATCCCGGGTGGAAATGTTTGCCCTTATGGTCATCTCGGCTTTAGGCTCGGTCATGATCATTTTCATTGGACAGAACATCAGCCGCAATGCCTTTCCAAGAATCTTCCAGTCTTTGCGGTACGCTTCCCGTTTTTCCCTGATGTGGGGAGGGTTGGTGCTTTTACTGCTGCTGTTCTTCGGGCAGTTCATAGCCTCGGTTTTCACAAAGGACGTGCAGGTCATTGCCATTACACGCCAGTATTTTTACATAATCGGAGCCAGTTACGGATTCCAGGGACTGGTCATGCTTAGTACGGCTGCATACAACGGGTTGAACAAACCCTATCCATCGACCACATTCATTACCATAAGGACTTTGGGGATCTTTGTGCCGCTTGCCTTGCTTGGGTCTGAATTACTGGGACTTAAGGGTGTTATGTGGGCCGGGTGTATTGCCAACGTTACAGTGGGGATTGCCTCTTACAACTTCCTGTGCAAAACAGTACGAAAAGTACGGGATGTGCGCGGGGTAATTTGATGTTTTGGATTCCAGCGTTTTGGCTTATTTTTGCAGGAACCATACTTTTATTAGACTCAAATCAAATGAAAAAAATCACGGTTACATTATTTCTGCTTCTTTTTGCAACCTCTGTATTCTCACAGAAAAAACCCCTGGATCACAGTGTTTATGACGCGTGGAAAAGCGTCGGCTCCGTTTCCATGAGCGATGACGGAACATTCATTGCATATACGGTAAAGGAACAGGAAGGAGACGGTTACGTTGAAGTGCTGAATTCCAAAACCCTGGAAAAGAAGCCCATCCAAAGGGCTGAACGGCCCGTCCTCACTCCCGACGGCAGGTTCCTTATAGCATCTGTAAAGCCTTTTTTTGCCGAGACGAAGGATGCACAACGCAAAAAACTCAAACCGGACCAGATGCCCAAAGACACACTCGGCATATACAATTGCTATACCGGCGAATTGGTCAAATACCCTTTCCTGGAATCTTTTAAGAAAGGATTATACGGGAACAAATACATAGCCTACCAGACCAAAATGCCGGCCGATACGACCAAAGGCAAAGAGCCTGTCAAAAAAGACAAGAAAGCAGGAAGCGACCTGATGGTCTACGACCTTACATCGGGAATGATTGATACATTAAAAGCCGTAACCAATTATGAGTTCAGCCTGGGCGGGGATTCTCTCTTCCTGGTAAGAAGGCCCGGTTCAAAGGATTCATTGCTTGAGGCAGGTCTGTTTATGTACACCCCAAAAGACAAGGAAATCATGACCATTTATACTTCCGGTACAAAGCAAACCGTAAAATTGCCTGTCATCAGCCGGGACAACAAACATATGGCGTTCCTGATCAAACCGGATACCACAACATCCGGCAACGACTCGGCAAGTATCTTTTATTACAAAGAAGGTTTTTCCCGGGCGGAAGTGCTTATAGAAAACGAACATTTAAAGGATGGATGGCAGATCAGTGAGAACCGGGAACCGGTCTTCAGCAAATCCGGCCACCGGATCTTTTTTGGGATCGCTCCCGTACGTCCGGTAAAAGACACCACCCTTTTAGAAGCAGATATAGCCAGGCTGGACATCTGGCATTACAAAGACAATTACGTGCAGCCCCAACAGGTGAACAATCTGAAACGGGAACTGCAAAAGTCCTACCTGTGCGTGGCAACCCTGGAACAAGAACCGCAGATCAGGCAACTGGCCCAAGAAGAATACCCTCAAGTGCATGTCCCGTGCCAGTATGATGCCGATTGGGGCTACTCGGTCAGCGACTGGAACTATCAGCTGGAATCCATGTGGAGTGCGGATCCCAGGGCCGATCTGTATATTGTTAACGTTAACGACGGCACATCGGAACTGGTGCTTAAGGATCATTATATCTCTAACGTAGGCGCTTCTCCCCAAGGGAAATACCTGGTTTGGTACAACAACCTGGATTCGTTGTGGTATTCCTACAACCCGGCCAATAAGGCAATCGCGTGCATTACCCCGGACATTCCCGTTTCTTTTGCCAACGAACTCCATGACACGCCCTGTATGCCCCGTTCTTACGGGTACAGCGCCTGGGCAGAAGGAGACAAGGCGGTTTACATTAACGACAGGTACGACGTGTGGCAGATCGATCCTTCCGGACAGACACCTCCGGTGGCTCTGACCGAGGGATTGGGACGCCGGGAAGAGGTCACCTTCCGTATCACAAGGCCGGATTATGTTGTATACCCTCCGGGCGTTAGGAGGCTGGAGAAAGAGACCATTAAACCCGGAGCAACTGTTTATTTCTCGGCATTTGACGAAAAGACAAAAGAAAACGGGGTTTATTACACGAAGACCGCCCGGAGGAAGTCCGGGAAAAATGATGCCATGAAGGCATGGATCAAAGAGCCCGTAACCTTCAACGACTTCAACCGATCAAAAGAAAGCGGTGTAATCTGCTACATCAGGCATAATTTTGAAAATTCTCCCGATGTCTGGATCACCAAAGACAATTTCAAAACCCAGGTGAAGATCACCGACATCAATCCCCAGCAAAACATGTATAATTGGGGAACGGCCCAGCTGATCCGTTGGAAATCCGCCATAGGTCAGGACCTGGAAGGGATCCTTTACAAACCGGAAAATTTTGATCCGGCTAAGAAATATCCCATGCTGGTTTACTTCTACGAAAGAAGTTCTCATACACTGTATACGTACAAATCGCCGGCACCCAGCCGGTCAACGATCAACATACCCTTCTTTGTAAGCAATGAATACCTGGTCTTTGTACCCGATATCATTTACCAGGAAGGCCATCCCGGAAAAAGTGCGCTGGACTGCATCGTTCCGGGAGTGGAAAAGATCATTGAGGAAAACAGCTGGGTAGACGCAGAGAACATTGGCATACAGGGACAAAGCTGGGGCGGCTACCAGGTAGTCTTCATGATCACGCGGCCCGAGGTTTTCAAATGGAAAGCGGCAGGAGCCGGAGCCCCGGTATCCAACATGACCAGTGCTTACGGCGGGATCCGGTGGGGTTCGGGAATGGTGCGCCAATTCCAGTACGAAGACACCCAAAGCCGAGTCGGAAAAACCCTCTGGGACGGCCTGGACCTGTATATAGAAAACTCTCCCCTTTTCTTTGCCAATAAGGTGGAAACTCCCTTGCTGATCATGCACAACGACAAGGATGATGCGGTACCCTGGTACCAGGGCATAGAATTTTTCACGGCTTTGCGCAGACTGGGAAAACCCTCCTGGCTGCTTCAGTATAACGATGAAGTCCATAATCTGTCAAGAAGAGCCAATGCCAAAGACCTGAGCATACGACTGGAACAGTTTTTCAACCACTACCTGAAAGGCGCCCCCATGCCTGTCTGGATGAAAGACGGCGTTCCCGCCACCCTCAAGGGCATTGACTGGGGATATGATCTGACAGAAGAGTGATTTTCTCTGCAAGTCGATAGCTGGTTAATTGCGAAAAAAGATATACCTTTGTCCTCCCGTAAAACAGATACCTGTTTTTAAGATCTTTGCGGGTATGGCGTAATTGGTAGCCGCGCCAGACTTAGGATCTGGTGCCGAAAGGCGTGGGGGTTCGAGTCCCTTTACCCGCACAGACAAATAAACCCTGCAGCGTATACTGCAGGGTTTATTTGCCCGTGCGGGTGTAACAGCTAATAAATCGTTACTTTTGTGGTGACCTCGGGTTTCGTAATGCTATAAAAATCATTATTGCTATCGAAAATACATTTTCATATGTTTCTGTTTTTCATAATGAACACTAACGTTTTGGCAATATGTCATGAAGCGGATTGCGAGCGATTCACAATCAAACCGAGATGAAGTTGGGACGGGATAAAGCCGCTCCAATTAAGCACTTCACCGCCTTTTGCTATATTGCGTGTTATGCACTGGCAATTATTCGTCTATTAATCAGTGTTTTAATTGATCAGCAACCACAACCGCAAAAGTTGTCGTTTCCTTTATTTTCAGGACTGTCTTTTTTATCTTCATTTATATTTTCAAGACTATCCTTGGTTTGTTTTTCGGTCAAATCTTTCTCATCAGTTATTTCTTCAAACTGAATATTACAACAACCTGAATTTGATTTTGGTGCAAACAAAGCACTAAACAAACTTTTTGATTTTTTCTTTTCCATCTTCTTTTCTCCTTTTAATAAAGTTATAAAAATATATTGAAAACAAAACCACTTAGGACAGCAGTTATAAAAATTACTACTACAATTGCAGCTACAAGTTTAATTTTAAAAATTCCTGCCAACATACTCATTTCAGGAATTGCCATACCAGCACCTCCAATTATTAAAGCAATGGCTGTACCAACACCCATTCCTTTCCCAATAAGTGATACTGCAATTGGAATTGCTGTTTCTGCTCTTATGTACAAAGGAATGCCCACAATTGCAGCTACAGGAACAGCAAAAATATTATCGGGACCAGCAATTCTTAACACAAAATCATCAGGCATATATCCGTATATT